>NZ_CP118955.1:432500-1063750 GCF_029023785.1 Enterococcus faecium | reverse complement strand
CCAGATCCACATTTTGCGCTGCTTCAAGCAGTGGCCATTCATGAAGAGAAGCAAAACTGCGTAGTTTTTCGATAGATCCTGGTCCGATGCCTCGTTTGGGCGAATTAACGATACGCTCAAAACTGATTGAATCTTGAGGATTTGCCAGCACATTCAAATACGCTAAAATATCTTTGATTTCTTTACGATCGTAGAACTTGTGCCCTCCAACCATTTTATAAGGAATATTTGCTTTCAACAGAGTTTCTTCCATTACACGAGATTGTGCGTTCGTCCGGTACAAGATGGCAAAGTCGCCGTAATTCCGATGATTGCTTCGAATCTCTTCTTGCATCCGGTCTACGATAAAACGGGTTTCGTCTCGTTCATTATCTGCACGGTAGTAAGTGATCTTGTTTCCTTCTTTGTTTTCTGTCCACAAGTTTTTTGGTTTTCGATTGCTATTGTTTTCAATGACTTGGTTTGCTGCGCTAAGGATGTTTTTAGTGGAGCGATAGTTTTGTTCTAGCAAAATTACTGCAGCATCTGGATAATCTTTTTCAAAATCCAAGATGTTCTGCATATCTGCACCGCGCCAGCCGTAAATACTTTGATCTGCATCTCCCACGACGCACAGGTTCCTAAATCTACCTGCCAATAAATTGACTAGCGTATACTGTGCGTGATTTGTATCTTGGTACTCATCTACATGAATATAATGGAATTTGTTTTGATAATATGTGAGTGAATCAGGATGTTCTTCAAATAACCGAATCGTATTCATGATCAGGTCGTCAAAGTCCATACATTGATTATATTGAAGCTCTTTTTGGTAAGCAGCATAACATTTTGCCGCAATCTCTTCGTAATAACTGCCTTGCATTTTTGCAAAATCCTGAGGGGTCTGCAGGCTGTTTTTTGCTTGAGAGATTGTTCCTAATATACTTCGAGGATCATATTTTTTCGGATCAATGTTCAGTTCTTTTAGTATCCGTTTCATCAAGGTCAGCTGTTCAGAAGAATCGATGATTGTAAAGTTCCGGTTATACCCGATAAAATCAACATCTCTTCTTAAAATACGCACACACATCGAGTGAAAAGTCGATACCCAGACATCTTCGCCTCCAGATGCGAGAATCGCATTGACACGTTCTTTCATTTCTTTTGCAGCCTTATTGGTAAAAGTAATCGCTAGGATGTTCCAAGGATTGACTTCTTTTTCCTCAATCAAATAGGCAATGCGGTGTGTCAGCACTCTCGTCTTTCCACTTCCTGCACCTGCCATTAGCAGTAATGGTCCGTCAGTGTGAAGAACAGCTTCTTTCTGACGGGGGTTCATCCCGTTTAATAATTCAGCTTTGGATGACATTAACAACATCCTTTCTTTTATCAATCTTGTTAATTATAGCATTTTCTTGGCTTTCATTAAACTAGCTAGTTCAAAATCATTTGTTTCTTTTTATGGATTTTTCCTTGTCAATTCGTTGATTTCGCGCTAAATTAAAAGAAAGCGAGGCGTTTGAATGGAAAAAAAAGGAAAAATCAAGAAATTAGATAAGACTCAGATATATTTTATTCTAAAAGGAATATTTGTTGGACTGCTGACAGGAATCGTCGTTAGCCTGTTTCGATTATCTATCGAAAAGCTAAGCGATTTAGTTCGAAGTATCTATGAAATGAGTCGGGAACAGCCGATTTACTTAATTGGCGTAGCTATTTGCTGCATCCTTGCAGCATTTTTCGTGGGTTATCTGGTCAAAAATGAACCGGATATCAAGGGAAGCGGGATTCCACAAGTAGAGGGACAGCTTCGCGGGGAATTATCAATGAACTGGTTCTCTGTTTTATGGAAAAAGTTCATTGGCGGTGTACTTTCAGTTGGTGCGGGCCTTTTTCTAGGTAGAGAAGGACCTTCTATACAGCTTGGCGCATCCATTGGACAAGGAGCTGGACAATTGTTTCGGAGTCCATCTTCAGAAGAAAAGATTTTAATTTCTAGCGGTGCAAGTAGCGGACTTGCAGCAGCATTCAATGCTCCTATCGCAGGATTACTCTTTGTTTTAGAAGAAATCCATCACTCCTTTTCTCCATTTGTTTGGCTGACATCATTTGCTTCAGCAATCACTGCTAACTTCGTCTCTCTTTACTTTTTCGGCTTGAGACCTGTTTTATATCTAGGTGATCTTCCTTCTTTGCCGTTGAAATATTATGGTTCTTTAGTGGGATTAGGAGTACTTCTAGGCGTCTTAGGTTTTATTTATCAGAAGGTCTTGCTGGCTTTGCCAAAATTTTACAACCGATTGCCTTTACCAGCTTATTTTCACGGGTTCGTTCCTTTCTTGCTGATTTTGCCAATTGGTTATTTATGGCCTAATACTCTAGGCGGAGGCAATCAAATTGTTTTAGCTTTTGGACATGCTTCCTTGCCAATCATTATGATTATCGGTTTGTTTGTTCTTCGATTCGTTTTTTCCATGATTTCTTACGGTGGTGGTCTTCCAGGGGGGATTTTCCTTCCGATATTGACATTGGGGGCTTTAATCGGTAGCTTTTATGGAAACATTATGGTTGATTTCGGGATGGATCCAATCTACATCAAGGATTTTGTCGTTATTGCCATGGCTGGTTATTTCACAGCGATTGGAAAAGCACCGCTGACAGCAATTATTTTAGTGACAGAAATGGTTGGCTCTCTTAATCATCTGATGCCTTTAGGATTGGCTGCTCTTGTTGCTTATATCGTCAATGACCTTCTCGGCGGGAATCCAATTTACGAATCATTATTGGAACGTCTACTTGGAAATACTCAGACCGCCTCACTAAAAGGTGCAAGGACAACTTTTGATTTTCCAGTAACGGCAGAGAGTTCTTTAGACGGATTAATGGTACGAGACTTCAATTGGCCTAAAAATATGCTGCTAATCTCTATACGCAGAGGAAATCAGGAAATCTTGACTCACGGTGATACGATCATGAATGTAGGAGATATTTTGGTTATCTTGACTGATGAAGCAAACTTGCCAAGAATCAAGCAGGAAATCGAGGCTAAATCTTCTATCACAAATTTGAAGCAATCATTTTAACGAACATGGAAAAACTATTTTACAACAACTATTCATCTACACTACTTGATTCTATAAAAAAAGAAGAGGCTGGGGTTTCCCAGTCTCTTCTTTTTTATTTCTATGCTTCTGCTGCTGCAGGAGCTTTTCTCAATAAACCATAAATCACACCAGATACGACTGCTCCGATAGCAATAAACACCAAATACATGACCGGGTGACTCAGTAAGAATACAACGAAAATCCCGCCGTGAGGAGCCAGTAATTTGATCCCGAAAGCTCCGACTAATCCGCCAGTTAAAGCAGAACCAATAATAAAACTTGGAATGGCACGAATCGGGTCAGCTGCTGCAAATGGAATCGATCCTTCCGTGACAAACGATAGTCCCATCACGATGTTCGTCAAACCAGCATCTTGATCTGTTTTGCTGAATTTATTCTTAAACAAACGTGTAGCAACGAAAATTGCCAATGGAGGTACCATTCCTCCAGCCATAACAGAAGCCATCACGACACTTCCGCCAGTTGCAACAGTCGTAGCTAAAGTTGCTGTACCAAACACATAAGCAGCTTTGTTGATTGGACCGCCTAAATCTGCCGCCATCATTCCAGCTAATAATGCACCAAGTAAAGCAGCATTCGAACCACTCATACTTGTCAAGAAACCGTTCAATGCATCATTGATTGCTTTCATAGGGACATTGACCAGCAACATCAAGAAACCAGTAATCAGTAAGCCAAACACTGGATAAAAGAGGATCGTTTTAATTCCATCCAATGATTTTGGTAAGTTCTTGAATAATTTACGTAAAAATACGATGACATAACCAGCTAAGAATCCACCAATCAGTGCACCTAAGAATCCTGCACCGCCTGTATTAGCTAATGCACCAGCAGCAAATCCAACGATCAAACCAGGGCGGTCACCGATACTTGAAGCAATAAATCCTGCTAATACCGGCAGCATGAAACCAAATGCAGCTTGTCCGATTTGGTTGAACCAGCTAGCAGCTTGATTGTAATTCCCTAGATTTGATAATTGATCATGTGGCACGCCAATAAATTGGTCGATCATGAAAGAAAGCGCAATAGCGATTCCTCCACCAATAACGAAAGGTAACATGTGTGATACGCCGTTCATCAAATCTTTGTAAATTCTTTGTCCGATAGTACCATCCGCATTTCCTTCTTCTGAACTGCTTTCTTTTCCATCACCATGGAATACTGGTGCAGTACCACTAAGGGCTAGATTGATCAGCTCTTCTGGTTTACGGATACCATCACTGACAGGACGATTGATCAGTTCTTTTCCGTCAAAGCGATTCATCTCTACTTTTTTGTCTGCTGCAACGATTACACCTTCTGCACGGGCGATGTCTTCAGCAGTCAATCGGTTTTTGATTCCTTCTGAACCGTTCGTTTCGACTTTGATCTCCACACCCATTTCTTTCGCTTTTTTCTTCAGAGCATCTTCTGCCATGTAAGTGTGAGCGATCCCTGTTGGACAAGCTGTAACGGCAACAATGAATTTTCTTTCTGGATGAGCAGAAGCTTCTGCAGCTTGTGTTTCTTGTTCTGCTTTTTCTTCTGCTTCTTTTTGCTCTTCAGCTGTTTGGAACAAGTCTTGGACTTCTTCTGGTGTATTTGCTTCTTTTAATTTTCCTACGAAATCTGCATCAATCAGCAATCGAGATAGTGCTGCTAATGCTTGCAAATGTGTGTCGTTTGCGCCTTCTGGAGCTGCGATCATGAAAAACAGATAAGTTGGCTGTCCGTCTAAGGCTTCATAATCTACTCCTTTTTGGCTTTTTGCGAATAAAACTGTTGCTTCTTTAACTGCACTGTTTTTCGCGTGAGGCATGGCGATTCCATCACCAAGACCTGTAGAAGTTTGTGCTTCGCGGGCTAGAATTCCTTCTTTATATGTTTCGATATCGGAAATCCGGCCGGCATCAAACATTTTTTGGACCATTTCATCGATTGCGCCTTTTTTATCAGTCGCTTGCAAATCCATGATCATCGCTTCTTTGACCATTAAATCCTTGATATTCATGATTATCCTCCTTGAAACTAATCAATTTTTGTGATTTCAACTTCTGGCAGCAACTCATCAATCAATTCGCGAGCTGCCAAGTCATCAGAAAAAGCTGTTGCGCTTCCGCAAGCAACTCCCCATTTAAAGGCTTCGATTGGATCTTTCGTACGGCTGTAAGCCCCAATAAAGCCGGCAATCATTGAATCCCCTGCACCTACTGAATTTTTCAATGGGCGAACTAATACATTCGTTTTATAAGTTCCTTGTTCCGTGAAGAGCAAAGCACCGTCTCCAGCCATTGAGATCAGCACATTCTGTGCCCCTTCAGCTAGCAATTTTTTACCATACGGAATGATTTCTTCTACAGATTGGAAGGTTGTATTGTAAAGCTCAGCTAATTCGTGATTGTTTGGTTTGATCAACAATGGTTTCTTAACAAGTGCATTTTTTAGGTCATCACCTGTTGTATCAATCACGAAATCTGCACCTTTTTCTCGAATGATATCAATCAGTTCTTGATAAAATCCTTTTCGCAGGCTAGCCGGCGCGCTTCCTGACAATACGACGATATCTCCTTGTCCTACTGTTCCTAATGCTTGCTTCAACTCATCGATTTCTTCATCTGAAATAGATGGGCCCAAACCGTTAATTTCAGTTTCAGTATCTGATTTTAGTTTGATATTGATTCTTGTATCTTCTTTTACGGTTGTGAACAAAGACTGGATTTGTTCTTTTTCAAGCCACTTCGAAATAAATTCGCCAGTGAACCCTCCTAAAAACCCTAGTGCTGTAGATTGAGAATCGATCCGTTTCAAAATACGGGAAACATTGATCCCTTTTCCTCCAGGTAACTTGAAGTCTTCCTTCATTCGGTTCAAATCGCCTAGTTTTAACCCATCTACGCGTACGATATAATCAATTGATGGATTAAGTGTTACTGTGTAAATCATTGTATTGCCTCCTTAATTGTTGTCTTTTCACGGAATTCATTAACGAATTCTAATGGACAACGCTCGGTTATGATCGTGGCTGCTTCCAAAGGTGCAACAGAGGTGAAGGACAACTGGTTGAATTTGGTATGATCAATCAATACAAATGTCTCTTCGGAATTTTTCATGGCTAAACGTTTAACAGCTGCCTCTTCTGGATCCGGAGTCGTGAATCCTTGTTCAAGATGGGCACCGTTCATTCCCATAAATGCTTTATTAAAATGAAAATTTTTTAGTTGTTCTATCGCATTAGATCCTAAAACAGCATTAGTTGCCAGCTTGATCGTTCCACCTAAAATAATGGTAGCAAGCTCCAAATCAACTAAATTTGCCGCATGTTGAACGGAATTTGTCACTACTGTGATCTGTTTTCCTTGCAGAAAAGGAATCATTTCTAACGTAGTAGAGCCAGCGTCTAAATAAATGACATCTTCGTCATTAATGGTTTCAGCTGCCGATTTGGCGATTTGCTGTTTTTCGTGAACGTTTTTGAGTGATTTTTCACTCATATTCTGCTCAAAATTCAATAATTGCTCTTTCTTAGCTCCGCCATGAACTCTTTCTAGAAACCCACTATTCTCCAGCTCTTGTAAATCACGTCTTATCGTTGATTCAGAAGCATTCAAAAGGTTTACAAGATCTTGTGATTTCACGATTTTCTGCTGTTCAAGCAAGTCTAGGATTTTTTGTCTGCGTTCCTCTGTAAGCATTTTCACGATCACCTCAATACAAATAATAGCATATTTTTTTTCTACTCGCAATATAAATCAGTCAAAAACGTTCATAAAAATTATAAATCAGTCAAAAAAATAAAAAACCAGTCAAAAAGACTGGTTTTTTATTTTTTTGTCTATCATCAAGCCGTTTTATCGTTTTTTATTTTCGCTTCTTGTTTTTTTCATATAAACAGAAGCAGGTTTTCTTTCCTTATGAAGAAGATAATAATAAAGTCCCATCCCGCCAAACATGACCAAAAAACCGATGACTGATCGAATAGGAAAATTAGGAACAAAAAAGAGACAGACGGATAATAATGATGCCGGAACCATTATTCGATAATAGAGTTGTTTATCCATTTTCTTCACCTCATATTTTTTGTAAAGTAATCAATTGTTCTAATTCTCGGTAATCTAAAAATTGCACACGCAGATGCTGCTCACCTTTCTTGACATCGAATTGGATACTTCGCCGCTTTTTCTTTATTCGTTTGAAGGTAACATCAGAGAGTCTATGTTTGATTTCCTTTAACGGTAATTCTGACAGGGATTCTGAAGGAACATAGATTCTTAAGGATAAAAGATACTCTTGATATTTTTCATCTGTTACCTCTACTTCTAGATATTCCCTAATATAATAACAATAAGCTTCGATTCCATTATCCAAAGCAACAGTCGGATCGATAACTTTATAGCACATCATGCGCGAGCGATTCTCGTCAACCCAAGGAAAATACGCCTGAGCATTTAGTGTTCCGCGAACACGCCTTTCTTTATAATCTCCTTGTTGAATATCATAACTTTTTGTTACAAAAAATGAAGCATTCTTTTTAGGAACAAGTTGCATTTGTGCATTCTGATACTGGACAGATTGGATCGTATGGTCAGTGTAAATGTATTCAACGAATGGCGGTTTCAATAAACCGACACCATTGTCCCAAGCAAGATGATCAAACCCAAGCTGGTCCCTAAAATAGGACTGAAACATTTGATTGTTTGGCTTTTGCCAGTTAAAGGGGTCTCGATAAAGCTGGATACATATGACTTCGTTTTCTAATCCCTTCACTTTTTCTACTTGTTGGATGTCGAGAAAAATCGGTTTAGGGATGATTTGATGATAATAGCGACTATAATACATTTCCCAACACGAAGTGAAACATAAACCTTGGTAAAAAAGATCGTATCCTGGAAATTGGTTGCAATCGACTACTACTTCCCCGTTTTGTTGTTTCATTTTAGGTAAATGTTCGATTTCATCCTTTTTCTCAAACAATAGCCGTTGAGAGATCTGTTTTGTATTGTGATAGATAAACTCGCTATAAGCTCGCATATAGGCGAACACCCCATGAGCAATCATTTTTTTCTGAATGAAGTCTCGAATCAAAAATTGCTTTTCTTTGAAAACAGAGATAGACAATACATTTTTTATCAATAATTGATTATCTTCCAAGCGAAAACTACATTCGTTCTCGTCATTTCCTACAACTAACCAACTTTCGTCTCTTACCGATGCTAGCATTATTTTTTCTTGAAGCTTTCGAAGATCATACGGATCCGCTTGTTGTGTGAAAGAGCGGATAAATGTTGGCTGGATCAACAGACGTGTCAAAATAGCCCAATCGCTTATTTCCTGTTTTTTTTCTTCTTCATTTAAGTCTGTGAGCTGGATAGTCATCAATAATTTATCTTCGCCAATCATTTTCTCACCTCTTTCAAATCTTTTTATAATTTAATTATAACCAATGATAAAGAAAAACTAAAACTTTATGTCTTAGAAACCAATTTGGACGATTACATGATAGACTAAGTAAAAAGAAACAAAGAGGTGTTTACAATGGGGTTGAAATTTGAACGTACAGATAATTTAGATAAACTTTTCGAATCATTTGCTGTCGATCCGGAAAAAACAGTTGCACCAAAAGAAGAGATCGATCGATTTCTAAAACCACAGCCACAAAATGAAAAGAAAAAAGACAAGAAACAAAAGTAAGTTAAGCTCAAAAAAAGACTTACCAGCCAAACTTTTATGAAAGAGTTTGACTGGTAAGTCTTTTTTATTCTTTTTATGATTCAATTGCTTGTTCGATTGCTGCCCACGCTTCTTCTTTTCCCTGTTTTGTAACGGAAGAAAAGAGAATAAACGTGTCATTGCGATCAAAATCCAACGCTTTTTTGATTTCGCTCTCATGCTTGTTCCATTTACCACGAGGGATCTTATCTGCCTTAGTGGCAACAACAATTACAGGGATATCATAATACTTCAAAAATTGATACATCTGGATATCTTCTTGAGAAGGCTTATGACGCAAATCTACTAAAGAAACGACCGCACGTAGCTGGTCTCTAGTCGTTAAATATGTCTCGATCATCTTTCCCCATTTTGCTCGCTCAGTTTTGGATACTTTTGCATACCCATATCCCGGAACATCGACAAAATGTAATGCGTTCTCGATCAAATAAAAATTCAATGTCTGGGTCTTTCCTGGCTTACCGGAAGTACGGGCTAAATTCTTTCGATCAATCAATGTGTTGATAAAAGAAGATTTCCCTACATTTGATCGTCCTGCCAGAGCTATTTCTGGCAATTGTGTATCTGGATATTGTTTTGGTGCCACTGCACTTATGATAATTTCAGCTTGATGGACTTTCATGGTCTCTCTCCTTAACAAGGTGATGAATAAAGCAAGCGGCTGTCGCAAAAGCCAAAATGACTTTTACGGCAGCCTCTTTTCATCAACCCGCTTTTTTCTCTGAATCTTTATAGATTACTGTTGGCTCACCAGACAATTCAGCTGCTTCTTTTGTGATAATCACTTTTTCGATGTTTTCATTTGAAGGGATATCAAACATCACATCCATCATG
Source organism: Enterococcus faecium (assembly GCF_029023785.1). Taxonomy (NCBI): domain Bacteria; kingdom Bacillati; phylum Bacillota; class Bacilli; order Lactobacillales; family Enterococcaceae; genus Enterococcus; species Enterococcus faecium. The sequence goes on along the minus strand of NZ_CP118955.1, from coordinate 1,054,106 downwards.
ATTTCTTCAATGATGGAACGAAGTCCTCGAGCACCGGTATTGCGTTCGATTGCTTTTTTCGCAATGGCTCTCAACGCTTCAGGTTCAAATTCAAGTTCGGTATTATCTAGAGAAAGAAGTTTTTGATATTGTTTGACTAGCGCATTTTTCGGCTCAGTCAAGATCCGTACCAGATCATCTGTTGTCAATTTCTCTAAAGCTGCCATAACAGGTAATCGTCCGATAAACTCAGGGATCAATCCGAATTTTAGTAAATCTTCAGGAATGATATGCTGCATGACACTTTCGTCTTCAGAAAGTTTTTGGTTTTGTGTACCAAATCCAATCGTCTTTTCGCCCATACGATTCTTCACAATCGTTTCGATGCCATCAAATGCACCACCTACGATGAACAATATGTTCGTCGTATCAATCTGAATAAATTCTTGATGTGGATGTTTACGTCCTCCCTGAGGTGGCACGCTTGCAACAGTTCCTTCTAGAATTTTCAGCAAGGCTTGTTGGACACCTTCGCCGGAAACGTCACGAGTAATAGATACATTTTCGCTTTTACGCGCAATTTTATCGATCTCATCAATATAGATGATCCCTTTTTCTGCACGTTCCACATTGTAATCAGCAGATTGAAGCAATTTAAGCAAAATGTTTTCTACATCTTCCCCCACATAACCAGCTTCTGTCAAACTTGTCGCATCTGCGATTGCAAAAGGTACATTCAATGTTTTTGCTAATGTTTGTGCTAAAAATGTTTTACCAGACCCTGTAGGTCCGATCAAGCAGATATTGCTTTTTTGCAGTTCAACATCATCTGTGTTTTCTTGTGCTTGCTGATTGACACGTTTATAGTGATTGTATACGGCAACAGCTAACGAGCGTTTTGCGCGATCTTGTCCAATCACGTAGTTATTCAATACTTCAAGAATTTCTAGTGGTTTAGGGACTTCAGTGAATTCGCGTACAGCTTCTTCATAAAATTCTTCATCAATGATTTCTTTACATAGGTCGATACATTCATTACAGATGTAGACCCCTGGACCAGCTACGATCTTTTTCACTTCTTCTTGGGTTTTCCCGCAAAAAGAACAGCGTACGGTCTCATTGCTACTTGGATTGTCATACATGGTCTTCACCCCTTAACTTGCAAAAAGTATGCAAGAAACTATCAAAGACTTTACAGTCTTTTACTATCATAACATAGTTTAGTAAAAAGAAAAAGTGTTTAACAAAGGATCAACTGACCTATACCTTTGCATTTTTTACTCTTAACAAAAAATAAGGAACTGTGACAAAATCGTGTCACAGTCCCTTATTTCGAATAAACAATTTTCTAGAAGTAGCTTCTTCAGAAATGATTTATTACTTGATTTCTATTCTTTCGCTTCTGTCGCTGTACCTGTGATCAATTCGATTGCTTTTTTCATTGTCACATCATGTTCCAGCATATCTTCTGTCAACACGCGTTTGATTTGTTCGATTGGCATGTTGTATGTTTCTGATAATTCTTGGATTTCTGCATTGATTTCTTCTTCTGTTGCTTGAAGATTTTCAGCAGCTGCAATTGCTTCGATCACAAGATTTGTTCTTGTGCGCATTTCTGCTTCACCTTCGAATTGTTTATGCAAGTCTTCTTCTGTAGAACCAGTTAATTGATAGTACATTTCAGGAGAGATACCTTGACGTTGCATGTTGTTCAAGAATTCGTCCATTGAACGATGTACTTCATCATGAACCATCACGTGTGGCAATTCAACGATTTCTGCGTTTTCAACAGCCATACGGATCGCTGCTTCATCTTTTGCATCGTCCGCTGCTTTTTCTTTTGTTTCTACTAATTCTTTGCGATATTTTTCTTTCAATTCGTCTAATGTTGATACTTCGTCATCAACATCTTTTGCGAATTCGTCATCTAATTCAGGCACTTCTTTTGCTTTTACTTCATGGATTGTCACTTTGAAGACTGCTTCTTTTCCAGCAAGATCTTCTGCTTGATAATCTTCTGGGAAAGTTACATTTACATCTAGACTTTCACCTGATTTATGACCAACTAATTGATCTTCAAAACCTGGAATGAATGAGCCTGAACCTAATTCAAGTGAGTAATTTTCGCCTTTTCCGCCATCAAACGCTTCGCCATCTACAAAGCCTTCGAAGTCGATTACTACTGTATCGCCATTTTCAGCTGCAGCATCTTCTTTGATAACTAATTCAGCTTGTGCTTCTTGTTCACGTTTGATACGTGCATCCACGTCTGCATCTGTTACTTCACGGTCTTGTTTTTCAACAACTAGATCTTTATATTGTCCTAATTTTACTTCTGGTTTCACTGTTACTTCAGCAGTGATTACCCAGTCTTGACCTTTTTCCATGCTTTCAACATCGATTTTTGGTTGAGAAACAGGATCGATGCCAGCTTCTTTGACAGCAGCTTCATAAGCTTCTGGTAATACAGCATTCAATGCATCTTCATATAAAGCTTCTTCACCGTACATACGGTTGAATACTTGACGAGAAACTTTCCCTTTACGGAATCCAGGTACGTTCAAGCTTTTTTTCACTTTATTAAACGCAGTTGTTAATCCTTTTTGGATTTCGTCTTGCGCAATCGTAAATTTTAAAACACCATCATTCGTGCCTTTTTTTTCAAATGTTGCAGTCATTTAATTCCCTCCGAGTTTAGAAATTCATTTTATACATCAAAAACGTTTCATGCATACCTTTAAATAGTACACTAACCCTTTCAAATTGTAAACATATTGAATGGATAGAATCCTTGTTTTTCATAACATTTTTATCTTTTTCACTGATAAAATCTAATGGAAGAAGATCATTTGCTGCAAAATTTTTTCTCTTTTTTTTAAAAAATCTTGTTTTTCATCTTCTGTACCTTCATACATCGTTTTTCCTGTACACGCCTCTACAGTCAGTTGAAACCAGCGCTTCGGGTCTTCGATATATGTATCATAGACAGGATAAACAATTGCAGATTGCAACGTGAATTCTTCTTTTAACACGGAACTAAGCAGCGCATCTTCATTCCCGTAACGATCTGAAAATACACATAATTGCTGGTAACTTGCCTGCTGCTGCGGCTTTGGCAGATCTTTTGGTATGACTTTGACTAACTTTTCTTCAATCGTCAAATAGAAAACAGGATGGCATTCGTTCAATTGCCTAAGTGTCTCCAGTAATTTTGCCCTTGCTAAAATATGGACCTCTGGCGATACAATAAGTTTACTCGCTGTTTGGATAAACTCATGATAAGGAAGCTGTTCGATCTCATCAATAGACGCAAGCTGACGTGCAGGTTCCAACGAAGGAAGTTCCTCCGATTTATTGTGGAGTGCCTTGATCTTCTGCCTCTCCATTTGTCCGGATAATTCTTCTGCAAATTGGATTTTTTCAATGACCCGCTGCTCGAAAGCTTCATAAAAATCTGTACTTGCTATCAATTTTCTAGCATATAAAAAATCTTGTGTACTGATTAACAAGTCAAAATAAAATTCAGCAAACTCCTCATTTTGAAGATACTGTTTTTCATGCAAGAGTGCTTGCTTCAATGCTTCTTTTTTCTCGTCCAACTCGTAAAGACAAAAAACAAGCAGGCTATTAGCCTCAAAGCTTTCTTTCAACTCGTAAGCTCGTTGAAATAATTCTTTTGCCTGCTGATATTGCTGGTTTGCTAGTGCTTGTTGTGCTACTCGCATTAAATTCTCATATTTTTCTGGAAAATCAATCGGCTTCACGCAGTGTCCTCCTCTTGCTCATGTTCAGCTCATGTTCAATAGTAGCAAAACAAAAAAAGCATGACAATTAAAAATAACTGAAGCACCCTCTAAAAGCTAGATTTTAGATCTGACTTTTAGAAGGTGCTTTCAACTGTTACTGCTTTTTATTGCTCATCAGCTGTTGACTTCCTGGTTGAATGCTTTGATCAGATTGATCGTAACAACACTTGTATTAGTGAAAAAATCGCCCAGATGTTGCTTTTTCTGATTAAAGATTGCTGGAAGATACCCTAACATCAGCAAAGGAAATTTTAGAATGAACCGGCAAGCACCTTCTCTAACTAAAACGGTTGACCAGCTAAGTTCTTCTTCATCAAAGCTGATGACTCGAATACCAAAGATCATTTTCCCAATCGTTTGGCCATGATTGAATTTCGTCAATAAAATAAAATACGCTAGATAAATAAGTAAAGCTGTGAATCCGTAGAGACTCAGATAAGAATCTGAAAAATTAAGCCAACCTAGATTTTTGGCAATACCAAGTGTTAAACGCGTAATAGCTCCGATACACAAAAGATCGACCAAGAAAGCAAACATTCGGATAAAAAAACCTGCATAGAAATACTTAGGAAAATCATTTGCTTTCGGCGGTTCATTTCTTGTGTCCGTATACTTTTTCCATTTACGTTGTTTCTTTTTGATTTCTTCGGGCGTCAAAGGCTCTCTTTCAAAAGAGCTCAGTACCTTTTGGGAAAAGTTGGAGTCAGGTCCTACAGCAGGCTGCTGTTGCTTATCTTTTTCTTGTTCCTTATTTTCATTTGAAAGCTCTGACATGCTTACTCACCTCCGTAATAATACATTGCTTTTGGTGATTCCGCTGTCCCTAGATTCTCAAGAACGGATAAGATCTGACTAGTCTCAGAAGGCTTCAATCCCTGGAATTCTGCTAGTTTACTTCCTAACCATGTACTAGCAAACCCAGATGGCGCGGAAGAATATTCTACTAGTTCCGCATCTTCAAGCTGTTGTTCCTTTCGCATAGCTTTTAAAGCATCTTCAGGAAATCCCAATTCATCGACTAAACCTACTTCTTTTGCTTGGACACCATCATAAATCCTTCCATCAGCAATTTTTTTGACTTCTTCTTCAGATTTATTCCGTCCCTCGCTGACGATTGCTACAAAACGACTATATGCGCTGTCGATATATGCTTGAAGCACCGTTTCTTCTTCTTTTGTCTCTGGTCGCGTTCCTGAACCCATATCTTTCAATGCTCCGCTTTTAACTGTTGTATCTTCCACACCCAGTTTTTCTAGAAGTCCTGAATAATTCAATCCTGACATGATCACACCAATTGAGCCGGTCACTGTTTCTTCTGTTGCAAAGATTTTATCTGCTTGAGCAGAAATATAGTAGCCACCGCTAGCTGCCATGTTTTTCATGCTGACATACATTGGGATATCATGTTCTTTACGAATCGTATCCAATTTCTTAGCGATTTCCGCACTTTCGTAGACACCGCCACCAGGAGAATTTACTTCTAAAAAGATACCTTTGACTGTTGGATCTTCTTCAATCGCCTTCAGTTGTTCCATAAAATTTTTATGATTGTAACCTTCAGAAGCAAATAAACCTGAAGACCCTCCCGCAGCAATCGTTCCATCTACTGATAATTTTACGATTTTTTGCGTACTGTCTCCCTCTTCCAACACATTTGGAGCTAGTTCTTCATCCCCATATAACCAACTGTTCAATCCCTCAATTTGATCGTTTTCCTGAGGCTTAGTCAAACTAGCTGAAACTAACGAAACCACAAATAATCCTGCAGCAATCAGAACTGCTGCCCAACGTCTTTTATTCATTCTTTCTCCTTTCTAATACAAGTTTTTTATGACGATCACAGTTTCTGACTGCTCAGAAGTGTCGAACCGCTCTGCTTTTTCTTCCCGCGCATACCCGGAAAACGACTCTTTTGTCAATTCATCTTCTACCGTAAACTCACGAGCTTGAGCAACTTCCAAGGCATCAGGTGCGATTTCTTGGATGCTATCCCAGCCAGTATCTAAAAATATTTTCGTATCATCTGATACACCAGCTGATGCTTCGAATTTGGACAATTGTTTTTTTAACATTCCCAGTGTCATGATCTCAATTTTTGAATCCATTTTTACTCCTCCTCTATCCGATTACTTTCTATTGTACCGAACTCCTGAAAAAGATGATAGATAAAAACCCATTATTTTTTGACATAAAAAGAGCATTTGACAAAGCATTTGATATATACCAATTTATTTTTTATTCTTTTTTTGTTGACAAGAACATTCGCAAAAGGTTATGATTTTAAATGTTTCCAGATAAAAAACAAAAAGGAGGATAGTTATACCTTTTAGGATAGCGCCAGGTCTGTGTAAACAGATGACGAGGAGAGGGTTTATCGAAAGATTCGGCGGATGGCCCTAGGGACTGCACTCTACAGAAAATCCACAAAAAGTATCTGCAAAGATAAAACAAAAGGATTTTCCTGCAGCTGGAAGCATTCATACGAATTCATTATAGAAAGTAGGATGTTTTTTATGTGCGGAATTGTTGGAATGATTGGTTTAAAAAATGTAACACCAGGATTGATTGACGGTCTAGAAAAATTAGAATACCGTGGTTATGATTCAGCTGGTATCTTTGTCTCAGATGGCACAACTGATTATCTGGTCAAAGCACAAGGCAGAATTCAAAATTTGAAAAACAAAATAAATATTGATACTACAGGAAATATAGGTATTGGTCATACACGTTGGGCAACTCACGGGCAACCTTCTGAAGAAAACGCCCATCCACATACTTCCCAAAGTGGACGCTTCGTGCTCGTTCACAACGGCGTAATCGAAAACTTTGAAGAACTTAAAATTGCTTATTTAGCAAATGACCACTTTATTGGTGAGACCGATACTGAGATTATCGCTCATCTAATTGAAACTTTCGCGAAGGATACTACAACGCAAGAGGCGTTTTTGAAAGCTTTGCGGGTCATCAAAGGTTCTTACGCTTTCGCTTTGATTGATCGGACAGCACCTGATGTTATTTACGTCGCTAAAAATAAAAGTCCACTATTAATCGGACTCGGCGATGGATTCAATGTGATTGCCAGCGATGCAATGGCTATGCTTGCTCATACGAAGGAATTCGTTGAGATTGAAGATAAAGAGATGGTTACTGTCACATCAGAAAAAGTTATTATTCAAAATTTTGCAGGTGACATCGTAGAACGTTCTTCATTCGAAGCACAAGTAGATGCTTCAGATATCGAGAAAGGTACCTATCCTTTTTATATGCTGAAAGAAATCGACGAACAGCCTATTATCATGCGTCGTATCGCTCAAAAATACGTAACAGAAGACAATCGTGTCTCTCTTGATCAAAAGCTGGTCGATACATTGTCTGATAGCGATCGAATCTATATCGTTGCTTGCGGAACTAGTTACCATGCGGGGTTAGCAGGTAAACAGACTTTGGAAAAATTGACACAGATCCCTGTTGAGGTTCATTTAGCCAGTGAATTTGGCTATAACACACCTCTTCTTTCAAAAAAACCATTCTTTATTTTCTTGAGTCAAAGTGGCGAAACAGCAGATAGCCGCCAAGTTCTGGTAAAAATCAACCGTCTCGGCTACCCTTCACTTACGATTACAAATGTTGCTGGTTCTACTCTTTCGCGGGAAGCATCCTTTACACTGCTATTGCATGCTGGACCCGAAATCGCAGTAGCATCAACGAAAGCTTATACTGCACAAATAGCTGTACTAACTTTATTAGCCAAAGCTATCGGTGATAAAAAAGAATTTGAAACTTCTCTTGTATTCGATATCACTCATGAATTGAGTTTAGTTGCTAATGCGATGGAATCGGTCATTGCCCAAAAAGATTATTTAGAAGAGTTGGCAGAAGTATATCTCAGCGATACAAGAAATGCCTTTTACATTGGACGTGGCGCTGACTACAACGTTTCTCTTGAAGCTGCTTTGAAATTGAAAGAAATCAGTTATATCCAGGCAGAAGGTTTTGCCGCTGGCGAATTGAAACATGGAACGATTGCTTTGATCGAAGAAGGAACACCAGTGATCGGAATCATCAGTGAAGAAGTGACTGGTGCGCATACTCGAGGAAACCTGAAAGAAGTCGAAAGCCGTGGCGCTAAAACATTAGTTATTGTCTCAGAGGGATTAGAAAAGGAAAGTGACCAGCTGGTGCTACCAACTGTCCACCCTTATCTAACTACTCTAACGACAGTCGTACCGACTCAATTACTTGCATATTACGCAACGCTATTACGGGGATTCGACGTTGACAAACCACGTAATTTAGCGAAATCAGTGACAGTAGAATAATAAAAGAACAAGGACCAGTGTCAGACATCTGACACTGGTCCTTGTTCTTTTATTTTTTATGAAAATATCTCTTAATCCAGTCCAATTTCTTCTTTGACTACTGCTGCGATTTTATCGACATAGTAATTGACTTTCTCATCAGTAGGCGCTTCTGCCATCACTCGAAGTAATGGTTCTGTACCGGAAGGACGAACTAGGATTCTTCCTTCTGATCCCATTTCAGCTTCTGCCTCTTCAATCACTTTTTTGATTGCCGGAACATCCATCGCACCGTTTTTATCACTTACGCGGATATTCACTAATTTTTGCGGATAGATTGTTACCTCTGCTGCAAGCTCTGATAATTTCTTACCTGTCTGTTTCATGATATTCAGTAACTGAATTCCTGAAAGCATCCCATCTCCAGTTGTGTTAAAATCTAAGAAAATCATGTGCCCAGACTGCTCGCCGCCAAAGTTATAATCGTTTTTGCGCATTTCTTCTACAACGTAACGATCACCAACTTGTGTAACGACATCTTTCAAACCGATTCCTTCCACCGCTTTGTGGAATCCTAAGTTACTCATGACAGTCGTAACGATCGTATCTTTTTTCAACCGATTTTTTTCTGCCAAATATTTAGCACAGATAAACATAATTTTATCACCGTCGACGATGTTTCCAAGTTCATCCACCGCAATAATACGATCGCCATCGCCATCGAAAGCTAGTCCAGCATCTGCTCCTTTTTCAACGACCATCTCAGCTAAACGTTCTGGATGGGTAGAGCCTACGCCGTCATTGATATTTAACCCGTCTGGATTTGTGCCCATTGTATAAAAATCTGTTTCAAGATCGGCAAACAAACGATTAACACTTGTTGAAGTTGCTCCGTTTGCTGCATCGACACAAATGGTCAAACCGGAAAGGTCACCGTTGATCGTTTGTACAAGGAATTGAGAATATTTCAATAAGCCTTCTGGAAATTCTTCTACAGTTCCCAATCCTTCAGCTGATGGACGAGGCAATTCATCCACTTCAGCATCTAATAATGCTTCAATTTCTAGCTCTTGGTCATCTACTAATTTAAAACCATCTGCACCGAAAAATTTGATTCCATTATCTTGTGCTGGATTATGAGAAGCAGAAATCATGACCCCTGCGCTTGCTTTTTGCAAACGTGTCAGATAAGCAACACCTGGTGTAGAGATCACACCTAGCTGGAACACTTCGATACCCACCGATAAAAGTCCTGAAATCAGCGCTTCTTCTAACATTTGACCTGAGATTCTTGTATCCCGCCCTACTAACACGCGTGGGCGTTTTCCTTCTTCTTCATGCTGGCTTAGGACATAACCTCCGCACCGTCCCAGCTTAAATGCAAGTTCTGGCGTAAGTTCCTTGTTGGCTTCACCGCGTACGCCGTCTGTTCCAAAATATTTACCCATAGTTGTAAAATTACTCCTTTAACTTAATTTTCTGAGGAATTTGTTCTGCTCATTTGCGTTGATTCGCTTGTTTCTGATGTTTCTTCTGTACTTGTGGTCGAGCTGCTTGTCCCAGATTCCGAACTGGAAGAAATGGTTGTTGTCGATGGTTCCGTTCCTGAATCAGCAGATGAAATACTTCTACTCGTACTTGTATTTTCTTGTGTCCGACTGCTCGTCGAAGCAGAGCTACTGCTTGACGTTTGCAACACGGGTGTAATCTCCACACTAACTGATTCGGGCTTGATACTTAACCCCTCTTCTACTGGTATTTCAATTTTACGAGTTGTTCGATGATTGATACCTGAGACATTGATCGGTACAGCAATACTGTCACCGATCGATGCAAGCAAATCGCTAGAGCCGCTTACTTCTGCTTCCAGTTTTGAAAAACTGAAATCATAGCTTTCTACCCCGGCAGCTGGTGTTCCTTGCTGTATCCCATAAAGTCGTACCGACTTGCTTGGCTTGATTGAATCAGCTTTCACTGTTACTTGCACTGGATCAGAGACGATACTTAATACTTCCCCTGCTGCATTCAGCGCCTGTATTGGGACCTCACTATTAATCCCATCATCTGTGACCATCGAAGCGTCCACATCAGCTACTACTCGTTTGATTTCTGCCAATGTTTTGTCACCTGTAGTGATAGAGACTTTTTTAGGACTAACGGAAGTATCATCAAGTTCATATCCAGATGGTGTGAACGTTGAAGGAATCAACGTTTCCACATCGAAATCTTTTATTACCTTTTTCTCAACCGTTACTGTAATAGTCGATGGTTCGATCTTTGCTGTGACAGCACTGCTCAAATTTTGAATTTTTAGCGGAACTTCATGTGTTCCTTCGCCCAGCTTAGTGATATCTGCTGTGACGCGGAACATACGTGTATCTTCGTTTGCCTCTGCATTCAACTGAACTCGGTTTGCACTGGAAAGTTTGACAGTCACTGCATTTTCATATCCATGGATATAGTAGCGCTTTGAATCATAAGAAATCTTGATCGGCACCCCAGTAACTGTTTGATTATACGCTTCATTTCCAGAAAGCGTATTTGGAACGGACTGGCCATTTGCATTGAAGTACAGCGCAATACTGAACAGCAATGCAATAAAACTGTAAAGAATGCTTGTCCGTTTCTCTTTTGAGATCATTTGCGATCCCCTCCCTTAGTCATACCGTCTAGGAAAGATTGAATCACGTTTTTCTTGTTTTTTGTTTTCTCTTCAGCAATTAGTTCTCTACGCAAGATTGCCAAATATTCTTGCTGGGATAAGCCAGCCATCAGTTCATTATCTAACGTGATGCTGACGTCCCCGGTTTCTTCAGAGACAACGATGGTAATCGCGTCGCTGACTTCGCTTATACCGACAGCTGCCCGGTGTCGAGTCCCGAATTCTTTAGGGATCAACATACTTTCTGATAGAGGAAGATAGGCGCTTGCTACTGCGATCTTTCCTTCTTTTACAATAACTGCACCGTCATGCAGCGGTGTATTAGGAATAAAGATATTGATCAGCAGCTCCCCAGTGATATCTGCATCTAAAGCAATCCCTGTCTCAATATACTCATCTAATCCAGTATGACGTTCGATAGTGATCAACGCACCGATTTTTCGCTTGGACATATATTGGATGGCTTTGTCAAAAGACAAGATCATCTTCTCATCTTCCTGCTGTTCGCTTTTTGATTGTTTGAAAAGCGAACTGCGTCCAAGATGTTCCAGTCCTCTCCGGATTTCCGGCTGAAAAATCACGATAGCAGCTATCACCCCGTACGTAATGACTTGGTTCATCAGCCAAGACAAGGTGTGCAGACCAATGATTTCCGCTACGATTCGGATAACAATAAAAATAGCTACACCTTTCAGAAGCTGAATCGCTTTTGTGCCTCGCAACAGTTGGATCAGTTTGTATACAAGATACCAGACAACCAGAATATCAAGTATGTTCACCAAAAAATTCAGAGAGAACAAGTCACCGGAAAACATTTGCTGCCAATAGTCCAAATTAAAAAGTTCCCCGATTTGAAATGACATAAAAAGCCTCTCTTCTCTTTTGAGATTTCCTCTCTAGTATATCATATGTTTTAATTTTAGAGGCTGATCTGCTCGTATTTTTCTTGAGAAAAACGCATAATTTTCAAGAAAATTGCAAGTATGCGTTTTATTTTTCTCTGCAATAAATATTTTTAAACTTCAGAGAATTATTCATTATATTTTTTCTGTTATTTTTCCTTTTTTTCTTTTGTAGCTTGTTCCATTTTTTTACGTCGTTCTGCTCTGGCAGCTCTTCTAGCAGCTCTTCTTTCTTCTGCTTCAAGGTCCGTCGTTTTTTCTTTTCTAGTCTTAACGGGTACATCGATAGATTCCTCTGGTTCAAGTCGTTTCTTGATTTTTTCTAATTCTCCCGTCAGTGCAGCATAGTTGTAAAAACGTGTTTTAGCGTCGTGGACAGTCTTTTCAAATAAAGCTTTTGCAAGATTTGGATTTGCGTTCTCTAGCGAGGAAAAACGAACTTGTTTCCTCATGAAATTAGGCATAGTAGAAAAATCAGGTTTTTTGTAGTCCAAAGTCATTGGGTTCTTGTTTTTTTCGACCATTGCAGGGTTATATCGATATAATGACCAATAGCCAGAAGAAACAGCTTCTTTTGCTTCTTTAAGCGATTCTTTCATTCCACCAAGCAAACCATGTGTGATACAAGGCGTATAGGCAATGATTAGAGAAGGTCCAGGATACTTTTCTGCTTCTTCAAATGCCTTGATCGTTTGCATTTGATTGGCACCTGAAGCAATTTGCGCCACATAAACATTTCCATATGTCATCGCCATCATTCCTAGATCTTTCTTTGAAGCATACTTTCCACTAGCCGAAAATTTAGCGATTGCCGAAGCTGGTGTTGCTTTTGAGGTTTGACCGCCAGTATTGGAATAGACTTCGTTATCCAAAACAAGGATATTCACGTCTGCTCCGCTGGCAAGTACATGATCGATCCCGCCAAAACCAATGTCGTAAGCCCATCCGTCTCCACCAATCATCCATTGGCTGTTTTTTACGAATAGATCCTTTCTCTTGTATATATCCTCCAGTTCAGGGACAATTGATCGTTCGCTTTCGATCGCAGCTTGCAGTTTTGCTGCTCTTTGCTGCGTTCCTTCACTCTCAAACATGTGTACCAACCAGTCTTCCATCAATTCTCGTAGTTCTTCTGATACTTTTGGCAATACTTCTTTGATTGAACTTGCCAAAGCCTCGCGACGAGTCTGTGCCGCTAGAAGCATACCATAACCAAATTCAGCATTATCTTCCAATAAAGAATTTGACCATGCAGGCCCTTGACCACATTCATTGGTCGTATAAGGAGAAGCAGGAGAAGCACCGCCCCAAATAGAAGAACAGCCTGTCGCATTCGCGATCATCATTCGATCACCGAACATTTGTGTCAATAATTTTACATAAGGTGTTTCGCCACAGCCTGAGCAAGCGCCCGAGAATTCAAGAAGCGGTTGATTGAATTGTGTAGACAAGACAGTATTCTTTCCTTTGACTGGATTTGCTTTTTGTCTTAATGTCATTGCAAAAGCCCAATTCACAGCTTGTTCTTTCTGTTCTTCATAAGGCTTCATCACTAAAGCTTTTTCTTTTGCGGGACAAGCCTCTACACACAGACCACAACCTGTACAGTCTTCCACTGAAACTTGGATACGGTATTTTACGCCGTCTGCGCCTCGCATTTCTCTCACGATAAATCCTTCTGGCGCTTCTTCCATTTCCTCTTCATCTGCTAAAAATGGACGGATGGCAGCATGAGGACAAACAAAGGCACATTCATTACACATCGTACAGCGATCACTAATCCACTGAGGTACTTCTAAAGCGACGCCCCGCTTTTCCATAGAAGCCGTTCCTAAAGGCATTTCGCCAGTTGTCATTCCATTTGCTACAAGTGTACCAACAGAGAGTTGATTTCCTTCCTGTGCATTCACTGGTTCAAGTATTTCTTGTACATAACCAGTGTTCCTTTTATTGATTTTTTCAGGCATCTCCAACGTTCTCCAATGGTCTGGGATCGCGACTTGATGAAGCAGTTCGGTCGTCCGATCGATTGCTTGTATGTTTTTTTCTACGATAGCCATTGATTTATGTCCATAGCTTTTCAGGGCTTCTTCTTTTAGCAGCGGAATCACCTCATCAAAAGGAATGATGTCAGCTAATTTAAAAAATGCCGTTTCCATTGCGGTATTGATCCGGCGTCCCAAACCGACTTCTTGGGCCAATCTCATGGCATTGATCGTATAGAATCTAATGTTATTTTCAGCCAAGTAACGTTTTAATTTTAAGGGCAGATGCGTTTCTAATTGTTCGTCGCTCCAAAGAGTATTCAATAAAAAAATGCCACCTGGCTTCAATCCTTTGACCAAGTCATAGCTATGCAGGTAAGCTGGTGTGTGACAGGCAACAAGGTCCGCATGCTCGACAAGATACGCAGAACGTATCGGCGTATCTCCAAAACGAAGATGAGAGACAGTTAGACCGCCAGATTTTTTCGAATCATAATAAAAATAGCCTTGCGCATATTTATCGGTGTGATCTCCAATAATCTTGATAGCTGATTTATTTGCTCCGACTGTTCCGTCAGATCCAAACCCCCAAAACTTGGCCTGGAATGTTTGCGGTTCTGTCAAATCCAGACTTTCCTTTGGTTCCAAAGATTGATAAGTCACATCATCAACGATCCCTATGGTGAAACGTTTTTTGCGTATGCTTGGGTCTTTTTGCAATTCATCAAAAACTGCTGAGATTTGGTCGGGAGTCACATCTTTAGACCCCAATCCGTAGCGACCACCAATAACAGCCGGGCGAAGCTCAGAATCATATAATGCACTTTGAACGTCTAATAAGAGAGGTTCTCCACCTGCCCCTGGTTCTTTACTTCGATCAAGAACAGCAATTGTTTTTACTGTATGAGGCAACTTTTGCACGAATGTTTCCACTGGAAAAGGACGATAAAGATGGATATTCAAAAAACCTGTTTTCCGTCCGTTTGCATTCAAGTAATCAATCGTTTGTTCAATCGTCTGTGCAACTGATCCCATAGAAACAATGACTTCTTCCGCATCGTCTGCTCCGTAATAAGTCACCAAGTCATAAGAAGTTCCTCGTAATCGGTTGATCTCTTTCATATATTTTTGAACGATTTCAGGTAATTTATCATAATAGGGGTTGATCGTTTCCCGTTGTTGAAAATGGATGTCTGGATTCTGGTTCGTACCACTAACAGTCGGATGATTGGGATTCATCCCTCGTTTACGAAATGAAGCTAATTTCTCCTGATTGATCAGAGGAGCTAATTCTTCATATTCCAAAACTTCGATTTTTTGAATCTCGTGACTCGTACGGAATCCATCAAAGAAATTCAAAAAAGGTACTTCTCCTTCAATAGAAGCAAGATGGGCAACAGGTGCTAAATCCATCACTTCTTGTACACTGCTTTCAGCTAACATAGCAAATCCTGTTTGTCTTGCAGCCATCACGTCTCCGTGATCTCCGAAAATATTCAAAGCATTTGTCGTCACTGCCCGACTAGCAACGTGGAAAACACTTGGCAGTAGTTCCCCAGCAATCTTGTACATATTCGGTATCATCAAAAGCAGCCCTTGAGAAGCGGTATATGTAGTTGTCAGTGCACCAGTTTTCAATGATCCATGGACCACACCAGCTGCTCCTGCTTCGGATTGCATTTCTACTACTTTTACTGGTTGACCGAATACATTTTCTTTTCCTGCTGCTGACCATTGATCTACTAATTCGGCCATGGTCGAACTGGGTGTTATTGGATATATTGCAGCAATCTCGGTAAATGCATAAGAAATATATGCGGCTGCCGTATTGCCATCCATTGTTTTCATTTTTCGCATGATTCATCATCCTTGTTCATATTCTCTCTTATTATCTGTTCCATTATAACGTAAAACATTCCATTTTTTTCTTTTATTTATAAAAATATTTTACATATATCTATTTGAATTGGTCATCTAATTTTTAGACAAACAGTCTAAATCGTTGCCTTTTTTTGTCAGACATGTATAAACTATAAGCGAAAGAGGTGTTTTAACATGGATATATCAGTGATTGATGCAACGAAAACAAATACACAAAAAGGAATCCTTTATGGTTCATCGAATGCTCCTAAAAAAATGGTCGAATTCATCAACTTAGCTTGTCCGTATTGCCGACAATGGTTTGAAGAATCTTATGAGCTATTAGAAGAAGCAGTCCAAAGCGGGCAATTGCAGCGAGTGATCAAATTGTTCGATAAAGAAAAAGAAAGCTTGCTGCGAGGGAACGTGATGCACCGGTATCTCACAATCAGCGATGGTCAAAAAGCGATCAAAGAGATCAAACAAATATTCGATACTCAAGACGAGTGGAAACATCTTTCTCTCCAAGAAGTAGCGGATTTTGCAGTAGATAAACTAAAGCTGACAGAACTAAAAGACGAACAGCTGAGCCAAGCTGTCATCAACGAAGCTGAGCAAGCACATATTCGATTTGTTCCAACTGTCATCTTGGGTAAAGAAATCTTTGATGAATCTATTTCAATAAAGGAATTAAAAGAATTGATCCAAACAAAATAAAAAAATAAGGAGCGTGGGACAAAAGTAAAGAACACTTTTGTCTCACGCTCTAAACACGTATAAACGGCGGAAGCAGAAGCAACTCCTTCTTATTTCTTGGAGTTAAACGCTTCTGTCCCAACCTCCTTATTCCGAATAAATGGTGTCCAAAAGCTTGCATCTGCCAGATTATCTCATTTCTTATGACAAGCTGAGCAAATTATCTCCACCAAATAATTTATTCATATTTTTGACTTGCGCATACTAACTAATTCTTAAATTTTCATACAAAATTTCTCAATTCCCCTTAACGAGTAATATTTATGTACGGTGATTCTCACTAGTATCCCAATCACTTTTTAAGTTATCCCGATTTCAATTCTACTTCAAAAATAGTTGCTTTTATGTATGCTGTTAGTTGATTAGATGGTCGTTTGTTGAGCTAGGTCGTTTATTTTAAACAAGTTATTTCTTTAGCTTATACCTATCTCGTCTACCAAATGCAAGATGGCAAACACAAATGCATACGCATCTATATTTGCCACTTTGATTCGTATAAAGCTAACAACTCTTAACTCCTCTCATCTAATAGTTGCTCTCTTTTTTATTCAGATTCATTTTTGCTGATCACATCCTAGTATTTCAATGGTTTTGAACACTAAACCAAATTGTTCCATTACAACATTCACTGGCTGATGAAATGGATTAGCAGATTTCGATTATTCAAAACGATTTTCTATTGGTGGATCGTGTTCCCAACTAACAAGACGGATTCCAAACCTATCGTACAGATCTTCTAAACCACTTATAAATTTTGCACCTATTTCAGGTGTTTTATTGCGTGGATATTCTATTGTTACGCCATTAAATGGATACCAATTAGGATTAGGCTCTCTTTCTTTCTGTACATCTCCCATAAAATAGTTAGCACTTTCTGGGACATAAGATATTCTTCGACCATCCTCTAATTCATCTAATAAGATATTTCGTGATCGTCTATCACTTGCTAAATGTAGACGCCACGTGCGATACCATGCCATGCTACCTGCATCTGCAGAAAATCCATCAAATAATGCAACAATTGTATCTTCTATCACAATCCTTTCCCCATCTACTTCATATTCTAATCTAAAATCAAACTCCCCTCGGGTAATTTCTGGCCTTGGTGGCTTAGGACCCAATATTATTCTACTTAAAACCGCATTCGTTCCCAGATGAAACACAGCTATAACAACAATAATGATTAATATTTTGTTTCTATTTGATAAATTTCTCATTATTCGCAAATCACCTCTACATTCTCACATACTAGTTCGTAATACTCCTTTAATATCAAAATATCTACTGATCGTAATAATATTCGCTATGAATTCCTACTACTCGTATAAGAAAGGCCAAATCATCAGCTTTTACTTGCTGATGATTTGGCTTGTTTCTATTTATCGTAATTGTTTTCTAATCACCAAAATTGTTAACAATCGGTTCAGATATTTCCCAATTCACTAGCCTTATATTATATTGATTTAACAATTCTTCTTCATTTATTGTATTTTGATCAAGCGGACCAAATTGTTCTAATAATTCTTTGTCATGTAAAATATCCCTTCTAATAATGCCTCTTTCCCTTTCAATGAAAGAAGCACTAGGAAAAGTATGATTATAACCATTCAACCTATCTCCCATGTAATAATTAGCAGGTCCTGGAAAATAAAATATTTGCTTATTATCACTAACTTCTAACAGCAACACTAAATCTTCTCCGCTGGCTAAACGACTTGTCCATCTACGATATCTCCCTATGCCTTCGTTCATTCCAAATCCATCAAATTCAACTATTAACGTGTCTTCTATCACATGTAATTCTTCATTCAATTCATACTCAAGTCTAAAAGGAAATTCTCCATATGTAATCTCTGGCAATGGTGGTGCTGGAGTTCTCCAAATAAATACAATAACTGTGAATAGAAAAAATCCAACGATCGATATAAATGTTATGAGACCTGCTCGAAGTAAAACCCGATATAATAAAAATGCTGTATTTCGCTTTGCTATATCTAGAAAAATAAAAAGTACTGCAATCATAATGATAGTAAAAGTTGTAAAAAAACGCATTTTTGCCCTCCCTTTATAAACATCGATTCTCAAATTCTAAACCAAATCTTGGTAGTTCAAGTTCAGGTATAACGTATTCCAACCATACATCTCAATTACTATTTATGAACTTATGATTATCACTGAATAAATCACTCCATCCCCTTGTTAAAACTTCTACATTAATTACACCTGGTTGTTTTCGACTAGCTAATCCAATGAACTTATCAACCATCCTTATCCACCAACCACGAGAATCTTGACCAGAAGTAAGAAGAGCAGTTCTCAAGGATGATCGAGCAGTTCCTTCCAGTTTTTTAATTAATCAGGCCAGTTATAGATAAATACTTGATCTTATCTATATCAGGACTTCTATATTAAGCAAAAATTTATGTACAAAACTAAAATCTTCATTCAGTTGTCTCCCCGCTTTTTATACGATTGTATTAAAAACAATAGAAGCCTTTCCAAATTATGTTACTCCAGTAAAGATGGAATTATAGTTTGACGGAAGAAAAGCAAGTATAACTTTTAAAAAAAACTGATACATTCGCATCTCCTGCTTCATGTATCAGTTTTTTCTTTGGATTAAACTACTTCTTCACGCAGTTTTTCCGCAAATTCATTTATTTTGCGAATTCGGTGATTAATTCCCGATTTTGATATCGCACCTGAGGGAATCATTTCCCCTAATTCTTTCAAGCTGACCTCTGGATGTTGAAGCCGAAGTTCTGCGATTTCCTGAAGTTTTTCAGGAAGGGCATGTAGACCGACCTTTGCTTCGATCAATTCGATGTTTTCGATTTGTTTAGAAGCCGCATCAATCGTCTTGTTCAGATTTGCTGTCTCACAATTGACTAGACGATTGACCGAATTTCTCATATCCCGTACGATTCGAACATCTTCAAATCGGAGCATTGAGTTGGTTGCACCAATCAATGTTAAGAAATCAGCAATTTTTTCTGCTCCTTTTAAATAAGAAATATAGCCATTGCGCCGTTCAAGCGTTCGAGCATGTAGACCGTAATAATTTAACATATCGCAAATGTCTTGGTTATGCTGTTCATAAATAGAAAATATTTCCAAATGATAACGGCTCGTTTCCGGATTATTGACTGAACCTGAGGCCATAAAAGCACCACGTAAGTAAGAACGCATTTTTTGCGAATTTCCCATAATCTCGTCCGAAACGTGTCCATTGAACATCATACCATCCATGATATCAAGATCCATCAACACATCTTTTGTGCCTTGCTTCAACCGGACGATATAGACATTGTTCTTTTTTAATTTCATTTTTTTACGAACGAGTAGCTCACTTCGTACCTGATAATGATCTTTCAAAAGAGAATAGATACGTCTGGCAATTGCAGCATTTTCTGTTTGGACGTTCAAAATAAACTGCTGGTTCACAATACCTAAAGAGCCGTTCATTCGCAGCAAAGCAGCTAATTCCGCTTTCGCATGTTCTCGATGAACTTCCAAACCAGTTAGTTCTTTCTTCACATCTGCAGCAAATGACATCCTATTCTCCTCCTTTCTCCAACAATAAATTGCTTAATATTTTGAACCGAAAACTAAACGGAACAATTCTTCTACTACTTTGTCTCCATCGTGGAAGACACCCCCATCTTTCAATTCCAAAAAGTCGGTGGAAATCACTCGACATCCTTCATTTCTCAATCCGTTGAAGTCGTGTGCGACTTGTACTAGATACTCATCATAGATCTCTGGGTCCATATAATCTTCAGGCACTTTTTCCGTATTGACCAATACTGTATCGATAAAAGGCTGATTCAAATGCTTGTGTAAAACACGTATATGATCGGCATCTGTGAAATGTTCCGTTTCCCCTTTTTGGGTCATGATATTACAGATATAGACGGTTTCAGCAGTTGTCTTGAGCATTGCTTCGCCGATTTCTGGTATCACTAAATTTGGAAGGATACTGGTGAATAAACTTCCGGGTCCCAAAACGACCATGTCGGCGTCCATAATTGCTGAAACGACTTTTCGAGCCGCTTTGGCTTCACTTTTATCATTTGTGTTGCAGACATACACACGGTCAATGGTTTTACGGTCGATCGCGATTTTAGATTCTCCTACTGCAGTCGTTCCGTCTTTAAAGACAGCATGCAAGGTCAAAGGAGTTTCTGAAGAAGGATAAACATGTCCATCTACATGCATCATTTTTGCTAATAATTGAATCGCCTCATAAGTGCTTCCCCGCATCTCGGAAACTGCGGCAATGATCAGATTACCGATCGTATGATTGGCTAAAAACTGATCTTCCTTTTTGAAACGGTATTGGAAAATATCTTCATAGAATTGTGGCATATCCGATAACGCCACTAAGACATTTCTCAAGTCACCAGGAGGAGCCATAGCGATCGATTCTCTGATTGCACCGCTGCTTCCCCCATCATCTGCAACAGTCACTACTGCTGTGATATCTGCTCCTTGATTTCGCAAACTTTTCAGGATAACTGGCAGACCAGTGCCACCGCCGACCACTACGATCTTTGGTTTTCTTATCCGGTAGGTTTTCATTTTCACGACCGGTTCACCGTCTCTTTCCTTTTATCCTTGTCCCGATGTGTCACATTGACTTTATAGTTTTTCCCTAAAGCATTTGCCAAACGTTCAGTCAATGCCACAGAACGGTGTTGACCGCCTGTACAGCCGATTGCAACTGTCAAGCTGCTTTTTCCTTCTTTAATGTATCCAGGCAATACAGTTTCCAGAAGATCCAAAAATTTATGGTAGAATGATTGCGTTTCATCAAAGGACATCACATAATCATAGACTGGCTGATCTTTTCCGGTCAATGGTCTTAGTTCCGGGATATAATGAGGGTTGGGCAAAAAACGCACATCCATCACAATATCCGAATCGATCGGCAACCCGTATTTAAAACCAAATGATACAAATTCGATCCGAAATCCTTGGTCTCCCTTTGATTTGAATGACTCATTGATTTTTTCACGTAATTGTCGTGGTGTCAATGTCGTCGTATCAATGATCACGGAAGCTTGGGCTTTCAAGTCGTCTAGTATCGCCCGTTCTTTACGTATCCCTTCAGTGATCAAACCGTCCATCGCCATTGGATGTGCTCGTCTTGTTTCTTTGTAGCGAGCCACTAGTTCTTCGTCTGAAGCATCTAAAAATAAGATAGAAGTGTCGATGAAGTTCGTATTTTCGATTTCGATCAGCATGTTTTGGATTTCTTCAAAGAAGGAACGAGAACGTAAATCCACTCCTAAAGCCATTTTTGTGACTTTGCCTGATTCTTTGATTAATTCCCAGAATTTTGGAATCAATCGAGGCGGCATATTATCGATACAAAAATAGCCCATATCTTCAAAACTTTGGATAGCTACTGTTTTCCCTGCACCGCTCATACCTGTTATGATGACTAATTGCAAATTATCTGTCATAATTACGAACTCCTCTCACATTGTGCATAGTAAAATTATATCATTCCGGGCGTATCATTACCAGTTTTCTTTTTCTTTTACAAAAAGATTTGGACCAAATATCTTTTAGGATATTTGCCCCAAATCCAATTTTTTTACTTTTCCGATGCTGTATCCAATGCCTTGCTTCTTTCAGCTAGCGCTCGTTCAATCGTCCGATCTGCTAAAATAGATTGGGCATCGATCACTGGATAATGGTTATCTTCAGCAAATTCATGCATCAATGACAATTCTGTGCAACCTAAGATGACTTTTTCACAGTTTAGGCGCTCTACCGCTTCTTCTAAGATTTCGTAATATAGCTCTTGATTCAAATAATCCGATTCCTTGATCTCATGATAGATCAGATAATTGATTTTTTCTTGAAGAACAGTATCAGGAATCACTGTTTCGAATCCAAGATTTTTGACTTCGCGTTCATAGATTCCAGCTTTCATACTTCCTTCTGTTCCTAGAATCGCTACTCTCCCTGTCGTATGCTGACGGACAAGTTCATTTGCTGCTTCTCTTGGCATATGAAGGATAGGAATATCCGTTGCCGCTTGTAATTCTTCAAAAAAGTAGTGTGCGGTGTTACAAGTCAACACAATGAAGTTCGGCTGCAATAAATTTTGTTTCTCAATATCATCCAGCAGAAACGGCATTGGATTTTCTTCTGATCGATCTAAAATATAAGCTGTACGATCAGGAACTGTTGCATGATTGAATAAGACATAATTCAAATATTCTTGATCTTTTGTAGCTTTCGTTCGGTGGTTGATCAAGCGAACAAAACTTTCTGTCGCCATCGTGCCCATTCCGCCTAAAATACTGAAAAAATTCTCCATGAACTAGCCTTCTTTCACATGAAAATACTTTTTGAATCTTGGAATATAGTTATGGAACATATATTTCATCAACAACCAGCGCTTGATTGACCGGTCTTTTTCATAAAACACAGTAGTACCGTAACGATTTTCTTTGATCATTTGCTCAGCTAGTTTTTTGTCTTCATTTTCCCGAGCATATTCTAAAAAGATTTTTTTGGGCACACCCATCCATAATCTTGCTTTATCTGATTGATTCGTTCCATAGGTCGTTTCAACAAAGGGTTTGTTAAACACTCGATCTTCTGTGACGAAACGAGCCAGATTCAAGCCGTTCAATGTCACAAAGAAACTGCTACGACCTTGTCTCAAATTGATTTCAAATAATTTATATTCTCCATCTCTAGGATCATACTTCATATCGAAATTGGCAAAGCCTGTATATTCGATTTTTTCCAAAAATGCCTTAATGGTTTGATAGATTTTTTCGTTATAATCTGGCATGATCACAACGTAATTACCAATCGATGCTGGTGTAGGATCTTCTAACAGTGGATGACCAAGACACATCATCCGAACTTGATGATCTTCATCTACATACGCATTTAGCACACGCATATTACTATCATCACCCGGGATAAAATCTTGTACAATCATTTCACTTTTATAACCGGCTTCGTATATCCGGCCTAAAATTAAATCGAACTCTTCTCTAGTCTCTAAAATAAAAGCTTTTTTTCTTCCTTCAAATTGGACAGAAAGATACTCCACACTGTTTGCAGGTTTCAAAGCAACTGGGAATTCAAAAGGCAATTCCTGTTCCAAATGTCCATTTACTAACATTTCTTCTCTGACGATCAATGTTTTAGGATACGGAAGATCATATTCTTCACAAACTTCATAAAAGCTTACTTTATTGATCAGTCTTTCAAATAAAGAATAATCAATATATGGACAGATAAAATATTCTGACAGCTCTTGTTTATGTTGGGAGATCAATTCTGCATATCCATCACCACAAGCAATCAAAAGATATTTTTTACTCTTATCAGAATATCTTTCTTTTGCCAAACGAAGCATCGTCTCGATAAATACAGGGTCTTTATCAAATCCTGGAATAACTTCTACATTGACAATTTTACTGTAGCGGGTAGGGGCTAACTGATCCGAAGCATATGCTTGGCAGATTTTGCCGTATGCTTCATTAAAAGAACGTGCCATACCATAAACGTTCATGTCGCTTCCTAATAATATAGGGATAAATTCTTCATTTTCAATACTGTTCATCATTATCTCTCACTTACTCATAATCTCTTGTTTTTCTTTTCCAACTACACAAGGAATATCATACCATAAAGAAAAAAGCAATCAAAGGAAACTCCTCCGATTGCTCAATTCTTTTTTGAACGGATTGAACTTATAGGAAGTTTTTATCTATACCAATCAGTGTAGAAAGAACTACCATGTAATGATTCTAGAACACTGATATTAATAAAACAAGCAAAAATTCATTTTTTTATGTTTTTTTAACTATCTCAGCTATCTATCCTCTTTATACCATTATTTTTTTCAAATAGTGACCTGTATAACTTTCTTTTACGTTAATGATTTCTTCTGGTGTTCCAGTCGCAAGGATCGTTCCTCCACCTTCTCCACCTTCTGGTCCTAAATCAATGATATAATCTGCTGTTTTGATTACATCTAGATTGTGTTCAATCACTAAAACTGTGTTACCAGCATCTACTAATCTTTGTAATACATGCAACAAGCGGGCGATGTCATCGCTATGAAGTCCTGTCGTTGGTTCATCTAGTATATAGAAATTCTTTCCATTAGAGATTTTGTGCAATTCACTGGCAAGTTTCATCCGTTGTGCCTCACCACCGGACAATGTCGTTGCTGGTTGCCCCATCGTCACATAACCTAAGCCAACATCAACAATCGTTTGCAGTTTGCGATGAATCTTTGGAATGTGCTTGAAGAATTCTACAGCATCTTCTACTGTCATTTCCAAAATATCAGCAATGCTTTTTCTTTTGTAATGCACTTCTAATGTTTCAGAGTTATATCGTTTGCCATGACATACTTCACAAGGAACATAGACATCAGGCAAAAAGTGCATTTCGATCTTAATAATTCCATCCCCGCGACAAGCTTCACAACGACCGCCTTTTACGTTGAAACTAAAACGCCCTTTCTTATAACCCCGCATTTTTGCCTCGTTCGTTTGAGCAAATAACCCACGGATATCATCAAATACACTTGTATAAGTCGCTGGATTACTTCTCGGCGTCCGGCCGATTGGGCTTTGATCAATATCGATGACCTTTTCGATACTTTCGTAGCCGGAAATTGTCTTGAATTTACCTGGCTTAGCAGAATTCTTATTTAATTTTTGCGCTAACGATTTCTTTAAGATACTATTGACCAATGTACTCTTTCCAGAACCAGACACACCTGTGACTGCTACAAATTCTCCTAATGGAAATTCAACACTAATATTTTTCAGATTGTTTTCTGAAGCACCAGTGATCTTGATTGCTTTCCCATTACCTTTACGGCGTTCTTTTGGTACAGGTATTGATTTTTTCCCTGAAAGATATTTCCCTGTCAAAGAATTTTCATCATTAGCTACTTCTTCAGGAGTGCCTGCAGCCACGATTTGTCCGCCTTGTTCTCCGGCCCCAGGTCCGACGTCAATCAGATAATCTGCTGCCCACATCGTATCTTCATCATGTTCGACTACAACGAGGGTGTTGCCAAGATCACGCATTTTCTTTAATGAGCCAATTAGTCGATCGTTGTCGCGTTGATGCAATCCGATCGATGGTTCATCTAAAATATACAAAACTCCAGAAAGATTCGATCCAATTTGCGTAGCCAATCTGATTCGCTGCGCTTCTCCCCCAGATAATGTTCCGGAAGCGCGACTCAAAGTTAGATAGTCTAGCCCCACATTTTCCAAGAATGAAAGTCTGTCATTTACTTCTTTTAAAATCGGTTTGGCAATTACTTTCTCTTGTTCAGATAACGTTAAGTTTGAGAAGAAATCTACTGCTTTTTGAATAGACAACTCATTTGTTTGCCCGATATTCGTTCCATTGATTTGAACAGATAGAGCTTGGGGATTCAATCGATAACCTTTACATGTCTGACAAGTTAATTCTGTCATATAAAGACGCATTTGCTCACGCGTGAAATCACTGTTCGTATCATGATAACGACGCTCGATATTCTTCAATACCCCTTCGAAAGTCGTTTCTACATCGCGAACGCCACCAAAATCATTTTCATAATGGAAATGGAAAAGATCATCTGTCCCATTCAAGATGATCTCCTGATGCTCTTCCGGTAATTCTTCGAATGGTGTATCTAAATCGATACCGAAACTTTCACAAGCCTGCGCTAACATTTGAGGATAATACTGAGAGCTGATTGGATTCCATGGAACGATAGCACCTTGACTAAGTGTCTTCGTTCTATCTGGAATCACTAAATCTTGATCGACTTCTAATTTGACACCTAAACCATCACAGTCTGGACAAGCTCCAAAAGGCGCATTGAATGAGAACAGTCTTGGTTCTAGTTCGCCAACAGTAAATCCGCAATAAGGACAGGCATAGTGTTCGCTAAACAACATTTCTTCTTCACCGATCACGTCAACCAGAGCATAGCCGTCTGCCAATCGCAGGGCCGCCTCTAAAGAATCAAATAGACGAGAACGAATCCCTTCTTTCACAATGATCCGGTCGATGACGATCGCGATATCATGTTTTTTGTTTTTCTCCAGCTCAGGCACTTCACTTAAATCATAGATCTCACCATCGACTCGAACGCGGACGTATCCCTCTTTTTGGATTCGTTCGAATATTTTTTTATGTTGTCCTTTTTTCTTTACCACGATCGGTGCCAACACTTGGATCTTTGTGCGCTCAGGCAAAGCCATTACTTGATCTGCCATTTGATCTACTGATTGACTGGTAATCTCGATATGATCGTTGGGACAAATCGGATGTCCTACACGTGCAAACAACAAGCGTAAATAGTCATTGATTTCCGTCACAGTACCTACTGTCGACCGAGGATTTTTACTTGTTGTTTTCTGATCAATAGAAATCGCCGGACTCAATCCGTCGATGCTATCTACGTCCGGCTTATCCATTTGTCCTAAAAACTGACGAGCATAAGCAGAAAGGCTCTCTACGTATCTCCGCTGCCCTTCAGCGTACAGCGTATCAAATGCTAGGGAACTTTTTCCAGAACCGGACAAACCTGTAACGACCACGAATTTATCTCGTGGAATCGTTACATCTATATTTTTCAAGTTATGGGCACGTGCACCGTGAATCGTAATTTTATCGTTAGCCATGTTGTCCTCCTACTTTGAAGCTTTTAATTCTAAAATCATATCTCGCACATTAGCGGCTGTTTCAAAATCCAATGCTTTCGCCGCATCTTTCATTTCTTTTTCTAATTTCATCAATAACGTATCTTTTTCTTCTTTCGTCATTTCTTCATACGAGACTTGTACCGCTTCTTTTGTATCATCTTCCGATTCTTTCGTAATAGAAATCAAATCTCGGATTTCTTTAATGATCGTTTTTGGAACGATCCCATGTTCTTCATTGTACTTCTGCTGAATCGTACGGCGTCTTGATGTTTCATCCATCGCTAGACGCATAGAATCTGTTACTTTGTCTGCGTACATGATTACTTTACCTTCTTCATTCCGAGCAGCTCGTCCAATCGTTTGGACTAAGGAACGTTCACTACGTAAAAAGCCTTCTTTATCCGCATCCAAGATAGCAACAAGGGAAACTTCAGGTACGTCTAATCCTTCACGAAGCAAATTGATTCCAACTAACACATCAAATTCACCTAATCGAAGATCTCGAATGATTTCTGTTCGTTCCAGCGTTTTGATATCACTATGCAAATATTTGACTTTGATCCCTAATTCTTTGAAATAATCTGTGAGGTCTTCTGCCATTTTTTTCGTCAATGTCGTTACAAACACCCGCTGGTCTTTTTCGACTCGTTCATTTATTTCGCCTACTAGATCATCGATTTGTCCCATGATTGGACGAACTTCGATCACTGGGTCAAGCAGCCCTGTCGGACGGATGATTTGTTGGATAACGGTATCTGTTTGTTCATGTTCATATGGTCCTGGCGTCGCAGAGACATAAATGATCTGATTGACATGTTTTTCAAACTCTTCTAACCGAAGTGGCCGATTGTCTAAAGCAGATGGCAAACGGAAACCGTAATCTACTAGCATCTGTTTTCTCGCTCGGTCACCATTATACATTCCTCTGATTTGAGGCATGGTTACGTGCGATTCGTCCGCCACGATCAAAAAATCTTCAGGAAAGAAATCCAATAGCGTATAAGGCGGTTCACCTTCTTTACGTCCGTCCATATGCCGAGAATAATTTTCAATTCCCGACGTGTAGCCCATTTCTAACATCATTTCAATATCGTAATTGGTTCGCTGTTCTAAACGTTGAGCTTCCAGAAGTTTGTTTTCATTTCGCAAGACAGTTAAACGCTGTTCTAATTCCGCTTTGATATTCGCTACGGCATGCTCCATATGTTCATCATTCGTCACAAAGTGAGTCGCCGGGAAGATTGCCACGTGTTCCGTTTCTCCTAAAACTTCACCTGTCAGTGCATTGACTTCTCGGATACGTTCGACCTCATCTCCAAAAAACTCCACACGTAAGGCACGTTCATCTCTTGAAGCCGGAAAAATCTCCACGACATCACCGCGCACTCGAAAACGACCGCGCTGAAAATCTATATCATTTCTTTCGAATTGGATACTGACTAAGTCACGAATCAACTGATTGCGATCTAGTTCTGCTCCCTGTCGAATCGAAACTACTTGTTTTTGGTACTCAAAAGGCGAACCTAATCCAAAAATACATGAAACGGATGCAATGACGATCACATCATTTCTTTCTAATAATGAACTAGTAGCCGAATGTCGTAATTTGTCGATCTCATCATTTACACTTGAATCTTTTTCGATATACGTATCGCTTGAAGGCACATAAGCTTCAGGCTGATAATAATCATAATAAGAAACAAAATATTCAACAGCATTGTTAGGGAAAAATTCCTTGAATTCCCCGTACAGCTGACCAGCCAATGTTTTATTATGAGCAATAATCAGTGTTGGTTTATTCACTTTCTCAATAAGATTGGAAATCGTATATGTTTTCCCTGTTCCAGTCGCACCTAATAAGATTTGTGCTTTTTTCCCGCCGACTACGCCATCCACTAATTGGTTAATCGCTTCAGGCTGATCACCAGCCGGTTGGTATTTCGAGACAAGCTCAAAGTGTCGGGAGGTATCTCTCTCAATCATTCTTCGTCCTCCTTTTCATTCATTCCTTTTCATTTTACGACCAATAAAAAGAAAAGGAAAGCAAAGGCATTCCTTACTAAAAAATTATACCACACCGAACATACTTTCGCCACTTTTTTATCTTATTATACATGTTACGTTTTATAACATAAAATGTTAGAAACTCGCATTTTTTTCATTTTTTCGAGCTTACAGTCTTGTCTGATTCAGCACTTTTCGCCTATAATAATAAAATATTGGAAATTTAGGAGGTTGATTATGAAAAGAAAGCATTTATTTCACTCATTTGTTTTCTTAATGACAGGACTTGTGACACTTGCGTTTGGTCATGTTGCACAAGCTGACAACACTACAACGGCAGAGTCAAGCACAAGCGAGACAATGCAAAAAATAGAGCCCAAAAAAGACGTATACGTAATTGCCAGTGACTCTGCTTTTGCTCCATTTGAATTTCAAAACGCAAAGGGCGAGTACGAAGGCATCGATGTAAAATTGATGGAAAACATCGCCAAACTGCAAGGATTTAACATCCGAATGGACTACCGTGGTTTCTCTGCTGCTTTGCAAGCTTTGGAATCAGGACAAGCAGACGGAATGATTGCCGGAATGACTGTAACAGATGAACGAAAGAAAAGCTATGATTTTTCTGATTCTTACTTTGATAGCGGGATCCAATTAGCTGTCAAAAAAGGAGATACTTCGATCAAGTCTTATGAAGATTTGAAAGGAAAAACAGTCGGAGCAAAAGTTGGTACCGAAAGTGCTGAATTTTTAAGCGACCATGAATCTGAATATGGCTATTCTATCAAATATTTTGATGCTGCTGATCAATTGTACGACGGGTTAAAAGTTGGCGCAATCGATGCAATGATGGATGATTATCCGGTAATCGGTTATGCGATCAAACAAGGACAAGAATTGGAAACACCGATCGAAAAAGAATCTGGCGGAAAATATGCATTTGCCGTTAAAAAAGGACAAAATCCTGAGCTTCTTAATATGTTCAATGAAGGATTGAAAGAATTAAAAAGAACAGGCGAATACGATAAGATTATCAAAGAATATGTAGCGGATGGTTCAGAAACTTCTAGTGAGTCTTCCACTGCTGATGAATCAACATTTCTTGGACTTATCCAAAACAACTATCAAGCATTGTTGAAAGGACTTTGGAGAACAATTCTCCTAACTTTGATCTCCTTTGCTTTGGCTATAGTAATCGGTGTGATTTTTGGATTATTCAGTGTAGCACCAATACGCGCTCTTCGCACAATTGCTAGTATTTATGTCGATATCATCCGAGGAATTCCAATGATGGTTCTTGCGTTCTTTATTTTCTTTGGGTTGCCTGGTATCGTTGGATTTACGATTCCTGACTTCCTTGCTGGTGTTATCACCTTGACTCTTAACGCAAGTGCTTATATCGCAGAGATTGTTCGAGGCGGGATCAACGCCGTTCCTGTCGGACAAATGGAAGCTTCCAGAAGTTTAGGTCTTTCTTATAATCGGACAATGCAAAAAATCATTTTGCCACAAGCAATACGCATCATGATCCCATCATTCGTCAATCAGTTCGTTATCTCATTAAAAGACACAACGATCATTTCCGCAATCGGTGTAGTCGAATTGCTGCAAACTGGTAAGATCATTGTTGCACGTACAACACAAAGTACGTATGTTTACTTGATCATTGCGATCATGTACTTGATTTTGATCACAGCATTGACAAAATTAGCAAAAGTTTTAGAAAAGAAGGTGAAGTAAGATGGCAGAAAAAATCTTAGTTGAGCATTTAGTCAAAAAATACGGCGATAACACAGTATTAAACGACATCAATGTATCCATCAACGAAGGAGATGTCGTCTGTATCATTGGCCCTTCAGGTTCAGGAAAAAGTACATTTTTGCGTTGCTTGAATCGTTTAGAAGAACCTTCTGACGGTGAAATTATTATTGACGGCGCCCACTTGATGGATAAAAGCACAGATATCAACTTGGTGAGACAACATATCGGAATGGTATTCCAGCACTTTAACCTATTCCCTCATCTTTCTATTTTGGAAAACATCATTTTAGCACCGATGGACCTGAAGAAAGAATCTAGAGAAGAAGCAGAGAAAAAAGCAATCAAATTACTGCAGACAGTTGGTCTAGAAGATAAAAAAGATATGTATCCTGAAATGCTTTCTGGTGGACAAAAACAGCGTGTGGCTATTGCTCGTGCTCTAGCGATGAACCCTGACATCATGCTTTTTGATGAGCCTACATCTGCACTCGACCCCGAAATGGTCGGTGATGTCTTGAACGTCATGAAAAAGTTAGCAGAACAAGGTATGACGATGGTTATCGTTACGCACGAAATGGGCTTCGCTAAAGAAGTGGCCAATCGTGTCATGTTCATTGACGACGGAAACTTTTTAGAAGACGGAACGCCTCAACAAATCTTTGAAAATCCGCAAAATGAACGGACAAAAGATTTCTTGAATAAAGTATTGAATATTTAATAAAAACCAAAAATGCCCGGTTGCTTCATGACGACCGGGCATTTTTAGTTTCTTGTTTT
Organism: Enterococcus faecium; assembly: GCF_029023785.1. Taxonomy (NCBI): domain Bacteria; kingdom Bacillati; phylum Bacillota; class Bacilli; order Lactobacillales; family Enterococcaceae; genus Enterococcus; species Enterococcus faecium. The sequence continues at coordinate 1,022,613 of NZ_CP118955.1, read as the reverse complement.
TTCACTTAACTGTACCAGCCGCATCGCTTGTTCTCCTGCACAAACAAGCAATCGCTCTACCTGTTCCATCGCATAAGAAAGTACCATCGGTTCATTGACGATATCAAGTACATAGTCGATACCACCTTCAGAAACTATGATGATTATCTTATTCTAAAGCTGGCTTTTTTGTTGGTACAAACATGACAACTACAAAAAAAACCAGGCGAACGTATGATTGTTCGTCTGGTTTTTAATTATTAATGACTTAGCGTTTTTACTAGAAATAGAAAATTTGGGCAAGTCTACTTTATATTTTTACTAGAAAAACTACTTCCGCTTTTTCCCGCCAAAAGCATCTTTAAACTTATCGAAGAAACCGTCTTCTTGCTGTTCTTCAACTTTGATGCCGCCAGCTTCAGCGAATGCACGTAATGCTTCTCTTTGTTGTTCATTTAGATTTTTCGGTGTGATCAGTTTTACTTTGACATGTTGGTCGCCTGTTGCACCACCACGTAACTTCGGAGCGCCTTTTCCACGTAAACGGAAGTTCGTACCTGTCTGTGTTCCAGCAGGGATCTTCAATTTCACATCTCCATGGACAGTTGGTACTTGGACTTCATCCCCCAAAGCTGCTTGTACAAAACTTAAAGGCAATTCATAGTAAATTTCAGAACCTTCACGATCAAAGATATCACTTTCTTCTACACGAAAGACCACATACAAATCACCAAATGGTCCGCCGTTTTCTCCAGCTTCTCCTTGACCAGCTAAACGCATTTGTTGTCCTTCTTCTACACCAGCTGGTACATTCACTTTAACTGAATGTGCTTTCTTCTCATGCCCTGAGCCATGACAGGTTGGACAAGGTTCTTTGATTTCTTTCCCTGTGCCATGACAAACATCACAAGTTTGACGGCTCATCACTCGTCCAAGTGGCGTTTGGCGTTCTACATTGATCGTACCTGCACCATGACATTTATGACAAGTAGTTGGTTGTGTGCCTGGTTTTGCACCGTTTCCACCACAAGTATGACAGATTTCTTCCCGATTATACTTGATTTCTTTTTCTACACCAAAAATCGCTTCTTCAAAAGACAAGTCGACCGTATATTGCAAATCAGCACCTTGACGAGGCGCATTTGGATCGACTGACCGACCGCCTCCTCCAAAGAAAGAGTCGAAGATATCTTCAAAACCACCGAAGCCGCCACCAGAGAAGCCGCCACCAGAGAAGCCGCCGAATCCACCAAATCCGCCACCAGCTCCACCAGCACCGTAATTTGGATCTGTGCCTGCATGCCCGTATTGGTCGTATGCAGCGCGTTTTTGCGGGTCACTTAAAATCTCATATGCTTCTGATACTTCTTTGAATTTTTCTTCCGCATCAGGTTCTTTATTGATGTCAGGATGGTATTTTTTCGAAAGCTTACGATAAGCTTTCTTTATTTCATCTTCTGATGCTCCTTTTGAGAGCCCTAAGACTTCATAATAATCACGTTTTGTTGCCATAGGCTTTCCTCCTATTGGTTCTCATCATTTTCACGTCGCTTGTTATCATATCATATTTTGTTTGAAACAAAAACCGATACTTCAAACTATTTTTCAAAAGAAAAAGCCAAAGTAGCAACTTTGGCCTTCTCTCGAAATTCAGTGAACTGATTATTTATCGTCGCCATCGACTTCTTCAAAATCAGCATCAACGACATCATCTGCTCCGCCTTGAGCTGCTTCTGGATTTTCTTGAGCTTGTTGTTGTGCAGCTTGTTCGTATAGTTTAACAGTCAAGTTTTGAACGATTTCGTTCAATGCATCGCGTTTAGTTTTCATTTCCTCGATGTTGTTTGCTTCAACAGCGGCTTTTAATTCGTCACGAGCTGTTTCTGCTTTTTTCACTTCTTCTTCGTCCACTTTGCCTTCTAATTCTTTCAATGTTTTGTCCACAGAGAATAGCAATGCGTCTACATCATTACGTAGGTCAACTTCCTCTTTACGAGCTTTATCTGCTTCAGCGTTTGCTTCTGCATCTTTCACCATACGTTCGATTTCTTCGTCTGTTAGACCTGAAGAAGATTTGATCGTGATTTTTTGTTCTTTTTGTGTACCTAGATCTTTCGCAGATACATTTACAATCCCGTTTTTATCAATATCGAATGTTACTTCGATTTGTGGAATACCACGAGGAGCTGCTGGAATATCTGTCAATTGGAATCTTCCTAGAGTTTTGTTGTCAGCAGCCATTGGGCGTTCACCTTGTAATACATGGATGTCTACTGCTGGTTGATTATCTGCCGCAGTTGAGAATACTTGTGATTTACTTGTTGGAATCGTTGTATTGCGGTCAATCAATTTAGTGAACACTCCACCCATTGTTTCGATACCTAATGACAATGGTGTAACGTCAAGTAAAACAACATCTTTCACATCACCAGTGATCACGCCACCTTGGATAGCAGCACCCATAGCAACTACTTCATCAGGGTTAACTGATTTGTTTGGTTCTTTTCCTGTTTCTTTACGTACTGCTTCTACAACTGCAGGGATACGAGTAGATCCACCGACTAAAATAACTTCGTCGATTTCTGATTGTGACAGACCTGCATCTTTTAACGCTTGACGTACTGGTACTTTTGTACGTTCTACTAAGTCAGCTGTTAATTCATCAAATTTTGCACGTGTCAATGTCATTTCCAAATGCAATGGTCCAGATTCTCCTGCTGTGATAAATGGCAAGCTGATTTGTGTGCTTGATACGCCAGATAAATCTTTTTTCGCTTTTTCAGCAGCGTCTTTCAAGCGTTGTAAAGCCATTTTGTCTTGAGACAAGTCAATGCTGTTTTCTTTTTTGAATTCTGCTACCATGTAGTCGATGATTTTGTTATCAAAGTCGTCCCCACCTAGATGGTTGTCGCCAGCTGTTGACAATACATCAAAGACACCGTCTCCTAGTTCAAGGATAGATACGTCAAAAGTACCGCCACCAAGGTCGAATACTAAGATTTTTTCGTCGCGATCTGTTTTATCTAAACCATAGGCAAGAGCAGCTGCAGTTGGTTCATTGACGATACGTTCTACTTCTAGACCAGCGATCTTACCAGCATCTTTTGTTGCTTGACGTTGTGCATCATTAAAGTAAGCTGGCACAGTGATAACTGCTTTTTCGACTTTTTCACCTAAATAGTCTTCTGCGAATCCTTTGATATATTGAAGGATCATTGCTGAGATTTCTTGTGGTGTATATGATTTACCTTCTACATCTACTTTGTAACCTGCTTCACCGATATGGCGTTTGATTGATGAAATCGTATTTGGGTTTGTCACAGCTTGACGTTTTGCAACTTCCCCTACTTGGATTTCTCCATTTTTGAATGATACAACAGAAGGTGTTGTACGGTTTCCTTCTGGGTTAGCGATGATTTTTGCTTCGTTTCCTTCCAATACTGCTACTGCAGAGTTAGTCGTACCTAAGTCAATACCGATAATTTTACTCATAATTAACGTCTCCTTCTTTAATTGAAAGTGTAAGTTTTATATCCGCACAATTATTGTGCAACAATGACCATAGTTGGTCTTAACACGCGATCATGTAATTTGTAGCCTTCTTGTAGTACTTCTACAATCGTATCGGCTGGTGTATCTTCAGTCGCTGGAACAGTTTGTACTGCTTGATGAAGATTAGGATCAAAGGCTTCTCCTTTAGCAGGGATTTTTTCAATTCCTTCTTCTTCCAGTGCGTTACGCAAACTTTCCAAGACCATTTCCACGCCTTTTTTCAAACCTGCCCCTTGATCATCTGACACTTCTGTGGCTAATGCACGTTCCAGGTTGTCAATTGATGGAAGTAATTTTTTGGCTAAATCTTGTGAACGGTATTTTTGTAATTGCTCACGCTCATTTTTTCCTCGATTTGCCATATTTGCGATTTCAGCACGAGCCCGCAAGTATCTATCTTCCATTTCTTCTAACTCAGCTTTTAATTTCGCTGTTTCGAATTCTTCCGCTTCAGCTTCTGAAATACCCGAATCTTCTGCAGCTTCGACATCGATTTCCGGTTCTGGCTGAGCATCTGTCATTTCTTTATCTAGTTCTTCTTGATTTTCTTTCACGATACAGTCTTCCTTTCATTATTCAGTCAGCTGTTTGATTGCTCTTACTAAGAAAGAGAGAACGATCAGCTGCAAATAGCTTCGTTATTCACATTACGAGTTTGACAAGTCAAGCGAGCGGTAATAATCAGCAAGTTTAGCTGCTAGTTCTCTTCGATAAACATCGACTAGACCGAACATCCGAGAATAAGGCATACTAGTAGGCCCTAACAAGGCTATTGTACCTCTTCCATGACCATCTATCTCGTAACTTGCTTGAATCATACTCATATTCTGCAATAAATCATTGCCTAATTCAGCACCAATCTTGATATGAATATTGCTATCCATCGGAGTGATCATTTGTGTAAGTCCGTCTGAGTCTTTCATAAAAGAAAACATCGATTTGAACTGATCAAGATCTTGACGGGGCTCATAATCCAAGAGATTCATTTGTCCACTGACATAAACCTTTTCTTCAAAAACATGACCAAGAACGGTGTCAAATAACTGAGACATCCCTTCTGTCGTCTGGAAATATTTATGAAGAATCATCGGAATCTCCGTACGAAGTTTATGGTACACCGTCATCAGAGGATCTCCGACTAGACGGTCGTTTACAATCTGTACCATTTTTTCTAGTTCCTGACTTCCCATATATTCGGGAAGAGTGAACACTTGGCTTTCTACATTCCCCATATCTGTTACGACGATAGCAATAATCTGTCGATTATTCAAGGGTACGATACGAAAGCCAGTCAGTCGGCGGTCTTTTATTTCAGGTCCCAATGAAAAAGTCGTATAGCTTGTCAGCTCAGATAATATCTCAGCAGATTGCTTAATAATCTCATTGATTTCATGAAATTCTCTGCCTAGAGACTGACGAATCAGCAGCAAATCATCTTCTGCTACGCGAGCAGGTTTTAACAAATGATCCACGTAATAACGATAGCCTAAAGCAGATGGAATCCGCCCAGAAGAAGAGTGAGTCTTCAACAGCAATCCTTCATCTTCTAATGCTTTCATATCATTGCGAATCGTTGCTGAGCTGGCCTTGACTCCCTCAGACATTAATGTTTTGGAACCAACGGGCACGCCACTACTCGTATAGTGTTGGATGATCAGACGTAAAATGTCGTTTTGTCGCTTTGTTAACATCTTCCTCACCTCTCATTAGCACTCATATATTCTAAGTGCTAATTCACTTATAAATATAGCAAGAAGCCCTTCTCCTGTCAAGAGAAAGACTCCATTTTTTAGCACTCTAAACACAAGAGTGCTAATTCTAAATAATTGATGTAAATCCAGTTATATCAATACTTCAATACCTCATTGTCAAACTTTCTAAACTTTTTCTTTTCAAGTTTCGATAAAAAACAAATATTCTTCAAACTATTTTTCAAATAAAAAGCGCTCAAACACATTGTTCCCCAAAAAAGTCCCTCTTGGTGTCAAATAAACACGGTCTTCTTCATTAACAAGTAACCCTTCTTGCTCTAATTCCCTTAGCACATCACCGTACACCGATTCAATTGTTTTTTGATAGCGATCATAGAAATGTTTTTTAGTAATCCCTGTTTTTTTTCTTAGTCCTAAGAACATTTCTTCTTCTATTTGATTTTTTCGTGTCAATTTTTCTTCTTCCAATACCGGGCGTTCATTTGCTCGTAATGGGCGTAAATAGTGTTGGATCGGTCCTTTGTTGCGGTAACGAATATCTCCAAGATAACCGCTAGCACCAGCTCCAAACCCAAAATAGTGGTCATTGTTCCAGTACATGAGGTTATGTTGAGATTCATGTCCGGAGAGCCCAAAGTTACTTATTTCATATTGGTGACGTCCATGCTTTTCCATTGCTTCAATCGTCTCTTCAAACATTCTGGTTTCCGTTTCCTGATCAGGCAGTTCGAGTCTTCCTTGTCGTACCCAGTTCATGAACATTGTTTTGTTTTCGAGGATCAATGAGTACAAAGAATAGTGAGGCAGATCCAAAGCCAAAGCTTTTTCCAAAGTATCCCGATATCCTTCTAGTGTTTGTCCCGGTAATGCATAAATCAAATCGATGCTTACATTGGTAAAATTTTCTGCTTCTAAAAATTGCATTGTTTGATACACATCTTCTGCAGTATGTTTACGTCCAATTTTTTTCAATAAGCGATTGTCAAATGTCTGCACTCCCATGGATAAACGATTGACGCCATAGTTTTTCATCACTTGAAGTTTTTCACGGGTCAAATCACCAGGATTCGCTTCTACAGTAAACTCATTACCATTTTGAAAAGGCAGGATCTCTCTAGCACCTGATAATAGTCGATCAAGTTGTTTAGCAGATAAAGAAGTTGGTGTTCCGCCTCCTACATAAAGTGTTTCCAAATTCGCTGTAGGATGACTTTCCAGCATTAATCTCATTTCATTCAGCAGCATTTCCACATACTCATCTACTGGCTGCCCTTCTAAAAAAACTTTATTAAAGTCACAGTAATAGCAGATATGCTCGCAAAATGGGATATGAATGTACGCAGAAACCTTGTTTTCTGCGGGATTTATTGTTTCTATCATTGAAATTCTTTCTCCTTACGTCGAAAAGTCGTGCCTGTTTTCGACCTTCTTAAAATCGCGTTCAAGCACCAACTCATTGAAATAAGCCGCATATTTAGAATCAAGGAAACCTAGCTCTAAAAATGCTTGCTTATTGTCATCGGAGCTACACGGTGCTTTTACAGCCTCTCGATAAACGGTAATCGCAAAGCTGACCTTCGGCATTAAGTCAAAATCTGCAAAAATATGAAAAGCTATTTTCACAGATTCCTCCTTAAGTGCTCAGACCACAACGCTTTGCTTACAACCTCTCATATACGCATACTAAACGTATTTGGCGAACAAATCCACTAAAAAATCCAAGAATCGACTTCTTGGATGATTTTTTTACACTCATGATTCTTCCTAAACAATTTTGTCCTTATTTTATTCATAAAAAAATCTAGTCAAATCTCTCACTTCAAGAGTTTTAACTAGATTCCAATTATTATTTTTTTGTAAAAATAAACAGTCTCTTAATCATAGACATTTCTTCGGTGCCCTACTTGAATAGCGATAACAACGAATTGATTATCTTCTATCTCTACCAATACACGTATTTGCCAATCAGAGCTGCTTCTGAATTTCGGGCGTGAATTTTAAACGGCAGGTCATTCCAGCCCACCAAATTCATTAAGGATTCTTCCATGAATACTGTTGTTTTCCCACTTCTTATCCAATGTTTATGGGCAATTTCAGCCGTTTGACGATTGTATTCATCTTCTAGTTGTTCCATCGAATAGTTTTTTAGAAGTTCAGATAAAGTAATCCCATAAAATTCAGCTATATAAGAAAGCCATTCTTTTTTGGCGTCACTTACACGAACCGTAATCATAGCCCTATAATTGCCTCTCTTAAAGAATCTCATGCATTTCCTGATGTGATTTTAGAAAAATTTACTTGCTAAAAAACTGTGAAAATGTAGGAGCTAGCATCCTTGTAGTAAATGATCGAGCTCTTTATTATACATTAAAAAAGTTCAGAAATTTTGATGAAGTAGCCAACTACTTTTTCATGAGTAAAGCAACACTAGAAAAAGAATCCTCCAGTACTTAGAATTTACTGGAGGATGTACTTTTGAAGAAGCCTATAGGTTATTTAAAAAATATTACTACAGGAAGGAACGAGAATTACTTCGTTACTTATAATAGAACTTAGTCTTATATAGAAGGCATAGCTCACATTAGCTTATTTGTCCTATAAAAATAAATTACGGTATTTTAGAAAAGCTATTTTCTCTTTTTTCAACGATCTTCAGCAATTTTTCTTTATCGTCAGGTAACTCAAGTTCATGAATTCTAGCATGACAATTGGGACATAACGCGATACAGTTTTCAATCACATCTTTTCCACCTTGCGACAAATATTCTATATGATGACAATGTAAATAAGGTACACCTTCTTTTATAAATGGCCCTTTTTCTTGGCAAAGTTGACAAATACCTTTTGCAAGTCGTTTAACATATTCAGATACGAAGGGATTACGTTTATATATTTTTGTTTTTGAGAAGCAAAACTCCTCTTCGTTAACATATTTTGCAGCCATTTTTTTATTATAATTACTAACTTTTCTTGCTTCTTCCTCTAATTTAGCATCAGATAAATTACGAATATGTCTAGTTTGATTTTCTTCCTGGTTATATATATCTTTATCTTCAATCAATTGCATATATATCTTTATCTTCAATCAATTGCTCTTGATTTATTAAAGCTAATGGAAATTTATATACTTTTCTGCTGTTGCCCGAACTATCTTTTTCATTAACAGTATATATTTGTCCTGCTAAATATACTTCTCCCAGATACGTGTGTTCTTTTGGTTTAAATGTTTCAAATAAATGAATCTTTACAAAATTACTTTTTGAATTGGCTAAAACTTTATTTTGATTCTTATCCAATACTTGATCCCCTTTTAGCCCCATACCGGTATATTGTAAAATACCATTTAACCACTTATCTTTATAAACATTACTTCCTGTTTGATCACTAAACAGTACAAGAGTATTAGTTTGATGAGATCTTCTCATTCCACCCTGTTTGGAACATTTAAACTTCTCTGAAATTTCTTTGTTAGTATATACTCTACCAACTTCTAACTCACCTAATATGTTTTTAGACCAATTTTCTCGCCATGTAATAATCTTATCAAGATTAAACATTTCTCCCTCTTTTGGCATGCCATTTCTAATTAAATCAGCTAATACACCAGTAGAAATATCTAATTTTTTTAGTAATTCTTTCTTAGTAATCAATGTTGGATTCATAACAATGCAGCTCCTAATGATATCAATATAATTGCATTAGATAACTTGAAAAATCGAAAAAAACTCATTTTGTGTCAAGTTATCTGTAATATATAAAAACATCATTATTATACCTCATCTATGTGAATTTTTACTATTCTTACCTTAGCATATTCTTTATAGGTATATCAGAGCTAATCAAACTAAAAAATACCCGAAGTCTTCTTATGTAAAAACACCGGTTATTACTTAAATATGACTTAGGTAAAACAATGAGTGATCCAATTATAAAATTTTATGGCGAATAATTTAGTAAGCGCTACATATTGAATGATTTAGAAATTTTGAAAAAGTAGCTAGTTCCTTTTATACCAGAAAAGTAAACCTAATAAAAAACACAACTAATTTTTAGCTGTGTTTTTTAAGTTACAATAATTATCTATTTAATAGTCTTAATTCATTAAAATAAAAAACTCAACTTTACAAGGATATGGTTTAAAAAATTTATTTATCCAACCCAACTAGTTTTCGCTGCTTACGATTTGCTTCATCTGCTACGTACTTCATTACTGTTTTAAATTCTTTCGCTGAGGCGTTTTCTGATAAATCAGCGATACTTTTATTATACTTCTTCACGATTTGTTGTACTTGTTCTTTCTCAGTCATGTAATTCCTCCTCCAACTCTTTTGAAGTATATTGTATTGGTAGTACTAATTGAATATTATCTGCTGCATAATGCACTTCAGAAATGTCGTTTTGATAATCCTTAATCATTATGTGAAGGACTACTTCAGGATGTCTATTTTTGACTTTTTCAATATTCTCTCTGGACTTAAAAAACGCATTGATAAACATTTCTTTTGGCACATGACGTCCTTCAGCTAGTTCACGTTTTCGAGTGAAATCCCAGGCAACTTTGGGATCTTGGTAAACATAGAAAATCGTAACGCGAAAGTTATTTTTAAGGGCTCGAATAATATTTTTCTCTGCACTAAGGATAGCAAAAGTATCCTTTAGTATGAAAGAATAGCCATGTTCCAGTACATATTTTAATGATTGTTCAACTAACCAAGAAGAAGCTTTCTGAAAAACACTTGAGTTCTTTCCATTGTATTCTGGAAATTGTGCTCTAAAATAGTCCGCATCAATCACAACATGGTTGTCATAATTTTCAGCTAAACCTAGTGCAACCTCTGTTTTACCTGCTCCTGGGCTTCCAGCCATGAATACCGCATCTTTTTCATCATCAGGGATTTTTCCCTTGATGATTGTTTCAATAAATTTATCTTTATTGACCCTAGCGTAATCTAAATACTTGTCTTTAGGTTCCAAGATTGCAGCTTCTTTCCTTCTTCTATATTCATACTAATTATACGATATTTATATAAAAAATATAACGGTCATTTTAACCATATTAACATTTAGTCACAGTAATAGCAGATATGCTCGCAAAATGAGATATGAATGTACGCAGAATCCTTGTTTTCTACGGCATTCGCTGTTTTTTCATTGGACTAGTTATATATTTCTAGGGTTGTTTTCATGTCTGAGTGCCCGATATGATTTATTTTTCGTTTCTATAATTACTTTTTGCCTTCCAGTTTCTTTTAAGATTGTACTCAAGCAAGTGGGAATTGGTTCTTTTGTCATCCATGTATGCAAAATGTTATAATGCTGGTAAACAAAAATGATTACCTGTCATTTTTATTTAGTTCGTATTTAATTAAGTTGACTGTCTGTATACTCTGTCTAAAACTTAAGAATTGTTGTTTTCGCTGTCGCTATCCAAATTTAATGAATGTCTGTATGTTAAAACTGTTGTCCTTGTCATAGATAGTAAAGGAGAGCTTGAAAATGAAAACTGCGATTACGTTTCTATTAGAGGAATATGCCGATTGGGAAGGTGCTTATATTACTAGCACACTAAACCAAAAAGAGGGATGGCAAAACAAAACTGCTTCTATCCAATCAGAGGTCACTTCCATTGGAGGATTAAAAACAAAAATCGATTACTTAATCGAACAAATACCTGAAAAAGTTGACCTTTTTATTATGATCGGTGGCAATTCATGGGACATAAAAAATCATCATTTATATCAAATAATCGATAAATTGTTAAAAACAGACGTACCAGTAGCTGCTATTTGTGGGGCAGTTGATTATTTAGCTCAGAGCGGATTATTGCAAGGTTACAAACACACCGGAAATGCGCAATTTCCTTGGTTAGAATCGGAAAATTATCAGAATAAAGAAGATTTTATAGAACAACAAGCTGTGAAAGATCGTAATTTGATTACTGCGAATGGAACAGCTCCTATAGAATTCACAGACTTGATTCTTCAAGCAGTCCATTTTGAAACAGAAGAAATAAGAGAAAAAAAGATTCGTCTATACAAACTTGGATTCTATGATTACTATAAAAAGTACGGAGATCCTTTCTCCTAATCATTCTCTTCAATTAAATACTCCTTATCAATAGTATGACAAGTAATTTTACTGATGGTTATTTGTCACACTTTTTCTGACATTTATCAAAGAAGATACACTCTATTTATATTCATAGACAAGGTTTTACGGATTCAAAAATTCAGGATTATGCTATACTGGTATTAAAAAAATAATGAGGTATTTTATATGAAAAAGTTAGGTTTTATTTTATTGTTGGTCTCTTTATTCCTTGTAGGATGTACGTCTCCTAGTAAAGAAAATAGTGATCCATCTGCGACCACAGACAAAAGTTCAATCAAACAAACCAGTTCAGCTGAAAAATCAAGTACTCAGAAATCAGCTTCTACTGAAACGAATACATCTTCAACAAGCAGTAAAGTCTCAGAGCCCAATACTTCTTCTACATCTAGTAGTACAGTTGAGACAAATATTTCTTCTTCAACAATAGACACAACTTCCTCACAGTCTTCTCAGTCAATAGATCCGTTAGCAGGATATTCTGATCTACAAATTGAGTACGCACGTGTTTGGCTAGCAATTAGAGGTAATACTTTTAGAGATACATCGGGTGATTTCGAACTACATGTTATTCATTATCCTGCAGGAACACCTATCGCCCCTTATGATGCAGGGAGTGCAGTCTATCCGAAAGATGTGGTTATGCTCACTGGGAAATACAGTTACCAGGGAGTTTTAGTGTATTCAAGTAACCATGACGGGACAATCACTAGTTATCCAGTTCCTTCACATTGGCAAATGCCTGCAGATCAAACATCTTATCCAGCGTTCATTAGAGAAACAACTCAAGAAATTATTGATAATGCATCTGTAGTAGCTATTCCTACAGGTAATCCAAATGATGTGAAACAGCTGATCAATGTGATAGTTATGGATAATTAAAATTTCTAATAGATCATACAAAAAGAAGCTGGCAAAATACTGTCAGCTTCTTTCATTTTCTTTTCTATTTAGATTTGTTGGTCTTTGATAAACTCCAAGGCAGGAAAAAATTTTTTAAATAAACGTTTGCAAAACAGTCGCTTTTCTATCTTCTACCGCTACTTCTGCATAGGCACCATTGATCAATGTCAGTTGTGGCGGTACATGACCACAATCAATATCATACAAGATCGGTAGTTTTAATTCCTTTGACAGATCTTCATATACATCCTTCATTTTATAATCTAACAAATCCTCTGCTGCACTTCTACCGAACATGATCCCCGAGCTGCCATCAAACCATCCTGCCAGTTTCATCTGAACAAGTGATCTTCTTAAATCAACTGACGATAGCTCACAATTTTCTAGAAACCACAAGATCGGCTTTCCATCATTATACTTTCTTTTAAAAGATTGGACATCTCCATAAGGGGTACCGATTAAATGACTGATCGTATCAATACAGCCACCTAATAATCGTCCCTTCATCCTTACTGCATCTCCGCTGACTGATTGCCAATTTGTTGGTTCAGTGAGATGGAAAACAGAAGATGATGAATGCTCATGGGGCCACTCTTTTTGATACTTTTCAGAAGGTTGCTGTAGAATCGATTCTCCTTCTCTTGTTTTCAGTACACTTTCCCACATTGCTGTCGTTTCATCCAAGTACTCTCCTCTTAAATCAATAAGGTTGGTTCCATGTGCAGTGGCTATCCCTGTTTTTAATGTGACAGCAAGTAGCAACGTACTAATATCTGAATAACCTACTATCCATTTTGGTTGTAGAGCATCAAAATCGACAAAATCGAGAATCTCAATCAATAATTCTCCTCCCCAAGGCGGAAAGATCATTTGGATATTTTCATCTTGCATCATTTGATTGAATTCATCTGCTCGTTTTCTTGCTGGACCTGATTTTTCCTTATCTTGCGTCCAAAGCGTCTTTCCAGTAACTACTTGGAAAGATTTTTCTTCCATTCTCTTTAAAGCTGATTCGAGTAACGAATGGTGTTCCTCTGATACGCCTGAGGATGGTGCAGTAACCCCAATCGTTGCATTTCTTTCTAATAATGGATAACTTATCATGTTGCTTCACCTCCAAGTATGCACTATTTTACTTGGTTAATTGTTTTTTTCGTTTGCCGGCATCAAAAATATCGGCATCTCAAGTAGCTGGATGATTTTGTTTAAGTCAACCGTTTGGATGACCATCGTTTGATCTGGTCTACCTGGTGCAAAAACAAGTTTTTCATTTGATAAGAGCTCTTCATCAATAATAATCGGAATCTGTTTTTCATAACCAAACGGAGAAACAGCGCCCTGCTTTTGTCCCGTTTGTTCTTCCATGCGTTCTGATGAAACAATAGAAAGCCTTTTACCGACGATCTTCCCTAATGCTTTGAAATCCGTTTGTTTCGTAGTAAAAGTCAGATATACGTAGTTATTATCTTTTTTATCTTTTAAGAATAAGCTTTTGGTCTCTGTACCTGTAAATCCTTGTTCTTTCTTTATTACCAAAGCATCTTCATTTGTATAAATGGCTCGATGATGATACAACTCAAAATATATATTTTCGTGTAAGAATTTCTTTGCCAAGTCAATCATTTTTATGTCTCTTTTCTATTTTATTATTTGAGACATCTTATCATATAAATATAGCGGTTACAACATTACTTGTGTTTTGTTCGTTTTTTATACATAACTATTGTTTTTCTGGTAAAATAAATCAAACCACTTAATGGAGGCGTTTTAGAATGGAAAAATTTCAGCCGATCATCAATCAGATCAAAGAAAAAGAACATCAACAAAAGATCAAAGACCTTTTTGCTAAGATAACAGAAACGTATCCCCAGCTAGACACAACTGTAAAATGGAACCAACCTATGTTTACTGACCATGGTACCTTTATTATTGCATTTAGTTTTGCTAAAAATCATTTTTCTATCGCACCGGAAAAAGCAGCGATTCGTGCCCTTGAAAAAAATATCCAAGAAGCAGGCTACGTATATACGGATAACGTCATCAAAGTTCCTTGGAAAAGTGTAATCAACTGGGAATTGATTGAACAATTGATTTCATTTAATATTGAAGATAAAAAAGGTCATGATAAATTTTGGCGATAAAGCTTTATACGAATAAACCTTTTACTGGCGAGGAAACTATTCATCAGCTTATACAGGTTTTGTTCAATCCTATCCTTTTTATCATCCCTGGTTAAACACTTAATTGACAAAGTATCTGCTATTTTTATAAGGAGTCTTTCTTGTGCTGAAAAAAATCACTGATTGAATGGCTTTGAATTTTCCACTTAGTAAAATTATTTTTTCAGCAATTTTCCTGCAAAACTTTTGAATAAGGAAAAAATACGAGAAAATATCAGTGATCTTTCATAATACTGCCCATTATTTTCAGGTATATTTAAATATAATATCACTTTAGGAGAGAACGAATTTCTTTAGAGAAAGAAAAGTTAGAATTTTCTGACTTGATTTTTACAATGACCTTAATTAAAATCGTTCTTTCTACATTTCGTGATTAAGCAAATATCAACTAAGTCAGTAGAACCATTCACATAGGAGGGTGAACATTGAAAGATTTTTACTCAGTAAATGAATTAGCCGAACAATTAGGTGTTACTACACGTTCTATCAGAAATTATCTTCATGAAGGAAAACTAAAAGGAACAAAGGTTGGCGGGCAATGGAAATTTTCTGAACGTAATCTTTTTGAGTTCCTATACGGAGATCAAGCAGAGGAAGCAGCAAAAGAAATGCAGCGATTCATGCTAAATGCACCAATCACGATGCGTTTCAACCTTCAGTATCGTGATTTTACAGCAATCAATCAAATCCGAGAACAATTAGTCCAGTACCATAACGATGTTTACGCAAATAAAAAAGACCGTCTTTTACAATACGATCTTTATAAAGACAATCATGCGGAGATACTAATCGGTGGTAACTTCAATCATGTCGTAAATTTTAGTCAATGGATCAATGAAAAATTATTGATGCAGACAGATATTTCACTTGTATCTTAAACAATTAAAAAGCGCTAGAAATTCCAGAGATGTTGGAAATTCTAGCGCTATTTTTTTATAAGTACTTACTGTTTGGTTCAAACAAATATTTTTTTAATAAATGAGATTTTACCATCTTTATCCTCAAATAAAGACCGTGACCATGCTTCCTACTACGATCAGCAATAATCCGATAATCGTTAATTTTTTTTCTTTTGGTGTCTTATTTTCATGCAGGATGTACATACCGCCTAATGTAGAGATAACTACGTTTAGCTGTGTAATGATATATGCAGTAGCAACCCCATTTTCATTTGCTGAAAAAATATAAGCCAATGCTGACACACTGAAGATGGCTCCAACTATTGTTGCTTTCCAACTCTTGTCTTCAGAAAATGCGGTTGGTTTTCGGAAAATCACATAAATCACTGCCCCTAAAAAGACACCGATCATTTGCGGAAAGAAAATGGAAAGTCCGCTTGCATCAACTAGTTTGGGCAATGCACTGTAAACCCAATAACCAATACTTGTTGATGCTAATAGACTGATTCCTTTTGTGATACCGCCTTTTTTTCCAGGATCATCACTGATTGCCGTTAAAGCAGAACCAAATACAAGAAGAATGATTGCTGCTGCACCAATGATTTTTCCCATACTTCCAGACCATTCTCCAAAAGCGAAGACACCAATCAATGAGGTTCCGACTAACTGTAATGCAGTCGAAATTGGCATCGTTTTAGAAACACCAATCAAGTTGAAAGATGTATACTGTCCTGTTTGTCCGATGACCCAGAATGCACCAGAAAGTAAACTAATCAAAAATGTAGTCACTGAAATACCAGCTGGAGAAGCGAATAATTGAACAAGTAAGCCAACGAGCACGGCTCCAATACCAGTTCCTAATATCTCATTTGTTGGTCTGCCACCAATCTTTTTCAAAATCAGTGGCTGGATCCCCCACCCAACTGCCGGGATCAATGCAATCAATAAACCCATTTTTATTCACCCTTATCCTTTTCCACCTTGGAAAGAAGGATATAAAGTCATCCCACCATCTGCAAATAGTGTAATACCTGTAACATAACTGGATTCGTCTGAAGCCAACCATGCAGCTGTCGCCGCTATTTCTTTTGGTTCACCTACGCGTCCTAGTGGGATCATACTTTCCAAGAGTTCTTTTTGTTCAGGATCATCAAATTTTGCCGCATTAATAGGTGTACGGATAGCACCAGGTCCTATACTATTGATTCTGATTCCCTTTGGTGCGTACTCCATTGCTACCGTTTCGGTGAATAGTTTTACTCCGCCTTTTGAAGCAGCGTAATGAGCAAACGTTGGCCATGGGATTTGTTCATGAACAGAAGACATATTGATGATATTTCCTTTTTTATCATTCTCTGTAAAGTAATTTAAAGCCGCTTTCGTTCCGATAAAAACGCCAGTCAAATTGACTTTTAATACTCTTTCCCAATCTTCAAGGCTAAGTTCATGGGTTGGATGCTGATTTTCCATCCCAGCATTATTAATCCAAACGTCCAGTGTCCCAAAATTTTCTAAAGCCGTATCAAGTAAACGCTGTATTCCTTCTTCAGAACTGACATCTGCTTGTACAGAGACTGCTTTTCCGCCTGCCTCTTCGATTGCTTTGACTGCTTTTTCTGCTCCTTCTTTATCCGAGTTATAGTTGACAACTACATTCATTTTTTCTTTCCCGAATCGTTGAGCAATCGCTGTTCCAATCCCCTTTGAGCCACCAGTTACTACTGCGACTTTGTTTTCTAATTCCTTATACATAGTACCCACTCCTTTTTCATACCTAAACCTGTTATTACGGATAACTTTTATTTCCGTCTTAAAGTGAGTGTACACCAAGATATATAGTCTAAAGCAAATGATACGCTTTAGCAATCGTTTTCATGAATTGCTAGTGTCCTTTTATTTCTATAAAGAAAGAGGTTGTGACAGAAGTGGCCAGCTTCAAGAAATAAGAAGTAATTTACAAAAATTACTTCTCAAATTTTTGTGAAATTTCGGCTTATTTCCGAAGAAGCTACTTCTGAAAAACCATTTATTTGGAAAAAAAGGCTGTGACAAGACTTTTGTCACAGCCCCTTTCCTGGGCTTATTTATCACCCATTTTATTGAAATTGCTAGTTATACATAAACAAGAGATTTTATGCATAATGTTTTATTGCTGAGAAAAATATTCAGCTGTTGCTTGTTCATCCTCTTTGAGTTGTTCAATCAATTCCTCTACACTAGAAAATTTCACTTGATCTCTTAAAAATTGATTCCAGCGTACTGCGACATGTTCACCATAGATATCTTGATTAAAGTCCAAAATATACAATTCTACAGTCAGCTCCCGTCCTTCACCGAATGTATCATTATGTCCAATTGAACCCATGGCTGGATACCAAATTTCCCCAATTTTTATTTCCGATACATAAACACCTTCTTTAGGCAAATGAACTGTGCTCTTTACTTTGACATTTGCTGTAGGGAATCCTAGTAGTCTGCCTCGTGCATCGCCATGGACAACTACCCCTTCTACCTCATATGTGCAACCTAATAGTTTTGCTGCTTCTTTTACTTGTCCGCTGTCTAGTAATCCTCGAATACGGGTAGAGCTGATTTTTTCACCTTGTTCTTCTTCTTTAGAAACTGTGACGATTTTGAATCTTCCTTTGGCATATTCAGGAAAATGAGCGACATCTGCAATGTCTTTTGGTCCATACGTATAATCAAAACCGGAAACAGCATATTTTGCATGTAACCCTACGATGTATTGATCAACAAATTCCTGCGGTGCTAAATGAGCAAAAGAAGAAGTAAAATCAACTTCATATAAATAATCTATACCCAAAGCGGCCATTTTTTCTTCTTTTTGCTTAAGGCTAGTCAAATATTTCACGCTGCTAGGATCGATCTTTTTAAAGACAATCGATGGATGCTGATTGAAAGTCATCAATGCTAATTTCAATCCTTCTTTTTGTGCAATTTCCATACCTGTCTTTATGACTTTCTGGTGTCCAATATGCACGCCGTCAAAAAATCCCAGTACTAAAACGACATCGTCTTCTGGAATTTGTTCTGATTGGTAAGGATGTCTGATCTTGATGATATTCATTCGTTATTCCTCATTTCTCAATACTTTACTAGGTTTTAATTTGTTTTTTTCTTTCGGGTTTGGCTGATAGATACTGACAACTTTGCCTTTATAAAACAAAGCAATTTCTTCTGACGGCATTTCTGGGAGCGCAAATACAGTATAATTAAGTCTCATACCGTTTTTTACTTTCTGCCATACTTCATCAGTAATATCTACTCGTTTGAATCGTTTCACTCCTTTTTCTATTGGCAGCAAACAATCATCGATTGTCCCATTTTTCACAGCTTGAGCTACTTCTTCTAATGTCAGAGCATCTTTCTGGGACATACCGGCACTTGCTGTTCGGGTCAGATCAGACATGTGCGCAGGGTAACCAAGTTTCTTGCCTGTATCTACAGCTAATGTGCGGACATAGGTTCCTTTCCCGCATTCTACTTCGAAGCGCCAAGAAATGGTTCCTGTCACTTCGTCTCTTGTCAATTCACTTGTCCGGATAAAACGGTAAATCTGAGCCTTTCTAACAGGACGCTCCACTGTTTCATTATTGCGGGCATATTCATATAACCGCTTACCGTTGACTTTTACCGCTGAGTACATTGGTGGTATCTGGGTGATCTCACCAATAAATGAAGCCATCACTTCATCTATTTTTTCTTCAGATAAAGACATATCTACTGGTTTTGTTTCTACCCGTTCTCCGGATCGATCTTCCGTCGTTGTACTGAAACCTAGAGTTATCTCGCCTACATAGATTTTCCCAGAATCTGTCAAATATTCGATAACTTTTGTGGCTTTTCCAATACAAATGGGCAACACACCGTCTACGTCTGGGTCAAGCGTACCCCCATGTCCGATTTTTTTCGTATGTAAGATTTTTCTTAATTTGAATACGCAATCATGACTTGTCATTCCGCGTTCTTTCCATAAAGTTAATAACCCGTCCATGTCTTTTCTCCATTTCATTTTTGATTTAACTGAATTATTATAACACATTGCATCAATTACTGACGAATTTGACATCATAATGAACGGTTTTTATTTTTCGGCAATAAAAACGTAACAAAATTCATGCTCACGTAAATAGAAATCATGTTATGTTTTTTTTAAAGGAGGGAATAGAATGGAAGATTTTTTCTTTGCACCATTTGATTGGATTTATGGGTGGCTTACAGGTAAATAGTTTGGTTTTCACTTCCCAAAAACGAAAAAAAAGACTGTCCATTCTTCCAGTCTTTTTTCCGTTTTTTTTTATTTATTTTTTCAGTTTCTTAATCAATGTAAAAAATTCTGTTTTGCGGGATCGATTTTATCATTTTATTGGTCAAGATTTTTCCATTTCCAATCCAATACTTCTGGCAGATCAATACCATTTTCACGAATATAGTTTTGATGTTCTTGTAATTTCTGATCCATTTTTTCCGCAAAATCTTCTGCTTGACTTCCTTTGATTTTTAAAGCTGCGTCTTTTGCCAAATGATAACGATCAAGTTCATTTACTACACGCATGTCAAATGGTGTCGTGATATCTCCATTTTCTTTGTAGCCATGAATCATTAAATGATGGTTATGACGATCAAAGAAAATCGTGCGGACCAATGTTTCATAACCGTGGAAAGCAAATAAGATCGGTTTGTCTTTTGTAAAATATTGATCAAATTCTTCATCGCTCAACCCACGCGGATCTTGACTTGGATGACGTAATTTCAATAAATCTACGACATTGATGAACCGAATTTTTAGTTTTGGGAATTCTTCCAGCAGCAAAGTTACAGCTGCTAATGCTTCTAAGTTAGATTCCGTTCCTGCAGCAGCAATGACCAATTCAGGTTCCTCCTCTTTTGCTGTCGAAGCCCAATCAATGATTTTCAAGCCTTCATTCACTAAGACGGCTGCTTCTTCTGCTGAGTAAAATTGAGCACGCGGATGTTTGGAAGAGATGATCAAATTGATTTTTTCTGACGAGCGGAATGCTTTATCCATGACTGCGAGCAATGTATTTGCATCCGCAGGCAGATATTCACGGATGAACTCCGCCTTCTTTTCTGCCAAATGTGTCAATATTCCTGGATCTTGGTGGCTATATCCATTGTGATCTTGCTGGAAGACTGTTGAGCTTGCAATGAGATTCAGCGAAGGATAATCTTTTCGCCAAGAAAGGTCATGTGATTTCCGTATCCATTTGAAGTGCTGAGTCAACATAGAGTCAACCACTCGCAAGAATGATTCGTAACTTGCAAAAAAACCATGCCGTCCAGTCAGAACGTACCCTTCTAAGAACCCTTCATCTTGGTGTTCCGATAATTGACTGTCGATGACGCGACCAGATGGCGAAAGCCATTCATCATTTTCTGGTTCGATTTTTTCCATCCATTGGCGATTTGTCGTTTTGAAAACTTGATTCAATCGGTTTGATTTTGTTTCATCTGGTCCAAATATACGGAAATTTTCTGGATTTTTCTCAATGATCTCGCGAACGAATTTACCAAGTTCGGTCATATCTTCTGCTTTAACGGAGCCTGGTTTTTCAAATTGCAAAGTATATTTTTTCCAATCTGGCATAATAAGCGGTCTTGGATCGATTCCACCATTGGTGATAGGATTTTTTGCCATTCTTTGGTCACCAGTAGGCGCAATTTCTCTGATTTCTTCTAAAATACGTCCTTGTGCATCAAATAATTTTTCTGGTTCATAGGATTTCAGCCAACGGAGTAAAGCATCTGCATGATCCATATGTTCTTGATCTACAGGAATCGGTACTTGGTGTGCTCGGAAGGTTCCTTCAATTGGTTCCCCGTCCCATTCTTTTGGACCGGTCCATCCTTTTGGTGTGCGTACGATCAATACTGGCCATTTTGGCATCACGACATCTGTTGCTGTCTTCAGGCGAGCTTCTTTTTGGATGGATTTGATTTTCTCGATTGCTTGATCCATTTTTTCAGCCATAACAGGATTTAATTTTTCTGGATCATTTCCTTCAATAAAGAAAGGCTCCCAGCCAAGTCCGTTAAAGTAATTTGCTAATTCTCCATCTGATTTACGTGCCAAGATCGTTGGGTTGGCTATTTTTGCACCATTTAAATGAAGGATCGGTAAAACAGCTCCATCTATCACTGGATTGATAAAGACATTTGAGAACCAGCTTCCAGCTAAAGGACCGGTTTCTGCTTCACCATCACCAATCACGACAGCAGAGATTACTTCAGGATTGTCTAATACAGCTCCGACTGCATGTGAAAGAGAGTATCCAAGCTCTCCGCCTTCATGGATAGAACCTGGTGTTTCTGGTGCTGCATGAGAAGCAATGCCTCCAGGAAATGAAAATCGCTTGAATAATTTTTGCATTCCTGTCTCATCTTCCGTTACTTCTGGATAGATCTCTGTGTAACTTCCATCTAAATAAGCATTCGATACCATGACTTGTCCGCCGTGTCCTGGCCCTTCGATATAAAACATGTTCAAATCATATTTATTGATGACTCGGTTCAAATGGACATAAATAAAATTTTGGCCAGGAATCGTTCCCCAATGACCGATTGGATGTTTTTTGACATCTTCTGGTTTCAGTGTACGTCTCAGTAAGGGGTTATCTTTAAGATAAAGTTGCCCAACAGAAAGATAATTAGCAGCACGCCACCAAGCCGTCATTTTATCAAAGTATTCTTTACTAGAATAATCCATACATAACACTCCTTTTCATTATTACTCTTATTCTAGCGCAGATACTCCCAATTGAAACCTAATAAGCACTTCTGTTCATTTGTTTGGATTTTATATCTAGCCAAATGAACAGGTATAAAAAACCACGAAATTTTTCCTTTCGCTGACGTTTTTTACATTGATCCAAAAAACTTGTCGTTATCACAATGGCTGTTCCGCAGTTCATTTCGCTCCTCATCATGCATAATTTGCTGAATGACGCTAGGCCAGTTAACACATTGTTGGAAAACTGGGGCTGGATCGAGCAATTCCTTTCCTGATTGATCCGTTTTATGTAAAAGTCTCTGTTATCTTTGTCAATATGTGAATTGGTATCCCAGCTACTATGCTAATTTCTACAGGGATTATCCAAAATTTGGATCGTGACCAAATCGAAGCGGCGTAATCGGAAATATCAATAACTTCAACGTGATTTTTCTTTTAACTGTCAACGGACCGACAAACTCAAACTTTTATGGTGCAGGTTCCACTGATCTTCTAGTTACTTGGCTATACCTGACTGTCACTAAAATAGATTACAATCTAGCTTCCGTTATCGGTATCTTGATCTTTATCTATATGCAAAAATTTATATACTATAGAAAAAAGAAAGTCGAATTTTTTACTTTTCTTTTTCTCTTTTTTGGTTAGCTGACACGCTACCAGACTAAAGTCATGGAACTCTTAGGTAATACGTCTTAATGAAAACAAAAAAATCCCGCAACCCCTGATTTCACAGGATTTGCGGGATTTTTTGATTAGTCTTTGTTCAAGTCGCGAAGCAATTCATCGATATGGTTCCCATAGACAACTGATTCATCAAGTTCAAAGAACAATTCAGGTGTCTTATAAATACTTAGATTGTGCCCTAACTCTCGACGAATCAATCCTGATGCTTTATTCAATCCATCTTGTGCTTTTTTCTTATCTGATGCTAAGTCAGATAAAATGCTGTAATAGATCGTTGCTTGCTGTAAGTCCCCCGTAACTTTCACATCTGTGATCGTTACGTTCTCCACACGAGGGTCACGGACCTTTTTGCGCAAAATATCATTGACTTCTTTTAAGATTTCTTGACCGACTCGGCGATCACGGTAGTTAGCCATAATGATTGGCCTCCTTTTATCAGTTTTTAGTCATTTTTGACTTCTTCCATGATAAATCCTTCAATTACGTCATCTACTTTGATGTCATTGAATTTTTCAATCATCGCACCACATTCATAACCCATTTTGACTTCTTTCACGTCATCTTTGAATCGTTTCAGACTTGCAAGTTGGCCTTCATAGATTACGATTCCGTCACGGATTACACGGACACCGCTATCTCTACGAATATATCCTTCTGTTACATAGGCACCTGCAATCGTACCAACTTTAGAAACTTTGAAGGTTTCACGAACGATCATTTGACCGGTGATTTTTTCTTCAAATTCAGGGTCTAGCATCCCTTTCATCGCAGTTTCGATTTCTTCGATGGCTTTATAGATGATACGGTGAAGACGAATATCGACTTCTTCAGTATCAGCTTGCACTTTTGCCTGCGGTGTAGGACGAACGTTGAAACCGATGATAATAGCGTTGCTGGCTGCTGCTAAGGTTACATCACTTTCATTGATTGCTCCGACAGCTGAATGGACGATTTTTACACGGACACCTTCCACATCAATCTTCTTCAATGATGCAGCCAGTGCTTCTGCTGAACCTTGTACATCTGCTTTGATGATTACGTTAACTTCTTTCAATTCGCCTTCTTTCAGGCTTTCAAATAAGTTGTCCAAAGTCACACGGCTTGTGGCAGCACGGTTTTCCAATAATGCACGTTTTGCGCGTTCTTCACCCGCTGCACGTGCTGTCTTTTCGTCTTCGAAGACTACGAAACGGTCACCTGCTTGAGGTACATCATTCAAGCCAGTGATTTCTACTGGCGTTGCAGGCCCTGCTTCTTTATCGCGACGGCCAAGATCGTTTGTCATTACACGGACACGTCCGTAAGTATTACCGACAACGATTGGGTCACCAACGTGAAGTGTTCCTTCTTGGACAAGTAAGGTTGACACAGGACCTTTACCTTTATCAAGACGTGCTTCGATCACTGTTCCGATTGCGCGTTGTGTTGGATCTGCTTTTAAATCTTCTACTTCTGCGACTAACAGGATCATTTCCAGCAATTCTTCGATGTTTTGGCCGAATTTCGCTGAGATCTCAACAAAAATCGTTTCTCCACCCCATGCTTCAGGAATTAATTCATACTCACTTAATTCTTGCATAACATGCTGAGGATTTGCACCTGGTTTATCAATTTTATTTACAGCGACGATGATTGGAACGCCTGCAGCTTTGGCATGGTTGATTGCTTCAACTGTTTGTGGCATGACGCCATCATCTGCAGCAACAACTAAGATCGTGATATCTGTGATACTTGCTCCACGTGCACGCATACTTGTAAAGGCCGCATGTCCTGGTGTATCCAAGAAAGTGATTGGTTTACCATCAATATCGATCTGGTAGGCACCGATATGCTGTGTGATTCCGCCGGCTTCGCCGCTTGTTACACGTGAATGGCGCAATGTATCCAATAAGGTTGTTTTCCCGTGGTCTACGTGTCCCATAATCGTTACTACTGGCGGACGTGAGACTAATTTATCTGGATCGACTTCTTCTGCCTCGAAGAATTTATCGATATCAGCAATGTCAACTTGGACTTTTTCTTGTGGTTCCATGCCATAGTCCGTCGCTAACAGTTCAATCGTATCTTTATCCAGTGCTTGGTTTTGATTGACCATGACACCAAGCATAAATAATTTTTTAATGATTTCTGCTGGCTCACGATGAATTTTTTTCGCAATATCTGCTACGTTCATACCTTCAGTATACTCTAATACATCTGGCAATTCACGGAATTTGCGTGGTGGTACAGCTGGTTTAGTTGATTGTTGCTGTTTGCCTTTTTTACCTTTTTTATTATAACGATTACGGTTATTATTATTAAATTTGCCGCGATTGTTATTGTTTGGTTTGTTGTTATTGTTAGTACGGTTTTGATTGCCGCCTTGGCTCGTTCCTTGACGATTTTGGCTGCTGGTATTTCCCGTATTATTTTGGTTTGTTGTTGGTTTTTTTCCTTGATTCACTTGACCGCTCCCTTGACCGCGATCTTGATAACTGCGGTTATTTTTATTTTTTTGTTGATTGTTCGTTGTTTCTTTTTTACGTTGATCGTTCGGCTGTTGATTGGCTGGTTTTCTGCTTGCTTGTTGTGCAGCTTGTTGTTTCGTGCTTGGGTTTTTGAACGCTTGTTGCAATTTCTTCTCATCACTGCTAGTAATCGCACCCATATGGTTTTTCACATCGATGCCAAGTTGTTGTGCTTTTTCCACGACGTCTTTACTAGATTTTTTGAGTTCTTTTGCTAATTCATAGATTCTTTTGTTGCCCATGCAATCACCTTCCTAACCTTCAATTAGCTCCTTGGTCTTCTTCGCAAATCCGGCATCCATTATTCCGAATACCTTGCGAGGTTTTCCGATCATCTGCGTGATTTCTGCTTCAGAAAATAGCTCAAAGCAAGGAACTTCATAATATGAACTCTTATCTTTTATCTTTTTTCTTGTATTCTCACTTGCATCGGTTGCCACAAACACCAATTTTGCTTTTTGTTTGCGGATTTCAGCAATGGTCAGTTCTTCACCCGTGATTAGTTTTCCCGCGCGCATCGCTAGACCGATGAGATTCATGGCTTTTTGCCGATTAACTGTATTCATTTTCCAAATAACTCTTTACGTGCTTTTTGGTGAGTGACATAGTCAAGAAGTTCTTGATAAAACTCATCTGTTAATGTTGTTTCGAGTACTCGATCGAGAATTTTTTTATCCCAAGCTTGTTGTACTTCTTCCGGCTCAAGTGAGACATACGCTCCTCGTCCAGGCATTTTTCCAGTTGGATCGATCGATACTTCCCCTTCTTTTGAACGGGTGATTCGGACCATCTCTTTTTTAGGTTTCATTTCACCTGAAACCACGGATTTGCGTAAAGGAATTTTCCTTTGTTTCATCTCTTTGCCTCCTTACTAAAGTTAAGCTTCTGGTTTTTCTTCGACCGTTTCATTGTTGAATGCAATTGTTTCATATTCATCGTCTGTTAAATCTGACTGAACGATTGCTTCATCATGCAGTTCTTCTGTTTCTTTTTGTTGTTCTTGATTTTCATAAAATTCCGTCATGTCAGATTCTGATTTGATATCGATTTTATGGTTAGTCAATTTAGCAGCTAAACGTGCATTTTGTCCGCGTTTACCGATTGCTAGCGATAATTGGTAGTCTGGAACGACAACTGTGCAGGCCTTTGGATTTGTCTCATCGAAGATCACATCCATGACTTGTGCAGGATTCAATGCATTTGCGATGAATACAGCTGGATCTTCATTCCATTCGACGATATCCATGTTTTCGCCTTTTAATTCATTGACGATTGCTTGAACTCGTTGTCCCTTTGGCCCGACACATGTACCGACTGCATCGATATTTGGATCATTTGAGCGAACTGCCACTTTTGAACGATCGCCAGCTTCACGGGCGATGCTGACAATTTCAACGATTCCATCATAGACTTCTGGTACTTCTTGTTCAAATAAGCGACGCAATAGGTCTGGATGGCTGCGGCTAACAAATACTTGCGGACCTTTAGACGTATTTTCTACTCGGGAAACATAAACTTTGATTCGATCATGTGGTTGATAAAATTCATTTGGCATTTGATCTTGTTTAGAAAGAACTGCCTCAATTTTACCAAGATTGACATAAATATAACGTTTATCCTGGCGTTCGACGATTCCTTGCATGATGTCTTTTTCATAAGCACTGAATTCGTTATAAATAATCGTTCTTTCTGCTTCACGTACACGCTGTAAAATAACTTGTTTAGCCGTTTGCGCAGCGATCCGTCCAAAATCTTTTGGTGTTACTTCAAAACGGATCGTATCACCGATCTCATATGCTGGATTGATTAAAAGTGCATCTTTCAATGAGACTTCCAACTGTGAATCCATCACTTCTTCCGTTACTTCTTTTACCGCATAGACATGGATCTTTCCTTTTTTCTGATCAAATTCCACTTCGACGTTTTGTGCTTGGCCATAGTGACGTTTGTATGCAGAAACCAATGCTGCTTCTAAAGCATCGATCACGATTTCTTTTGAGATCCCTTTTTCAGCTTCTAAAGCGTCTAACGCATTTAACATTTCTTTACTCATTTTTTTCTGATTCCTCTCCGTGATTAAAATTGGATAGCTAAGCGAGCTTTTGCAATATTTTTTCGGTCAAAAGTCAATTCTTTTTCTCGTGTTTTTATGCGTATTTTCAATGTAAGCTGTTCAGCATCAAATGATTGAAGAAATCCTTCATATTGTTTTTCGCCATCTACTGGTTGGTATAAGGAGACATGGACATAATCACCAAGTGCCTTTTCATAGTCGCTTTCTTTTTTCAATGGCCGCTCTGCTCCCGGGGAGGATACCTCCAGGAAATAAGCTTGAGGAATCGGATCTGGATCTGCTGCATCAAGTTTTTCACTCAGTTTCTCACTGACAAAGGCGCATTCTTCGATATCGATACCGCCTTCTTTGTCAATAAATACTCGTAAGAACCAGCTTTTTCCTTCTTTTACAAATTCGACTTCGACAAGTTCAAAATTTTGTTCATCTAAAATCGGTGTCACCATTTCTGTGACTGTTTCAACGACGCTACTCAAAAGTTTCGCCTCCTTAAAAATTAAGTGCGTAATTCCATTAAAAAGAGTGAGCGAAAAATCCGCTCACTCACAGTTAGTATCATTACCTATAAGAACTATACCATACTCTGCTTAAAATTACAAGCAGACAGGAAAACAGATGCTTATAGCATATCGAATAACGATAATTGATTTTCATCTGGTAGATCTTTCAATACGCCATTGTCGTTCATATATTCGATCAATGTTTTTGAAACTTTACCGCGGGTGGCAAGATCTTCTTTGGATAAAAATGGACCGTCTTTTCTTGCTTCAACGATTTGTTTCGCCACGTTGGTTCCCAAACTTGGGACAGCTCTAAATGGTGCGATCAACGTATCACCTTCAATAACAAAGTTAACGGCATCCGATTTATACAAATCAATCATTCCAAATTTGAATCCTCGTTCCAGCATTTCATTGGCTAACTCCAGCACTGTCAGTTGATTCTTTTCTTTTACGGAAGCATCTAATCCCTTGTCCGTGATTTCTTTCATTGCTTGTTTCACAGCATCTTTTCCTTTGCACATGGAGACTAGATCAAAGTCGTCTGCACGTACAGAAAAGTATGCACAGTAATACAAAATAGGGAAATAAACCTTGAAATAAGCGACACGAAGAGCCATCAATACGTAAGCTGCAGCATGGGCTTTCGGAAACATATATTTGATTTTTGAACAAGAATCGATATACCAGTCGGGCACATTATTTTCTTTCATCGCCGATAGATAGGTTTCTCGCAATTCATCAGGGATCTTGTTCCATTGTCCTTTACGAACAGTTTCCATGATTTTAAATGCCATCCCGCTATCTAATCCAGCATGGATCAAATAAACCATAATATCATCACGACAGCCGATTACTTCCGCCAGTGTCGCATCTCCTCGTCGAATCAATTCTTCCGCATTTCCTAACCATACGTCTGTACCATGAGATAGTCCGGAAATTTGCAGTAGTTCTGCAAAAGTTGTAGGATGCGTTTCTTCTAACATCCCTCGAACAAAACGAGTGCCGAATTCTGGAATACCTAATGTCCCTGTTTTGGAATAAATTTGTTCCTGACTTACTCCAAGTACTTCAGGACCGGCAAATATCCGCATCACTTCCGGGTCATCCGTAGGGATCGTTTGTGGGTCGATCCCTGATAAATCTTGAAGCATCCGAATAACAGTTGGGTCATCATGCCCTAGAATATCTAATTTCAATACATTATCGTGAATCGAGTGGAAATCAAAATGAGTCGTTTTCCATTCTGAATTTTGATCGTCTGCTGGATATTGGATCGGCGTAAAATCATAGACATCCATATAATCGGGAATAACGATGATCCCCCCTGGATGCTGGCCGGTTGTCCGTTTGACTCCAGTAGCGCCTTTTGCTAATCTGTCGACTTCTGCACTTCGAAACTGCAGATTATTGTCCCTTTCGTATCCTTTTACATAGCCATATGCTGTTTTGTCGGCGACTGTACCAATCGTTCCGGCACGGTAAACATAGTCTTCGCCAAACAATACTTTCGTATAGTTATGGGCTTCTGCTTGATAATCACCTGAGAAGTTCAAATCAATATCGGGCACTTTGTCTCCATGGAATCCTAAAAATGTCTCAAATGGAATATCATGACCGTCTTTGTTTAAGCGTGCACCACATTTTGGACATTGTTTTTCTGGCATGTCAAATCCAGAACCATACGTACCATCTTCAAAAAACTCGGAATATTGGCACTCTGGACAATAATAATGAGGGGCTAATGGATTAACTTCAGTGATTCCTGTCATCGTCGCAACAAAGCTAGAGCCAACAGAGCCACGTGAACCTACTAGATAGCCATCTTCATTACTTTTATGCACTAGTTTTTGGGCGATCAGATAAATAACCGAGAAGCCATTACCATTAATAGAATTCAACTCTTTTTCTAATCGTTTTTGAATGATCTCAGGTAACGGATCTCCGTACATTTGTTTTGCTTTTGTGTAACTCAATTCTGATATTTCATCTTCTGAACCTGGAATCTTCGGTGTATAAAGTTCATCTTTGACTGGAATCACTTCTTCGCAGATATCTGCGATTTTATTCGTATTTTCTACTACGATCTCTTTCGCTGTTTCTTCCCCTAAAAAGTGAAATGCAGTTAGCATCTCATCGGTTGTTCGGAAATGGACATCCGGCAAACTATGACGATTCAACGGATTCGCTCCGCCCATAGAATTGATCAAAATTTTTCGGTAAATGGCATCTTCTTCGTTCAGATAATGTACATTACCTGTTGCAACAACGATTTTATCCAAACTTTTTCCGATTTCTACCAAATTTTGGATAATTTCTTCCAAATCATGTTCATTTTTTACCAATTCTTGCTCGATCAAAGGCGCATAGACCGCTTTTGGCATAACTTCAATATAATCATAGAATTTTGCTCGGTTTCTTGCCTCTTCTACCCCTTTTTGCATCATGGCTTCGAATATTTCTCCCTTATCACAAGCTGAGCCGATCAATAGATTTTCACGCATCTTTTTCAATTGGGAGCGTGGTATTCGTGGGACGCGTTCGAAGTATTCGACATTCGACATTGAAATCAGTTTGAACAAATCTTTCAGTCCTGCCTGATTTTTTGCTAAAATCGTTACATGGAAAGGTCGAGCCCTTTTGTAAGAATCTCCTTCTCCGATATGCTCATTTAGCTGATCATGATAAAGCATGTTATGATTGTCCATTGCCTCTTTCACAAAGATCCATGCTAAGTGACCAGTTGCTTCAGCATCATAGATTGCTCGGTGATGCTGTTCCAAGCTAACACCAAACTTTTTAGATAACACACCTAATCCGAAACGTTTGAATTGAGGATACAGATATCTAGCTAATTCCAACGTATCAATGACTGGATTGGCCGCTTCAGGAATACCATACCTTGCGTAGCTAGTATTCAAGAACCCCATATCAAAAGCCGCGTTGTGGGCTACCAAAATTGTATCTTTTGAAAATTCAAGGAACATCCGCAATACTTCTTCTTCCGACTTTGACCCTCGAACCATTTCATCCGTGATACCAGTCAGATCTACCGTTGTTCGTGACAATGGATGTCCTGGATCGATAAATTCATCAAAGCTTTCGATCACATTTCCTTTATACATTTTGACTGCGGCTAGCTCGATGATCGTGTCATATACTGCAGACAATCCTGTCGTTTCCACGTCAAATACGACGTATGTGGCTTCACTCAATGCTTCATGTGCATCATTATAAGCAATTGGGACACCATCATCTACGACATTCGCTTCCACGCCGTATAAGATTTTCACACCTGCTTTTTTTCCAGCACTATGTGCTTCCGGAAAGGCTTGCGCACCACCATGGTCTGTAATGGCGATAGCTCGGTGTCCCCATTTTCCTGCTTGTGCCACAAGATCAGAGATGCTGTTTGTTGCATCCATCGTACTCATATTGCTATGAACATGAAGCTCTACTCGTTTTTCCCCTTCAGGAGCATAATCTTTGCGAGGTGTATGTTTGACTTCTATGATATCTTGCGCATTCATGACCAAATCACGGACAAACGTATCTTCTTGAATACTTCCTCGTACCTTTAACCAGCTACCGACACTGATCGCATCAAATACTTGTTCATCTTTTTCGCCGTTCGAGAATTTTTTGACGATAAATGATGAAGTATAATCTGTGATTTTCAAAGTCAAGATCTTGCGTTTTGAACGTAGTTCTCTGACTTCTTTGTCGAATACGTACCCCTCAAGTGTGACTCTTCGTTCTTCTTCAACGATACTGATCATTGGTGTCGTTGGTTCATCGGCTGGAATATTTCGTCCTAGCTGGATGGGTCCTTCAAGAGCTGGCGATTGCTCTTTTCTTTCCTTTTTCTTTTGTTCGTGGACAACTAGACTTTCAGCTGCTTGCTTCATAAAGGCTTCTGCCTGTTCTTGTTTGCGTTCTTCAAAAAGTTTCAATACACGTTCCGCTTGCTGCTCATCCACTTCTGGTTCGATACGAAATTTTGGGAATCCGTAACTGACGAACAACTCTTCTACTAATGGCAAGTATTGTTGCTTCAAATAAGAAATAGCTCCTGTACTGTCGATTGGCAAGATGACTTTACGATCTTTTATCACAGGTACCTGCGTTTTCAATACTTGCTGTGCTAGTGGTGTATCGCATTGCTGATTTTCCAAAGCTTGGGCCCAGTAATCTTGCAAGAGCTGTTCATCGAATGTCTGGTCATCTGCTAAGATATTCAGTTTGACTTGTGCAATATCTTTAAAAGCGATAGTCAGATGCTGAGTCAATGACCGATATAGCATAATAGGCAAAATTTTGGAAAAATGTAGCGTAAATTCCCATAAACGCGATTTACGATGGACCACTACACTATCCATTTCACCAGCAGTAAGCAGTGGATGATTTTTTTCTGCTTCCTCTAGTTGGATTTGTTCCAACAGTTTTTCAAATAAATCTCGTTTTTCTGACAAAGATATACGCCCTTTCTGATGAGAAACAATGCAATTGATCGCATCTTATCCTCTTCTTTTTCAGTACCTTTTAGTATACTCGTTTTTTCTGAGTTTTACATTAAAAAATTGGAACTGCGATTCAAATCGCAGTTCCAATTTTAAAAGCGAATCATCAGATTGTCAAAAACAGCTGATTCAGCTATTTTTATTTTCTGTGTTTTAACGCTTATTATTCGCCTTGGTTCAAGAGGATTGGTAAAGTATTCGCCAATTCTTCTTTACGTACTTCAACCATTTCGCCAGTTTTCTTGATTTTCACTTCTACGATTCCATCCACTGCTTTTTTACCGACAGTGATTCTGATTGGACAGCCAATCAAATCAGAATCCGCGAATTTCACTCCTGCGCGTTCATTTCTGTCATCAACCAGTACTTCATAGCCAGCTTTTGTCATCGCTTCTTCTAGTTCATTCGTCAGGCTTGTTTGGTATTCGTCTTTTAGATTCATTTGGACGATATGCAGATCAAATGGCGCAATTCCTTTTGGCCAATTGATTCCTTGTTCATCTGAATGTTGTTCTACGATTGCTGATAATAAACGACTTACACCGATACCATAACAGCCCATAATCACAAATTTTTCTCGTCCATTTTCGTCTAGTACAGTTGCTCCCATAGATTCACTGTAACGAGTGCCGATTTTGAATATATGTCCGATTTCGATTCCTCGAGTAAAGGCAAGAACACCGTTGTTGTCTGGTGAAGGATCTCCTTCTTGTACAAAACGAAGATCTTCATAAGAAAGCACAGTGAAATCGCGTTCTGGATTCACATTTTTATAGTGGAATCCTGTTTCGTTCGCTCCAGTAATGGCATTCGCTAAATCTTGGACATAACGGTCTGCATATACTTTTACGTCATCTGAAACACCGACTGGTCCGACAGAACCAAACTCAGCACCTAGATATTTTTGTGCTTCTTCTTCTGTTGCTTCTTCTAAAAAGTCAGCAGATAAAAAGTTTTTCAGTTTTACGTCATTGACTTCATGGTCTCCACGTACCAAAACAAGGACAGGTTGTTCATCCGCAATGAACAATACAGACTTGATGATTTTTTGAGGTTCAACAGAAAAGAAATCTGCTACTTCGTCAATTGATTTTACGTTAGGTGTAGCTACTTTCTCCAATTCAAGCTGTGTTTCATGCGATTTTTTTGATACATAGTAGCTTGTAGCCATCTCCAAGTTTGCAGCATAATCACTTTCAGTCGAATAACAGATCGTATCCTCCCCGATTTCTGAGATCGCCATGAATTCCTTTGAGTCTTTCCCGCCCATTGCGCCGCCGTCTCCGATGATCGAGCGAAATTCTAAGCCACAACGCTTGAATACTTCGGTATAGGCTTTTTCGTAATCTTTATATGTCTCGTCCAAACTTTCTTCCGTTGCATGGAAAGAATATGCATCTTTCATGATAAACTCTCTTCCGCGAAGCAAACCGAAGCGAGGTCGTTTTTCGTCACGATATTTAGGTTGGATTTGATAAAGATTTAAAGGTAATTTCTTATATGAATTGATTTCATTACGCATCAAATCAGTAAAAGTTTCTTCGTGAGTTGGTCCAAGGATCATTTTTCGATCATTGCGGTCTTTGAAACGATACAAGTTTGGTCCATATGTTTCGTAACGCCCGGATTCTTCCCAAAGTTCTGCTGGCAAGATGGCAGGCATCAGCATTTCTACCGCTCCGATTTTTTCAAATTCTTCCCGCATAATGCGTTTCAGTTTTTCCAATACACGATTTGCTAATGGCAGATATGAATAAATACCCGCTGATACTTGGCGGATATATCCAGCTCTTAGCAAGATTTGATGGCTTAATACTTCTGCATCATTTGGAACTTCGCGTAATGTTGGAATCAACATTTTTGATTGTCTCATTCTATATACTCCTTTATTTCCTCAAAATAGTTATCGTTTGTTATTATACCCTATTTGTCAACTTTTTCTAGAAAAAGAATCGTTGAATATCGTTCCATGTAACTAGCACCATCAACAACATTAAAAATCCAAAGCCAGCTAATGTCAATATTCCTTCTTTTTCTTGACTTAATGGTTTCCCGCGAATCCCTTCAAAAATATTCAAGACTAATTTCCCGCCATCTAAGGCAGGAATCGGAAGCAGATTGACGATTCCGAGATTCATTGAAAGAAGCGCCATCAAACTAATAACAGTTGTTACACCTTGATTTGCTGCTTCTGAAGACAATTGGTACATCATGACAGGTCCGCCTAATTTATCTAAACTGAAACCTGTAAATAGTGATCCTAAGGCTTTGAAAATTTCCAATGAACCGCTGAAAGCTTGACGCGTCCCTCCAATGATCTTATCCATAAAACCTGTATTCATTGGGGCTTTTATACCAAGTTGGCCAACTTTTTCGCCATTTGACTCTACAGATTTCGGTGTCACGTCGACAGATTGCACCTGACCTTCTCGTTCGATCTTAAAGTCTAATGTTTTACCTGGATTTTTCGTAATGACTGTTGTCAGATCATTCCATGAATGGATTTCTTTTCCGTCCACACTGACTACCTCATCATTTTCTTTTAAGCCTGCTTCTGCCGCAGCTCCATTAGGCATGATCTCTCCTACGCGATTAGTGTTCGTCACTTGAACACCACCTTGCATAAATGCCAGAATGATGAATAACACGATTGCCAAAATAAAGTTATTCATGGGTCCAGCAAAGTTGGTCAGCATACGCTGCCACAATTTAGCCGATTGGAACTGTACGTCTTTTGGCGCAATTCTGATTTCTGTTCCGTCGTTTTCAATAATCGTCGCATCGTGATCAACAGGGTAGGTTACTACTTCTGTTTCGTCTCCATTCACATAACCAGTGATAGTCAGCTCATCTTCTAAATCATAACGGCTCAATTCCATCGGGATAGCATTTGTCAATTGGATTTTCTTACTTAAATTTATCTTCTCTACGATGCCGTCAGAATTTAGTAAAAGAGAAAGAGGCATTCCTGGTGCCATTTCTGTTTCATCATCCCCATTGCCTGCCATTCGAACATAACCGCCAATAGGTAATAGGCGAAGCGTATATGTTGTCCCGTCTTTTGCTTGATGCCCATAAATTTTCGGACCCATACCGATAGCAAATTCGCGGACGAGGATTCCTGATCGTTTCGCAAAGAAGAAATGACCAAACTCATGAACAATCACTAATATACCAAAAACGATGATAAATGTCAGAATCGTTTTCATAGCTTTTTTCTCCTTTACTTGTTTTTTGTGTTTTTTATAAAACAACGATAAAACACTATAATTTTACCATAGTATACCAAAGACACCAATAGTATCAATATAATGAAAAATAAAAACCTGCGTCTTTTATGAAATTCACAAAGAAACGCAGGTATACTTACTAAATAATGCCAAATAAATGCATGATAGGAAATACAAACAGCAAACTGTCGAAACGGTCTAAGATTCCACCATGGCCTGGTAAGATATTTCCCGAGTCTTTCACATCATAATGACGTTTGATTGCAGATTCGACCAAATCACCAAATTGTCCGACTGCTGAAAAAATAATCGTCATCAGAAGCATGACAAACATACCATGATTGAATAGTTCTTTTGCTGGGTATAGCAATAAATAAAGAAATGCGACTACAACAGCACTACCGATACCACCGAGCGCACCTTCAATCGTTTTGTTGGGCGAAATATCAGGACTTAACTTATGCTGACCATAACGTCGACCAACCATATATGCTCCGATATCAGTTGCCCAAACAATAAATAGACCAAATATCAAAACAGCCAAGCTTTCTGTTCGTGCATTGACAAAATTCTGGAAACCTATTCCCACATACAAGCTGACAAGCACAGGAAAACCTGCTTCATCAATCGTATACGTATTTTTAGAAATAACTGATGTTCCTAAAAGAATCATAACTATAAGATAAAATAACATAAATGTACTTACATTCTCTGGAAGAAAGAAAAACCATCTTTCTTTTGGCAAAACAAGTAACACTGCACCAACGGCGGATAAAACTCCTTCAAAACTTAAGAGTGTCAATCCTTTCATCCGGAACAGCTCGTAAACTCCTACTACCGCTAAGATTGCTGCTGTAAGCTCAACCGCTATGCCTCCGATCCATATAATCGGAATAAACAAGACTAGCGCCACAGCTGCTGTGATCACACGTTGTTTCATGACTGATCCCCTTTCTCATCTTCTGTTTTTTTTACACCGCCGAATCGACGGTCTCGATTTTGATAAGAGGCGATTGCTTCTTCAAGATGCGCACCATCAAAATCAGGCCAAAGCGCTTTTGTAAAATACAGCTCACTATATGCGATCTGCCATAACAGAAAATTACTAATTCGCTCTTCTCCACTTGTACGGATCATCAGCTCAGGATCTTGTAACTCTTTAGGCAAGAAACCTGTCATTAAATGCTTAGCAATCAATTCATCATCGATTTCTTCTGCGTGTATTTCTCCTTTTGCTACTTCTTCGGCAATTTCTTGGACAGCAGTCACGATCTCTGCTCTACTTCCATAATTCAAAGCAAAATTCAATACCATTCCAGTATTGTTTTTTGTTTGCTCAATTGCACGTCTTACAGCATCTTGCGTATGTTCTGGCAATACGTTTTCATAACCCATGACATGAACTTTGACATTTTCTTTAATCAATTCTGGTACGAACGTATCAAAGAAGTCGACAGGTAGTTGCATGAGAAAACTTACTTCATCTTTTGGTCGCTTCCAGTTTTCAGTCGAAAAGGCATAAAGCGTCAACACTTTCACTCCAAGCCTTGATGCTTTTTTTGTGACTTTCTTTACTGTTTCCATGCCTTCTTTATGGCCAGCAACTCGTGGCAAACGACGGTTTTGCGCCCAACGACCATTGCCGTCCATGATGATGGCAATGTGCTGAGGAATTGGTCCATCGGTATTAAATTGAAATTCGCTTTTTTCTTGAATATATTTGTTTTTTTGCGGAAAAAAACGTAACATTCTTTTTCCTCCTATACTTAAAAGATTCCCACTATCTTAAGTATTATAGCAATATCTAACTGTTTTTCCTATGAAATCATTGTTTTTTTATTTAAAAACTGAATAATTTTTTCTTTTTTTAATTTTTAAATAAAAGAAATATAAATAAAAACAGAGGAAGCGGAATGATCCGCCCCTCTGTTTTTATGATTTTATTAAACTTCCAATAATTCTTTTTCTTTATCAGCAGCGATCTTATCTACTTCTTTAATGCTGTTATCTGTCAATGTTTGTACGTCTTTTTCTAATCCGCGCAAATCATCTTCGGTAATATCACCATTTTTTTGTTGTTTTTTATATTCATCGATCGCATCACGACGGATGTTACGAATCGCGATTTTTGCATTTTCTGCTTCTTTTTTCACATCTTTAGCTAATTCTTTTCTGCGTTCTTCTGTCAGTTGCGGGATAACTAAGCGAATGACATTTCCATCATTGGTTGGACTGATTCCGATATCACTTGCCATAATAGCTTTTTCAACATCTTGAAGAATGCTCTTGTCAAAAGGTGTGATCATTAAAACACGTGCTTCTGGAATTTGGATTGATGCCATTTGGTTCAATGGTGTTGGCGCACCGTAGTAGTTCACAGTAATACGGTCCAAAAGGCTAGCGTTCGCACGGCCTGCGCGGATTTGCCCAAGTTCACGTTGAAGATTTTGTGCTGCTTTTTTCATTTTTTCTTTTGCTTCTGTCATAATTGCATCTGCCATTTTTATTTCCCCCTTACAGTTGTTCCGATATTTTCGCCTAAGATTGCACGGCGAATATTTCCGTGTTCATTTAAATTGAAGACAAGCAGTGGAATATCATTATCCATGCTTAGTGAACTTGCAGTTGAATCCATGACTTGTAATCCTTTGGCAATAACTTCCAGATGAGTCAGTTCTTCAAATTTTACTGCATTTGCATCTACTTTCGGATCAGCAGAATAAACACCGTCTACATTGTTTTTAGCCATCAGGATAACATCTGCGCCGATTTCTGCCGCTCGTAATGCTGCTGTTGTGTCTGTCGAGAAGTACGGGTTGCCGGTACCGCCTGCAAAGATAACGATCCGTCCTTTTTCTAAATGACGTTCTGCTTTACGGCGAATATATGGCTCTGCGATTTGACGCATTTCAATCGAAGTTTGCACGCGTGTCGGTACACCCACGTTTTCCAACGTATCCTGTAAAGCTAAGGCATTCATAACTGTAGCTAACATACCCATGTAATCAGCTTGAGCACGTTCCATGCCCATTTGTGCTCCGATTTGTCCGCGCCAGATATTTCCGCCACCCACAACGATTGCCATTTCAACGCCCAGCTCGTGAACTTCTTTGATTTCTTGGATGATTTCTTTGATTACTGGTGGTTTGATTCCAAATCCTGCATCCCCAGCTAAAGCTTCTCCACTCAATTTTAAGACTACACGCTGATATTTCGGTGTGACCATGTTCATTCCTCCAATATTTTCTATTGCCATTTTACCATACTTAGATGATTTCGACACTCTAAGACTGGTTTTTCTTGTTTTGCTTAAAAAAAGGGAGCGCACAAACCGTGCGTTCCCGTCTGTTATTCAACAGAATTATTTTTTCACTTGGCTCATAACTTCTTCTACAAAGTTATCTTCGCGTTTTTCGATACCTTCGCCAACTTCGAAACGTACGAATGTTTTAACAGTTGCGCCTTTTGATGCAACGTATTTTTCAACAGTCATATCAGGATCTTTAACGAATGGTTGGTCCACCAAAGCGATTTCTGCTTTGAATTTCTTCAAGCGTCCTTCTACCATTTTTTCAACGATATTCGCTGGTTTGCCTTCGTTCAATGCTTGTTCTGTAAGAACAGTTTTTTCATGTTCTAATTCAGCTTCTGGAATTTGTGATTCGTTTACATAACGAGGATTGATAGCTGCTACGTGCATAGCTACGTCTCTTGCAACTGTTTCGTCAGTTGTTCCATCTAGAACAGTCAATACGGCAATACGTCCGCCCATATGCAAGTATCCACCAAATGCAGCATTGTCGTCTTTTTCTACAACTTCAAAGCGACGGAAGCTGATTTTTTCTCCGATAACTTGAGTTGCTTCGATCAAGTCAGATTCAATTGTACCTTTATCTGTTTTGATTTTCATTGCAGCTTCCATGTCTGCTGGTTTGTTTTCAGCAACAAGTTCTGCAATTTCTTTTACTAAATCTTGGAACATTTCGTTTTTAGAAACAAAGTCTGTTTCTGAGTTTACTTCAACGATTGCTGCAGTGTTACCTTTCACAGCAACTGAAGCCAATCCTTCAGCTGCAATGCGGTCATTTTTCTTCGCAGCCTTTGCCATTCCTTTTTCACGTAAAAGATCAACTGCTTTTTCCATGTCGCCTTCTACTTCAACTAATGCTTTTTTCGCATCCATCATTCCTACGCCAGTCATTTCGCGTAGTTCTTTTACCATTTTAGCTGTAACGTCTGCCATGTTTAACTCCTCCTGTGTGTTTTTCTTTTTAAAAAAAGCTGCTTCAAAGGAGAGTGAGGCTTGTCGCCCAGCCTTTGAAACAGCTCCATCATTCAAAATTATTCTGCTGAAGAATTGTCGCCTTCAACAACATCTACGATTTCTTCGATTGATGTTGCTGTGTTTTCTTCTGTGAAATCTTCTTCAACTACTTGATCTTCACCTTGGTTTCCTTCGATGAAAGCATCAGCCATTTTTGAAGTAATCAATTTAACGGCACGAATTGCATCGTCGTTTGAAGGGATTACTACGTCGATTTCATCTGGATCGCAGTTTGTATCAACCATAGCTACGATTGGGATATTTAATTTGTGTGCTTCTTGAACAGCAATACGTTCTTTACGTGGGTCAACGATGTACATTACATCTGGGATTCTTGGCATATCAGCGATACCGCCTAAGAATTTTTCAAGACGTTCACGTTCTTTGTTCAAACCAGCAACTTCTTTTTTAGGTAGAACTTCAAAAGTTCCATCTTCTTCCATTGCATTGATTTGTTTCAAACGGCTGATACGTTTTTGGATAGTATCCCAGTTTGTCAATGTTCCGCCTAACCAACGATGGTTAACGAAGTATTGTCCTGCACGAGTTGCTTCTTCTTTGATTGCTTCTTGTGCTTGTTTTTTTGTACCTACGAATAATGCTACGCCGCCTTCTTCAGCAACGCTCTTCATGTAATCATAAGCTGCATCTACTAATTTAACTGTTTTTTGCAAGTCAATGATGTAGATTCCGTTTCTTTCTGTGAAGATATATTTCTTCATTTTTGGATTCCAGCGACGAGTTTGGTGACCAAAGTGTACGCCGGCTTCTAGTAATTGTTTCATAGAAATTACTGCCATGTTTGTTTCCTCCGATTTGGTTTTATTTTTCCTCTTCTTATCTTCTACCTTGCCGGCAAACTTTTTCAAGCACCTACCGACAATCCAATAAGAATGTGGATTTGCTGATGCATAAAGCACCCTCAGCTATTATACAGACAAAAGATCCGTATCGCAAGAGCAAATATACTTTTCTGCTCAACATTCAATAGTTTACCTGAAAGATAAAAAGAATTCAAGAAAAACAGTAGATTTCTCTTTGTTTCTTTATTATCCTTTTTCCATAAAATAATTTTAGGTATAAAAGACGAATATTATTGGGCAATCCTTCTTTTTTTTGTTATGATACATGTGAAATCTTTCGTAAAGGAGAAAGAAAATGCGCAAAGCTCAAAGACATTTGCTGATTAAACAAGTCATTGAAGAATTCCCGATCCGTACGCAAGAAGAACTATTAAACAAACTTGGGCATTATGGCGTTACCGCCACGCAGGCAACGATTTCTCGAGATATCCGTGATCTAAAAATCGTGAAGGCACCTGATGAAAATGGCGTTTCCCGCTTCGTATTGTTTCGCGAAAAAGGAACTCCTGAGACTAGGACTGAGGAAGAGGATCGGCTGGTTCAAATGATTGAAGACATTGTATTGAAAGTCGAACGAGTCCACTTTTTGACGATCGTCAATACCTTGCCAGACAATGCTCATTTATTTGCATCTGTTTTAGATGAGATCAAACCTCCCTCTATTGTCAGTACAATTGCTGGATTCGATACGATCATGGTCATCTCGGAAAATGAGGAGGACGCAAAACGAGTAGAAGAATTTCTTCACCATCCAACTGAAGTATCACTTTTTTAATCAGAGCACGTATTCCTAATATGGAATGCGTGTTTTTTTATTTTCAATATTTTCCTTATTAAATAAACCTTTACACTCTTTACAAAAATACATCATTTTTTATTCAATTTTTTCAACACCTTGATTGAATCACAATAATCATCATTTATATTGGATGTTAACAAGAGCAGCTTCTTGCTCTTTGTGTATTTCAAAAAAGAAATGAAAGGAAATCATATGTATAAATTATTAACTCCTGGACCATTGACGACTTCTGAAACAGTGAAAAATGCTATGCTGATCGATCATTGTACTTGGGATCAAGAATACAAAGAAATTACACAATGGATAAGAAAAAAATTATTGGATCTTGCTCAAGTATCGGAAGGAATATACACAACGGTCTTAATGCAAGGTAGCGGCTCCTTTGGGGTAGAATCGGTATTAAGTTCTGTGATCAGGCCAGAAGATACTGTACTGATTTGTTCAAACGGCGCATATGGACAACGAATGATCAACATGTGCGAATGTCTGAAACTGAACTATACCGTTTATGAGGTATCGGAACATCAAATCCTCCAAGCTCATGTGATTACACAGCTGATTGAAGAGAATCCCTCTATCTCCGCACTAGCAATGGTCCATAGCGAGACTACTTCCGGTATTTTGAATAATTTGGAAGAGATTGCTGCTGTCACACAAGAAAAAGATCTTTTGTTTATAGTGGACGCGATGTCAAGCTTTGGTGGGATACCGATTCGTGTAGCCGAACTAGGGATTGATTTTTTGATTTCCAGCTCAAACAAATGTATTCAAGGTGTTCCAGGCTTTTCTTTTGTACTTGCTAATAAAGCGGAACTAGAAAAGCGAAAAAATGTGAGTCGAAGTTTGTCACTTGATCTATATGACCAGTACCGCGTGATGGAAAACGAGAATGGCAAATGGCGTTTCACTTCCCCTACCCATACGGTTTTGGCTTTTCAACAAGCGCTGAAGGAACTAGAGGCAGAAGGAGGAATCGAAACTCGATATTCACGTTATCTCGCCAATAATCATGTACTACGACAAAAAATGACAGAGATGGGGTTCCAGCCTTTCATTCAAGAATATCAGGGGCCATTCATCACCTCTTTTCTTTACCCTAAGGACTGGCGATTTGATTTTAATCATTTTTATCAGTATTTAAAGCAAAACGGATTTGTGATCTATCCCGGGAAAATCAGCGATCATGAATGTTTTCGTATCGGAAATATTGGCGAGATCTATCCGGAAGATATTTTGGAACTGACAGCAATTATCAAAGACTATAAGGAGAACGTTAATGATTAAAACTGTAATTTTTGATTGGGCAGGAACAACTGTGGACTTTGGCTGTATGGCTCCTGTCCACGCTTTTAGAAATGCTTTTCTAGAAAAAGGAATCCAACTGACTGACAAAGAAATCCGCGAACCGATGGGAAAATTAAAATGGGATCATATCCAACAGCTTCTTTCCCTCCCTTCTGTCAAAAAACAATGGATAGCTATTTATGGACAACTACCTCAGGAAAAAGAGGTGGAGGAATTGTATCAACAATTTGAACATTATCTGTTTAAAGATTTGGTCAAGCATTCTACCTTGAAACCCGACACATTGGAAACGATCGAACGGTTGAGAAACGCTGGGATCAATATTGGTTCCACGACTGGATTTACTGCTCCTATGATGACAATCGTAGCAGAAACCGCAAAAAAAGAAGGGTATTCACCAGACTTCATGGCAACTTCTGAAGACGTCGAAGGGTATGGTCGACCGTTTCCTTATATGATCCATAAAAACATGCAGTACTTCAAAAACAAGTCGGTTGATGAAGTAATCAAAGTCGGAGATACGGTCTCAGATATCCAGGAAGGGAAAAATGCCGGAGTGTTGACAGTAGGTGTAATTGAAGGTAGTTCGCTAATGGGGATTTCTTATGATGAGTACCAAAAATTAGAGATGGGGAAAAAAGATCGTTTAAAACAGTCTGTTGCTCTTAGATTCCAACAAGCTGGCGCTGATATTTGTGTAAACAATTTAAAAGAGTTAACAGAATACATTTTGTACGCTGACAAGAATCCAGAATGACTTTTATACAAAATCAGAGGTCGTGAAAAAGCTGTACTGCATCAAGTAATAAGAACAGCCAAACAAAAATAGCTCCTCATATTTTTCGTTTGGTTAGGCTTATTACCGCAGATGCAAGCTTTTGAACACCGTTTATTCGAAAAAAAAAGGGAGCTGTGACACGACTTTTGTCACAGTCCCCTTATTTACAAACAAACAGTGTTTAAGAGACAACCTCTCCACTAAACGGTGTTCATTCAGCTGACTCTCGGTATTTGCTCAAAAAACGATAAAATTTGAAAAGCTATTTTCTCTTTTGTTTCTCTAATACTCGGATCAGAACGCTGATTTCACATTCTCTTTTTCTTACATCTTATCTGGTGCATGAAGTCCTAGCAAACGAAGGTCTTCTTTCAATAATACAGTCACTGCATAAACTAGAGCTAAGCGTGCTTCTTTTTGTTCATCATCAGCTAAAATCTTCGTATGAGCATAGTATTTGTTGAATGCTTGTGCTAATTTGATTGCATGTTTCGCAATCACTGACGGTTCGTATTTTTCCCCAGCAGACAAGACCGTTTCAGGGTATTTTTGAACTAATTTAACCACTTCCCAGCTGGTATCGTCATTCAATGCATAGTCTGCTGTTTCTGAAGGGACAAATCCTGCTTTTTCCAACAGGCTGACTGCACGAGCATGTGTATATTGCACATAAGGTCCAGTTTCTCCTTCAAATCGAACAACTTCTTCCAGGTTAAAGTCAAATGTATTCAGTCGAT
This sequence comes from Enterococcus faecium, assembly GCF_029023785.1. Taxonomy (NCBI): domain Bacteria; kingdom Bacillati; phylum Bacillota; class Bacilli; order Lactobacillales; family Enterococcaceae; genus Enterococcus; species Enterococcus faecium. The sequence continues at coordinate 978,187 of NZ_CP118955.1, read as the reverse complement.
CGTTTTTCAAATCGTGGAAAATGACTGCCCCAACCCCAACTTGTTTAGCTACAGCATCTTTGTTTTCCAAATCAGGGTTTTTCTCGCTGATTTGTTCTTTAGCAGATTGGATTGCTTCATTTAATACTTCTTCTAATAAGACGATCTTTCCTTTACGAGTTGATAATTTTTTACCACCTTGCGTGATCAAACCAAATGGAATATGGCGCATATCGTCAGACCAGTCAAAGCCCATTTCCTTCAAGACAGCTTTCAACTGTTTAAAATGATAGCTTTGTTCATTCCCTACTACATATAGAGATTGTTTGAAGTCGTAAGTACGTTTACGGTACAATGCAGCAGCTAAGTCACGTGTAATGTATAGTGTCGCACCGTCTGACTTCTTAATCAACGCTGGATTCAGGTCATAAGCAGATAGGTCAACGATCTCTGCACCTTTATCCTCGTTCAGCAAATGTTTTTCTTCTAAAAGTTTGACGATTTCATCCATCTTGTCATTGTAGAAAGCTTCACCGTTCAACGAATCGAAACGTACTTCCAGCAGATCATAGATTTTATTGAATTCTTTCATCGATTCATCACGGAACCATTGCCATAATTGAATAGCCTCTTCATCGCCTTCTTCCAGACGTTTGAACCAAGCACGAGCTTCTTCATTTAATTCTGGTTCTGTTTCAGCTACTTCATGGAATTGGACATATAAACGAAGCAATTCATTGATTGGTTCTGCTTTAACAGCTTCTTCTGTACCCCATTTTTTGTAAGCGACGATCAGTTTTCCAAACTGTGTTCCCCAGTCACCTAAATGGTTGATGCGGATTGGCTGATAACCGATTTTTTCCATAATGAAACCGATCGAATTACCGATAACTGTCGAACGCAAATGTCCCATTGAGATTGGTTTGGCAATATTAGGAGAAGACATGTCGATTGGTACTGTTCCTTGATTCCCGATATTGCTATCCCCATAATGTTCTTTTTCTTTCACTACTGTTTGCAAAACTTTTTTGCTGATAAGTTCTTTATTCATGAAAAAGTTCAAGTAAGGTCCGACAACTTCGATTTTTTCAAAGTTGGCAGAATCGATTTTTTCTGCTAAATCTGCAGCGATTTGCTGTGGCGCTTTTCGGTAAACTTTTGCTAATGAAAAGGCTGGAAATGCAACATCTCCGTGTTCAGCTGATTTTGGATTTTCTAGTAATTGTTCGACTTGTTCCAGTGTTAAATCATCTTTGACAGCGTCATAGACAGCTTTTGCGACAAGATCTTTATTATTCATCTTTATTCCTCCTAAAGTGCTCCCTTGATTGTTAAACAAAAAAAATCTCTAGCGACGGCATACTTAGTATGCCATCACTAGAGACGAGATTTCCCGCGGTACCACTCCAATTGTCCTAAAAAAGGACCAGCTCCATCTGATATCGGTAGACGACCGTCTGTTTAAAACAGAATTCTCCAAGTGCGCTTCGTTGTATCTTCTTCATTCGGCTTCCACCACTTCCGAATTCGCTAGCCAAGAATGATACAAGTACTCTCTTGTTCAACAAATCTTAGTCTTATTAAACTTTCTTGAATTATATCAGAAAAAAAAACGAAAGGCTAGTCGTTTCTGATAAAAAAACAATCCAGATGGCCTAAAGGAGAAGAAATACCACCTGGATAGCTATAAATCATTTCGTAAATACGAAAGACTTAACAAATTAATCAGCTACGATAATCGTTCCTTCTTCAGAAGCTAAAAGATTCTCGATATTTTCTAAAGAAGTGATGATTGCCTTAGCGTTTGGTTTTGCTTCAACAAATGCAATAGCTGCCTCTACTTTCGGAAGCATGCTTCCTGGAGCAAATTGCTTTTCATCAATGTATTGTTTCATTTCTGAAACAGTAACAGTTTCTAATTTCTTTTGATCTGGTTTTTGGTAATTGACATACACATTGTCTACTCCTGTCAATACGATCAGCAAATCCGCATCGATGATTTCGGCTAATTTTTCTGAAGCAAAATCTTTATCGATTACGGCTTCTCGTCCTTCTAATCCAGTAGCTGTTTCTACAACAGGAATCCCACCGCCACCAACAGAGACTGTGATAACTCCTTGATCGACCAGCGTTTCGATGACACGTGCTTCTTTAATCGAGATGGGTTTAGGGGAAGCGACTACTTTTCTCCATCCACGTCCAGCATCTTCTTTGAATGTCACAGTGGAGTCAGCATTCATTTGTTCTTTGGCTTCTTCTTCCGTGTAGAATGGACCGACTGGTTTACTTGGATTTTTGAATGAAGGATCATTTTCATCCACAATAACTTGAGTGACTAAAGAAACCACATCTTTATCGATCCCTTTTTCCTTCAGTACTTCGCCCATGGCATTTTGTAACCAGTAACCGATAGATCCTTCTGTCATTGCAACACATGTATCTAAAGGCATTGCCGGTGTTTTCTCAGAATCAGCAGCTTGCTGCTGAATCAATAGGTTACCGACTTGCGGACCATTTCCGTGGGAGATGATCAATTCATCTCCTTGTTCGATAAATTTCACTAAATACTTTGCTGTTTCCATTAACGCTTCTTGTTGGGCTTTTGCACTTGCATCCGTAGACAAGATTGCATTACCCCCTAAAGCGACAACTACTTTTCGTTTGGCCATTTCATTCGTCCTTTCTTCAGTTCTACCGAATTTTCTAGATAACAAAACGAGCCAGCGTTTTGTGATTTTCCCTCAATGCTGACTCGTTTTTTCGTGAGATGAATGTGGTTATGCTTAAACGCGAGGGATAAACAAGTTACCTAATGTTGCTGCCATGATCGCTTTGATTGAGTGCATACGATTTTCTGCTTGGTCAAATTGACGAGCATATTTGCTGCGGAAGACTTCATCTGTTACTTCCATTTCAGTGATGCCAAAGCGTTCTTTCATTTGTTCACCGTAAACAGTGTTTGTATCATGGAAAGCTGGCAAGCAGTGCAAGAAGATCAAACGATCTGTGTTGTGTGTTTTTTCTACCATTTCCATATTGATTTGGTAAGGTTTCAACAATTTGATACGTTCTTCGAATTTATCTTCTTCACCCATTGATACCCATACATCAGAATAAAGGACGTCTGCTCCGTCTACACCTTTATCAACATCGTCGGTAATCATCAATTGTGCACCGGATTTTTCAGCAAAGCCTTCTGCCATTTTGACGATTTCTTCTTCAGGTTGTAATTCTTTTGGTGCAACGATACGCATATTCGCTCCTAAAATTGCACCTGTGACTAATAAAGAGTTAGCCATATTGTTTCGACCATCTCCGCAGTAAGCAACAGTGATACCTTCTACTGTTCCAAAGTTTTCTTGGATAGTTAAAAAGTCAGCGATCATTTGTGTTGGATGCCATTCATCAGTCAAGCCATTCCAAACTGGAACACCAGAGAATTCTGCTAGTTCCTCTACCATTTTTTGACTGAATCCACGGAATTCGATTCCATCAAACATACGACCTAGTACTTTAGCTGTATCTTCTGTGGATTCTTTTTTACCTAATTGGATATCATTTGCACCTAGATATTCAGGATGTGCACCTAGATCGATCGCTGCAGTAGTAAATGCAGAACGAGTACGTGTAGATGTTTTTTCAAATAAAAGCGCAATATTTTTTCCTTCTAGATAGTGATGTGGGATACCACGTTTTTTCAAGTCTTTCAAGTGTTCTGAAAAATCGATCAAATATTGTAATTCTTCTTTTGTAAAGTCTTTTTCTGCTAATAAGCTTCTTCCTTGGAATACTGATTCTTTCATATTAAACATTCTCCTTTAGATTGTTTTTATTTAAGATTAAAGAGGAAATCCCGACGGCAGCTGACAGTAAGACCGCCGTCAGGAAACAAATTACTTCAAGTCTTCACGGACAAGTGGTTGGCTCATGCAGCGTGGACCACCACGGCCTCGTGACAATTCACTTGAATTGATTTCTAACACTTTGATGCCATAGCTACGAAGCAATTCGTTCGATACATAATTTCGGTTATAAGTGACTACAACACCTGGAGCGATTGCCAATGTGTTTGATCCATCATTCCATTGTTCTCGAGGTGCAACGATCTCATCTCCATTACCAGTTGGGATCAGTACAAGATCATCTAATCCAAGAGCAGCTTTCATCGTTTCGTGTAAGTTATCTGAATGAGTAATCTTGATATCATCACCATCTGGTTCGATTGTAAAGACATCCATCTTACCGTCTTTACTTTGAATTGCTGGATGGATAGTGAATTTATCGTGATCTACCATTGTAAATACGGTATCCAAATGCATCATTGCACGGTTGTTTGGAATTTTGATTGCTAACACTTTTTCAAATCCTGAATTTTTTGCGAATAGGTGGCGTGCTAATTTTTCTAAAGCTTTCGCATTAGTTCGTTGAGAAATCCCAACAGCTACTACTTTATCGCTTAAGATCAATTCGTCTCCGCCTTCGATATGATCTGGATTTTCACGATCCAACCATACTTCGATTCCTTTATTTGCAAATCTTGGATGATGTTTCAAAATATATTCTGTAAACATCGATTCACGACGACGTGCTTCAAAAGTCATCTTATTGACTGTCATCCCATTTCCCATTGATGCGGAAGGGTCGCGTGTAAAGTACAAGTTTGGCATTGGGTCCATGTAAAATGGATAGTCATCGTCTGCTGACAGATCGTATAGACTGCTAGAACGTACTTCAATATCTTTTGTACGAACCCCAGCCATGATTTTATCTACCATTTCTTGCGTTTCCATTGATAGAAGGAACTCATGAAGACCCTCTCTTACAGCATTCGATGCAATATGAGATTCATCCAACATTTTATTCAAGAATTGTTCTTTGACATTGCCTGCGTCAATCGCTTCTGCCGCTAATTTTTCCAAGTAAAGAGTCTCGACGCCTTCATTTTGCAATGTCTTTGCAAAGTTGTCATGTTCTTCTTGAGCAATCGGAAGATATGGAATATCATCGAACAACAGACGATCCATAATATCTGGTGTCAAATTTTCCACTTCTTGTCCAGGCCTTTTCAGTAAAACTGTCTTTAATTTCCCTATTTCAGAGAAAACGTGAATAGGTTTATCCATGTTGTGTTGCCTCCTTCTTTTTGATTACATGTATAGGATATCCTCCTTTTGTAATCACTTTCATAATTTTGTCTCATTCAAAATGAGACATTCCTCACATTAATATTCGATAATTAAATAATTAAACGTTTTTCTATTTTTAAGCGTAATTTATTCATTTTTTATTCTGTATACACTTTCAAAAAAATATTTATTCATTGAAAAAATTTTTTTGAATAAATTAAAAAAATAAATTATATTAGCGTTGTTAGCGTTTACTATATGTATTATTGTTGTTTTTTATACACAAATCATTCGCTTCAAAACAAATTATTCAATACCATTGTATATTTTTTACATAATAACAAATTATATTTGTAAAGTATTAAAACTTGTTTCTAATGTTGGTATGTTAAAACTTTACAAATTCTTTAAAAAAAGTGACAATAAATATAGTGAACAATAAGGAGAGGACTTTTTAATGCGTGTTAATAAAATCGATTTTCACTTTTCAAAACTCAGATATCAACCTGATTTTGAACATTTCTCGGATGAAGAGTTCCAACAGATCAAGGAACATACTGTTCTTCGTTCTTATAAAAAAGGACAGATCCTTTTCGACGATGGTGATCCCAGACAACGGTTGTATATCTTGACCAAAGGACTCGTTCGTTTAGAACGTTATGATGAAAGTGCAACTTATTACTACTATGACTATGTGAATACAAATAACCTTTTTCCTATGTCAGGAATGTTTGGAGAAGAGACCTACACTTATACAGCTCAAGCGATGACTGATATTGAAACATTCTACCTTCCTGTTTCCTACTATGAAAAATTAGCACGAAAAAATCCCGAACAGTTGATCTATATGATACAAAAAATTTCTAAAGTAGTTGAAATACATGAATTGCGTATCCAAATCGGATTGACCTCTAGCGCCTTTGACCGGGTAAAACAAAATTTATTCATTTTGAAAGAAGAATTGGGCGTACCAACAAAAGATGGTCATATCACCATTCCTTATCCGATCACCTTAAAAGAATTAGCAGTGAATAGCGGCACGACACGTGAAACTGCTGGACAAGTAATCAAACAACTACGTGATTCCGGACTGTTAGATTATGACAAAAAGCGTTTTACTTTCTGTAAGACAGCTACTACTCCAGCTATGAGAGAATAACGCGAACAAAAATAAGCAGTGACCCTGATATTTATCAGGGTCACTGCTTATTTTCCTCCCTAAAACTTCTGAAAGATCCGGCAGTTTTAGATCACTGGGCAAGACTCAAAGATTTTCTATGTGTGTTTCAGTTATGTAATATTCACTGTTTGCAAAAAATACTGATAGATTAACTAGAGGAAGCGTCTTGTCCTCATCCGACCTAGATTATTCGATATTCCTCGACAATAAACGATTAATCAGTGAGGGCAATCAGAGGAACGGATAATGATGAATAAGCTGTAAAAAATAGGGCTTTGACAAAAGCGTGTCACAGCCCTTATTTCGATTAAACGGTGTGTACCTGTCAACTCTTCGGTCACAAGTCATAATGTTCATAAACATGAGGAGCTGTTTTTTGAAATTGTTCCTTGTGAATCAGAGTTAAACGACAGGCTTACGAACTCTTGATTAAACGGCGTTCAAAAGCTTGCATACGCGGTAATAAGAACAGCCAGGTCAAAAACATGAGAAGCCGTTTTTCCTGGGCTGTTCTTATTACTTGATGCAGGGCAGATTTTTCACAACCTCTTTATTCAGATAAAACCAAGCTTGGATCAGCATTCAACTGATAGCTAGCAAAATTTCTTTTTTGCATTTCCACATGTGCTGCTGCTCCAATCATTGCAGCATTATCTCCACAAAGTCGAAGAGGGGGAATCACTAGTTCTACCTCAGGGAGTTTAGTTGCCAAAGCATCCTGCAATCCTTCACGCAACCCTTGATTGGCCGCTACACCTCCAGCTACAATCAGTTGCTTGACTGGATAATTTTGACAAGCTCGAAGTGTTTTAGTAATCAATACATCGATCACACTTGCTTGAAAGCTAGCTGCTAAATCATTTTTGTCTAGATCTTCTCCACGCTGTTGTGCATTATGCACCAAATTGATAAATGCACTTTTTAATCCGCTAAAACTGAAATCATAATTATCTTCATGGATCATCGCTCGTGGAAAATGGTAATTATCTTTTCCCTGATGAGCTAGCTGATCGATTTCTTTTCCGCTTGGGTAAGAAAGACCTAATACTCTTCCAACTTTGTCATAAGCTTCTCCTGCTGCGTCATCTCTTGTCTCCCCAATGATTTCATATGATCCATCTTCTTGCATATAGACTAATTCTGTATGTCCTCCGCTAACAAGAAGTGCCATCAATGGAAACTGGAATGGTTTAACCAGACGGGCTGCATAGATATGCCCTGCCATATGGTTTACAGGAATAAGCGGCAATTGGTGTGCCCAAGCAAAAGCCTTAGCTGCAGAAATACCAATCAGTAACGAGCCGACAAGTCCTGGTCCATAAGTGACAGCGACTGCCGATAAATCTTCTGCCGACACACCAGCTTCTACCAGTGCATCTTCCAAGCATAAGGTGATTTGTTCTACGTGATGGCGGCTAGCTACTTCAGGAACTACGCCACCAAAACGTTTATGACTGTTTATTTGAGAAGCAACGATGTTAGATAAGATCTCTGTTCCATTTCTAACGACCGCTACACTCGTTTCATCACAACTTGATTCAATCGCCAGAATCAATTCTTCATTCATTTCATCGTCTCCGTTTTTAACTTTCTGCTCATAATGATCGCATCTTCCGTCGGATTGCGATAATATGATTTCCGTTTACCTAATATACGAAACTTTTCTGATTCATAAAGTTTTCTTGCTGCTTCATTAGATAGACGTACTTCTAAAAAAACATGCAGCGAATCTTTTATTTGTTCCGTAATCAGTAATTGTAACAAATGCCGTGCATGCCCTTTTCCTTGTTCTGAAACTGCAACAGCAATATTTGTGATCTCGACTTCATCTATTACTTTCGAGTATCCAATAAAGCCACAGATCTGGTTATCTTCAACTAAAAGCAGATAATCAGAGTGAGGCTGTTGGATGTCTGCCAAAAACTGCATTTTCGTCCAAGGTGAACCATGTGGATAAGCATTTTCGCTAATCATCCATACGCATTCTGCCAAGTACGCTTCATCAAAATCTTTTTTTCTGCAAATCAACTAATCTCACTCATTTTCTAAAAGTTTTATCATATCCAACGCATCTTCTTTTGTTTCAGTGTAATATCTTTTTTTGATCGTTGTTGCTTGAAAACCTAACTTCCGATAAAGTCTTTGTGCATCTTGATTACTCATACGCACTTCTAATGACATCGTCTCACAGCGATTCATTATAGCAAAGTTCTCGATTTCGTCAATAAGCAGCGAACCGATTCGTTTACGCTGATATGCCGGTCGAACGGCAATATTCGTGATATGGCAATCTAAACCGAACGCTCTTGAACCGATAAAACCAATCATTCTTCCATTATCAAAGATACCTAGATATAGATGAGGAAGCGGTGACTTCAATTCTGATATAAAGGCACTTTTTGTCCATGGCAATTCGCCATTATAGACTTCTCGTTCGACATCCAGCAGCTCTTTGATATCTTCTGTAGTCAATTCTCTTAGTACGTAACGACGATCGATTTGTTCGATTGTTTTTTCTGTATAAATCATTTTATCTTGAAAAAAGCTTCTGGCATACGCTCTAAATTTTTTCAACATAACTTTCGTCTCCAGGTGTGTGCGTCTCCAACCATTTTTCTTCTGCTTCTACCCGTTTTAAATAGCGAGGAAGAAAAGCTTGTTTCTCTGCAACTGGTTCAGCTAAAGCACCTAATTGAGCCACAGTTACACCACTTGGAATATCCCATGCTGGAACTGTATTAATCATCGCACTAGGCAATATTTCCTTTATTTCATAGAAGAATTTGTGACAATCACTCCCGACGAAATAAATAGCTTCATTCAGCTTTTGTAGTTGTGTGAACAAATCAGAAGCAGAAATATGTACATCTTCAAGTACAATTTCTAATCTATTTTCTTTCCAGCGGTATGCCCCAGCGTATACATTTTTTCTTCGAGCATCAAACATGGGCACAATAATTTTATCCACACCGATGCAATTAGCCGCGATGGTTTTCAGACTAGATACTCCTACTAGCTCTTTATCTAATGTATAAGCAATCGTTTTTGCTGTCGTTACACCTATACGAAGCCCTGTATAAGAACCGGGACCATCAGAAACCGCGATTCGGTCAATGTCTTTTGGACTTATTTGAAGATCTGCAAACAATTGGTCGATTGCAGGCATCAGTGTTACACTGTGGTTGCGTTTGATATTTGTTTGTATTTGTCCAAGAATTTGTTCGTCTTCTACCACACCGATCGCCAAAGTTTGGTTTGCAGTATCTATTCCTAATGTAATCATATATTTGATCCTTTCTGCTATGACATTCTCGCCTTCCATTGTAGCATACTTTTTTATTCTGAGGATGAAAATACCAAAGGCAAAACTAGTACAATGATACATGATTATCTGCTGGCGGGCAAATTTTGCCCCTTCCTGAAACACAAAAAAGCTGCGGTATCACTTCATTTCCCCACAGCTTTTCCATCTTTTATTTCGTTGATTCTCGAATAATCAACTCTGTTTCCACAATAATCTTTCTTGAAACCGGTGCTTTGGAATTACTTAATTGAAGAATCGTCTCCACTGCTAGCTCTCCCATCCATTCGGTATAAACTTTTACAGTAGAAAGAGAGGGCGTTACATATTTCGCTACACTGACATCATTGAAACCCATCACAGAAATATCTTCTGGTACCACTAAACCTTTTTCTTGAATCGCTTTCAGTGCGCCAATCGCTAATGCATCATTAGCTGCAAAAAGCGCATCAGGAACATGCGGATTCGTTTTTAAATACTGCTTCACTGCTTGATATCCTGACTCGACAGAAAAATCTGCTTCGATAATTGGACCTTCGTCGTAGCCTTTTTCTGCCAAAACTTGTTGAAATGCCATAATTCTGGGATCTTTTAGCCGCTGATGGTTTTTCTTCGTATATTCTGTTCCAGCAAGCATAGCGATATGTTGCGCTTTATGGGAGACAAAATGTTCAATGACTTTTTGAACACTTGACTTAAAGTCGACAACTAGAGAGTCGATTCCTTGAGAAGTGCCGTCAGAATCTACCAAAAGCAAGGCATTTTGGGATCCTTTCATTTCTAATAACTGAGCTTCGTCGAATTTTCCTAGTGCGATCGTTCCATCTGTCGGAAGATCACTAATGGAATCCCACGTTTCTTTCAATAAAGTAACGTTTGCTTCTTCTGCCTTTTTTTCGATTCCTAGACGAATAGATAAATAATAAAGATCTTCAAGCTCTTCCGTATCGTCGTACCACTGGATCAGGCGAAGCGTTTGCTTAGTATTTGCTGCATTTTTACGATGTTTCGTATAATTTAAGCGTTCTGCTGCTTCAAAAATTTTTTGCTTTGTGGCTAAGCCAACGGAAAGATCAGGATCATAGTTGAGAACTCTTGAAACAGTAGCAGGAGAAACTCCTGCCAACTGCGCAATGTCTTTAATTGTTGCCATTTGTCTCTCCTCCTTTTTTACGTTTATAAAATTGCAGTAAATCGTTCAAACGCTGCCTGTCCTTTTTCATCTCGCTTGAATACTCCAGCGTCTTCCAGTACACGTGCAAAAACCTGACCTACAGATTTTTGTACGACATCGGTGACCGTATCTTTCGTCAAATCAGGATGTTCTTTTTTTAATTGTTCTGCCCACGGACGATGATATTCAGCCATCTGGTTTTCTTCTCCTAATAAGAAATGCTCTACTTCTACTAGTTCTGGTTTCAAACGAGGTGGTAAAACAGCAAGCCCCATTACTTCGATTAACCCAATGTTCTCCTTTTTGATATGTTGGACATCTTTATGTGGATGAAAAATCCCATCAGGATGTTCTTCTGAAACATTGTTGTCTCGAAGGACAAGGTCCAACTCAAAGTAATTGTCCCTTCTTCGTGCAATTGGCGTAATCGTATGGTGTGGTGTACCATCTGCTGAAAAAGCTCTGATAGATACTGTTTCATCCGAATATGCTTTCCACTTTTCCAATACTGAGTTAGCTGCTTCAATCAGCAATTTTTTCTCTGTTGATTGCAAACGGATCACAGACATCGGCCATTTCACGACTCCTGCGATGACTTGCGGATAATCTGCTAGTTTGATAAGTTTTTCTATCGGTGCTTTTGCCATAGGAAATTCATGACGTCCTGCCTGATAATGATCATGAGAAAGAATCGATCCTCCAACAATCGGCAAGTCAGCATTCGAACCAACAAAGTAATGAGGCAAGACTTCAGTAATCCGAAGCAGTCTAGCAAATGTTTCCTTTGTGATTTTCATCGGGCGGTGTTGTTCTGATAAAATGATCGAATGTTCATTGTAATAAGCATAAGGAGAATATTGGAATCCCCAGCTTTCACCGTCTAGATTCATTCGAATAATCCGGTGATTGGTGCGGGCTGGATAGTTCAAGCGACCTCTATATCCTTCGTTTTCCATGCAAAGCATGCAGGTAGGATAGTCTACTTTTACCGCCTCGCGTTCTGCTGCGATTTGTTTTGGATCTTTTTCTGGCTTAGATAAATTGATTGTGATTTCCAGTTCACCATACTCCGACTCTGCCGGAAATTTGATGTTTTTTGCGATGGCTCTTGTTTTGATGTAGTCATTTTTCTTACTTAAATTAAAGAAATACTCAGTTGCTTCCTCTGGGCTTTTCGAATAGTGCTGTGCAAAGAATGCATTGACGACTGAAGGTGGCGGTGTGAGAAAATCCATTAATTGCGCTTCAAAAATCTCTTGTTCTGCTGGCAATTCTGAAAGAACACCATTTTCTCTTGCCTTAGCGACAAGCTGATCCAATAAGTCTACAGATTCTTCCTTAACTGGTCTTACTTCAATGCTTTCTAGAGCATCTTCTCCTACCATCCCTAAAAGACGATTCTGTAAATATAAGCGGTCCATTTCCATCCATCCGCCAGCTTCGATCGCAAGTGTGGCAAAATCACAAATCGTTTGACTGATTGACATATCTCATTCCCCTATTCTTCATAACCATTTGGATGGCTGACATGCCAATCCCATGCTGTTTTGATAATTGCTTTGATATCTGTGTATTCAGGTTTCCAACCCAGAACCTCTCTCGCTTTTTCACTTGAAGCGACTAATCGGCTAGGATCTCCAGCTCTTCTTGGTGCTATTTCTGCTGGAATTTCTTTTCCTGTCACTTCTCTAGCTGCTTCTAGCATTTCCTTGACTGAGTATCCTTTGCTGCTGCCTAAATTGAAGAAGTTGCTTTCATTTCCTTCTTTCAAGTATTCCAAAGCTAAAATATGTGCAGCAATCAAATCTTCTACTTGAACATAATCTCTGATACATGTTCCATCTGGTGTATCATAATCGTCTCCATAAACAGCCAATGCTTTTCTTTGACCAAGAGCTACTTGTAAAATGATTGGGACAAGATGCGTTTCTGGTGTATGATCTTCTCCGATAGATGCATCTGCTTTTGCTCCGGCTACATTGAAGTAGCGCAAAGCGACATAGCGCATGCCATATGCTTGGTCACACCACTTCATCATTTTTTCCATCATCAATTTACTTTCACCATACGGATTTTTAGGATTAGCTGGTGTATCTTCTGTGATTGGAGACTCTTTTGGTTCTCCGTAAGTTGCTGCAGTAGAAGAGAACACGATTTTATTCACATTGAACTCGTGCATGACTTCAAGTAAGATTTGCATACCGTATACGTTGTTGTTGAAATACATCAATGGTTTTTCGACAGATTCTCCTACTAAAGAGCTTGCAGCAAAATGGATTACTCCTTCAATCGGTTCCTTTTCAAATACGGAACGTAGAAATTCTTTATCCCGGATGTCTCCTTCATAAAAATGAGCATCTGGATGTACTGCTTGTTTGTGACCTGTGAGCAAATTATCTACCACAGCTACTTGATACCCCTTTTGAACTAGCTGGTCTACAGCGTGCGAACCGATATAACCGGCTCCGCCTAGTACTAAAATTGTCATAAAAAACACTCCTTTGATTAGTAAAATTGTGTTTGTTGATTATATATAATTTAAAAAAACGAAGTTTACTTTTATGGTGAAAACAAACAAAGTAAAATTTCGTAAATTCATATGGTAAATTTATAATAAAACATTTAGTAAACATTTTCAAGGATTTTTTGCAAAGGTTTACAAACAAACGTAAAACTAGCCTTTTTTTCTCTTTTGTTCCATAATAGATATAACAAATAATAAATGAGGTGGATTCAATGAAAAAATTTGTATCTGGAATATTAGTAGGAAGTCTGGCAACAGCCGCTGCCGTTGCTGGTTTGGTCGCTTCTGTGAAAAAAACAGTGATCGATCCAATTGACGAAAAAGAAGCAATGATCGAAGAAAACCGTAAAAAAGCAATGCGCAAACGCGTTTCTCGTTAATAATTATTTAAAAACACGCATGAAGACTTGTGAAAGAACAGATAAGTCATCATGCGTATTTTTATTTGTCAGTCAATATAAGTTGTGCTATTTTATCTGCCTGTCTCAGATTCCATGGATCTGTATAAGGTCTAGCTACTGCTGCAGTTAGCCAATCCACACCTTCAACAGGTATTCCATAGCAATAAAAGTCAGACTGGATTTCCCCTGAAGCATCAATCACGCGATTCGTACCTCGCTCAACATCTATAGCTTCTGAATGATAACTTCCTGTATTATCTGAAAATGAAAAAGGGCGAACAAGTTTGTTTTCCTTCAAATTTTTTATGACAGGATTACTTGAACGAGAAAAGCTTGTTTGTGGCAATCGAGCTTCAATCAAATAGCGACTGCTGATTTCTTTATCTTGTAGAGAAATAACATAGCGGTTGTGCTTTTGCTGAATATCAAATGGCGGTTCGAACAAATGAAAAATACCCGCATCTATCAGTGCTGCTAATTCTTTCGTCCGAATGACTGGCGGACCGATCGTTAAAAAGCTATTTAGATGAGTAAACCATCCCCATAGTATTTCTTTGTATTCCTTTGCAGAAAAAACGTGCCATTCAATAGCCTGCCGGATTGGATCACGCCAGTCTTTTAATGCATCAAATGTTGAAGCAAATGCTCCTGTGCAATTGCCTTTTTCCGCTTCTTTTATCTGCCCTTCAATAAATGCTCGGCTAGCTTCTGCAAAGGACTCATCCTGATAGGTAAGAGGAATTTCTAAATACGACCAATCCCATCTATAAGGGATTAGTGCTGGATGCTTTCCGAGACACTCCTCTGAAGAGAGGGAGAGAAAATCATGCTCAAAATTTTTCTTTGGAATCGGCAAATGATATTCTTCGATGATTTTCTTGTAATAAAACAACTCAACGTCTTTTTTCAGATAGTCAAAAAATGTTTCGCCAGTCAAAAATCCCGACTGATGCCATTGCTCCAGGTTTTCTTTTGTTAGTAACCGTGGCCATGCCATTGATCCGCCTTGCTTTTGGTTTCTTCCTCGAGGGTAATAAGGGAGCCCCCTTCTTGATCCACTGTATACAATCGGTTCCTTGCCTGATGGATGATAGACAAGTTTTCCTTTTTCGTTCTCGAAGCGCCCTTCTCTTGATACTGTAAACAATCCGACATAATCAAAAAAACTTAAGCCTAGACCTCTTAAAAAGACATTTTCTTTAGGCGGTATCTTCGAAAGATCGACATCTGCAGGATTAGAAGGAAGCTGATACAGTAAATCATTTTTCTTTGCGTAGTCTACCCACACTCTTTCTTCTTCTGTCTCATCATTTTCCCAGTGACCGCTTGCTAAAACAAGCTGATCGATAGAATAGCTTTGCTGATCTGTCTGTAAAAGATAACCATCTTTTCTTTTGCTGACTTTTTTTACTAAAGAATAAACAAACTGAATAGAAGCTGGAAATTCTTCTTGCAACTTTGAGAAAAACCAGCGTTGATAGAGTCCGTATAAACATCGAGTAGATTGCTGATCTTTTTCCAGACGATTGATTTCTTCTATAATTAGTTGCTTATTTTTGGTTACCGTCTGTTCGATATAATCTGTAGCAGGTCCTTTACTCCATTGAAACAAGTTGGGTCCCTGTGTTACCAATCCTCCACTGGACAATGTTTCATCTGTAAAAAGCGTCACTTGTTGAGAAACAGAATTCATTAATAACTCCGGTGGCTGATTCAACCGCCAAACTCGACCTCCAGGACCATTGGGATCGAAAAGAAAAAGTTCAAGAGAATGTCTGTCCTGATTATTATGGAGAATCCTTTCTGCTATACTTAATCCTCTAGGTCCGGCACCAATGATCCCTATTTTCATTTGCATGCCTCCATTTCGATAAATTTTTTCAATAAAACAGCATGGTTCTGATGTTCATTTTTTGCACCATAAACAAAAGTAATGACTGGATGTTCTTTCATAAGTTGACTGAGTTTAAAAATAGCTTGCTTCTTTTCTTCTTCGAAAATCAATTCTTGCTGGTATTTCTTTGCAAATGAAGCAAATCGTTCTGGTACATGGTCAAAAGTTTTGCGTGCTTCATTACTAGGTGCAATTTCTTTCAACCACAGATCTAACTGCGCTTTTTCTTTTGAAATTCCTCGTGGCCAGAACCTATCCACGAGTATTCTATAGCCATCCTCTTTTTCAGCATCAAGGTAAACACGTTTTAATTTGATCATAGTTGTTTCCTTCTTTCTGCCTTTTCGCTTAGCTTATATATGTAGATAATAGCACAAAATAAAAAAAATGAACGGCACAACTATCCATTGCGCCGTTCATGTGATCTTGGTCAAAATCTAATGATTGATTCGGTTTTTAAAGCTGTCATACAATCATCTGTTTTATACTTTTTTACTTTTGATTTTTCCAGACCATCCGTCATATCCACCCTTAAGTAAATAAATCTCTTGATAACCTGCTTTACGTAATTTATTTGCTGTACGGATGCTCAAGCTTTTCTTTTGATCGTAAATATAGACAGGCTGGTCTTTTCGAATAGATCCTAATGAATCTTTCAAAACAGTGTAAGGGATGTTTCTTGCACCTAAAATATGCCCAGCATCAAACACATCTTTTTCGCGAACATCGATTACTTGTGCTTTTCTCATTCCTTCTCGAAATTCTTCTTCTGTCAAAGTCGTTGCTGAACGCTTGGCCATTACTCGTAGATAGACTTCCCAAAAGATGATTGCAAGCACAATCAATAGCAAAATGATATTAATTACCCATAAAACCATGTAATGCCTCCGTTTTTTTAAGCAAATTTCAAGGCTAATGAGGCAGCACCAATGACACCAGCTTCATTACCAAGCTCTGCTAATTTGATTTTTGTTGATTCTCTTACTTGCGGGAAAGTAAATTCTTTAAAATATTTCTCTACACGGCTACGTAAAAATTCTCCTGCTGCCGATACTCCTCCACCTAACACAATACTTGACGGATTCAATGTATTCCCCAAGTTGGCGCAAGCTAAACCTAAGTAGAAGCATACGCGATCAACAACCATCAATGCAAACGGATCGTCTTCTTGAGCCATTTCAAAGATATCTTTACTTGTTACTTCTTCACCGTTGTCTAACATTGCTTTCAGTTTTGAATCTCCTGCGTATTCTTCTGCCAAGTAACGACCTAGACGTACCACACCAGTAGCGCTAGACACAGTTTCTAAACATCCGCGTTTACCGCAAGTACATTCGAACCCTTCAGGATCCACAGTGATATGGCCGATCTCTCCGCCTGCTCCGCTCACGCCGTGAATCAAATTTCCGCCAGCAACGATACCACCGCCAACACCTGTTCCTAGAGTAACGAATACAACGTCTGGATCGTTTTCTCCAGCACCTTTCCATCGTTCACCTAAAGCAGCAACATTCGCATCATTATCGATAGCGAATTTGATTCCTGTTCCTGCCTCGATCAGTTTTTTCACAAATTGAACTTCTGTCCAGTTTAAGTTATACGCACCAATAACCGTTCCAGCTTCGCTGTCCACGCTTCCTGGGGTACCCATGCCGATTCCGATAAAGTCTTCGGCTTTCATATTATATAAATTCAAACGATGGTTGATTGATTCAATGATTTCAGGAACGATATGCTTACCATCATCCAAAATATTGGTATCGATGCTCCATTTTTGTTGAATCTCTCCTTCTGGTGTTAAAATTGCAAATTTTGCTGTTGTTCCACCTAAATCAATCCCAATAATCTTCTTGTCCATTACAAATTTCCTTTCTTTCGGCTTTCTTCAATTCGGTGCTCTCTTTTTAATATGCGCCACGCTGTCATGTATGTATCATGATCAATCAAACGGCTATCATACAGATTACGCAATTCGATAGTCATTAATTCAATGTCATAGATGCGTGCACCCACATAGATAAAGATGCCAAATTTTTTGAACAGCTGCTGTACATCATATAAGCTCTCCATCTTTAAGCACTTCCTTCATATTATACAAGTAAACCATATTTTTTTAAACCCAGTAAAATACATATTACAAAAAGAAATACAAAAACTAGTGTAGAAAGAATCCTTTGGTGTATCGAATAGCTTGTCTGTTGTTTCGGTAGACCCAAAACATTCCCTAACACTAATCCGCCAATTAGCCCACCGACATGTCCCCAAACATCTACAGAGGTATCCAGAAGACCAAAAACAAATGTCAACACAATAAATAAAAGAAAATGTCTGACTAGCTGCTGGATCGCTGGGTTATGTTTAAAATGAAACCCTAAGATAAACAACGCACCGAACAAACCGAATATCGAAGTACTCGCACCACCAGACAGAACATTCGCTTCGTTAAAAGCAAAGCTTGCTGTATTTCCCATTATCCCGCTGAACATATAAATCAAGAAAAAACGCCAATGGCCATAGATTGCCTCGATTTGCTGCCCCATAAAATACAGTATCAGTGAGTTCATTACGAAATGCATCAGTCCAAAATGGATGAAGATTGGTGTCACTAAACGCCACCATTCATTGAAGTGAACAAGATAAGGACCATACATTCCGGCATAATAAGGGATCTCAAGTCGCGGAAATAATTCCATCATGAGGAAGACCGCTGTCTGTATCCCTAAAAAAGCATAGGTCCATAACGGTCGTCTTAACCATGCACGCAATTTTATTTGCTGTTGATAATTCATGAAAACCTCCCATTTCATTTTAGTCAATAAACAATTGTTGGATCTTCTGATCAAAGCTCTCCGGTTGCCATTGTTCATTCAATTGTTCACGAAAAACAAGGCTACATGTTTTTTTATGAAAATTATTTAAATACCGGTCGTAATAACCACCGCCAAAACCGATTCGATAACCGGCTCTATTGTAGATAATACCTGGTACAATGAGGAGATCGATCATCTCCGGCAAATAGAGCTTCTCTGATTGTGGCTCAAGAACACCAAAACTCGAACGTACAAGAACGGACTGTTCATCCATTTCATAAAACGCCATCTGACGTTTCGGCAAAGTTTTAGGTACAACTATTTTCTTTTGTTCTTTTTCTGCTCGTTGGATAACCGGCTGTGTATCCAGTTCAAATTCATTCGATAAAGTCGTCCCTATCACTTTTGCTGACTTCCAGTACTCGCTGGCGAATAGCTGTTTATAGATTCGCTGTTCTTTTTCCTTTTTCTTGCCACTTTTGGCCAGATTTTTCAGCTTTTCGATTCCTTTCCGGCGTAATCTTACTTTCAATTGGTCCAAAAACTCACCCTTCCTTCTCTCATAAAATGGTATAGGAAAAAAAGAAAAATAGCAATCGAACTTTCAAATAAATGCATAAATAGAATAAAAAGAAGACCTAGAAATGATTGACCTTCCTTTTTTAATGAATTTCAACTGTTCAGCGCGTGTTTTTGTCTGATAAAAAGTGCATACAGAAAATATGGCGCACCAAAAAGGGCAATCAAAATTCCTGTAGGTACTTCCCCACTTGGTAGAATCACTCTAGCAACCATATCTGCACTAAGCACAAAAATGGAACCGAACAAACCGCTCAGAACAAAGGTCCAGTTATTTTCTTTACGTACGACTAGCTTCGCAGCATGAGGAGCTAGTAGTCCTACAAAAGATAAACTACCTGTCACCGCTACACTACCGCTTGCCAAAGCAACAGCTAACAACAAAAGGATTTTTTGACTTTTAGCCACGTTAAGGCCTAATCCTTGCGCGCGTTCTTGACCAAATGATAGCAATCCAATCCTCTGTGCATAAAGTCCTCCTAGCGGAATTAAGATAACCGCCCATGGAAGCAATGCCCAAACATAAGGCCAGCTCGCACCCCAGATTGATCCCGCTAACCATGCATTCACAAATCCATAATTTTCCTTAGATAATTGGATCGTGCATAGCAATGTTAATGCAGAAAGGCCGGCATTAACGGCAATACCGGACAATAAGATTCGATTCATACCCAAAAAGCCATTTCGATCATAGGCCGCAAGATAGACACAGCAAGCAGCTAAAACACCACCTAGAAAGGCTACAACTAGCAATAGAAACGGCAGCGAATAGTGCGAAAAGAAACCTAAATAAAGCATCACTAAAAATCCTGCTCCGGCATTAATGCCCAATATACTAGAATCTGCCAATTCATTTCTTGTTACTCCTTGCAAGATATAACCAGAAACGCCAAGACAAGCTCCTGCTAATAAACTGATCAGTAATCGAGGAACTCGAAATTCTCTAACAATCAGCGCCAAAGAAGATGATTCTTTCCCTATGAACGTGGCAAAAAGCTGATCCAGGTAAATAAAAGGCGTACCAATCATTAAACTACCTATAGACAGGATGACAAGTACAAAAAGCAAGAAATAAAACGTCCAATATATTTTTTTCACCGTTGTTCCCTCCTTACTTGTATCAGTAAAAA
The DNA here is from genome assembly GCF_029023785.1 of Enterococcus faecium. NCBI lineage: Bacteria > Bacillati > Bacillota > Bacilli > Lactobacillales > Enterococcaceae > Enterococcus > Enterococcus faecium. The sequence goes on along the minus strand of NZ_CP118955.1, from coordinate 958,089 downwards.
CGGAACGCCAATCAATGCAATGACTAATCCAAAAGGTGTTTCAAAAGGGGGATTGATCATCCTCGCTGTAAAATCCGCCAACATAACCAATCCACCGCCAACTAAAAAAGAGACAGGTAGAACATAACGATAGTCCGTTCCAACCATTCCACGAACAACTGGCGGAACCAACAGTCCAATAAAGGAGACTGGACCGACTAACGAAACTGCTATGGCTGCCAACACTGCGACTAGACAGAAAACAATCAACCGCGTTCGTTTAGGATGACTTCCAAGAGCTAATGCATGTGTTTCACTCAAATGAATCAAAGATATTGCTTTTCCTAATGAAAAAGAAACCAAAACAGCAAGTATATATAAAGGAAACAATACTGCTAATTGTTTCCATGTGATATTGGCAGCTCCGCCTACAAACCAAAAAGCAAGATCCTGCTGCAGATTAAAGAATTGGGTCAGTGCTTGGCTGATAGCAGTAAAAAAAGAACTAATAGCTACGCCAGCTAAAATCAGCTGTAAAGGATTCATGCCCATTTTCGAAAACTGCAAAAAACCAAATACGAGCAAAGTTACAGCAAAAGAACCTGCCAATGACATTAGAAATACAGAAAAATCAGAAGCTTTAGGCCAAAAAGCAAAACTAAGGGCCATTGCCAACGAAGCACCCGCGTTGATTCCTAGTAAGCCTGAATCTGCTAAAGGATTTCTTGTCACTCCTTGCATCAATGCACCGCTCAATGCAAAACAACTCCCTACAAGAAATGCTCCCGCCACACGAGGCAAACGAATATTTCGTATGATTTGGTGACTTTGTTTTGATCTATCAAAATCAAACAACGCCTGCCAAAAATCTGCTTTTCCCACAGTCGCTGCGCCATTTGAAAGAGCAACAAAAAAAATAATCAAAAGAACAAAACAGACCAAAAGCAGGAGTCTATTTTTCTTCATAGTCCTCATAATTGATCCTCCTGCTCTTTTGGCAACAAATCATAGGTTAGAAAAACTGGTTTATTTGTTCTTGGAAGCGTGACAATCGTTGCATCAATCTCAAATATTTTTTTCATACACTCTTTTGTGATCACTTCTTCAGGTGTACCTTCTGTGATCAACTTACCGTTTTTCATTGCTAATAAATAATCTGAAAAACGTGAAGCATGATTAATGTCATGAATCGACATCAAGATCGTTGTTTGTTTCATTTGATTGATTTCAGTCAATAACTGTAGGATCTCTAATTGGTGTGCCGGATCTAAAAATGTTGTCGGTTCATCCAAGATCAAGATATCTGTTTCCTGAGCAAGCGCCATAGCGATCCAGACACGCTGGGTTTGTCCACCAGACAGCGTTGCGATATCCCGCATACGAAATCCAGCTAGACCTGTAGCATCCAACGCCCACTCGATTGCTTCATGATCTTGCGTGTCCATGCCACTGAACAGTTTTTGATAAGGGTATCGTCCGTAAGATACTACTTCTTCTACTGTCATACCTGTAGGGTGTTCACTAGTTTGTGCTAATAATGCAATTTTTTTTGCAAGTTCTTTTGAACTGTATGTAGAGATATCAGAGTTATTGACAATGATCTTTCCTGATTTCACAGGTAGTATACGGGTAAAACTTTTCAATAAAGTAGATTTTCCACTTCCATTTGGCCCAATCAAACTAGTGATTTTCCCTTCAGGAATCGTAACAGACATGTTTTCAATGATTTTTTTGTTTTCGTAGCCGGCTGCAATGTCAGCTGCTCTTAATCTCGTCATTTCACCCATCCTTTCGCTGAAAATCATTCTCAATTATGACGCTGTTTCAACATTTCGTCAAGCGCTACTTTCATATCTATAGCCAAATGAAGCGGTTGACAGCGTTCGAAATATCAGGAATAATAACCAATGAGAAAGATTCTCAATTATGTCAGGAGGAAAGAAATGAAATTAAAAACAAAAGTATTCACATTATCTAGCATATTGCTGCTGGCTGGAGTACTGAGCGCTTGCTCCCCCTCTTCAGATAAAGAAACAGCTACAACTGCCAATTCGACGACTTCATCCAATAGTACTCATACAGTCACAGATACACTTGGACATAAAGTAGAGATTCCAAACGCGCCCAAACGGATCATCGGCAGTTACTTAGAAGACTATCTGATTGCACTAGGGGAAAAACCTATCGCCCAGTGGACTGTTGGCAGTGGTTCCATTCAAGATTATCTGCAAGATGATTTAAAGGATGTCCCAACGATTTCTTATGACCTTCCTTATGAGAAAGTGTTAAGCTTTGAACCTGATTTGCTGTTGATTTCTTCTTCCGCTACTGTCGAAGGCGGGAAATACGAACAATATAGCAAAATCGCGCCAACTTATGTTGTAAAAAACGGAACAGATGTCACATGGGAAGAACAACTAAAAGATGTCGGCAAAGCTTTGGCAAAAGAAAAAGAGGCAGAAAAAATCATTTCCGATTATCAAAAATCCATCAAGAAAACTCGAGAAGAACTAGCAGATAAAATCGAGAACAAGACAGCTGCAGTGTTGTGGGTGACCAACAACTCAGCCTTTATGGTCAGCAAAAATCGGTCAAGTGGAAGAATCGTATACGACGATCTGGAATTTGGTGTTCCTGATCTAGTGGAAGAGGTCTCCAAAAAAGCCACTTCTGACTGGTCTGCTGTTTCCTCTGAAAAGCTAGCTGAATTAGATGCTGACTACATCATCCTTGTGAACAGTGACAAAGATGCTGCCATGTTCAATGAACCAAGCTGGAAGAATCTTAAAGCAGTGACAGACAATCATGTACTGCAATTCGGACCTGAATCTAGCTGGCTATATAACGGACCTATTGCCAGTCAGGAAATGGTCAATGATATCAAAGAAAAACTAAATTGATTTTAACTAAAAAAAGCATCTTCACGATTAGTCGTGAGATGCTTTTGTTCTTATTAACAAACTAGACGCATAGATTTTATTCTTCTTTTGAAGCAACCCTATTTTTTACTCTTTCCCATTTTTGAAAACGATGGGCATATAGATTTTCTTGATCCGTTATCCCCTCATACTCCTCTATAAGGGCGAAGTCTGAAAAATCAATATTCCCAATATACGTATCGCCTTCAAACGTGCTATCGATCAATGTTCGCCAGATCCGACCAGTGTAAGGAAGAAGTTCTTGAAAAATCCGACTACCACCCGAAACATAGATATCTTCTGAGATCGTTTGACTATACGACAAAAGTTCATCAATCGAATGCATTACTTCCGCATTTTCTTTCGTACGGAAATTTGGTTGCGTTGTCAACACGATGATATGACGATAAGGAAGTGAAAGATCCCCCATTCCTTCATAGGTCTTTCTTCCCATCACTAAAATTCGATCCATTGTATGTTCGCGAAAGAAACGCATATCATTTGGCAATCGCCATGGTAACAAACCATTTTTGCCGATCAGACCATTTTTATCTTGTGCCCACATGGAAATAAACATATTATCCGCTCCTTATGATTTTAGATGTTTTGAGATAAAAAAAGTCTCAATTCTTTGACCAGCAAGGAATTGAGAACTTTAAAAACATTATTTTGTTTCACGGTGCAAAGTAACTTTGCGTTCGCGTGGGCAATATTTTTGTTTTTCCAAACGATCAGGATTGTTACGTTTGTTTTTGCTTGTTAGATAGTTACGTTCTTTACAAGAAGTACACTCTAAAGTGATGTTTACGCGCATGATTTTCCCTCCCATTTTTACAAGAATCCTCTAAGATGACTCTCAGACTTGATTATCTTACCATGATTTTTTCCAGATTGCTAGTGTTTTTCACGATTTTGTTAAGTAAAACTACTTGACGATAAATACAACGGTTTTACTTCTCAGACAAAATCTTTTTCTTTTTGTATAAATACCCTTACACTTGTTTATAGAGACTATGTTTTTTTAAATAAAGGGGGATACTAATATGCCATGGAACATGAAGGACTTTCCTGCATCAATGAAAAACTTAGATAAACTGACAAGAAAAAAGGCGATCGACATCGCAAATGCTCTATTAGACGAGGGTTACCCTGATAGCCGTGCGATCCCAATTGCCATTGATCAAGCAAAAGAGTGGTATGAAAATGCTAGTGAATCAGAAAGACGAACATTCGAAAAAGAAAAAAATCCAAGTAAGTCGGATAAACATGATACGAATCCTCGTGCCGGAAAATTGCTTGATTCAGATGTGATCGTAGAATATGCCGAAGAACAATGGATCGTGAAATCTAAAGGAGCAAAAAAGGCTAGCAACCATTTTGATACAAAGAAAGAAGCGATCGAAAAAGGAAAGCAAGTAGCACAAAACAAAGAATCAACTTTGGTCATTTATAAAAAAGATGGGACAAAAGAAAAAGAAATCGATTATTGAACATATGTAAAGGGGTTGTGACGAAAATCGTGTCACAACCCCTTATGTTCGAAACAATGGTGTTCCTCTGCCAAATCCGAACCACAAGTCATAATATCTATAAAACGGGAAGAGCTGTTTTTTTTAATTGTTTCTTATCACTCGGTGTTAAACGGTAGGAGCAAACCTATTTTTTATTGATATTTGATTTTCATCAAACAGTCACATAGTCGATTGCTTCTGCTTGCGGAATCGTTTCATCTACAAAGTAGACTTTATACCATGTCAAGAAACTGAAGATTGTCCAGATTTTTCTTTGCTCTTCTTTACGTCCTTCGTGATGGTCATCTAGCAACTTCATGATTTTTTCTTGATCAAAAAATTCTTTTGCAAAATCTGCTTCGAATAATGCTTTGACTTGTTCGTAGCCGTGTTCTTCTTTCAACCAAGCTTTGATTGGCACAGGGAATCCTAATTTCACACGATTCGACCATTCTTCCGGAAGATGTTTGTTCGCAGCTTGTCTGAAAATATCTTTTGTGTTGTTTTGATTCAATAAGAACTTACTTGGTATTTGTTGAGCCAATTTCATGACTTCGATATCCAATAAAGGTACTCGGACTTCCAAAGAACTTGCCATAGAAAGTTTATCTGCCTTCAACAAGATATCTTTTGGCATCCATTGATGAAGATCGACATATTGCATCTTATTGACTTCATCTTTGATTCCTTCTGTTTTCTCGTAATGAACAGTCATGATTTCATCCACAGATGGTGCTGTTTGATATTTTGGTGTCAACACTTCTGATGCTTCTGATTCTTCGAACACTCGAGCATGACCGATAAAATATTCTTTTGCAGGAGCAAGTGATTCATATAAATGGATCCGTCCATGGAAATTTTTCATTTTTCCGATTTTACGTCCTAAATTATAGCGTGTTCCTTTTGGTAATTTTTTCAATCCTTGAGCAATCACACGGATGAATTTTGAATTCGTATGGAATCCATACGTTTGGTATCCCGCAAACAGTTCATCCGCCCCTTCTCCAGATTGGACTACCCGCACGCTTTGTGAAGCAAGATTTGCTAAAAAGTACAAAGGTACGCAAGAAGGATTTGAATCAGGTTCATCTAAGTGATACTGGATCAAAGGGAATGCTTTGAACGACATGTCTCCGTCGATCACTGCTGCTGTATTATCTAAATCCAATAGTTCGGTTAGTTTTCTGGCTTCAATCGCTTCATTATAGGTTTTATCATCAAACCCGATTGAGAAAGAATGATCTGGTTTCAATACAGAGGTTACATAACTGGAATCAACCCCGCTGGATAAGAAAGAACCAACTTCTACATCACTGACCGTATGTGCTTCAATAGAAGCTTGAACGGTTTCGTCGATTTTTTCGATCCATTCTTGTCGGGAATGCGTTTCTTTTGTTTCAAAATCTGCATCCCAATATTGCTGAATGTCTAGTTTTCCATCTTTATACGTATAATAATGGCCTTCAGGCAAACGATAGACATCTTTGAAGAATGTTTCGCCGTTTAATGGAGAATATTGGAAAGTCATATAAGGTTTCAACGCTTCTTTGTTCAATTCTTTGTTAAAATCAGGATGAGGCAGAAAACTTTTGATTTCTGAACCAAACATAAATGTTCCGTTCATTTCTGCATAATAATATGGTTTGATCCCAAAGTGGTCTCTTGCACCGAATAACTCATTCTTTTCATTATCCCAAATAGCAAAAGCAAACATTCCGCGGATCTTTTGCAATAATTCTGTTCCCCATTCTTCGTAACCATGCAAAAGGACTTCTGTATCTGCATGTGTTTGAAAAACGTGGCCAGCTGCAATCAATTCTTCTCTCAAAGGCTGGTAATTATAGATTTCGCCATTAAAAATAATGATCTTTGTCCGATCTTCATTGTAAATAGGCTGAGTACCGCCCTCTAAGTCAATAATACTTAATCTTCTGAATCCTAAAGCAACATGTTTATCGATATATTCTCCTGAACTATTAGGTCCACGGTGAACGATTCGATCCATCATTGTATTAATAATTGTTTTTTTGTTGTCCTTGTCGTTAACAAAACCTACAATACCGCACATTTAACTTTCACATCCTAATATAAAATTACTGTTTATTTCATTCATATGCATCTTATCATAGAATAAATAGCGGACGAATATTTTCTCTCTTACAGTTTCGTCACGTGAAAACAAAAGATGAAAGTTTCTGTTTTTACAGAAAATAAAGTCCCAATATCTAATTTACCATGTTTTCTTTTTTGAGGCTATCTTATTCTCTTCGTGTTAAAAAAATATTAGTGGATGCTATTTCCAAAAAAACCAGCAAAAAAAGACACGACCTAAAGATCGTGTCTAATTATGACTGTATCAGAAAATATGATACCAAACGGATCTATTCATTAATTAATTGACATAGTTTATCTGTTGCTCTTTTATGACTGGATAACTGACCAATTCATGACGATCCAAGTCTTCTTTATTCATATTTACAGCAGTAATTTGACTGTCTTCATACGTACGATAATAATAAATCCCTTTATCAACGTTACAGCAAGAAGAATAAATCGTATATTCGTATTTTCCTTCTCCAGTATCTCATACTCCTTTTTGTTGCTCGACTGAGCCTAGTATATGAAAAAATTGACTGATACTTTCAGATTCTGAATCACCTGATGCAGCATTCATTTTAGTAAATGTGGCTTTTACAAATCGAGAAACAGAAGAGAGAACTCCAGGTAAGCCCAATCCTCCCATCCCACGACTATAAACATCCAAGCTGATCTGGTTTGAAAAATGATTTTCTGGTGTTCCATTTGATAGCGAGCGATAATTGTTCAGATTAAATAATTGATAATCAAATGGTGGATTATTTGTCAACACACCGACAGGATTATCATATAAATGAAGTCCATCTTTCATACTTTCAATTACTATCGATTTTTCTTTATCAGCTAATAACCAGTGTAAAGGTGACAAGGGTAGTTTTTCACTAAAATCGATATTGACTAGATTGATAGTAGCCAATAATTCTTTAGCTTCGTCTATGGTTGAGCATTGCCCTAGTATCCATGGAATAAACTCAAATGGTGCAACGTTATCTTTTCCTTCTTGTAATTCTTTATAATCAGCATTGCCAGGAAAATTCAGTCCTGCCATACTCAATCCTTTTTCATTTGTAGCCTCATAATAGAGTGGATAGTTGGCTACCCCAGCTGCTATCCCAATCATTGCATAATGTTTATCTAAATTTTTTACCTTTCTAAAATCGAAACGATAATTTCTTGGAGTAATAGTGACTACTTCATTATAAGACATCTCATAATCAAAATTCCTTCCAAAATAATGGTCTTTCGTCGCATAAGTGATTGCGGTACACATCGTTTTCCCTCCTAAAACAAATCGTTTTTACACTTTTATCTTACATCTAGTATTTTTTTTTATCAAAAAAAAGGCCAAAGAAGATTGATTTACTAGCATTTATAAAAAATAGTACTCAGGGGGAATCAAAAAATATTGTAGGCTAAAAGTACAACAAAAATAAGGGGCTGTGACAAAAGCCTTGTCACAGCCCCTTATTCCGAACAAACGGTGTTCAAAAGCTTGCATCTGCGGTAATAAGTCCAACCAAACGAAAAAATAGGAAAAGCTATTTTTGTTTGGCCGTTCTTATTACTTGATGCAGGACAGCTTCTTTACAACCTCTAATCGTTGATATAAGGAAGGTACAGGATTTGAACCTGCGCGCCGGTATTAGCCGGTTCGCCGGATTTCGAGTCCGGTGCATTACCACTCTGCCAACCTTCCGTAAGTACTATTTTTAAACTTTTTCCACGAAATGTCAAGCCTATTTCTAATAGATAAATAACAGAAATCGCTTTTTTTAGCAAAAAAGTCCATTGACAGTTTGCAGCCAACGGACTTACCGATCAAATTCATACAGATAGAACACTATCTGATTATTTCAGGATTATCTAATGCTAAAATCGAGTCAATTGTCCGTTTGATCAGTGCAATGATTTGTTCTTCTGTTGGATGCATGATATTTGATGACATCAATGACGCTAAGCCAGTCACTGCTACCCACGTACCAGTATGCAGAGCATCGACATATTCATCCGATAATTGATTGTATCTTTCATCTTCTTTAACTATTTCACAGAAATAATTGTATGAAAAATCATGAATTTTCTTTCCGTCCCCATGTTCATCAATGTACAATGCCATGTAAAGACTATGATGCTTTTTTGCAAAGTAGATATAGTTCAAACCGAGATCAATGATTTTATCACCAGTACGTTCAATAGGGAAAACATCTTCTTTTAGTTGTTCAAAGATAGAATCCAGCAACGTATTTTTTAAATCTTCCATGTTTTTGAATTCCAGATAAATCGGCTGTGTCGAAATCCCCATCTTTTTAGCAATATTTCTCGCAGTAAATCCTTTAAACCCTTCCTTTGCAACAACATCATAAGCAGCTTTTAGAATTTGATCCTTGGTATAGACTTTTCTTCTCATTAAAACTCCCCCACTTCTTTACTGCAGTATATGTTGTTTTATTGTACCCTATTTTTAGCATTTTTTGCAAACATTTTACTCAAAACGTTATATTTTAAATTTTTTTCTCAGTCTTCTTTAACTTTTTTTGCAAAATTAAAAAAATTTGGTTAAATTCAATGGGTTCCCTTACATTTTTAGTTTTGACCTAAATGATAGTTGACCAAATCTTTCATTTCAAGTTATAGTTAAAGAAAATGAAAAAGAAGGTGTGTAATGGAAAACGAAACTGACGTTATTTATATTCATCCTCAAAAACGAATCGTTTCACAGAAAAGAAAGTATTTTTATCTTGGTTTTACAGGTGCTTTTTTTCTTTTTATTGGCTTGCTTTCTGGTACTCCTACTGATAATTGGAGTGGATTGCTAACTATTCTTACCTCGCCAAGCAATCTTTTGACAGATTATTTTGCTTTAGGCGGTTTCGGAAGCGCATTCATAAATGTAGGGATTTTGACCTTACTTTCTGTGCTTTTAGCTTATCGGCACAAGGTGATTTTAAACGGTCCCTTATTTGCTTCGATTCTAACAGTTACCGGTTTCTCTTTTTTTGGCAAAAACCTTTATAATTCTATCTCAATCATTTTAGGTGTGTATCTATACGCTGTATTTGTCAATAAACCTTTTTCTCAGTACATCATGATCGGACTGTTTGGTAGCGCATTATCACCGGTCGTTAGTTATATCACTTTTGGTATGCGTTTTCCTTTACTGATAGGTATTTTATTGGGGAATTTAGCTGGCATAGCAATTGGTCTACTTCTTCCGCCCTTAGCTGCTCAAACTTTAGTTTTCCATCGTGGATTCACACTTTATAATATTGGATTCACCTCTGGGTTGATTGCGATGACTTTTACTGCTGTTTTGAGGTTATTCAGCTATTCAATCGTCGAAAATACATTGGTTTCCAATGAATATCACTTTCCTCTCATTTGGATTATTTTTGGCTTTTTTTCGCTGACAGTCGGAATTGGTTTCTATTATAATTCCTTTCGGCTTTCGGGGATTCGAGAGATTTTCGATTCATCTGGAAAATTAACAACTGATTTCATTGCTAATTCTGGTATTGGTGCTACTTTGATCAACATGGGCTTAGTTGGTCTGATGCTGTCTTCTTATGTTTTACTGGTTGGCGGTCAGTTAAATGGACCTGTCATCGGTGCTATTTTATCTGCGATTGGTTTCAGTGCTTTTGGTTGTCATTTAAAAAACAGTTTTCCGATACTAGTCGGAATATTTATTGCTTCTTTGTTTGGAACTTTTCATGAGATCACCAGTACTGGCATGCTTGTGGCAGGTGTGTTTGGGACAGGTCTCGCGCCCATAAGCGGTTTTTACGGCAGTTTTTACGGTGTAATAGCTGGTGTGCTACATATTGCTCTTGTCCATAACGTCAGCACTTTACACGGAGGACTAAATCTATATAACAGTGGTTTTTCAACTGGTTTCGTTGCAGGTATCCTTGTACCGATACTAGATAACTTTACCGCTGTCAGAAAGGAAAAAAAGACACTTGGAAAAAGAATTATCAAAAAGAATCATCGATGAGCTTCTTACTTATTTATATTCCCATGAAATAACTGAAATACGTATTGGAGTAGAATTTGCTGAGGAAGGGCTTTTCATAGAGATACAGGGTACGGCAGAAACTCAGCCAGAAGATTTAGATGTACTTGCTGATTTGCTGAACAATCCTCGGGATCCTAGTATGGAAATCTACTATCAGGAACTATTAGGTAATCCCCGACATGATCGGGAAGATTATCATCTGTTAGGTAGTTTGATTGATGACGTGGAAATCATGTACGCCCAGCCGATTATCAATATTAAGATCTTTCGACGTGCTTCTCCTCGTTCCTATTATTAACCCTATTTTCTATTTATAAAAGGCTGAATCAAAAAAGCAGCTCCTGAAAGTTCGATTAAAATCTACTTTCAGGAGCTGTTCAAGCTTGACATTATTGATTTTCCAATCCTTCATACACTTCATCTGTTACAGGTTCTAAAAACTCTGAGTTTCCGGAAGTGATCGCTAAATGTTCAAACCAACTGTCTTTTGTAGCACCATGCCAGTGTTTGATTCCTTTGTGCGTCACCACAACGTCTCCAGCTCTTAATCGTCTTGCTGGCTTTCCTTCTTCCTGGTACCATCCTTCTCCGCCAGTCACAAGTAAGATTTGATATCCATCTGTATGGACATGCCAGTGATTGCGACAACCTGGTTCAAATGTTACATTCCCTACACCAACAGAAACTTCGGGATCATTCACTAACATATTCAGATAGCTTTGCCCAGTAAATACCTGAGCGTAAGCTTCGTTTTTTTCCCCTGCTGGAAAAATCACGCCATTGTGTATTTCTTCGTATTTTGTCATCATTTACGCCTCTTTCTTGTTTACGCTGTTTCCTTCTAGATAGATTTCTTTTGCTAAGTTAAAAGCTGACCAAGCTTTTGGCCATCCTACATAAAAAGCTAAATGGGTAATGATTTCTGCTATTTCTTCACCAGTAATGCCATTTTGTTTGCCAATCTTCAGATGAGCTGGCAATTGTTCAAAATTTCCTCCTGAAATTAATGAAGATATGGTGATGATACTACGCTGATGAGCAGATAATTCTTCTCTGGACCATACTTGTCCAAATAAAACATCATCATTCAATTCTGCAAATTTTGGTGCAAAATCTCCTAATTGATCTCGTCCTGCGGTTTGTTTTTCTGCCATTTCTCTTATTCTCCCTTCACGACTGTTAGGTGATTCAACTATGGTTCTAAGGCAACTTTATTTTCTATTGTTTCTTCGCATTTCATTTTAAATGTAGTCTTTCAGCCTGTCCAATGCTTAGTTTATTCAGTCGATATGCTTTTTAAGCATAGTTGCTAACGCTTTTTTTATTTAAAAAAAAACAAGTTATTAAATAAGTCTTTAGTTGGATGTTTTTTTGAGATCAATCTTTTATACTTATGATGAACTTACAAAATTGTTTGTTTTCTGTCATATCAAAAAATGGCGCAGTTAGTTGCTTTTCTAGTAAAGTATAGTTAACAAAGAACCTCTAAGGAGTTGATGAATAATGAATATTGCTGCCTCTCGAAAACTGATAAATTTCATATCCATTATCGGATTAGGCCTATCAATCGCGCTGACGATTTATTTTATTAATTTAGGTGTTTTCAAAGATTTGAATGCGTTAAGAGGATTAGTAGGTGATTCCATCATTTTAGGACCGATTATTTTTGTCTTCATCCAAATCCTGCAAGTAGTTATTCCAATCATTCCTGGAGGGATCAGTACTGCAGCTGGTGTCCTGATATTTGGCCCTTATGCTGGATTTATCTATAACTATATTGGAATCTGCATTGGTTCGATTATCATTTTTCTGCTAGGGCGTCGTTATGGAAAGCCATTCATACTTTCCATGATTAGCGATAAGACATATAACAAATATATTGGCTGGCTGGATAATCAAAACCGCTTTGAGAAGCTGTTTGCTCTAGCTATTTTTCTTCCAGTTGCTCCTGACGATGCGTTATGTTTGATGGCTGGATTGACAAACATGTCAGTGAAACGATATACACTAATCATTTTGATTGCTAAACCACTGTCGATTTTCTTATATAGTATGGCCTTGATTTATGGAGGCCAATATCTAAGTGGTCTTCTTGGATAATATTTATTTTGCAAAATTAGTCATTGATTGACAATGTTAAATCTGGGAAAGGGGCTGCAAAACACACTGCACCCTTTCCTTTTTCATTAGATTTGCGCTACAATGTGAAGAGCAGGTGATAGGATGAATTATTTAAAACGTAGCTTAGGTAATGCTTGGGACTTTTTAAAAGGAACACAAGCTTATTTCCGTGATGTCTTGCTGATGCATGGCTTTATTTTATTTATTTGTTTACCCTTATTGAGCAGTACGACCCGTTTTATTTTACACCGAGGGGCAATTGACTATTTGTCTTATGACAATATTCCTTCAATTTTTTCTCAACATCCTGGAGTTCTACTCTCGTTAATCGTAGTTTTGATGATGATTTTACTGTTAGTTTATTTCGAATTTACTTTTCTTTTGATGAGTGTCTTTTTTATTAAAAAGAAAGAACCAATCTCTTTGAAGCAACTCTTACACTTGACGATACTTCAGCTGAAGAAAGTGAGACCCATTACTTTTTTGTTTTTCCTTGCTTATTTTTTATTGATTCTACCGATCAGCGGATTAAGTTTTAATTCTGATCTACTGTCAAAAATAAAAATCCCCGCTTTCATTATGGATTTTATTTTTGCTAACCGTTGGATCATCGTCAGTTCCTTTTTACTCGTTTATATTTTCCTTGGCTATATTGGGATTCGACTGATTTTTGCTTTACCGGAAATGATTCTACGAGATCGTCCTTTTCGAGCAGCCATTCGGGAAAGCTGGTCATTGACCAAATCGCGTCTTTTGGCCATCACGGGCCAATTTATTGTGATTGGCGGTACGATTTTACTCCTTTCTTCTTTAGGATATATCGTTGTTATTTTGGCACAAAGTATGGTTGAACAATTTTTCCCAGACTATGCATTGATCAGCGCTGTGTTTGCTATGACGCTTTTACAAGGGATTTTATTATTCAATATCGTGATGTCTACCGTAGGGATTTTTTATATCATTGTTGATTTCATGGATGACGAAGGCTTCTTGCCTGAGATCCCTAAGTGGTTTATCCCACAAGCCCCCAACTTGCGTTTCTCTGCGCTGAAAAACACTGGTTTGACTCTTTTTGCAGTTTTTTTCGGTATTGGCGTCTGTCTTTACAATATGGATTATCTGACTTCAGCTGTTCAGACAAAACCAGTGACTGTCTCTCACAGAGGTGTGAGTACCCAAAATGGGGCGCAAAATACTTTAGAAGCACTTGAAAAAACAAGCAGAGACTATCATCCTGATTATGTAGAGATGGATGTTCAGGAAACAAAAGATGGTCATTTCGTAGTGATGCATGATGCAAATCTTCGTCACTTAACAGGGGTAAATGGAACACCACAGGATCTTACATTGAAAGAATTGACAAATCTTACAGTTACTGAAAACGGAGTGCAAGCCCCTGTTTGTTCTTTTGATTCTTATTTGGAAAAAGCACATAAGCTAAACCAAAAATTACTTATTGAGATCAAGACCTCTAAAAAAGATTCGGATGACCTTGTCGAACGATTTGTCCATAAATACCGCAAAGTTATCTTAGAGAACCATCATATTTTGCAAAGTTTGACGTACCAAACCGTTTCAGATTTAAAAGAAGCAGAACCAAACTTTTATGTGGGCTACATCTTACCTTTCAATATTGTTGGGCCCCCTGTGACGCCTGCTGATTTTCTGACAATGGAATATAGTACGATCAACCGTAACTTCATTAATTCTGCCCACCAAGACGGAAAAGAAGTATATGTATGGACAATCAACGATTCAGATGCCATGAGTCGCATGATGTTTTATGGTGTGGATGGTATCATAACCGATGAGATGGGACTACTAAATGAAAGTGTGAAACAAACAGATGAAGAAATCACTTATTCAGATAAACTGCTAAATTTTGTTTTGGGAGTCGGCTAATCAAAAATCGTTAATGAAAAAAGTCTTTATACAACAAAAAACGCATAACCTGCCACCGCAGGTATATGCGTTTTTTGTTTGACGCTCATAATGTGTGCTTAACTTTCTCTTGATTCCTTCATCGCACGAACAATAGCTAAAATAGCAGGAATTGCAGAGATCACTGCAAGAATAATTCCCATTTTCCCTGAACTTTTTCTTTTTGGCATATCTTCTCGCTCCCTTCTGTCTTTATTTATATTATAAGGGAGTTCTTGCGAATTCTCAAAAATACTGTTTAAGAAACCAATTCAGTAGGTGCGCTAATATCACAGAATTTTACGAGCATGCGATACTTGCTTTCATTGATAAGTTGATAGTCTCGTTGGTCATAACTTTCAACATACACGACAGCCGTGTTGATATATGTACGTTCAATACAGCCGATTAGTTCATGAGATACTCCGATCGGTTTGCATATATAAGATCTTCCTACTTCTGCTTTTACCATTTCATTCCCTCTTTTCTTTATTTTTATTTTGTTTTTCTTTATTTTATAATAACAAATTACCTTATATTTGAAAACGTTTTTATTCATTTTTTTATTTTTTATTTTGAGTATCTTTCTGCTTTTTAGATAACTATTTTTTAACACGATCTTAGACGTTGTGACAAAAACGTTTGTTTATATTCCTATGTTGTTCGTGCGTTTTTTTCTTTATATTGCTAAGTTATTTATAAAGAGGTGAGCATATGATTTATATTCAAGCAATAGTATTTGTAACCTTGATGATTGGGCTACTTATCGGATTAAAAGAAAATAGCTAAACCATTTAAGAAAAAATAAATAAGGAAAATGATAAATGCTTTTTAATTGCATCAAAAAACGTACGATGCTAAACTTGGTATAAGTTCGAAAGTTTAAAGGAAACTTTCAAGAACTAAATTACATTACAAAGGAGATGAATTTTATGACGTTTACAAAAACAAATATGCAATACCGCGTAGCTTTTGATACAACTTCTAACCGTTTTATGGCGATTGATGCACAAAACGAAAATAACGTTGCGTTTGGTATTACAATCGAACAAGCAGTCCGAGCATTAAACGAATCTAGATAAGGAGTGAACCATTCCAAATGGCGACTGATGAGATCTCGGAAAATCAATAAAAGACGTTTGTAACGGTAATCCGCAACAAACGTCTTTTTGTATTCATTACATATATTTGGAAATTGTCTCTCTTTATCTCTAGACCTAAACAAAAACACAAGTTCTAATATCAACCATCTCGTTTTTTATGACAATTTTGTTAGCTGTTTCGATGATAATATTCCGTTATTATCTGTATAATATTTAATATAATAAAAATAAAAAAGGAGATCTTTCATGAAAAAAATTTTAGGGTTGATCGTTATCATATTGATTGCTTTTATAGGATGGAAAGGTTGGGACTACTATCAGTCTACTTATGTAGGTAAAGATTATTATGCGGTAGTCAAAGCTCCAATGCCTGCAGAAACTGATATCAAAGCAGATAATGGGGAAGTAATTGGAAGAGGTTTTAAATACAACGTAGATGCTTATGCTGAAAACGGTGAAAAAAGACAGTTAGATTTCGATGTCATTACTTCTGGTGACTCTGCCAATGGTTCTGCTTACCCCGAAGGAACGATCTTGCAGTTGAAAGCAAGCGAAAAGCGGATCATAGAGAAAAAAGTAATTACCAGCGATAAGGTACCCTCATCTGTAAAAGAAAAATTAGGCCTATCTTAAGCTAAGAATATATCGTAAAAAGCACTCGAAGTGAGTGCTTTTTTTGTTGATTTTAGAAAACAAAAAAATAGAATGGGTCTTCGAAGTCACTTTCCTGTTCTTCCAGTCCTTATTAGAAGATATCAAAGATTTTTTAGGTCATAAAGATATTTCTACTACACAAGTCTATGCCCATATTTCTCCCGAAGTGAAAAAAAGATCAATGAATCAACTAGAAAACTATATAGAAGAGCAAATAAAAAAGCACTCAAATTGAGTGCTTTTTTTTAAGTTCGCTATCACTAAAACTATCACTAATTTTATTTAGAAGCGAACATGTTTCTATCACTGATTTTTTAAATCTAGCGAAAAAACCTTATCTTACAGGCGTTCGTTCAATTCTTTGGCAAGGTCTTCAAAGCCTGGTTTGCCTAGAAGTGCGAACATGTTTTTCTTGTAAGCTTCTACACCTGGTTGGTCGAATGGGTTGATTCCATTCAAGTAACCTGAAATACCTACAGCAATTTCAAAGAAGTACATTGTATAACCCAATGTATAAGCATCCATTTCTGGAATTTTGACTAGCAAGTTAGGCACGTCACCGTCTGTATGAGCAAGCAATGTTCCTTCAAATGCTTTTGTATTTACGAAGTCCACTTCTTTTCCTTGCAAGTAGCCTAGACCGTCTAAATCTTCTGCTTGTTCAGGAATTGTGATTGATTTACGAGGTTTTTCAACCTTCACAACTGTTTCAAAAATATTGCGACGTCCTTCTTGGATGAATTGTCCTAAAGAGTGCAAATCAGTTGAGAAGTTTGCACTTGAAGGATAGATGCCTTTTTGGTCTTTTCCTTCAGATTCACCATACAATTGTTTCCACCATTCTGAGAAGTATTGCATTCCTGGTTCATAGTTGATCAACAACTCAGTTACTTTGCCTTTACGGTAAAGAATGTTACGCATTGCTGCGTATTGGTAAGCTTCGTTTTCTTCTAGTTTGTCGCTTGAGTATGCTTTGCTTGCATCAGCGGCACCTTGCATCAATGCATCGATATCTGCACCACTAACAGCGATTGGTAACAAACCAACAGCAGTTAATACAGAGAAACGTCCGCCGATGTCATCAGGAATCACGAAAGTTTCCCAACCTTCTGCATCTGCTTCTACTTTAACTGCACCTTTTGCTTTATCTGTTGTAGCGTAGATACGTTTGTTTGCTTCTTCTTGTCCATATTTCTTAACAAGAAGCTCTTTGAATACACGAAACGCAATCGCTGGTTCAGTAGTTGTTCCAGATTTTGAAATAACGTTTACTGAAAAGTCGCGATCACCGATTACTTCGATCAAGTCAGCAATATATGTTGAGCTGATTGAATTTCCGGCAAAGAAGATTTGTGGTGCTTTTCTTGTGTTGCTATCTAATAAATTGAAGAATGTGTGATTCAAGAAGTCAATCGCTGCACGAGCGCCTAAATAAGAACCACCGATACCGATAACAACTAATACTTCAGAATCAGATTGGATTTTTTTAGCTGCTTCTTTGATACGTGCAAATTCTTCTTTGTCATAGTTCGTTGGTAAATCGATCCAGCCGCGGAAGTCGCTTCCTGCGCCAGTACCTTCCCGTAATTCGTTGTGGGCTGCTGTTACTTGGCTTTGCATGTACCCTAACTCTTGTTCGTTGACAAACGGTGCTACTTTTGAATAGTCAAAATGAATGTGTGCCATTTGTTCTCCTCCTTATAGGTTTACTCTACAGGTAATACTTTACGTTTTTTTTTATTATTTTTCAAGCAAATAAACAAAATGCTGACAATATTTCCAAGAAAGTTTCATTTTTCAAACTAAACCTTCTGCTGCCATTGCTTTGGCAACTTTTTCAAATCCAGCAACATTTGCTCCAAGAAGCAGATTTTTTTCGTCGCCGTACTCGGCTGCTGTTTGGCGACACGCATGGTAAATCGTTTCCATGATTTGATCCAGCTGCTCATCCACTTGCTCTCTTTCCCAAGTCAATCGCTGGGCGTTCTGACTCATTTCTAAAGCAGATACTGCCACTCCTCCAGCATTAGCAGCTTTTCCTGGACAATACCACACGCCTGCTTCATGAAGAACAGAAACAGCTTTTACTGTACATGGCATATTAGCGCCTTCTGCTACGATTTTGATCCCATTTTCTACTAAGATTTCGGCCAAGCTTTCGTCTATTTCATTTTGAGTAGCACATGGCAAAGCGATATCCGCTTTTTCTTTCAATGTCCAAACAGATTCTCCAGCATGATAAATAGCAGAAGGACGTTGGTTTGCGTATTCCGTCAAACGTTGTCTATTGATTTCTTTGACTCCTTTCAATAGTTTCACATCTATTCCTTCTGGATCATAGATGTACCCGCTAGAATCTGAACATGTAACAACTTTCCCGCCTAGCTCTTGCACTTTTTCGATTGCATAAATGGCTACATTCCCGCTTCCGGAAACAAAAACTGTTTTTTGATTAAATGAATCTTTTTCTTCGTTCAATAGATGTTTGACATAATACACTAATCCATAACCAGTAGCTTCCGTACGTATCTTACTTCCCCAAAAATCCAAAGGTTTACCTGTCAACACACCAGTATCATATTTTTTCAATCGTTTATATTCGCCGAACAAATAGCCGATTTCTCTAGCTCCTACACCGATATCTCCCGCAGGAACATCAATCGATGGGCCGATATGTTTTGACAATTCCAGCATGAAACTTTGACAAAAACGCATGATCTCATTATCAGATTTTCCTTTAGGATCGAAGTCACTTCCGCCTTTTCCTCCACCGATTGGCAGACCGGTTAAACTATTCTTGAAAATCTGTTCAAAAGCCAAAAATTTTAAGATACTTAGATTGACACTAGGATGGAAGCGCAATCCACCTTTATAAGGGCCGATAGCTGAATTGTATTGGATACGGTAGCCTCTATTTACTCGCCAGTTTCCTTCATCATCTTGCCAAGGCACTCGAAATTGAATAACTCTTTCTGGTTCCGTTAAAAGTTCTAAGATATTCTTTTCGATATATTCGGGATGAGTGTCCAAAAAAGACATAACCGTGGGCATGAATTCATCGATTGCTTGTAAAAATTCTTCTTGCCCTTGATCCTTTTGATGTAGCTTTTCTTGAATTGCTTGAACATATTCTGTTGCGTTTGTCATCGTTCCACGCTCCTTTACTTATCTTCCCCCATTTTAGCTCATTTTCTCTTTTGGCTCAAAACATTTTTTTCTGTTTTCTTTCTTCAGATATGCTACACTTTCCTTGAGGTGAGTGAATGGAAAAACTGTATGATGTGATCGTAGTCGGCGCTGGAACAAGCGGGATGATGGCAGCGATCAGTGCAGCTGAACAAGGCGCACGCGTACTCTTGATCGAAAAAAACAAAAAAGCAGGAAAAAAACTACTGATGACAGGTGGTGGTCGGTGCAATGTTACGAACAATCGTCCTGTTGATGATTTGATTGCACATATTCCTGGAAATGGAAAGTTTTTATATAGTACGTTTGCGCAATGGAATAATTTCGATATCATGAACTTCTTTGAATCACAAGGCGTACATTTAAAAGAAGAGGATCATGGACGGATGTTTCCTGTAACAAATAAATCAAAAACGATTATCGAAGCATTGCTCAATCGTCTGAAAGAACTAGATGTGACGCTTCTATTCTCTACTCGAGTAGAGAAATTGATCCACAAAGAACATAAAATTTACGGTATACGCACGGAATTCGAAGAGTTTCATGCTCCTGCCGTTATCTTAACAACTGGTGGACGGACTTATCCATCTACTGGTTCTACTGGAGATGGGTACAAGATCGTGAAGCGAGTGGGTCACACGGTGACGCCTCTTTATGCGACAGAGTCCCCCTTGATATCGGATGAACCGTATATTCAGGAGAAAACACTTCAAGGGCTTTCTTTACAAGACATCACTTTACGCGTTTTAAATAAAAAAGGTCGTGTATTGACTGAACATACGATGGATTTACTTTTCACCCATTTCGGTATTTCTGGTCCGGCTGCACTGCGTTGTTCAAGTTTTGTCAATAAAGAATTAGAGAAAACGGGAGAACCAGTGACACTTTCTCTGGATTGTTTCCCTACACAAACCAAACAAGAGCTTATTCATTTATTGACAGAAAAAAGTAAAACCACCAAAAAGAACTTGGTAAATGCCTGGCACGGTTTATTACCTGAGCGGTTGTTAGTTTTCTTTCTTGAGCGGCTTGAAATGGATCATCTGACAGGACAACAAGCCTCTCAAAAACAAATTCAAGATTTCGTTCAATTATGCAAAGAGTTTAAGCTATCAATCAACAAGACTTTTCCTATTGAGAAATCATTTGTAACTGGCGGAGGGGTTTCTCTAAAGGAAATTCATCCTAAAACGTTGGAGAGTAAAATCATTGATGGTCTGTATTTTGCGGGAGAATTACTGGATGTCAATGGTTATACTGGCGGCTTTAATATCACAGCGGCTTTCGCTACAGGGCATGTAGCAGGAATGAATGCTGGGCAAAGAGCATAATGTATAAAAAAGAAAGAAGAAGACTGGGCAAACAACATCCCGGCCTCCTTCTTTCTTTTATACGTATGATTTATTGTTTTATATCTGCAAATTGTCCGCTCGTTAATGCACAGATATCTTGAGGTGCTAACTCCATCTGTAGCCCTCTTCTGCCAGCCGAGACAATGATTTGTTCATAGCTTTCTGCAATTTGATCTAAATAAGTAGGAAATAGTTTTTTCATACCTATAGGCGAGCAGCCACCACGTATGTATCCGGTCGTTGCTTCCAAATCTTTTAAATGGAGCATTTCTACTTTTTTATTCCCTGAAACTTTTGCTAATTTTTTTAGATTCAATTCGGCTTCTCCCGGTATCACAGCAACAAGAGGCCCCGTCACATTGCCCACAGCAACCAGTGTTTTAAATATACGAGATTGGCTTTCTGGAAGCTGTTCAGCGACCGATGACGCACTTAGGTGGCTTTCGTCCCACTCATATTCGTGCTCTGTATAGGGAATCTTTTTTTGTTCGACCATACGGATTGCATTCGTTTTTACTATTTTTTTCTTTGCCAAAAAATATCACCTCAAACTTGTTCTACAACGGTTCATTTAATAATTGAATAATTTGCTTCAATGCTTTGACCGGTAATTGTCCTGGAGCAGAAGTAGAATCGCTGCTTAAGGAACCAAATGTCATAACGGAACCCGTCGTTCCGCCAGCCAGACGAGAAATTTTACCAAGATTTCCCATGGACATCGTAATAATAGGCATGGAGACAAAAGCATTTGCCCGTCTAGTCAACTCCATCAACCGCAAAACATCTCGTTCATTATTGGGAGTTACTGCCAGTTTTCCGATATCGGCTCCAAAATGTTCCATAACATTCAATCGGTAAAGCAAGACAGGGTCTGCTGGTGTTTCTTTAAAATCATGACTACTGATAATTAAAGGAATGTTTAAAGACTTGATTTCCTCTATCAGTCTTTTTCCTAGACTTTCTACTTTGAACAACTCGATATCGACCATATCTACTAATCCTGTGTGTATCACATGTTCATAAAGGTCGCGATACTGACGGATCGATATGTCTTGTTCTCCGCCTTCAGCTAAGGTACGAAACGTAAATAATAACGGCAGTCCATCAAGCATCTCATGGATAAGAACCAATGTTTCTGCTACTTCATCAAAAGAAAAAACTTCACGATAATGATCGACTCGCCATTCGACTAAATCGGCCCCTGCTTCACGTGCAAGAACTGCTTCACGTAATACTTCCTCTCGGACGGCCCCGATAAGAGGCGCACAAATCTTTGGTCTACCGCTTCCTATATTCAATCCCTTTACCCGAACCATTCTGCATCGCTCCTTCTAATGGTTATTTTTAATTTGATAAACAAACACTTTCAGATAATTGCCTTCTAAAAAGGTATCCGTCGTCTGGAAATCTTTTGGCAGACGATATAAAGCAAGTTGTTCAAAAGAAACATTTTTGGTATGGAATTCCTCTTCAATCATTGTTTGGAATTGTTCTATCGAGACATTCGCAGCATTTGTAGACGCAATAAGTATCCCGTCTTCTGCTAAAATATCCAGACTATCCTTGACCAGTTCCCCATAATCTTTTGCTACGCGAAAGACTTTTTTCTTATTTCTGGCAAAACTTGGTGGATCCAATACAATCATGTCATATAAAAATTGTTTTCTTTTGGCGTATTTGAAATACTCGAATACGTCCATAACAATGATTTTTTGCTGATCGACATCCAAACCATTCACTTCAAACTGTTCCTGTGTTTTTTTTAAACTGCGTTTTGCTAGATCGACACTTGTTGTTTCGATTGCCCCTCCCATTGCGGCAGCAACAGAAAAGGCGCCGGTATAACTAAACATGTTCAAAACTGTTTTCCCAGAAGCGAAACCTTCTGCTAATGATCCCCGTACTTCTTTTTGGTCTAAAAAGATCCCAGTCATTAATCCTTCATTTAAATAAACGGCAAATTTTACTCCGTTTTCTTTTACGATCAAGGGTTCCGGTGCCTCTTTTCCGTAAATGAACTGGCTCTCAGGCAGATTTACTGATTCAAATCGAATTTTCTCATAGCCTCCTATGATTTCCGGGTAGATTTCACGAAAAGCTTGAATCAATAATTCACGATGTGCATATAACGTTTCGTTATACCAAGAAAAAACAGCATAACCTGCATAATAATCAACAATCAGACCGCCGATCCCGTCTCCTTCTCCATTGAATATACGAAAAGCGGTAGTAGAATCATCTGAAAAAAAGAAAGTTCTTTTTTCTTTTGACTTCACAAAAAGTTCTTCAAAAAATGATTGATCAAATGGGATGTTCTGCTGGCTCAATACCCAACCGATTCCCTTATTCTGCTTTCCTAGATATCCTTTTGCGATAAATTGGTTTTGCGAATCAACTAATTCCACCCATTGCGTGGTTTCTTTTTGGGGATGAGCAAGGTCTTCTTTTTGGATCAGTGGATATCCTTTTTTCAATCGATTGCTTGCTCTTTTTTTTACTTGTACTTTCATTCCTTCACCTACTTTAGCTTTCTCTTCCCAAGTATAACAAAAAACATAGGACTTGTCTTACTGCTCATTTTTTCATGAAGCTTAAAGAAAACCTTAATGAAACAGCATAAACTTCTGGTTTCAATTGACACTATATTGTCATACTAGTAAAATAAATGAGAATAAGTGAGCTGTGTAACATGGTTTCATGACACTTCTGTGATTAAGAAGTGCAGAAAGGAAGATTATCTTGAAATATATAAAAACACCTGCCTTTTTGAATAAGAGGCTCGGATTTTTTTCTTTACTAGTCGTTTTACTTTGGTTGAAAACGATTTTTGCCTATTTAGTTGATTTCCATCTCGGAATCGAAAGTGGCATTCAATACTTTATCTTGTTTATCAACCCTATTGCAACTACATTGTTATTACTTGGAATTGCTCTTTATATCAGACGCCCTAGAGTTGCTTATATCACGATGATGGTCATTTATTTTCTTTTGACATTGCTTGTTTTTTCGAATGTCACTTATTATCGAGAATTCACGGACTTCATTACGATCAACACGATTTTAGGTGCTGGGAAAGTAGCGAGTGGTCTGGGAGAAAGTGCCATTCGACTGTTTCGCCCATATGATGTGATCTATTGGATCGATTTTATTATCTTGGCTGTTCTGCTGATTGCAAAAAAAATCAAGTTGGACCCTCGCCCGATCCGAGCAAGAATGGCTTTTGCGATCTCTACATTAGCAGTTATGATTTTCTCAGGAAATCTTTTTATGGCGGAAGCTGATCGTCCAGAATTGCTGACTCGAACATTCTCTCGTGATTATTTGGTCAAATATCTTGGCTTGAATGCTTTCATGGTTTATGACGGTGTTCAAACTTACCAGACAAACCAAGTGCGGGCAGAAGCAAGTCCCAATGATATGAAAGAAGTAGAAAATTATGTAAAAGAACATTATGCAGCACCAAATGACGATTTGTTCGGTCTTGCTAAAGGAAAAAATGTGATTTATATCCATTTAGAAAGCTTCCAGCAATTCTTGATCGATTATAAATTGACAGATGAGAATGGTGTCCAGCATGAAGTTACACCTTTCATCAATAGTCTTTACCACAGCAACAGCACGTTCAGTTTTGACAACTTTTTCCATCAAGTAAAAGCAGGAAAAACAAGCGATGCGGAAACGCTGATGGAAAATTCATTGTTTGGCTTGAATCAAGGCTCCTTGTTCACACAATTAGGCGGAAAAAATACTTTCCAAGCTGCACCTGATATTTTAAGTCAAACACAAGGTTACACTAGTGCGGTATTCCATGGGAACGCTGGTACATTCTGGAATCGAAACGAGACATACAAGAATTTAGGATATGATTATTTCTTTGATTCTTCTTATTATGATGTTAATGATGACAATTCGTTCCAATACGGGTTGCATGATAAACCATTTTTCCAACAATCCGTACAATACTTGGAACGTCTGCAACAACCATTTTATTCAAAATTCATTGCTGTATCTAACCATTATCCTTATTCAAAATTCACCAATGACGAAGCAGGATTCCCGTTAGCCAATACAAATGATGAAACGATCAACGGTTACTTTGCGACAGCCAATTATTTAGATACCGCCGTACAAGAATTCTTCAATTATTTGAAAGAAAGCGGCTTGTATGATAATTCAGTCATCGTCCTTTACGGTGACCATTACGGTGTCTCGAATTCAAGAAATAAAAATCTAGCTGAATTAGTTGGAAAAACAAGTTCTACTTGGACAAACTACGACAATGCACAAATGCAGCGTGTCCCTTATATGATCCATATCCCTGGACAAACACAGGGCGGAATCAATCACACTTACGGCGGACAAGTTGATGCCTTGCCTACATTACTTCACTTACTAGGTGTAGATACAAAAAATTATATTCAGTTAGGACAAGATCTATTCTCGAAAGATCATGAACAGCTTGTTTCTTTCCGTGATGGTGATTTTGTTACACCAAAATATACTTACTACGGTGGTACGATCTATAGTAACGAAACTGGTGAAGCTATTACTGAACCTACTGAGGAAGTACAGAATGAAATTGATTCACTGAAAGAAAAAGTTGATAAACAGTTAGCTGTTTCTGACCAAATCAATAATGGTGATCTTCTTCGGTTCTATACGAATAGTGGATTAGACCCAATTGATACCAGTGATTATGACTACAAGAATGGCTTAGAGAAATTAAAAGAAGCTGAAAAATCTCTTGGTGACAAGTCAACTAGTGTCTTTAGTGAACACAAGGGACAATCAACTGTTGATCTTTATAAAACGCAAACGTACCAAGAACTTCACGGAACGACCACAAGTTCTTCCGAATGATAAAATAAATTTAAAAGGAGCAGCGACAAAATTATTGTCGCTGCTCCTCTTTTCGAATAAACAGTGTTCAAAAGCTTGCATCTACGGTAATAGAATAGGGCAGCTTCTTCACAACCTCTTGCTTTTTACAAAATATTTTCTGGTTTTAATTCGTGATTTCACTAAAGGAATTTCATACTTTATTCATATTCATTTTCTATACTTTTTATAGAGGTGAAAAGTATGAAAATAATCCGCTATGCTACTGCTCGATTAATTTATTACAAAAAGCAGACAATACTCTATTGTTTATTTTCAAGCTTTTCTGCTTTTTTATTGATAGCATGCCTGACTCTTTACCATTTGCAATCGGCTTTAGCCAATCAAGTCCAAGATCGGCTTTCATTTATTGGCGCTTCTGCATCTACAGAGCTTCTTCCGGCTTTAGAATTAGCTAGCCGATTTTATATAAAAGGCATATTCAGTTTATTTTTTCTATTTGCCTTCCTTTTTATCTTTTTCTTTTACTATTCAGTCAGGCAAAACAAGCAGGAATTGATCAATTGGCGCCTGACTGGTCTTTCTAAAACCAAATTATTCCTTTTTATTTTCTGGCAGCTGTTCTTTCCTCTCTTTCTTTGTTGTATCTTGGTTTTATTGTGGATCGTCAGCTTCCAGTCAGTTTATGAAGCGCTTCTTCAAAGGATCAATTTTCTTGTCTTAAAGACTACTGAACTGCCAGATATCCGTGATATCTTGACTTCGGTAAGCGGACTTACAATTCCGATGGATCAACAGACTTTTTTTACCATCGATTTCCAAAATGATCTTTTTTTCACAGATATACTTAAGGGATTTGCCCAAACTCTTATTGGGCTCAGTGGATGCTGTCTCATTCTTAGTCTATTCCCTTTCACTTTTTTTATCCATCATTTGCAAAGTAGGAGGCCTGGACGTAATGAAACCTGAATATTTGATTCATGCTGAACACTTGACCGTTATTTTGTGTCCTCTCGAAAAACAGCATAAAATATTGGAGCACTTGAAAAAAGAGGTTCTTGTTGCAAAACTGGATAATTTTGCGATCATCCAAAAAAATTGGCCGATGTTTCCTTATCTGAATCTTAAAGACCATGTCCTGTTGGATGTACCGGAAAAAGAAATCAAACAAGATCGTTTGGCCTATCAAGAAAAACTTGATATCTCTCCTTCCTTGCTTAATTGTGCGGCAGCTGAGTTGACGTCTTTTGAAAAAGTAAAGCTGCAATTACTTCATGCCTTGCTTTCCAAGCGAAACAATATTGTTATTGAAGATACATTTGATGAACTTAGTGTATTGGAGATCCAAGAGCTACTCCACTTGCTTTCTTATTTAGCTCATGAAGAAAATCAAGGTATCTTACTCTTTACTCATGATGCTACTATTGCTCAAAGTCCTTATATTGATCGTTTAGAGCCCGCGGGCTAAATCAATCATTTTATAGTAAAAACAAGCGGTATAGAAGATCGATTCATGATCTTTTATACCGCTTGTTTTTTACTCTTTTTTGATTTCTACGTCAGGCAAACGAACAGCGAATTTTGTTCCTTTTCCTAATTCGCTTTCTACTTCTAATTTTCCTTTATGCAAGCGTACAAGTTGCTGCACGATTGGTAAACCTAATCCTGATTCACCATATTTTGTATTTTTTCTTGAAGGATCTACTTTATAATAACGATCCCAGATACTTTTCATTTGTTGTTCAGACATTCCAATTCCCGTATCTTCAATCGTGATGATCGTTTCAAGATAGCCTTTTTCTAAAGTAATCGTGATTTGGCCGTTTTCAGTAAACTGTATCGCGTTTTGAATAATATTGACCATGATTTGGACAAATCGGTCATAATCAGCGTAAACATCAATATCATCAACGGCTTTCAATGTCAATGTATCTCCTGCTGCTTCTGCTTTAGCTTCTAACTGTGCAACAATATTTTTCAATGTTTCTGTTCCATTGAATTTTTTAATGACCATACTGATTTGATTCGTACGGATTTTTTCATAATCCAAGTTTTCATTCACCAAACGGATCAGACGCTCTGTTTCATTTTTCATCAATTTAATCGCGTTTTCTCGCTGATTTTCAGGGATTGCATTGTATTCTAACCCTTCCAGAAGTCCGTTGATTGTCGTAAGAGGTGTTCTCATCTCGTGAGAAGCATCTGCCATAAATTGTCTTCGACGATTTTCTTGTTCTTCAATTTCTGCTTGAGATTCTCTCAATGAATTCGTCATTTTATTGAAATCATCTGCTAACTCATCAAATTCATCTTTGTCATGTACGGGGAGCTGTACATCAAAATTACCATTCGTCACTTCTTTCGTCGCATTCCTTAACCGATTGATACGCTTAACTTGGAATGCTGCAAAAGCATAGCTGGCAATAACTGCAACGATACTGGAAAAAATAAATCCTTTGAACAGGTTCAGTGTAATTGGACGAACGCTGTTATCGATATTTCGCGCAGGTTGACTAACTACAAGTGCTCCATAGAATTCATGATTCAAATTAAATGGCACAAGTGCGTAAGAGGTCGCCTGTGCTTGTCCTAAAATATTTTTATTCGATGTGAATTTTTCTTGACGTCCATTCCTCAGATTTTTCCATTGATCAGCTGTTAAGGTAAAATTCAGTAAAGCTGTATTAGTCGGATAAATGACACGTTCGTTTTTATCGATAAATATAAAGTTCACATTTTGTTCTGTCAGTACTTGCTCTGTCAGCAGCAATGCATTTTGAAACGCCTGATCTTGACTAAACTGCGGGAGCGTATCGGCATAGGTTTGCGTTGTCTTTTCAACTGATTCAGCATATCCAAACAGTTGCTGGTAATTGTTTTCTTCAATCGTTTGTTTTGTCAGTTGTGTAAAAGAAACTCCAACGATCAATAAGATCAACGCGACCATTCCGCAAAAAGCTAAGAGTTGCTGATACAAATAACGCATTAGGCAACACCAGAATCATCGAATTTGTAGCCGACTCCCCAAACAGTTTGGATGACTTGTGGTCCGACCTTTTCGATTTTTTGTCGTAATTTCTTGATATGGGCGTCCACTGTCCGTTCATCACCAAAGTACTGATAATCCCAGACTAATTCAAGCAACTGCTCCCGAGAGAATACTTGACGTGGTTTTTTTGCTAAAGTAAACAATAGATCGAACTCTTTAGGCGTCAGTCCTTCAATTGGCCGGTTGTCCAGATACGCTTCTCGTGTTTTCGTATTCATCTTGAAATGACTAGTCTCGATATCAAAATGATCATCTGAAACTGCTGCTTCTTCTCTTGCTTCTGCCAACTCACTACGGCGATGCAAAGCTTTCATTCGAGCAATAAGCGTCAGAGGACTGAAAGGTTTTGTGACATAATCATCTGCCCCCATCTCTAAGCCGATCACCTGATCGCTTTCAGAATCTCTAGCTGTCAGCATGATAATCGGCACAGTACTTGAAACTTTGCGGATCTCTCTTCCTACTAGCATACCGTCCAGTGTGGGCAAATTCAGGTCTAGTGTAATCATATCCCAATGTTGTGGGTTTTCTAAAAAGGCATCGAGCCCTTCTTTTCCATCATACTTGAAAGTTGCTTCCCAACCTTCATTTAAGAAAAACATCTGCATCATTTCAGAAACAGATTGATTATCTTCAATCATTAAAATATTCATTATCGTTCCCTCCAGTTTCCAGGTCATATTTCTGTAATGTCTTTTCTGTCATAATAAAAATAGGCATAATTGGAAATACTAGCAGAAGCATTTCAATCAGAAAATAATTCGTATGCCCAGATGTCTTTAAATAATAGCCGATCAATGCCATCAGTAAGCCCATAAGAAAAAACCAGTTTCCGCTTGTCTTTTGAGCCAGCCGCCAATGAGCGTCTGTTTTTGCGGCAAGAGGCGAATGATACCCATAAAAAGGCAGATTTCCTTTTGAGGGCAGAATCCGAAAAAGACTGCCAATTATTAAGAATAAGATACCAATACTGAAAAAAATCATTCTTTCCCTCCTAAATTCTCTTCTTATAGTATACTCTAAATTGTTGACTGAACCAATATGTTCAGGAATTCTTCACGAAAGGTTTGTCTTTTGTTCATTCTTTGTTAAGATAAACTTATTCCAATAAAAAAGGAGTTTTATTTGTGTCAAATTATCGTGCAATCACTTTCTTTGATCTTGATGGAACATTACTAGATGCGAAATCAAAAATCACACCCGAAGTGGCAAAAGCTATGAACGCATTAAAAGAAAACAATGTTCTCCCCGTCATCGCTACAGGACGTACAGAAGCAGAAATCCACTCTATCATGGAAGATGCGGGCATTACTTCTGCGGTCACCATGAATGGTTCTTTCATTCGAGTAGACGGCGAAGAAATCTATTCTCAAACATTTTCTTCAGAAGAATGTCAAAAAATGTATGATCATGTACAGTTGAACGGTCATGAACTTTCTTACTATAACGATCAGAAAATCTGGTGTACCGGTCATAGCCAAACAATGATCAATGCTTACGACTTCATTCATTCAGATGTTCCGGAAATTGATCCTTTAGGCTTTAAAGAAAACACAGTAAATATGTTGCTGATCTTATCTCAATCAGGTGACGAATACTATCACGAACATTTTCCTGAGCTAACTTTTTATCGGAATGGTCCTTACTCGATCGATACAGTGAAGAAAGGAATCTCAAAAGGGGCAGGTGTCAAACGTCTGCAAAAAGAACTTCAGCTGGAAAAAGTTCCTACTTTTGGATTTGGCGATGGTCCGAATGATTTTGCCTTGTTGGAAGCTTGCGACAACAAAATCGCTATGGACAACGCCTATGACGGATTAAAAGAACTTTCTACCTTTATCACAAAGAAAAATACAGAAGGCGGAATTGTCCACGCATTGAAGTATTTTGATCTGATTTAAGATCTTTTTTTGAAGCTACCTCTTTTCTTAAGAAAATCGCTTATTTTTTCTTAAGAAAGGGGCAGTTATTATATAAATAATGGGATATGATTCGCTTTTTTATTGAATTTATCCCAATATATGCTATACTAATTTTGTATGAAAAATACACGTAACCCTTGTTAGCTAACGGGGACGTTACGGATTCGACAGGCACAGTCGAGCTTGAATTGCGTTTCGTAGGTTACGTCTACGTAAAAACGTTACAGTTAAATATAACTGCTAAAAACGAAAACAACTCTTACGCTTTAGCTGCCTAAAAACAGTTAGCGTAGATCCTCTCGGCATCGCCCATGTGCTCGAGTAAGGGTCCTAACTTTAGTGGGATACGTTTCAACTTTCCGTCTGTAAGTTGAAAAAGAGAACATCAGACTAGCGATACAGAATGCCTGTCACTCGGCAAGCTGTAAAGTGAATCCTTAAATGAGTTGACTATGAACGTAGATTTTTAAGTGGCGATGTGTTTGGACGCGGGTTCGACTCCCGCCGTCTCCATATATGTATGGTTGAGACAGATAAACATGTATGAAAAACGTTGTTAAATCAACGTTTTTTTATTTTGGTCAAGGAGAGAAAAGTAGAGAAATACAAAATTTTTTGCATTGATTTTGCATTCAAAAAAACATTCAAACATTTAGAAATCCCCAATACGTATTCAGGAAAATCTATTTTAAGGTTTACAAAAAGAACTTTTGTTCGTACACTCTTTTTGAGGTGAACTTTTATGCTGATGGAAGGAAAAACACAATTATGGTTTAAGCATGTTCCTTCAAATAAGTTTTTTTAATTATTATTTGTCAAATTAAGCGAGACAAAACTTTCCATTTACGTAACTCAAAAAAACTTCTAATGGTGTTTGGTAATTTAGTGATTTTCTAGGGATATGGTTTCTTTTAGACGCAACGGATGAGATGAATCCTTGATTGACTTGGTTGAATTCCATTTCTTTTGGTAGTCCATCTTTTCGGAGGAGTCCGTTTGAATGTTCATTTAATCCCCGTTGGGAAGGCGTTCCTGGGTCTGCGAAATAAATATCAATATCATTCGTATTACTAATACTTTTCCAATTAGAGAATTCTTTTCCACAATCAAAGGTAATTGATTTGAAAAGATTTTTGGGTACGGATTGAAGCCATTCATTAATCGAATTTTCAATATCAACTGCCTTACGGCCTTCTGGTTTCAAGGCGATAATGGCTTTTGAAAGTCGCTCAACGAGTGTGATGACGGCACTTTTATGGTGGATGCCGACAATCGTATCACCCTCTAAATGTCCAAATTCTTCTTCGAAAACGACATAATCTTTTTTACGTTCAGAAATATTTCTTTTGAATGCCTGTTTTCCACGTTTTTCCTTATAACCATTTGGTTTTCGTTTTCCTTGCATCGGTAAATGTAAAACATTGAATTCTCCCGTCTTAAACCGGCGATAGAGGGTACTTACTGAACAAGAGAAGGTTCGCTCTGCACGGCCAATAATGACGTCTGGGGTCCAACCTTCAGTTGATCTTTTTTCAATGTATTCTTTTTCCTCAGCAGGAAAAATGATTTCGGTTCTCCCACAACGTCGCTTATTTTCTTTGTATTGTTCAAAGTATTCAAGTGCTGTTCCACCACATTTGAGAAAGTTATAGACATTGTAAATTGTTTGGCGTCCACGTTTAAGCTGCTTCGCAACGATAGCAACCGGAGTTTCTTGATGAAAATATGCTTCTATCATTACAAGCTCGTTTGGTGTAAGATGGGTATAAGTCATTTATGTTCACTCTCCTTGTATGCTTTAGCGGGTATTACAATTTGAGTGTAACATAAATGGCTTTTTTATTTGTCTCGCTTA
Organism: Enterococcus faecium; assembly: GCF_029023785.1. Taxonomy (NCBI): domain Bacteria; kingdom Bacillati; phylum Bacillota; class Bacilli; order Lactobacillales; family Enterococcaceae; genus Enterococcus; species Enterococcus faecium. The sequence continues at coordinate 925,568 of NZ_CP118955.1, read as the reverse complement.
ATTATACAAACGGCGAATTATAAACTCTAGAGAAATTAATTCATCCTAACATAAAATAATTGTTCACTCAAAAGTTTTTCTAGAACAATTAAAACAGCAGGCTTCACATTCGCTATACATTTGTAAGAAGTAATAATTCCTGTACTAAAAGGCATAATTGCTTTAATTATTTTTTGACTTCTCTTCAAACACAAGAAGTAGTTGTGTAATAATTGCAGAAATAAGGATTCCAATAATAGATATAAAATTTGACATGGAAACGTCTATAACATTAAAAGAATAAAGTGTTGAAGAAAGTAAACTGATTGAAATAACCCCTCCGTAAAAAATAGTCTGTGAATATACCCACTTTTTTTCAGAAGACGTACTTCGTTTGGTTCTAAAACCTATCCCTGCATTTCTACTCTTATCAAAAAACCAAATATTTAGAAGTAATAATATTGCTATTATTAAGATAAAATTACTGTAAAAATCCAAAAGCTATCCTCCTAGCAACTATTTAAATACCCAAAAAAATGACCTCTAGATAATATCATACCTACGTTTTCACTTATAAATTTTTTCATAAAAAAAGCGTTTAGAGGCATAATCGTTAATACAGATGGTAACCAATGTATCTGGTTTGAACTGGGATATCACCCTCTCCATATATGTATTACTAAGACTAATAGATACTATAAAAGACTTGATAGTTTTGCATTGATTTTGCCTAATACTGAGCATAGGTGTATGCTAAACGATACTATAAGGAGTGTGTACATAATGAAAAGAATTCTGTTTATCAGTTTATCAAATTTATTGTTACTTACTGCTTGTGGGACTTCTGCATCAAAGAACATACCTTCAGATACGCAAATTTCGAATAGTATCGATTCAACAATTTCTACAAATGAGAAAAATTCTCCGGTAGAAACTTCCGATATAAAAGTTTCTACCTCTGCAAAAAACAGGGTAAAGAAACTGTCAGCACGTCTCCTTTATTTCAAACAAACTCTGAATTAGCTTCTTCATCTTCTTCAGCAAATAATGATGATAGTTTCGCGTTTACTCCTAACTAAATGCAACCTTTATAAATGCTTTACGATAACAAGCCTGAGCTAAATGATCCTGATATCAGTTTTGCATTTTTTGAAATGATTGGATCGGATGATCTTTTTAAAACTACTAGTTTGTCTATCCGAAAATAGGACAGTTCTGGCAGTATAGGTTTTTATCGAGTTTCTCCACCAGGCCTCGTTACAGAGACAGATTCTCTAGGCAAACCTTTTGAATAAATCAAAAATCATGAACAATCACTGCCAACTAAATAAAGTGCCTTCAAAAGCTTGGTCTTCTCGCTTTTGAAGGCACTTTATTTAAATCTTTATGAAACTAAAGTATGTTCATATTTGTTGCTATAGTTATATAGATATTCTGTTGTTTCCAACTCATAAACGTGAGTATATTTTGCCACTACTTTTCCGCATTTTTCTAATATTTCATTGCGATCGACGTCATGATATTCGTCTACGCAGATCACAACACAATTTTCTAATTTACTGATTACTTCTCCAACCACTTTTTGTTTCAAGCCAATAGGTTGGCAAATATATTTTTTTCCTAAAATGATAGTTTCGTTATTCATATTTCATCCATCCTTAATGTTTTTTCATTATTTAAAATGATAATAACATTAAAATATGATTATGAAAATCAATAACACTTGTGATTTTATAAAAAAATAAAAAAACCGAAAAACAGAAATGCCCACTGTCTTTCCGGCTCTTTTTATTCTTGATTTCTCTTCTTTTTTGTTTCAATAGACGATTTTAGTTATTAATAAATGAAAAAGCATTTATATTAAAATTTGATAATAAAAGATCTACATATTTTTCTAGAAATGCTTGATCGATTTCATCATACCCTTTCGTTACTCCGCAATCGATATCTAAAACACCGATTAAATTACCTTCTTTTACCATTGGCACTACGATTTCTGATTGTGCGGCTGAATCGCAGGAAATGTAATTTGCATGGGTTTTGACATCATCAACGATCAATGTTTCTTGTTTTTCAGCTGATTCTCCACAAACTCCTTTTCCCATCTTGATACGTGTGCAAGAAACTCGCCCTTGGAACGGTCCTAAAATCAATTCATTACCATCGAATAAATAATATCCTGCAAAGACAGTCTCAGGCAAAGTCTCATTCAACAATGCAGATGAATTTGCTAAATTTGCTAACCAGTTATCTTCTGCTTCTAATAATCCTTGTTGCTGTAATAATAAAATTTCGTATGCATCTTTTTTCTGTTTTTCTGTCCACATGATAAAAACCGCTCCTTTTTGATCTATGGAGAAGATTATAGCTCAGTTTTTTTGTAAACGCTAGGTTTTCTCCTCAAAAAAACGAGATACGTCAGGTTAATCACCTTGAACGCATCTCGCTGTCTTTTTCTATTCTGCTTGTTGGATTTCTGCTGCTAAATCAGCATAATCAATCGTTTCGTGAACAAAAGTCGGATCATCAACTGGAAAATGCTGTACAAGGGACGAGATGCGGCTAATCTCAACTTTTCCTTCAGCCACTTCAAAATCCATTACATGTCCGCCAAATGTATGTGTATCATCGATAAAATGCAGGTGAAATCCCGCTGCAGCAACTCCTTGGAATAATTCAGGCGTAAAGAACCCGACTAATGTTCCTTGGACATTGCTTTGTTGGAATTCTGGTTGAGACTCTGAAATTTTTGCTAGTCTTCTGTAAGGTTTTTCTTGCTTCGGCATGATACGGATGTGCATATTTTTGAATAATCCAGTTATCTTCACTGCCAAAAATAGGTTTTCCCCGGCTTCTCTTACTAATATGTCTTTTTTCAATTGTTCTCCATCTGCAGTTTTTGAGACAGAAAAACTAGTATCTGGCGTAAAATCTGTAATTGCTGCATAGGGGGTAAGTTCACTTCCATCTAATTGGGCAACTGAGCCATCTGATCTTCCTTGATAAGCTACGCCATCTAAAAAGATGACTTCACCATCAAGCCCATGCAATGTTCCCAATCCCAGAGTTCCTTTTTCTAATATATGAGCAATCGTTTCTGTTCCATCCATCAAGCCGGCCATCAAAGCTCCTAATGTCCCGTGCTGGTATAAGATTTTTTCAGTCATGTCGACACTTCCTTAATAGAATTGATCTGGTAAGATTGTTTCTCCCAATTTCTCATTATCACGGTAATCAATCGGAATATCAATAATTACGGGTCCTTCTGTCGCAAATCCTTCTTCTAAAGCTTTTTCTAATTCCTCTACACTTGTAGCTCGGATTCCTTTAGCGCCAAAAGCTTCTGCATATTTCACAAAATCAACTGGACCAAAGTCTACACCTGACGCCCGCTGATATTTCATTTTTTCTTGGAACTCTACCATATTGTAGTGTCCATCATTCCAAATCAAATGAACGATATTCAATTTTTTACGTACCGCCGTTTCTAAATCCTGGGCAGAGAATAAAAATCCCCCATCGCCGGAAACTGATACGATTTGTGTATTTGGACGCACCAATGCAGCAGAAATCGCCCATGGCAATGCAACACCAAGCGTTTGCATACCATTACTGAATAACAAATGACGAGGTTCATAACTTCTAAAGTGGCGTGCCATCCAAATATAATGACTACCTACATCTACGGTAACAGTCATATCATCTGTTACTTTTGACTGAAGCGTGTTAATAACTTCTAAAGGATGCAAGATACCTGCTTCTCCTTTTGATTGAACAATGTCCCGCTCCGTTAATTTTGCTTGAAGAGATGCTAAATATTCTTTTGCATCTTCTGACACTTGTTGAGGCTCTAATGAACCTGTCAATAAATCAAGAGTGGCTGAGATATCACCGATCAATTCTCTTTCAGGCTGCATAAAAGGATCGATTTCAGCTGGCGCTTCATCGATCACAATGATCCGCGCATCTTTTTCCGCATTCCAGTTTCTTGCTTCATATTCGATTGGATCATAGCCAATTGCAATAACTAGATCACTTCGTTTCAAAAGCATATCTCCTGGTTGGTTTCTAAATAAACCCACACGACCAAAGAAATGCGCTTCTAATTCACGTGAGATCACTCCAGCTGCTTGGAATGTCTCTACAACAGGCAATGCTGTCTTTTCAACTAATTGCCTGATGGCTAACGTTTCTTTTTCACTTGATCCTCGCATACCTACTAATAGTACCGGTAGTTTTGCTTCTCTAATGCGTTCAGCTAGGTAACGGATATCATCTGCAGAAGCAGAACCTAATTTAGGATCGCTCAATGGCTTGATGACATTACCTTGGACAGGTGCATCCACTACATCTTGCGGGATACTGATAAAGCTCGCGCCTTTTTTTGAACTCTTAGCCATACGATAAGCATTGGCAATCACTTCTGAAATTGTTTCTGGATCTTGGATTTCTGCACTGTATTTTGTGATTGGCTGGAACAGTGCTGCATTATCCATGCTTTGATGGGTCAACTTCAATAGATCGCTTCGTTTTACTTGTCCGGCAATTGCTAAAACTGGGTCACCTTCTGCTGTCGCTGTTACCAAACCTGTAGCTAAGTTACTAGCACCAGGACCACTTGTTGCGATAACTACTCCTGGCTCTCCTGTAATACGTCCGATTGCTTGTGCCATAAATGCAGCATTTTGTTCGTGACGAGTCACGATTAATTCAGGACCTTGATCCTCTAATTCATTAAATACACCATCGATTTTTGCACCTGGTATACCGAATACATAATCAACATGATGATTAATCAAACTTTCTACTACAGATTTCGAACCTTGTTTCATTTTTTTAGCCATTGAACATCGTCCTTTTTATGCTTTATTTTTAATTATTAGTTAGAAATAATCACAAATAAGTGATACAGTTTCTAAACCTGTTTCATTCAAAAGTATAGCATGTTTTATTTCATTTGTTTAGCCATATGTTTCAAAAAATGAAAAAGAATGACAGTTTTTACATAAAAAACTGTCATTCTTAATTGAAAGTTTCAATTTATAAAGTCTACAGATCCATAGTTCTCATCAATTTACGATTGTTGAAGTAAATCAAACCAAATACGATAGAAGGACCTAGTAGAATACACCATTGGGGCTTTACGAAAAAGAAGAGAAACAAACTTGTCAATAGTAAAAAATCTAGTAAACTCACATACCATTTTTTCAACGTATAGTAGAACGCTATCCGTAGAACTTGATTTGGTTTCGACGCTGGATTTCTCACCTGAAAATACCAGCAGTTGATGCTAAAGGAAACTGATAAACAAGCAAGTAAAACAAACAACGGAATCAACCATTTTCCATAAGAAAAACGTATAAAAAAGAAACAATCAAAAATCATTATCACACTAACTATCCAAGCAAATAGCCAATAAAAAAATCCCTTTAGCCAAAATTGGCGAAACGTCTTTATGAACAAACGTACTGGTGAAAAACTTTTTTCTTTTGCTAATTCTTCTGTCATACCTATCATCACGATGCAACCTGGACCAATAAAAAGTAAAGAAAAAATAAAGGAAAAGACATTCCTTCCATCTATCGACAAAAGGAACGCAGCTGCTATATACAAGATATTGACACACCAAAAACAAAGGCTACTTGCCAATGATTGATACAACCAATAAAAGAATTCCATATAAACATTTTTGTCAAAACGCTGCTCTTTCATAATCACCTCCTATTCCTTCATTCCTGATGAAGCGATCCCTTCTACAAAATATTTTTGCATCGCTAAAAATATAAAAGCAACAGGAAGAACAGAAACAACTGAGGCAGCCATGATTAATGCGTACTCTGCATCAAATAGCCCAATAAACATTTTCAACCCTAACTGGATTGTTTTATTTTCCGTAGAAGACAAATAAATGAATGGCCCCATATAATCGTTCCATGTATTAACGAATGTGATGATCGTCAAACTGGCAATCGCCGGTTTTGTAAGAGGTAAAATGATCTTGCGATAGATTTCCCACTCTGATAAGCCATCGATCCGCGCACTCTCACATAAAGAATCTGGGATACTACTGTAATATTGCTTCAACAAGAACACACCAAAAGCATTGAACGCTTGTAATAGCACCAACGACCACAACGTATCTGTTAAACCCACTTTTCTCATCATAATGAACTGCGGGATCATATAAGACTGCCAAGGGACAGCAATCGTGCCGATATATGCTAAAAATAAAATATCGCGCCCTTTAAAATTTAGTTCAGAAAACCCGTAAACAGCAAAACTAGAAGTAAACAACTGAATCAACGTGATCACAACGCTTAAAAAAGCTGTATTCTTAAAAAATGTCACTAAAGGAATACGAGACCAAATAACCAGATAATTCTCTAAATGCCAAGTTTTAGGGATCCATTGAATCGGAATCGTTAACACTTCATTATTTGCTTTGAATGAAGCAGAAACCATCCATAAAAAAGGAATGATCGTCAATAAAGCTAATACAATCAGCAGAATCATACCCAACCATTGAATAAAGGGCATGTTTTTTGAACGAATTTTTGCTTTTTTTCTTTCATTTCGAACACTCTCTTCCATATCACACCTCCTAAGTACGACGCTTATTCCAAGAAAATTGAACAACCGTAACGCCCAAAACAATTACGAACAAAACAAGTGAAATAGCTGAAGCATAACCAAAATCAAATTTTTTGAATGCTTCATTGTAGATTTGGTAAACCAGCACATTTGTCGCTCGACCAGGGCCGCCATCCGTCATCACTTGCACAAGGTCAAACACCTTGAAACAATTGATGACAAGCATGATCGTTACAAAGAAGGTTGTTGGTCTCAACGAAGGTAATGTCACATTCAAAAATTGTTTCCAACGGTTTGCTCCATCTAGCGAAGACGCTTCATATAGTTCTTTTTGGATACTTTGTAGTCCTGCAAGGTATAGAATCATGTAATAACCCATCCCTCGCCAAATACTGACAATTACAATTGCCCAAAGCGCCCAATTTGAACTTGAAGTCCAACCTGGAGGATGTTCAATAAATCGTCTTAAAAAGATATTAATAGGTCCCACTGTTGGATGAAACAACATATTCCAAACAACAGCAATTGCTACTAAGGAAGTAACATACGGAAAGAAAAATATCGTACGAAAAAGCTTCATCCCTCTAATTTTCTGATTTAGTAGTAAAGCTAGCCCTAACGAACAAACAAGTGTGCCAGGCACTACAGCAGCGGTATATAAAAAAGTATTTTTCAAAGAAATCCAAAATGTCTCATCGTTGGCCATTTTACGAAAGTTATCTAGTCCAGCAAATTCTGGCGTTGAAAAAGAATCCCATTTCATAAATGCTAGTACAAGCGAAAACAGGATTGGTATTAATGTAAAAACGAAAAAACCAATGAAATTCGGGGCGATAAACGAATAAGCGATCCACGTTCGTTTTCTACGCAAATGATTTGTAGCTTTCTTATTTATACTATTCTCCATTTCGATGACGAAACCAAGAGTGTTTGATCTCTTGGCTTCTCTCCTTTCATGATTATTCTTTTTCCGCAGCTACACGTTTCTCCATATTTACCGTTCCTTTTTCCGGCGTTTCATCTCCAACCAAAACTAAGTCATATTCTTCTTGTAAAATCTTATCGATTGCAGGCCCATACGTATCAATCGGAAATTCAAGTTTGATTTCATCAGGAGAAAAAGCTTTTTTAGAAATTTCATCCGTTGGCATTCCAGCGAGATTAAAATAAAGCTGATCAATCTCATCCGTACGATATGAAGGAACTACTCCTACTCCTGCTAATACTTTTGCTCCTTCTTCACTGGCTGCAAATTCAATAAATTCTTGCGCCGCTTTTTGTTTCTTTGAGTTTTTATTGACAGCAAATGCTGTTGGTGAGCCAAACGTCGTGACCGATTCTCCTTTTTTCTTCTGAGGAATAGCTGTAATTCCCCATTCTACTTCTGTCTTACTTGCTTCTTTGTTTGCGAGTATGCCAGCCATATACCAAGTTCCCATGTACATCATTGCTGCTTTTTGTTCTTCAAATTGAGACTGATAGGTTACTTTCGTTGATTTAGCCGTGCCAAAATCCATCTGCGCGCCTTCTTTTTGCATCCTCAATGCTCGATCATAATAATCAGTCATATATTGATAATCTGGTTCAACAAGATTCGCCTCGTTTTGAGCAGCTGCAATAGCTTGGATTGTCGAACGCCAGATATGTTGATATGCTCCGTAAACTTGTCCGTCATTTTTACTAAGTTTTTTTGCTAAATCTTCATATTCGTCCCAAGTTAGATTTTTTGGATATTCGATTCCTGCATCATCAAACATTTTCTTATTGTAATATAGTACCCAAAAGTCCGTTCGATATGGCAATGCATATGTTTTTCCATCGATATCATACATTTCATATGTTTCTTCAGCAGCATCAGTGTCTAATTCTCTAATTCGTTCTGGTTGATCGACTAACTGATCTCGTAAAGCATAATTTGAATACGACAAAAGATTTTTCATCGTCAATACATCTGTCGTGTCTCCAGAAGAAAGCATCGTGGTGAGTTTCGTATCATAATCATCTGAAGCAATATCTACTGCTTTCACTTTGATTCCCGTTTTCTTTTCGAATGCTTCAAAGAGCGCTTTGAATTCAGGTGTTGTTTCATAATTCCATGTCGAAACGGTAATTTCATTTGCTGATTCTTCACTACTGTCTTCTTGATTACCACAAGCACCAAATACGAGTGACATTCCTAAAACTATTGATCCAATCATCATTTTTTTCCATCGCTTCATTATATGAATCCTCCTCTTCTCTTATACATCACCAGTAACAGTACCATGTTTTAGCTAGACGAGTGATTCCTTCTACATAAAAGTAATCGCCCCAGATCACACATTCATCTACACCTTTTAAGCTGTTTTTATCATAAACGGCATGGAGAAGCAGACCGTTTGATCCGTTAACTCGTTTCGTTGTATAGTTTTTCTGTAATTCTTCCAAGATTTTGATTGCTATCTCTTCGTAATCGAAATGACGAGGATCTGAAACAGGCAGTTGTTTGGAAAGTTCTAGCAATCCACATGCCGCTATAGCTGCTGCAGAACTATCTTTTTCCTCTTTGCTATCTTCTTTGAATCTAATTTTAGGAGGTACGTTTTGGTATTTATTCGTACAAATAAAAGAGAATTATCTTTATTCATGTAACGCATCCAATTGATTTTTTCATGTACGCTCCTGGAACGATTTTACTGACGATTGCTTATTTAACTGCGAATCGCTCATTAGCTTTTATCATAGCTATCCATATTTTGAATAACGTTCTTGGCTTTGTATTATAGATACAGATGACAAAAAAAGTTCAAGTATGCGGTGTAGAACCAATATCGCATACTTGAACTTTTTTCAATGAGTATAAATTAAAACTTCTAATTTTCAATTCCCATCATCTGATATGCCCGACCGTCTGAACTTCTTTTGAAAAAGCCAAATGTGATTAGATAACGTCTTTGTTCGACATAATCGCCACTAGAAAATACGTTCAGCAGTATCGAATTAACCTCTGTTTCTGTATAAGTCACTCCATGGTCAAAGCGTTTCAAGACTTCTTTCAATAGGATGTTTTTCTTTTTTGTTGAACTTGGTACTTGTTTTACTTTTCCATCATTCATGAATGTGTCTCAAACTTTCATTTTTTCTTGCTCCGTATAAGTATAAACCATCTTCTTTCTCCTTTTGATTCTAAGAATACTCCATTTATGTTAGAATATTCTGGATTTTTTATTAAAGCGGTTACTCTTAAGAAAGATATTATCATAGTGCTCTTTTTTTTACTACTACTTATAGGTAGATTTATTCTAATCCATTATTCTCCCCTACCAATAATTAAAGAAAAAAACTGGATCAGGGTGTTCAAATTACATGCTAAGAAAAAAGAACCCTTGAATACCAAGGGTTCTTTCTCAGTCTGATAACAATGATTAACGACGGATTTCTTTGATACGAGCAGCTTTTCCGTGTAATGCACGTAAACAAAACCACTATATTCTATTATGTATCTAACACCCTCAAAACAGCTATAAATCAACAATACCGACATAAAATAAACACTATGTTCAATCTGAGATATATCAAAGGTAAACGCATTTTTGCCCCCTTTTTGCCCCTCAAATATCGCTTTACAATAAGAACGTAAGTTCGTATAATCGTTTTGAGGTGATTTTTATGATGGAAGAATTTATTAGAAAAAATATCAGTGACGAATATGCAGACTTTTATGAGAAAAGCAGCAAAAAAGATAAATTCCAGATGGATGTTTCAATCTTAGCTATATTAGCTTTTTCCGAAAATAACCAACCTGTAACTGCAAAAAAAGAAACAGTATTCTCTGAAGGCAAAATAAAAACTCGATATATATTAGAGGTAGAAACTAAGTTTAAAAATAGATCGGAGTAATGGTTATGCTTTTTAATGAGACGCAATTATGGTTTAAATTTGACCATTCGAATAGATTTATCAAAGATTTTTATAAAGTATGGAATTCAGAAGTTTTCTTTTTAGCAATCGAAGATAGCTTATTAATCAATCTCTACTATTCTAATAAGAACTACTTTAAAATCCCTGCTGCGAAAACTAGAATGAAGAAAGACGTATATTTTTTGTTTGATGTCGTGACTGACGTGCCAGACGCTCGAAGCGATCATCGGCGTTATGACTATATAAAGTATACTTTCGTTGATCCAGAAAGGTATATAGATTAAAATAAGTTACCTAAAAAGGACAAATACAAATTTTATTATCTTATTCACAGTAAGAAGATAATTTTAAGATTGCGAAATACGATACTATTTGTAATCTATAATATCAGTCCTATAAAATAAACATCTAATTAATTACTCTAAATCCTAATTATAAGCCTTTTTTCTCACTTTTTTTCAAAAATATGGTATGCTTCTTAGTGAATTCAAATATAAAAGAGTTTAAAGCGTAATACACTTATGGGGAAGTGGTTTGGGGTGCGCTTTAAACTCTTCTTTATTATTATCTCACAGCAGGCTTAAAAGGTCTATGGATTAAGTTATGTAAAAAAGTGCCTCTTTAAACGTCCTAAAATCCAAACAAGGATAGCATAATATACACTATCGTTGATCCAGAAAACAGGTAAATAAATTTTGCAAAAGCAATAAGTTAAAAACATTACAAAAAAGACAAGGATATCACATCAAGAAAAAATGTTTTGAAAATATCTTTGCCTTTTTGTATTATATCTATATTAAATAATCAATCACAACACATTAACTAATTTATATATTTAATTTGTTGTTTTTCTATAATTGGATAACTAATTAACTTATGACTATCTAAGTCTTCTTTATTCATATCAATTGCAGTAATTTGACTGTCTTCATATGTTCGATAATAATAGATTCCTTTGTCAACATTGCAACAAGAAGAATAAATTGTATATTCATATTTTCCATCACCAACATCACACAAACCTTTTTGTTGTTCTACTGAACCTAAGATATGGAAAAATTGACTAATACTTTCTGACTCTGAATCTCCAGATACAGAATTCAGCTTCGTAAAAGTCGCTTTAACAAAACGAGATACTGAGGATAAATCTCCAGGCAAGCCTATCCCTCCCATACCGCGGCTATAGGCATTCAAACTTATTTGATTTGAAAAATTATTTTTAGGAGTTTCACTCGATAAGACACGATAATTGTTTAAATTAAATAATTGATAGTCAAATGAAGGATTATTGGTAAGAACGCCCACAGGGTTATCATATATATGAAGTCCATCTTTCATACTTTCAATGACAATTGATTTTTCTTTATCAGCTAATAGCCAATGTAAAGGGGATAAAGGAAGTTCGTCACTATAATTTATATTTGCTAAATTGATATTTTTTAACAATTTTTTAGCTTCTCCTACTGTTGAGCATTGTCCTAAAATCCAAGGAATAAATTCAAAAGGAGATACATTGTCTTTCTCTTCTTGTATTTCTTTATAATCAGCATACCCAGAAAAATTTAGTCCAGCCATACTCAATCCTTTTTCATTTGTCGCATCGTAATAAAGAGGGTAGTCAGCTATACCAGCGGCAATACCAATCATTGCATAATGAGTATCCAAATCATTTACCTTTCGAAAATTCAACTTATAATTTCTTGGAGTAATAGTGACTACTTCATTGTAAGATATTTCATAATCAAAATTCCTTCCAAAATAATGATCACTTGTTACATAAGTAATAGACGTACACATAGTTTATTCCTCCTAAATATTTTTCTGTCCACGTTCATATTACTCCAAAGTTTTCCTCATTCCAAAAGAAAAGCACAGAATACACAAAGAAGCGTTTTTATTTGTATAAACTATATCAAAGTTCTATACTTAAATTATCAAATAAAAAGGACGTGAAGATAAATGTCAAATTTAGAAAACAAAGAAGAAAAAGTTGTAAACAAAATTGTTTCTGTTGTCAATAAACTGGATAAAGAGTTAGACGAACTTGATACGTTATCTGAAAATCCAGAAAAAAAACATAACCTAAAAAAATGGTTAGTTGAACGAAAGGCTATTCATGAAATTAAAAAAGTTCTTCATGAAGCTGATAAATATGAAAAATATGATGAAAAAGAACTTGATAAAGAATTTAAAGAAATCAATGACTTATTACTCTGATCTATTAAACGACTCATTATGAGTCGTTTTTTTATACAAAGAAACTATCTGGAGGTAATCCAAATATAAATATTGATTGTAGTACAAAAAAGAAGCGTCCGAAGACGCTTCGCTGTTTAAATGCGTAAAAAGATTGGGAATTTGATTCATCAGCTATTACGACTATTATTATAACCCGTGGTGCTAGTTAATTTTAATATCCTAAAGAATATCTCAAAGTTCCTTCAAAACGTCGTTGTGCTCGACTTAATAGAACACTGTAAGCCAGTAATATGCTTTCAAATCTACTCTCTAGCCCTTTAACAGAACGTGAGTTGAAATTTTGACAACCTAATTTTTCTAAGGAAGAAAAAACAGTCTCAACTGTTTTTCTTTGTTTTCCAAGTAAGCTGTGGTCTAGTTTTTCTGATTTATCCATGTTTTTACGTGGCGGAACGGATATAGTAATGCCCTTAAGGGCAAGCTTTTCATGGATTTTATGGCTAATATATCCTTTGTCCCCTAGGATATTGGGAAGATTCGCTTCTTCCGATAAAGTCTCTAACACTTTCACGTCATGGACACCTGGATTCGTGATTGAGTAAGTAATCGGAAAGCCAGTCTTAGTAACGATCATATGAATTTTAAGACCATAAAAATAAGATTTTTTTGTTGAGTTATAGCCAACTTTGGCTATTTGATTCAATAGTTTTGCTTGTCTATTTCTAACTGGCTTACATAATGGACTAGGAAAACTATCTATAATTCCGACTAGTTCACCTTTGGTGAGCTTCTTGATGAAAAAGTATCGAATAAACTTGATAGTGTAAGCTAAGTTTGAACTTAAGCGAGTGAATCGACTCCTACTAGGAAAGTCACCATTAGGAAATAAGACGGAACAAACCGCTCTATACGTGGCTCTTTGGCTAGTATAGCCATTAATTATGCCCCATATAACACAAGCAATAATCACTGTATCGCGTTGCTTCAGTTGATCAGTATTTCTTCGGTTTTTAATCTTATCTGGTACACAATTGTGGTATATGTTAGAAACAGTTCTCATAATTTCCTTGAATGTTATAAAAGTATCTGTATAATGTTCAGTATATTTTGATGAACGCATATGTAGTCCTCATTTCTTGGGAGTTTTGAGACTACTATATGCGTTTTTTTGTTGATTTACCAACATGTTTAGACATTTTCCTCTAGGAAAAAATTAACTAGCACCACGGGTATGTTATATACTTTAGCTCATATTGCTGGATAATGTTCATTCTAGTCGACTCCACTTATTATCCTGGTAAAATTCAATGTGCCGTATTTCGTCGTAGTGAATTTTGTCTTTTCCAACGTAGATTCCCAGCTCATCACTACCTAAGATCTTTCCAACAATATCGTATGGATAGTATCCTTCGGCGTTTCGTTCTTCTTTTTGGATACATACTGATCTATTTTTTATGACTGCAGCGTTCAATACTTTCACAATATCTTCAGTCGTCATTTGTTCTTTTGCCAAATTATGATTGGTACGTTGCTCATTGTCCGCATCGATCTCTTCAGTATGATCAGATAAATAAAACCCTGCCCACTTTAAACGACCACGATCATTGTAATCAATCATTTTTAATTCCCCCATTTCCGCCCGCATGACCACCAACAAGTGTGCTTCTAGTAATGCTTCTAGCGCCTTCTAACATTGAAGAAGCATGTACAATCGACGTAAAACCATATTTTTGCCGAATCTTGTCAATAATTTTATCTAAATTTTCTTCGTCAATTTGCTTTTGTGGATCACTAAATAAATCCAGCTGAAGCGAATCAGTATAAAATAGCTTGCTGTAAGTGATTCCGACGTGGCGGACTTCTTGTCCTTCATAATACTTATCAAACAAGAAAAGACAATAATTCTGCAATTCCTTTGTATTGTCTGTGATAGGGATTTTCATCTGGTGTGAGAACCCTGGTCTCGTTTCTAAGATCGATGTACCAATGTCTAAATGGACACATCCTGTTTTACAATTATGCTGTCTGATACGAATGGCTACTTGTTCCGCCATTTCTTTTACAACCAGCTCGATTTCATTTCTTCTAGTATAATCACGTGGCAACACTTGTGAATTACCATAGGACTTTTCTTTTGTCGGTTCTGGTGGGATTGCTATATCAGTTCGATCAATACCATTTGCATGAAAGTATAGCTGTAAGCCAATCACACCTAAACGGCTCTTAATGGTGTATGGATTCCAGTTAGCAAGATCTCTAATGCTCATAATCCCCATCTGATTGAGTCTTTTCTTCATTCGAGAGCCAATGCCCCAAAAGTCCGTCATTTCAGGAATATTCCATACTTTTTCAGGAACGTTTTCGTACGTCCATTCCGCAATAAATCCTTCATTATGCTTTGCTTCATTGTCTAAGGCTAGTTTAGCCAAAAGGGGATTATCGCCGACGCCTACCGTAGCAATCAAACCTAACTCTTCTTTAATACGTTCTTGGATCATTTGAGCGAGCTTCTTCCTTCGCTGACTTCGTGTTCCTTCAGTCGTAAAAAGATTCAGTGATCGGGTCACTTTTAAGATTGATTCATCGATCGAGTAAATCAGTAGATCTTCATCAGCCACATATCTTCTGAAAATATTATTTACCTGCATATTTCGCTTGATATATAGGTTCATACGTGGTGGAACAACGTGTAGTGTTTTAGGAAATGGTTGTGGTAAGTCACGTGGTCTACTCACATTTGTAATACCATACCGCTTTTTTGCTTCAGGAGAAGAAGCTAATATCAATCCTGAACCAGTATTATCAGATCGACTCATAACAACAAGTTCTGTTGTTAATGGATCTAAATTTCTTTCTATACATTCGACACTTGCGTAAAAGCTTTTCATATCGATTAAAAAGTAATCATTTACTGGCTCTTTTGAATAATCCATCATAAATAACACTCCATTCTTTCACGTTATACAAACATATGTTCGATATTGTAAAGAAGAAATAGCTAAATACATAAAAAAGAAGCATAGGTATGCTATCCCCCTGCTTCTTCTTTTGATTTGTATAGTTAACTCATTGTATCTTTTTATTATATATTTTGAAAATCGATTAATTATCATTCTTAGCTTTTCTTATAATACACGCGAATTGTAAAATTAAGTTAGAAAAATAAAAAGGCATTTATGGTACACTCAAATTGTATTTCCGACGAAAGAAAACAAAGGAGTGTAACCATAAATGACCTACAAACATCTTACCATAGACAAACTGACAATGATAGAATCATATTATCTTCAACATAATAAGCCGGTTGAAATCGCTAACCGAATGGGACGTGCTATACAAACTATTTATAATGTAGTCAATAAGTTCAAGCAAGGCAAGACTGCTCTTGATTATTGGCACCAGTATAAAGAAAATAAGAAAAAATGTGGTAGAAAAGTCATTCAATTACCTGCTCATGAAGTAGATTACATTAAAGAGAAAGTCACTCTTGGTTGGATGCCTGACGTCATTATCGGGCGAAAAGAAAGGCCTGTTTCATGCGGTATGAGAACACTTTATCGTTTATTTTCTAAAGGAATATTTGATATTGACACACTACCGATGAAAGGTAAAAGAAAACCCAATGGCCATCAGGAAAAACGGGGAAAACAACAGTATCAGCGCTCAATCCATGATCGACCTGATAATTATCCTGATTTCAATTCTGAGTTTGGTCACCTTGAAGGTGATACGATCGTTGGCATTCATCATAAAAGTGCCGTCATTACTTTAGTTGAAAGATTATCTAAAGTCATTATCACGATTAAACCCAACGGCCGTAAGGCATTAGATATTGAAACTGCCCTTAATCAATGGTTTTCTCGCTTCCCTAAAAACTTCTTTAAATCTATTACGTTTGACTGTGGAAAAGAATTTTCTAACTGGAAAGCCATTAGTAACCAACATGATATTGATATATATTTTGCGGACCCTGGAACACCTTCTCAACGCCCATTAAACGAGAATTCTAACGGGATTCTGCGTCGTAATGGACTGCCGAAATCAATGGATTTTAGAGAAGTGAATCAGACATTTATTTCCAGTGTCAGCAATCAACGTAATCATATTCCAAGAAAATCATTGAATTACAGAACACCAATCGAAATATTTTTGAGCTATGTACAAGAAGCATTTTATTCTAGCTTAATTTGACAAATCATAACTTTAAATTACGGATCATGATTTGGCATGGGGAATCATTACTAATAAAATAAAAAAATGAACAGAAAGAAAACAGTTCTTTCTGTTCACCAACTTCATTTGACAAATATCCTATTTAGCTTATTTTATAGCTTTTTATATACACTTTTTTAAAAAGTGATTTTTCCACATGAATTCCCATGAGCAATTCGACCATTATCTATTATTAAATCATTGAACTGATTTTTCTCCGGAAAAACAACTATAACAGAAGTATCTTTACCAGATTTTATTATTTTGTCAAAATCCACATCAACCAACGAGGTTTCAAGAGTAACCTCATCATTTTCTTGAACACAAATCGAAAAAGGCTCTCCTTGTAATTCGACTGTATCAATTCCAATATGAATCAAATAATCAATGCCTGAGTTGCTTTTTATATTAATAGCATGTTTAGTAGGAAATATATTTGTTACTCGACCAGCCAATGGAGCATAAATTTTTGAACCATCAGGTATGACGGCAAAACCATCACCTAGTAATTTTTGTGAAAAGACAGGATCATTTACTTCTGTGATGGAAATGATTTTTCCGGAACAAGGTGCATAAAAAGTTTCTTGTTTTTTCTTTTTGAAAATTTCAAACATATTAAAAACCTCCTAATTATCTTTTCCTAATATTTGATTGATTTCTTGACTTAATAAGTCAGCTTTCCCTCCAAAAACAGCTTGGATGCCACCCTTCACTTCGAAGACAGCAGTTGCACCAGTGTCTTTTATTGTTTGTTTTTGAATAATCTCCCCATTCGTAACAGCAACACGCAAACGAGTTGCACAAGCTTCAACAGACTCAATATTTTCTTTTCCACCAAGAGCTTCAATAATGATAAGAGACTCTTCATGTAATGATGTATTTTTGTTTATTACTTTTTCAGAATGAACTTCTGATTCTTCTTCCATTCCAGGAATATCTACCTTAAATTTTTTGATAAAGAATGTAAAAACAAAGAAATATATAAATGCCCATGCAATACCAAAAGGAATTAATTTTAACCAATTAGTTTTGTCATTCCCTTGAAGTACACCGAATAATAAAAAGTCGATCAAACCACCTGAAAAGGAATTCCCTACACGAATATTTAAGATATCAGCAAAATAAAAAGATAATCCATCTAAGAATGCATGAATCACATAAAGCCAAGGAGCAACAAATAAAAACATATATTCAACTGGTTCAGTAATTCCAGTTAAAAATGATGTAAGGGCCCCGCTAAAATAAAGCCCACCATTCTTTTTACGATTTTTCTTAGGAATTGCACGATACATTGCATAACATGCTGCAGGTAATCCAAACATCATTGTTGCAAATCTTCCTGCAAAAAATCTAGTACCATAAGTAAACAGACCAGTGTGGTTTGGATCAGCTAGTTGGGCAAAGAAAATATTTTGGGCTCCAGCAATTGTTGATCCAGCTACAGTTTCGGTACCACCTAAAGATGTATACCAGAACAAAGGGTAAATGGTGTGGTGTAGTCCAACAGCACCTGTTAAACGCAATAAAAAACCATATAAAAAAGTTCCTAAACTACCCATTTGAGCAATTTGTTCACCAGCAACTACTAAACCATTTTGAATTGGTGGCCAAATTAAGTAAAAGACAGAACTAATAATGATTGCAGCTAAACTAGAAACAATCGGAATAAATCTTGATCCTCCAAAAAAACCTAAGAATTGTGGTAATTCAATTTTTCTATATCGATTGTGTAAAAATGCAACAGTACCACCAACAACAATTGATCCCACTACACCTGTATCTAGTGTTGCATCTTTTGATGAAAAAAGTTCAAGAAACCCACTAATAGTTGCAGTATATACTAGATAAGCTACTCCACCAGCTAAACCAGCTGTTCCTTTATCTCCATTTGCAAGTCCTACAGCAATACCAATTGCAAAAATTAGTGCTAGGTTTGCAAAAACTGCATTTCCAGCATAACTCATAATACTTAAAATTGTATGCAACCACGGTTGATCTAAAAATGGATAAGCATTTATAGCACTCTCATTTGTTAACGCTCCTCCCAGTCCCAATAGTAATCCGGCTACTGGTAATATAGCAATTGGTAACATGAAAGCGCGTCCTAATTGTGAAAATTTTTTAAACATTTTATTTCTCCCCCTAACTTAATGCTTTAACAAATCTTGATGCAATTTCCTGTGGTCGAGTAATAGCACCACCCACAACAATACCTGCAACTCCTATTTTTTTTATCTCTTTTGCTTGTTCTGGAGTATGAATCCTTCCCTCAGCAATTACACAAATCCCTTCTTCTACCAATTTTTTAATCAAATCTATATCTGGCCCATCTTGTTTTTTACTTTCCTCAGTATATCCACTTAAAGTAGTTCCTACAAAATCTATTCCTGCTTTATATGCATTTTTGCCTTCTTCAAATGTAGAAATATCTGCCATAAATAACTGATGAGGATATTTTTCTTTTATTTTAGTAATAAAAGAATTTATAGATAGTCCATCATGCCGATTTCTAAGAGTGCAATCAAGAGCGATTACCTCAACACCGGTTTCTACTAATTCATCTACTTCTCTCATAGTGGCAGTAATGAATGGAGATTCTGGTGGATAATCTCTTTTAATAATTCCAATCATTGGTAATGATACACACTTTCTAATTTCAATAATATCTCGAACAGAATTTGCACGTATACCAACTGCTCCAGCCCTTTGAGCAGCCAAAGCAAAATAAGGCATTAAACTTTCTTCCTCTTTGTAAAATGGTTCACCAGGTAATGCTTGACATGAAACAATCAAACCTTTTGAAATAAGATCTAAAAACCTTTTTTTATCCATTATCCTAAACACTCCAATTTTTTATTATTTTTGGATAATAACTCCAAAAATAATATAGCATCCGCTTTCATAAAAGTAAAGATAAAAATAGAGTATTTAGGAGTTTTTTTTATTATTTTGGAGTATAATGGAGAAAAGTTGAAATTGTAGAGGAGTTTGTATGAGTTATATCTATTTAATTAAAGAAAATTATCCATTTTTAACGAAGTCTGAAAAAAAAGTCGCTGATTTTATTTTAAATTCTGGGAAAACTATTATTTATAGTACGATGAGTGATATTAAGAAAAACACAAAAGTTGGCGATGCTACTATTATTCGCTTTTGTCAAAAAATTGGTTTTTCTGGTTTTTCTGATTTAAAAATTGAAATTGCAAAGGAAGACTTTAGTCAAAAAAAAGAACATCCGACTAGTGTAAAGTACTATGATGAAATTGCTAATAGTTTAACAGAAGCTCTCTATTCCACTATTAGGCTTTTAGACGAAGAAAAATTGAATGAAGCCATTAAAATGATCACTCAATCAAAAAACATATATATATTTGGAGTGGGATCTAGTGGAAATACTAGTCTTGATTTAGAAAATATGTTTCTTCGCGTAGGAGTTCAAGCAAAAGCTGTACTAGACCCTCATTTTCAAGCCCAAGTCGCTTCTTTATTAACAGTTAATGATTTAGTAATCATTTTTTCTTTATCTGGGAAAACGAAAGATACTTATGATTCATTGAAAATAGCTAAAAAAAATGGCGCAAAAATTATTGCTATAACTAACTATATTCATTCACCTATAGGAAAGTCTGCAGACTTAGTTTTACAAACAGCCATTGAAGAATTTCTTAATGGTGGATCTTTAGCTGGAAAAATATCACAACTTTATATTTGTGATCTATTAGTTCATGGTTATGAACAAAACAATAATATTGATTCAGTTGAATTAAGAGAAAAAGTTTTGCGCTCTATTATTGATAAAAGTATTGAGTGAACTACCCCCACTTAGCTAAACCTAACGGTTTTTAACGATTGAAGTAGGCAATTCTTGGGATGAGAGCATACTTGATAGCTTATTTTTTACTAATAGCGGTGGCTCTTATTGACCAAATATCCCCGTAGTTCCTACGGTTCTTGATTTTATCTAAAGATATTTTTATCGTGGAAGCTATTGATCAACTTGAA
This sequence comes from Enterococcus faecium, assembly GCF_029023785.1. Taxonomy (NCBI): domain Bacteria; kingdom Bacillati; phylum Bacillota; class Bacilli; order Lactobacillales; family Enterococcaceae; genus Enterococcus; species Enterococcus faecium. The sequence goes on along the minus strand of NZ_CP118955.1, from coordinate 904,685 downwards.
AGAAAAACGTGTAGCTCATTATCACTAGTTTATCGAGTATGGATGAAGCAATGGATCATCCTCTCTTAAATAAATTTATTAAGGATCTGATCCTTCAAATTTTTTCCATGATCGATGAGCAGGAACCTACTGAATCTAAACGACATCGGGCACAAGGAATTATTAAGATTGCTAAGCGAATGTTTTCTATAAAGGGTGTTCTAAGCTATACAGTGTTAATTCAAAAGATTCCCAATCATCTTGTTTATAAGAACAACGTTGAAGATTAAAAAAGTGTTTCAATGCTAAAATTGCAAAATACTTCAATGTTATGAGACAAACTGTCTATAAGAATCAATTTCCACCCATTTCATCACTTGTTAAAAGTTTATGATCCTTTTGATTTTTATATTAATTTATCTGTATTTAATACAGATTTTATTTATTAGTTCATCTGCCTATTGTATTTTATTTTGTTGCCTTACCATCTGAAGTAAATATACTCTTAATTGTCAAATTAAGTTAGACAGATCATCAATACTTACGTAACTCAAAAATACTTCCAAAGGTGTTCGATAATCCAGTGATTTTCTAGGAAGATTATTTCTGCGCCAGCATTTTCTAATGTTTGAATTTGTATTTTGTAATCTTGGTTGCTTGTGCTAATTCTTGAATAGCCGTAAATTGCCAAAATTTCATCACCCTTTCTGGACATAAGTTTCTGACACCAGTTAAAATCAAGTCTATCAGTAACCCATACACCCGTGAGGACGGGTGTATTTTTAATCCCCCTAGAAGGGGTCGACACTCGCTGCCCCTTAAAAGGGGATTTTTAAAAGACCGCCAACTGCTCATCTTCACTCACTTACTTCTCTTTATTTTTTAAATGGTTCTACGTACTCTCTTTTACTTATAATATATCGAATGCGATCATCAGCTTCTTGTTCACGGATGTATTTTTCATTTGTCTTTTGATTCAATCCGACTGTACTCACATAGTATCTCTTCGACCAAAAGGATTTGTTTCCGTATTTATATTTGAGATTTGCGTGCTGCTCGTGGATTAGTACCGCACTACGACCTTTCAGATACCCCATAAAACTGGATATACATATTTTTGGTGGTACTCGAACAAGCATGTGAATATGATCTAGCATTGCATGTGCTTCTATGATTTCCACATCTTTCATTTCGCACAACTTCCTAAGTATTTTTCCAAGATCTTTTCGTAATTGCCCATAGATTACTTTTCGTCGATATTTTGGTGTAAAAATAATATGATACTTACAATTCCAACGAGTATATGCTAAACTTTTATCGTCATTTGACATGAAAAAACTCCTTTCGATCTGATGAGCGGTTGGTAGCCACTCACTAGTATATCGAAAGGAGTTTTTATCGCTAAAGATACTTCTTCCACGCGTAGAAACGCGCGGTTTTCTTGTTTCGCACGCTTTACGCACAAAACTGACTGAAGCCATTAAGAAAATAAAAGGGTCTAAAACTTTTAAGTTTTGTACCGACCCCCAAAAGTTAGACCAAAAAATCTAACTTTTGGAGGTCGGTATTTTTTATAGCTAAGTATACTTTTGAACTTAAATTAAAGATCGTTCATGATTATTTGGATGGTAAAGGCGGAAGTGATTATCTGGCAAAGAAACATTCCATTAAGGTTCCATCACAAGTGAAGCGCTGGATCAATGCCTATCAAGTATTTGGTGAAGAGGGTCTAGTAAGAAAGCGACAAAAGAAAAAATATTCTGTTCAATTTAAGCTGGATGCGATAGAGTTATATCTAACAAGTGAGCTGTCCTATCGTGAAGTTGCCAACACACTTAACATGAACAACCCTAATTTGATCGCTAGTTGGATGCATCAATTCCGTGAGGGTGGGATCGATGGACTCTCAAAAACGAAAGGATGTCCACCTATCTTGTCTAAGAAATATGAACCCAAAAATAAGAAAAAATCTACAACTAAAGCAACGTCTAAAGAACGTGAACGCATCGAGGAGTTGGAGAAACGAGTCCGTTCCCTTCAAATTGAAAATGCCTCTTTAAAAGAATTGAGGAAGCTGCGAAAACAGGAAGCCCAACAACGACGAATGAAGCAATCGCACGAATCATCGCAAGCCTCCGATGACCGTTTAAATTAGTTGAGCTTCTAGAAACTTTAAAGTTCCCTAAGGCAACCTTTATGTACTGGCAAAAACGATTGGACCGTAAAAATCCAGGTCAAGAGATTGAAGCGGAAATGCTTAAAGTTCGGGAGAAGCACAAGGATTATGGCTGTTTACGGATGACCAATGAACTAAGAAACCGCGGGTTCTCTATCAATAAAAAGAAAGTTCAGCGCCTGATCAAGAAGCTAGGAATAAAAGTAACGACATACACACGTAAATCACGGCGCTACAATTCTTATCGAGGACAAGTCGGAGCAGTAGCCAAAAATCGGATCCATCGTCGTTTCTACACCAGTATCTGCCATCAGAAAATCACGACGGATACAACTGAATTTAAATACCATGAAGTGGATGCCAAAGGCATTATCCGTCAAAAGAAATTGTATCTAGATCCTTTTATGGATATGTTCAATAGTGAGATTTTATCCTATCGTATCTCTGAAAAGCCCAATGCATTAGCGGTAATGGAAAGTTTGGAGGAAGCTATCCAGACCACTAACGATTGTCCCTATCGTCGTACGTTTCACTCAGATCAAGGTTGGGCGTATCAAATGAAAGCTTATAGAAACAAATTGAAGGAGTACAAAATCTTTCAAAGCCTGTCTCGGAAAGGGAACTGCTTAGATAATTCACTTATGGAGAATTTTTTTGGCTTATTAAAACAAGAGATTTTTCACGGGAAAGTTTATAACTGTTTCGAGGAATTAAAATCAGCCATCGATAGCTATATCTATTACTACAATAGTGAACGGATAAAACAGAAATTAAACTGGCAAAGTCCCGTCCAATTTCGTAAAACAACCGTAACAGTTGTGTAAAAATATCATTTTAGAGCATGAAAAAAGGAGTGGATTTCTCCACTCCAAAAAAGTCTAACTTTTGGGGGTCACTACAAGTTGACAACTCCTTTTTGTTTACAAATCAATTGGATATCTACAAATTGTATTTTCTAACGAATTTTATAGACATTAAAAAATTAATTTAACGTTAAATACTTCCTCCAGAAAGTATTGAGATTGGTAAAATATAATCCTTATTTGTCTTTTCGCCTTTAATTTTTTTCAGAAGAATATCAACAATAAGACTTGCAATTTCATCAATTGGTTGTCTTATTGTTGTCAATTGTGGGAAAAATTTCTCAATAAAAGAGGTACCATCGTATCCAATAATTTTTAAATCTTCTGGGATATTAAGTTTAAGTTGATGAGCAATTTTCATAGTGAGAATGGCTGTTAAATCATCAGAAACAAAAATACCATCTGGTTTGTGATTTATAATAGTTGACTTTATTTCCATTTCACGACGGATAGTAGACAGATTATTAGGAATTTTGAAAATTTTTCCATTTGGATTTTGAAAAGAAAAACCTAGTGCACGTAATTCTGTGGGAGAATCCGTGTTATCATTTCCTGTAATCATAATGGTATTTTGACAACCATTTTTTTGTAAAGTCTTAGCTGCAAGTTTTCCCCCTTCAAAGTTATCTGAAGAAACAATGGAAACATTAGGAGCTAAATTTCTATCAAAAGCAACAATAGGTGCTCTCACACGCTCATAATCAGCAATTCCAAGATTATGGCTTGATGAGATTATGCCATCAACTTGGTTGGCTTCAAGCATTTCAATGTATTCTCTCTCTTTAGCAGGATCATTTTGACTATTGCAAATAATCGTTTTATATCCATGTTTAAATAACTCTATTTCGAGATACTCAATGAGTTCAGAGTAAAAGATATTACTAATATTAGGAAAAATAAGACCAATAAGCTGAGGTGACTTTCCTTGAAGTCCACGTGCTAAATTATTTGGTTTATAACCAAGAGTTTTCATAGCTTCATGAACTTTTTGTTTTGTTTTTTCTGATAAATATCCCTTATTATTAATGACGCGTGAAACGGTTGTTGGGCTAACTCCAGCTAATTCAGCGACATCAGTTAATTTTGCTACCATTTTAATATTTTAATTCAAAGTATTTTCCAGTAGGTTCGCCTGATTTGATTTGAATACCATTTTGGTGATTTTCAGGGAATACACGACTAGTAAACACTTTTTCTCCTTTATTAATAAAAATCTCAATGATTGAGTTATCTACAAAAATGTTAGCAGTTGTTTCTTTAGTATCAATTGAGCATTCACGAATCGTACCAAAGTCAGTGGCATATTGAATGCCTGCTTTGCTGCGATCTAAAATAATTTTTCCTTCTTTGGTATCTACAATCAAGCTAAGTCCATTTCCTTTACTATCAGAGAAAAGAAGTAACTCCGATTTCTGATTTGGAGGAAAAGTTAGTTCAAGCTCATAAGTATTATTTGTTTCTGCTTTTGCTGTAAATTGTTCAGAACTAGCACGTAATGATGTAATAGCTTCTACTGGATATTGGTAAAGTTTACCATCTTTTATTGAAAGTTCTTTTACAAGACTCATTGCTCCCTGATAATCATACTTATCAGTTGGATAATCGATATCAGGTAGTCCAATCCAACTGACAATCAGAGCACGACCATCAGGAGTATTGAATCCTTGAGTCGCATACGCTTCAAATCCATAATCAAGATTTTGAATTTCTGAAGCGCCCACAAGTTTTACTTTTTCTATGTCAAGCGATTGACAGATCTTAAAAGTATTCGGATAGATATTCCCATAATTTAGCTCAGATTTATCCAACCCTTGAGGACAATAAATGAGAACAGGTTTTTTGTCTACAAATACTAGATTTGGACACTCAATCATGTATTCTGAACCAGTGCCGCCAAAATCAAGGTTGCCAACTTCCTCCCATGTTTCCACGTTATTGTCATCCGCTTTGTAAAGTTTGATAAAGCCTGATTTTTCTAAATTTTGTGCTCCAACAATCGCATACAATTGTCCTTCATAATTAAACATTTGTGGATCACGAAAATGATCAGTTACATCAGCAGGTTTATGAATAAGAACATTCTCACCTTTCGTAATGTTGTAGTCTTTATCCATCCATGCTCCGATTTGAAGTGTATCACGTTCCCAATTTTCATTTCGAACGTTTCCTGTATAGAGTAAGAATAGATTCTCCTCTATTTCATATGCAGAACCGGAATAAGCGCCGTGGCTATCTCGTTTTGTGTCTGGAAGAAGTTCTGCTCCTGTTACATGAAAATGAATTAAATCATCTGATTCATTGTGTACCCATTCTTTCAACCCATGAGCAGCTCCAAATGGCCAATTTTGATAAAAAAGCGTATATTTTCCGTTAAAAAAAGAAAAACCATTAGGATCGTTTAACAATCCTGTTTTAGGTTCGATATGATAGCTAGCACGCCAAGGTGATCGTTTTACATTATCCTTAATTTTATCCATCTCATCTTTAGTCCAATCAGAATAAGCACGATATCGTATTTCTCGAGGTAAGTTCATATTTTACTCCTTCAATTTATCTTTTTACAACTAGTATGGTAAACGTTTTCCGTTGAAAAATCAATCATTTCATTTAAAAAAATAAACTATATGACAAACGTTTGACATATTTTTAAGATATGCTAAAATAAATTTGCATTTCAGTGAACCGTTTTCACGTAAAAATAAAAAAGGAGTGATTCGAATGAATTACAGTAAAGTAGCTTCCGACGTAATACAAGCGGTCGGAAAAGATAACCTTATTGCAGCTGCACACTGCGCTACACGTCTTCGTCTCGTACTAAAAGATGACACGAAAGTGAATCAAAAAGCTTTAGACGAAAATCCAGATGTGAAAGGCACATTTAAAATTGATGGACAATATCAAGTGATTATCGGTGCAGGTGATGTTAATTTCGTTTATGACGAACTTATCAAAAAAACTGGACTTTCGGAAATTTCAACAGATGATTTAAAACAAATTGCTAGTAAAGATAAAAAATTCAACCCCATTATGGCATTAATTAAATTATTATCAGATATTTTTGTTCCAATTATACCTGCCCTTGTTGCAGGTGGTTTATTAATGGCATTACAAAACTTTTTAACAGCTGCTGGACTTTTTGGACCAAAATCAATTGAAGAAATGTATCCTGCGATTGAAGGTATTTCCTCAATGATCCAACTGATGTCCGCTGCACCATTCATGTTCTTACCAATTTTAGTAGGTATTTCAGCTGCTAAACGTTTTGGAGCAAACCAATTTCTTGGTGCTGCAATTGGTATGATCATGACAACACCAGATCTTGGTGGCTCAACTGAATATTGGAATATTTTTGGTTATCATGTTTCACAAACAAACTATGCTTATCAAGTTATTCCAGTTTTAGCAGCTGTTTGGATATTATCTATATTAGAAAAATTCTTTCATAAAAAATTGCCATCATCTATTGACTTTACATTCACGCCATTATTATCAGTAATGATTACTGGATTTTTGACTTTCACAGTTATTGGCCCTGTAATGTTATTGTTGTCTAATGGAATTACAGACATTATTGTTTGGCTATATAACACTACTGGATTTATTGGAATGGGTATTTTTGGAGGAACATATTCACTTATAGTCATGACTGGTTTACATCAATCATTTCCAGCTATTGAAACTCAATTACTTTCAGCGTGGACAAATGGTATCGGACATGGAGACTTTATCTTTGTAGTTGCATCTATGGCAAACGTTGCTCAAGGTGCTGCAACATTTGCCATTTGGTTCTTAACTAAAAATTCTAAGACAAAAAGTCTTGCTTCCTCTGCGGGTGTCTCAGCACTTCTTGGAATTACAGAGCCTGCCTTGTTCGGAGTTAACTTAAAATACCGCTTTCCATTCTTTTGTGCTTTAATTGGTTCAGGAATTGCTACAGCAGTAGCAGGATTACTTAAAGTAGTTGCTGTTTCACTTGGTTCAGCAGGTTTCTTGGGATTTCTTTCAATTAATGCAACATCTATTCCATTTTACGTATTGTGTGAATTGATTAGCTTTGTAGTTGCTTTTGCAATTACTTACTTCTACGGTAAAACAAAAGCTGCTGGTATCTTTAAAGCAGAAGAAATTGCTGAACAAACACCAGTTAATTCTTCAAAAGTAGCAACAACAGATCCAATATCTACTGATGTTGAATCAACACAAACAAAAGTTTCATCAGAAACAATTGTTAGTCCCATTTCTGGTAAAGTGATTAGTCTTTCTTCAGTAAATGATCCAGTCTTTTCATCAGAAGCTATGGGAAAAGGGATTGCCATTAAACCAAATGGAAACACGGTCCATTCTCCAGTAGATGGTACTATTCAACTCACGTTTGAAACTGGACATGCTTATGGTATTAAATCAAATAATGGTGCTGAAGTTCTAATTCATATTGGTATTGATACTGTATCAATGGGAGGAAAAGGATTTACACAAAAAGTTACTACTAATCAAAAAGTTAGAAAAGGCGATATTCTTGGAGCATTTGACCGTTCAATGATTGAGAAAGAAGGTCTTGATGATACAACAATGATTATTGTGACCAATACTTCGGATTATTCAGAAGTAAATATAGTAGCTGAAAATACAGTCACTGAGGGTACTGATTTACTTGAAATCAAATAAATATATTTCCCTGAGTAAAGATGGAATTTTCTTTCCAAAATCAAATAATATAGATTAATCAAATATTTGAGAATAACATTTTATTTAATCTTTTCATATATCAATTGTATGAAAAATTATTAGAATTTTAAAAAATGATAAAAATTCAAAAAGAAAAAATAGTAGTTATTTACTTGTCATGTTACTAAATAAAAAAATAATTTAAATATGATATATAGTCATTTATTTAGTGATTTCATTCTAAAATAAAGGGAGAAATGTCTATGCTATACGGTGCAATTGAAGCAGGCGGCACAAAATTTGTGTGTGCCATTGGCGATGAAGAAATGACGATCAAGGAAAGAGTGAGCTTTCCGACAACGACACCTGAGGAAACAATGCCTTTAGTCATTGACTTCTTCAAACAATACCAAGCAGATTTAGCAGGGATTGGGATTGGCTCATTTGGGCCTATCGATATCCATCGCGATTCCGCCACTTATGGGTACATTACCTCGACCCCGAAATTGGCATGGCAAAATTTTGATTTCATCGGTACCATGAAAAAAGAATTTCCGATCCCGATTTCTTGGACAACAGATGTCAATGCGGCTGCCTATGGTGAGTATGTCTTCGGCAGTGGCAAAGGATTGAGCAGTGTCGTTTACTATACGATCGGTACGGGTGTTGGCGGCGGTGCCTTACAAGAAGGGCGCTTTATCGAAGGGTTTAGTCATCCAGAAATGGGGCATATGCTCGTCGTCCCTCATCCAAAAGATGACTTTGCTGGCAGCTGTCCATTTCATGGCAACTGTTTAGAAGGGATGGCCGCTGGACCCGCCATCGAAAAACGCTTAGGGAAAAAAGGACAAGAGGTTGCAGAAGATGATCCTTATTGGGAAATCGAAGCCTCCTATATTGCTCAATGTGCCTACAATACAACCTTGATGTTTTCTCCAGATGTGATCATTTTTGGCGGTGGTGTGATGAAACAACGCCATATGCTGCAAAACGTCCACGACGCATTTGCAAAATTGGTCAATGGGTATGTCGAAACACCTGAGTTAAGCAAATATATCGTGACCCCAGCATTAGAAGACAACGCTGGAACGCTCGGTTGTTTGGCATTGGCTCGAGAAGCGGTCTTACATTCATAAACGAAAAAAGGCTCTTCGACATTTAGTGTTGGTAGAGAAAGATACAACTGAAAATTTAGTCATAACCAGTTAGGCAGAGTGCTTAACTGGTTTTTGTTTTACTTGGAAGATCAAGCCTTGAATGAGATAAATTCTTGCTCGAAAGTTATGGAAATTTCGATAGCCGTAGGCCACTTGTATTGTGCAATAGTTTTTTACAAAAAAAAGGGGGTGCGGATATTTTTTTGGACCTTTTTAACAAATATATCTTTGCTTCTTCCGATATTGAAGAGGGCTTAGCCCTCCTAAAGATAACTTAATTCGTTGATTATTATACCAATGAATATAATCATCCAATTTGTTTATAAACTGATTGATTGTTGTATTCTTCCAGTCACGTTGATAAAACATCTCGTTTTTTAATCGTCCAAAGAAACCTTCGCACGCTGAATTATCTGGTGAATAACCCTTTTTAGACATAGAGTGAAGCAAGTTGGCTTTGTTCCAATAGTCCAACTAACAATAGCACCATCGTAACAATCGACAAGTGGTGATAAGTAGATTTTCCCTGCGGGAATTCTAAATTCAGTAATATCTGTTAACCATTTTTCATTTGGCTTCTTTGCTTTAAAATTCCGATTTAATAAATTGGGGTGTGCAGGAGAAATTTCCCCAGCATACGAAGAATACTTTTTTCGTCTAGAAAATTTAACAAATAGATTTTCCTCAGTCATCAATCTACGTACAACTTTTTCAGAAAGCTTTTTACCCATATTTTTTAAAGCTTGGTGAATTCTACGGTAACCATACGCACAGAAGTTATGATTGAAAATCGTGATAATTAATTGACGTTCTTTGTAATACTTATCTGGTTTCTCAAGTGCTTGTTTTTGATAAAAATAGCTGCTTTTAGGCAACTGGAGCTGTTGAAGAAGCTCTTTCAAGGTGAACTGATTTCGTAAGGCATCAATCAATATCGTTTTTTCTTGATTTGATAGACAAAGAAGATTGACGCCTTTTTCTTTTTTTAGCAGTTCAGCCGCTCCTTCGAGTAATGCTTTTTCGAGCTGTAATTGGTGTACTTGTTTTTGTAAGTCTTCTACTTCCTTTAAAAGTAGCTCTTTTTGTTTTTCCTGATTTTTTAAAGTCATACGCAATGGAAAATCCTTTCCAAGAACCGTGTTTTTCCATTGATATAGAGTAACTCTACTAATTCCTTCAGATTCGGCTAAATTTTTCCTATTAGTTTGCGGTTTATAGAATTTTTTCAACACAGCTTCTTTTTGGTCTTGTGTTAACTTTACCGCACTTTTTCGGAGTTTTCTAGCTCCTGGTGCAAGTTCTTCACACCACTGCCGCAAGGACTCTCTATTAGGATAACCAAGCATGCGAATGGTTCGTGCATAACATTGACCATATTCAAAATAATGATTCACCGCTATTCGTTTTTGTTCTTCAGAATACTTTGATTTTTTTCGGTGCTCCTGATGGAGCTCTCCGGATTCCAAATACTCTTTATACCATTTCCGTAGTGCACCAATCGACGGATACCCTAATTCTCGAATGGTTGCAGCATAAGAGCAATCGTATTTTAAAAATAACTGAATTGCCCTTACACGCTCTTTGTGGGAAAACACACGGACATTCCTCCTAAGTTTATTTTTTCGTCCAGGATTATGTCCGCACCCCCTTGCTTTCTGATGACTTATTCTGGTTCTTTGAGTGTCAATGCATAGATGTGATGTAGCTAGTTAGAAAAAAATTTTGAATACTCTTTTTTTCTTTCAGACTTCTTTTTAAGTAAGATTTTGAAGTGTGAGTTACGGGGTCAGAAACTTAAAAGTTTTTGTTCCTTTATTTTCAAGTCTGATTTGGCAGCTTTTCGGCAGCTCATTTATTTATGGTCAGAAATAGATGCTGAAATTTTAATCTATTAGCAAATAGTCCAGAACGTATGAAGAGGAGTCGGATATCATTTGTCATTAACACCATAAATATTTATAAAATTCGTGTTCACCTACAATTAAATTTAATATCGCCGTTTGTATAATTAAGCGAGACAAATAAAAAAGCCATTTATGTTACACTCAAATTGTAATACCCGCTAAAGCATACAAGGAGAGTGAACATAAATGACTTATACCCATCTTACACCAAACGAGCTTGTAATGATAGAAGCATATTTTCATCAAGAAACTCCGGTTGCTATCGTTGCGAAGCAGCTTAAACGTGGACGCCAAACAATTTACAATGTCTATAACTTTCTCAAATGTGGTGGAACAGCACTTGAATACTTTGAACAATACAAAGAAAATAAGCGACGTTGTGGGAGAACCGAAATCATTTTTCCTGCTGAGGAAAAAGAATACATTGAAAAAAGATCAACTGAAGGTTGGACCCCAGACGTCATTATTGGCCGTGCAGAGCGAACCTTCTCTTGTTCAGTAAGTACCCTCTATCGCCGGTTTAAGACGGGAGAATTCAATGTTTTACATTTACCGATGCAAGGAAAACGAAAACCAAATGGTTATAAGGAAAAACGTGGAAAACAGGCATTCAAAAGAAATATTTCTGAACGTAAAAAAGATTATGTCGTTTTCGAAGAAGAATTTGGACATTTAGAGGGTGATACGATTGTCGGCATCCACCATAAAAGTGCCGTCATCACACTCGTTGAGCGACTTTCAAAAGCCATTATCGCCTTGAAACCAGAAGGCCGTAAGGCAGTTGATATTGAAAATTCGATTAATGAATGGCTTCAATCCGTACCCAAAAATCTTTTCAAATCAATTACCTTTGATTGTGGAAAAGAATTCTCTAATTGGAAAAGTATTAGTAATACGAATGATATTGATATTTATTTCGCAGACCCAGGAACGCCTTCCCAACGGGGATTAAATGAACATTCAAACGGACTCCTCCGAAAAGATGGACTACCAAAAGAAATGGAATTCAACCAAGTCAATCAAGGATTCATCTCATCCGTTGCGTCTAAAAGAAACCATATCCCTAGAAAATCACTAAATTACCAAACACCATTAGAAGTTTTTTTGAGTTACGTAAATGGAAAGTTTTGTCTCGCTTAATTTGACAAATAATATAATCAAAAATGTACCAAATCGAAATCGTTAATATAAAAAAACAGATAACAAAAAAAGAACCCTTGAATACCAAGGGTTATTTCTCAGTCTGATAACGATGATTAACGACGGATTTCTTTGATGCGAGCAGCTTTTCCGTGTAATGCACGTAGGTAGTACAATTTTGCACGACGTACTTTACCGTAGCGAACTACTTCGATTTTTGCAACACGTGGTGTATGCAATGGGAATGTACGTTCAACGCCCACTCCGTTAGAAACTTTACGTACTGTATAAGTTTCGCTGATTCCAGCACCGCGGCGTTTGATAACAACACCTTCAAATAACTGGATACGTTCACGAGTACCTTCAACAACTTTTGCGTGAACACGCACAGTGTCACCAGGGCGGAACGCTGGGATGTCAGAACGTAATTGTTCTTTTGTTAATTCTTCGATTAATGGATTCATGGTTTTCTTCTCCTTATTCCAAATATTCTTATGAGCTTTTCTCACAGCGGAATATCGTAATAGTTAAGTGCTTTTGCACTCACCATAAAATACTAACATATTATCAACCTACTGTAAAGAATATTTTAGAAAAAGTCACTTGGCTTCATCTGCTGTTTTTTCTTGTTCTTCTTTCTTGATTTCTTCTAAAAATTTCGTCATTTGAGGTGTCCATTCAAGTGTTTCCAAAAGATCAGGCCGACGTTGATAGGTCCTTCTTAGTGATTCTTTTAATTGCCATTCTTCAATCAATTTATGATTTCCATTTGTCAATACTTCTGGTACTTTCATCCCTTTATATTCTGCCGGGCGAGTATATTGGGGATGTTCCAATAAACCGGTTGAATAAGAATCCGTTTGAGCTGAAGTCTGATTCCCTAACACATCTGGCAAAAGCCGAACTGTTGCATCGATCATGACCATCGCACCTAATTCTCCCCCAGTAAGGACATAATCTCCTAAGGAAACTTCATCTGTCACTAATGTGCGGATACGTTCATCATATCCCTCATAATGACCACAAATGAATACTAAGTGTTCTTCTTGTGAAAATTCTTCTGCCATTTTCTGATCGAATCGTTTACCAGCTGGGTCAAGAAGAATTACTCTTTTTTTGACATCCGGTGCAGCTTTTTCAATGGCTTGGATGTTATCATAGATGGGCTGGACTTTGAGCAGCATACCTGCTCCACCGCCGTATGGATAATCATCTACTGTCTGATGTTTGTTATCTGAATAATCGCGGAAGTTAGAGATATTGATATCTAATAATCCTTTATCTACAGCCTTACCGATGATGGATTCCCCCATAGGACCTTCAAACATTCTTGGAAATAAAGTCAATACATCAATCTTCATCGTCAATCAGTCCTTCTGGAATTTCTACACGGACCACTCCAGCTTCTAAATCGACTTCTTTGACGACAGAAGCGATATATGGAAGCAATATATCAGCTTTTTTCGGACGTTGAACGACCCAAACATCATTGGCACCTGGTGACAAGATTTCTTTTACTTTACCTAACTCAGTTCCATCTTCTAATACATGCAGACCGATGATCTCATGGTAATAGAATTCATTTTCAGCTAGATCTACAGAGTTGTCTTTTGACACTTTTAATATGCCATCCCGATATTTTTCCACATCATTGATAGAAGGATGTCCTTCAAAACTCAATAAGTCAAAATTTTTATGTTTGCGATGACTTTTGACTGTTAATTCCACAGGTGCTTTTCCGTCTTGGAATAGTGTTAACACCGTTCCTTTTTTGTAACGTTCTTCTGGGAAATCCGTTGTTGAGATAACACGGACTTCGCCTTTGATACCTTGTGTGTTTACGATTTTTCCTACATTCAAGTATTCAGTCAACTTATATCCCCATTTCTTTTTTGTCTGTTTTATTTTAGCATGTGTGAAGAGGCAATTCTAGTTTTCTTTTAAGGTATTAAGCCAAAATTATGCAAAAATGCGGCGTGCTATTTTTGATTACTTCCTGTGACTTGGAGTTAAATGATGGGCTCAGATCAGCGCGCTGATTTCACAACCTCTTCATAGAAACTGCCATCTTCAACGCAGACATAGGATCTTGATGAGTGATCGTATAGGCATTTTTCGGTTCTTGCCAGCTTACTTCTACGGCTCGATTCGTCGTATCACCCATATCAACAGTAATTTTACCAAATTGTTCAGGTGCTGGTAGACTGTTTTCTTCCAAATAAGCTACGATTTCTTTAGCTAATAGTAAGGGATCTTGGCCTTCTATATTATTCCCACGGATTCGAATACGCCAGTTTCCTTCTTGCCATTCAAGAAAACTTGAATCTGCTGCACCTTGCTGATACCCTGTGATTCGAGAACCTAAGTCCACTTGCTGACCATTTGTGTCGATCTCAAAGGGCTGCAAAACTTGGATTGTTTCTTGACTAGAAGCAAACCCATATTGATATAGATAGGTTGCAATAGGCGTTTCTTGATTCAATTCGTCAGCATTCAACCCGAGGGGACGATCTGTTCTGTAATATAAAATAGAATAACCTTGCTTTGTATGTGTCGCTGCGATATTGAGATAGCCTGAAGAGACTGGTACATCTAGAGGCATGGGAACATTTGGCTGTTGTTCTTTCAACTGGTCTAAAGCAGTCTTTTTCTCATTATTTGAGGTAGCCATTGTTTGTTCAGTGGTGGTAGCCGTTTTGGTACTACTTTTTTCTGGACTGGTAACAGTTTCAGATATACTGCTTGATAGATGTGTATTGTCTGATTCTTGAGTAACCGAACTACAAGCGCTTAACAATAGAGCAAATGGAATAAATAACATTTTCTTTCTCATTGGCTGTTCACTCCCTCCTCCTATAAGGATACGCTTTCTTGCTTGTTTTGCCAAATAATCATTTCTTCAATTAATAAAAAAACAAAAAAGCTGCACTCGAAAATTCGAGTACAGCACGTTTATTTACTTTTCCTTATCATCGATGATATTCAAACGCACTTTTTTCGGTGCATTGATCCGAACACCGTAAACGATTGTGCGGATTGCTTTAGCAACACGCCCTTGTTTTCCAATGATACGGCCAATATCTTCAGGAGCCACTGTTAGATTGTACTCGTAAAAGTCTTTCGACTCTACGACGTCTAACTTGACTTGATCAGGATAAGTGACTAGCGGACGAACGATTGTTAAGACTAAGTCGCTTAAATCTTTCATATCCGGTCACCTTATTTCTTTGAGAATTTAGCTTCGTGGTGTTTTTGCATAACGCCTTCTTTTGAAAGGATGTTACGTACAGTGTCAGAAGGTTGTGCACCTTTTGATAACCAGTCAAGAACTAAGTCTTCTTTTAAAACTACTTCTGCAGGGTCTTTCAAAGGATTGTAAGTACCTACAGTTTCGATGAAACGTCCATCACGAGGAGAACGTGAATCAGCTACGACGATACGGTAAAACGGACTCTTTTTAGAACCCATACGTTTTAAACGGATTTTAACTGCCATTATTTATTTCCACCTCCATTGTTTTATTCACAAGATGTAGTGTAACAGTTTTTTTTTACCCTGTAAAGCTTTTTTTCTTTACAGCTTGATTAAATTCGATTTTTTTTAGGAAATAGAAGATTTTAGACTTCTTTTTTGTTAAAAATAAGTAATCTATCTTCTATGTAGCTTTTGTCAGTAAGTGTTTTTATTTGCTCCAGTTACTTATTTTTTGTAAGATTGTTATAGATAGTTTGAAGGAGGAAAAATCGTATGACAAAAAAAATTGGATTTTTTATTGGTAGTTTAAGAAAAGATTCTTACAACAAAAAAGTAGCAGAAGCTTTTGCGAAATTGCTTCCTGAAGGGTACGAAAGTGTATTTGTAAAAATCGATGATCTGCCATTTTACAATGAGGATCTTGAAACTCCAGAACAGGCTCCTGCTGAATGGACTCGTTTTCGTGAGGAAGTGAGGGGACTAGACGGTGTCGTTTTCGTTACTCCTGAATACAACCGTTCTGTGCCAGCAGTATTGAAAAATGCTTTAGATGTAGGCTCAAGACCTTATGGACACAGTGTTTGGGATCATAAACCAGGTTTAGTCGTTACTGCATCACCAGGTGGGATCGGCGGCTTTGGCGCAAACCACCATCTACGACAATCACTTGTCTTTTTGAATGTGCCAACCTTGCAGCAACCGGAAGCATATATCGGAAACGTTGCGAATCTAATTGATGAAAATGGTAATATCGTTGAAGGAACATTAAGTTTCTTCCAAACGATTTTAGATGCGTATCTAGATTTTTCTAACAAATTAACAGAGTAAAAAGCATAACGGTAATAAAAAAGGCAACTATGTACAGGACATTTCTGCATATAGTTGCCTTTTTTATTTTATTTACTTCTACTTTCGTACATAATGCAATTCGATAAATTCACCGAATCGTGTCGTGTCTAGCATTTCAAAACGCGCTTCATATGTTCCTTTTTGGAATAAAGGAATCCCGTCCCCTAATAATACAGGGGTAATCTGGATATACCATTCATCAATCATTTGATGTTCCAATAGCGGTTTGATCAATCGACCGCCACCCACAACCCAGATATCTTTTCCTTCTGTCATTTGTAGATTTTTTAGAAAAGCAACAGGATCTTCGTTTACGACCTCAGCATCTGGCAATTGTAATTGTGCGTGGGTGGAAAAAACGAAATTCTTTTTCTCTGGATAAATTGCTTCGGTCTCCAAATATTTTTTTGCTTCCTGATAAGTTTTTCTGCCCATGATGGTCGTATCGATTGTTTCATAAAAAGCTTCATAAGTGGTTTGCTTACCTGTTGGAGTGTCAAAAAGCCATTGAAGATCATCCGTTTTCGTTGCCAAATAGCCATCTAAACTTATAGCACCATAAAATATGATTTTCGCATGCTTTATTCGCCCTTTCTGCCGATACGTACGACCTCTTCTTTGCGGAAACAACTGTCAAGGTGATCATTGATGATCCCGACAGCTTCTAAAAAAGCATAGATTGTTGTGCTTCCGATAAATTTAAATCCTCTTTTCTTTAGATCTTTTGCTAATTCATCTGAAAGAGGACTTGTTGTTGGGACTTCTTCTTGTGAATGATAAGAAGAATCAACGATTTTTCCATTAGAAAACGACCAAAGATACTCTGAAAAACTGCCGATTTCTTCTTGAATTTTCAAGACTGCTTTGGCGTTTTGGACGGCTGCTTCGATTTTTCTTCGGTTACGAATAATTCCTTTGTTTTCCATTAGTTCACTGATTTTTGTTTCTCCATAATTTGCGACTTTTTTAATATCGAATCGATCATATGCTTCATCGAATGCTTCACTTTTATTTAAAATCGTCTGCCAGCTCAATCCGGCTTGATTAATATCAAGCATCAATTTTCGGAACAGCTTTTGGTCATCATATTCAGGAACACCCCAGACAGTATCATGATATTGCCGCATACTTTCTGTTTGTTCACTCCACGGACATCTCATCTGTGCCACCTCTTCGTTTAGAGTAATTGTATTAGTAAAGAATAAAAATTGCTGATAGAAAAGCTCCGGCAGTAGACATTTTCAGTCTGTACCGAAGCTGTTTTTTTCATCTTATTTCCGTTTTTTCTTTTTCTTCTTATTTTTCTTGATCATTCGATTCATCGCCATTTTGCCTAGTTTTCCTTTGACGCCTGAACCAAACATTTGGTCCATACCTGGGATATTCATATCCCCTTTGGACATTTGCTGCATCATTTTTCTTGATTCCTTGAATTGTTTGATCATTCGATTCACTTCAACAACACTGTTTCCAGAACCGGCAGCAATTCGGCGACGACGGCTTGGGTTCAACAGATCAGGATTTGCTCTTTCTGCTGGCGTCATAGAATAAACCATCGCTTTTTTGCGTTCAACATCTTTTGGATCTACCTTGACGTTTTCGATTCCAGGGACTTGATTCATTCCTGGGATCATTTTGATTAGATCTTCCAGTGGGCCCATACCCATCACTTGATCAAGCTGTTCAATAAAGTCATTGAAATCGAATGAATTTTCCCGCATTTTCTGTGCAAGTTCTTCCGCTTTTTTCTCGTCATAGTCTTGCTGCGCTTTTTCAATCAATGTCAGCATATCCCCCATACCAAGGATACGGCTAGCCATACGATCTGGGTGGAATACTTCTAAGTCAGTCAATTTTTCACCAGAACCGATGAATTTGATTGGTGCGCCTGTCACTGAGCGGATCGATAGTGCTGCCCCGCCTCGAGTATCCCCATCAAGTTTAGTGATGACGACCCCTGTAATACCTAATTGCTGGTTGAAGCTATCAGCTACGTTGACGGCATCTTGACCAGTCATGGCATCGACAACAAGCAAAATCTCATTTGGTTGCGTCAATTCTTTGATTTGTTTCAACTCATCCATCAATGTTTCATCGATATGCAGACGTCCTGCCGTATCGATCAATACATAGTCGTTTTTCTTTTCTTTTGCTAACTCCATCCCTTGACGGACGATCTCTACCGGGCTGACTTCAGTTCCCATATCAAATACAGGAACGTCTAGCTGTTGACCTAATACTTTCAATTGGTCGATCGCAGCTGGTCGATATACGTCCCCTGCGATTAGGAGCGGACGAGCATTTTCATTTTTCTTTAAATAATTGGCTAATTTACCAGTAAAGGTCGTTTTACCTGCCCCTTGAAGACCAGCCATCATGATAACAGTTGGTATTTTTGGTGATTTATTTAACTCTGCTGTTTCAGAACCAAGTGTGATCGTCAATTCTTCATCAACGATTTTTACGATTTGTTGTGCAGGTGATAAACTTTCCAGCACTTCTGCCCCTACAGCACGTTCGCGTACGCGCTTAGTAAAATCTTTGACTACTTGCAAGTTAACATCGGCTTCTAGTAAGGCAAGGCGGATTTCCCGCATCATTTCTTTTACGTCAGCTTCTGATACTTTTCCTTTTTTTCTTATTTTTCCCATCGCCTGCTGGAGACGTTCAGTTAAGCTTTCAAATGCCATATTTTCTTCATTCCTTTTATTTATTCTTCGATTGCTTGAATTTGCTGTACATATTCAAGTAGTTTTTTATCTTCCGGGTACTTATCTGTAATATATGCAGTCATATTTTCCAATACCTGTTCTCGAACAATATAATTAGAAAAAAGATGGAGTTTTTTTTCATAATCCTCCAAGATCTTGCTTGTCCGCTTGATATTGTCATATACTGCTTGTCGGCTTACTTCGTATTCTTCCGCGATCTCACCTAATGAAAAATCATCTGCATAATATAATTCCATGTAGTTCATTTGTTTTTCTGTCAATAAGGTCGAATAAAATTCAAAGAGCGCGTTCATTCGATTGGTCTTTTCGATTTCCATTCTGCTCACCTCTAGTTTTCAGCCATTCTTCATCAGAGAGCACAGTCATTTTTTGCTGAATAAAATAAGCAGTAGCCACTCCGGCACCATTTTTTTTTATTCCGGAAAAACTCCCGTCATAAATCGAATGGGTTCCGCATGAAGGGCTTTTTTCCTTCATGATGACTAGATCAATGTGTTTTTCCTGCAATTTTTGATAGGCTTTGATCGCGCCATTTTTGTACGCTTCCGTTACATCTTCGCCGCTTGTCGTCCATACTTTTGCTTGATCTTTCCACACATCGAATCCATTTCCACCAATGATTTCAGCGGGATCTCTAGGAATTGGTAATCCGCCGATCACTTCTGGACAGACCATGACAGCTTCTCCAGTTTCAACTAGTTCCATCAATTCTGGTACTTCTTTTTTCTGTCCATCATAGCGACAGGCCAGACCGCCTAAACATGCACTGATTCCAATCATTGACTGTTCTTCCTTTCTATTCAGCAAAGTGCCTTCCTATTATACCATTTATTTCTTTTGTAAAATAGCCCTTTGTACTGATTCTATGCTAAAATATAAACAGAATGAAACCTATTTAAAGGAGATTTGAATGAAAAAAATACTAGTTGTTGATGATGAACCTTCTATTGTAACGCTCTTGACGTTCAATTTGGAAAAAGAAGGCTACAAGGTAACCAGTGCCACAGATGGAGGCGAAGGATTAGAATTAGCATTAGAACAATCATTTGATTTCATCATTTTAGATGTGATGCTTCCAACGATGGATGGCATGGAGATCACTCAGCGGCTGCGTCAAGAAAAAAATGAAACACCGATTTTGATGCTGACGGCTAAAGATGACCAAGTGGATCGGATCATTGGCCTAGAAATAGGTGCTGACGACTATTTGACCAAACCATTTAGTCCTCGCGAAGTATTAGCCCGTATGAAAGCAATATTCAGACGGATTGAACCTCGTAAGCAATCAAAAGATGAAGCTGAGCCTGAATATCTATCGATTGGACAAATCACTGCTGATTTGACCAATTATCAAGTGACCGTAGACGACCATCTGATTGAACTAACACCGAAAGAATTTGAATTACTTGTTTATTTCATGAAACGAAAAGACCGTGTGATCGACCGAGACACATTGCTAGACCGCATTTGGAATTTTGACTTCGCAGGACAAAGCCGAATCGTAGATGTACACGTTAGTCATTTGCGAGAAAAAATCGAGCGAGATCCAAAACATCCAAAGTACTTGGTGACTATTAGAGGATTTGGCTATAAGTTTCAGGAACCAAAACGATGAAATGGAAAAAAATTTATGAACGTCTCTTCTTTCTTATTCTTTTAGTTAGTTTGTTTTTTGGTGGCTGGCAATTGATTTCCAATTATTTTCAACAGCAGATCGTGGAACAGCAAGAAAGCTACCTGACAAAAAAAGCACAACTGCTGATCCGGCAATTAGATGTCGAAAACCTCCAAGCAGCGCAAAACAAAACTGCTTTGGAAGAATTCGTCCATCAGTCGAACGAACGGATTACTTTAATGGATGCTACTGGAAAGATCTTATTTGACACAAACAATGAAACATTGAATGAACAGCGAAACTCCCGTCCCGAAATCAAAGCCGTATTGAATGGTGGGAACCTAGGTAGCGCTTTGCGCAAAAGTACTACTTTGAATGGGGATCTTTTATATGTCGCATTACCAGTCAAAAAAAGTGGCCAGTTAGAAGCCATTTTACGTATCGCAGAACCGACAAGCGGTTTTTTACCGAGAACTGAGAGTTTTCGCCGTTGGGTCTTTTTCTTCTTTCTGTCTTTCTTCCTTGTTCTTGCAGGAATGATCTATTATCTGATCTATCAAAAAAACCAGCCATTGAAAACCGTGCTGCCCGTACTAAAAAAAATGGTGCAAAATCCTAATCAGGCGGAAGTAATCATGCAAACACCCGATCAATGGGAAGAATTGTATCAGACGATCAATGCGTTGAGCGAACAAATGAGTAAGATGTATCGGGCGTATACTACCACAGAAGAGCAATTATATACGTTACTGAACGAACTGATGATTGGCGTATTCCTGATTGATGATGCTGATTCTCGTTTACTACTGCTTAATCCAAAGATGCAGCTACATTTAAACGTGGTAAGCTATCAACCTGAACAGCGGTACACAGAAGTCATTCAAGAGCCAAAACTCATTCAGCTGATTCATCAAGTGACTCCTGAGCATCCGCTGATCCATCAGGAGATCACCCTTACAGAAGGTCGGCAGACATTAGACTTGAGTTTGCGCTACTTTACTAATTCAGAAGGTACCGGACAGATTCTAGGGGTGGCGTATGACTTAACGAAAGTGCGACGTTTAGAAAAGCTACAAAAGGATTTCGTTGGCAACGTCTCTCACGAATTAAAAACTCCTGTGACTTCACTGATTGGTTTTACCGAGACTTTACTGGATGGTGCAAAAGATGACCCGCAAACTCTGACTTCTTTTCTTGAGATCATGCAAAAAGATGCGATCCGGTTAGATAAACTGATTCGGGAAATCATCCAGCTGTCAAAAGATGGCGAGAATTCTTACGAGATCCAGACAATTTATACAGAACCTTATTTCCAGCAAATCGTTCAAAATTATCAGCCAATCATCGAAAAGAAACGGTTGACGATTCGATTGATTGGAAAGAACGAACCATTTACTACTAAAACAGATATCCTTTATCCAATTATCAAAAATCTGATTGAAAATGCTGTCCAATATTCAAAAAGCGACAGCGAGATTATTATCCGCTATCAGGCAACAGATGATCTATCGTTTTCTGTCCAAGACTTTGGTATAGGTATCGACATTGAGGATCAGGAACGGATCTTTGAGCGTTTTTACCGCGTAGACAAGGCGCGAAGCCGGCATTCAGGCGGGACCGGATTAGGGTTAGCGATTGTAAAAGACTACGTGCAACTCCTTCATGGTACGATTACTGTAGACAGTCATCTTGGAACAGGTTCGACTTTCACCGTTACCATTCCGAAAATGTAAAAAAGAGCAACTGCTCGTGCGTTTTAAAGTTGGATGACTCATCCTGCTTCGAAAGATACACGAGTGGTTGTTCTTTTTTACTCTTTTTTGAGATACTTTTCGTCAATTTTCTCGTTTAAATATCGATAGAAATTTTTTAACTACGCGACTAAACGGCTTTTGCTCTTTTTCATTTTTACGTTCAAACAAATATTCTACCAATGTGGTCAAATGCCTAAAAATCGAATCTGCCGAGAAAAATAGAATGCTCAACAGCAAAAGTGATACAGCTGAGATACCGGTGATTGAAAACAGCTTATGCAAAAAGATGACCGAAAAAAAGTTACCGCTAGCACAGAAAAGAATGATCTGACTTCTGAATTTATTCAGCGGTGAACAGATTTTATAGAGAACGAGGAACCCTACTGCAATCAAAAGCATGGTAGATGCTGTAGAAACATCTGTTTTATTTAGATTCAAAGTCACCCCGCAGATCACCAACGCACCGACTACGATCATATCTGTTAGTCCACCTGGCACAGCTTTTTCCATCACATTCATGATGAATTTCCCTCTGATTCGCTTTTTGTTTTCTTCTAGAGCAAGCAAGAAAGATGGAAGTCCGATAGTAAACAAACTAATCAATGTGATTTGTGATGGTTCTAAAGGATAGGTCAGAGCAAAGATCACTGAAAACAGTGAGAGCAAAAAGGAGAAAATATTCTTCACTAAAAACAAGCTGGCTGATCGCTCAATATTGTTCACAACGCGCCGTCCTTCTGCAACAACTTCTGGCATGCGTGAAAAGTCAGAATCAAGTAAGACCACTTGTGAGGCCTGCATGGCGGCTTCATTTCCGGAAGCCATCGCTATACTGCAGTCTGCTTCTTTCATGGCTAGAATATCATTCACGCCATCACCTGTCATAGCTACTGTATTGTTACGACGCTTTAGCAATTGAACGAAGATTTTCTTTTGTTCTGGCTTGACGCGTCCAAAAACTGTATATTTTTCGACAGCTGCTTCATATTCTTCTTCTGATAATTTAGATGCATCAACGTACTGATCAGCATGTGAAATCCCTGCTTGGACAGCTACATTGGATACGGTGAGCGGATTATCTCCAGAAATCACTTTGATGGCTACTTGCTGTTTTTTGAAGTAATCAAATGTGGCTCTTGCTTCTTTTCTGATAGGATTAGCAATCAGAATATAGCCTAATGGTGTGACTGCTTCTGTCAATACTGGTTCTTCAAGAATCCCATCGTACACACCAAAGACCAACACGCGATAGCCTTTTTCAGCGAAAGAAACAAACTCTTCCGCATATTCCGGCAATTGATCGCGCAAAACCATTTCGGGCGCTCCTAAAACATACACCTTGTCTGCCAACGCTACACTGCTGAATTTTTGGACAGAAGAAAAAGGAATAACATGGTGATAGGATTGATCAGTGGTTTTTGTAAAATATGCTTTAAAAGCTTCCATTGTTGCATTGTCTCCTGCCATCGCTTTTGCATAGTCAGCAATGCATGCTTCCAATTGATCTGACTGACTGATTATTTCTTGTTTTTTAGAGACGATCACTTTTTGAACAGACATTTTATTTTCTGTGATCGTTCCTGTTTTATCTACACAAAGGACATTTACCCTTGCCAATGTCTCAATGCTTTTCATATTGTGTAAAAGAACTCTTTGCTTTGCTAGTTTAGTCGCACTTAATGCTAATGCAATCGTCGTCAGCAAGTACAGTCCTTCAGGTATCATACCGATCAATGCTGCTTCCATTGCAACGACACTTTCTTTGATCGTGTTTCCATTAAAAAAGTAACTTTGAGAAAAAAGCAGGATACCGATAGGAATAATGATGATCCCAATCCATTTGATCAATTGATTAAGAGAAGCAATCATCTCCGACTGTTCTCCTTCTCCCATTGTCTTGGCTTTGACTGTCAGCTGGGAAATATACGAATCTGCTCCAACTTTGTCTAATCGGGCGTAAGCTTTTCCGGAAACAATGAAACTGCCGGACATTAATGGATCGCCTATTTCTTTGGTTATTTCATCTGCTTCGCCTGTCAATAAAGCCTCATTAACTTGCAGTTTCCCTTCCACGACCTCTGCATCTGCTGGAATTTGATGTCCAGTCTCTAAAATAACAATGTCATCTATTACAAGGTCTTCTATATCTATTGTTTGTTCTATCCCGTCTCGTATGACATTGACTTTTGCTGTATTTAAAACATTTAGTTCGTCCAAGATCTTTTTGGATCGAATTTCCTGAAAAATGGCGATTCCTGTATTGGCTATGATAACTGGTAAAAAAGTCAAGTTCTTATAGGATTCTACTAAACAAAGCAAAATGGCTAAGATAAGAAAGATCAAATTGAAATACGTAAATATGTTTTCCAATACGATTTGCTGATTTGTTTTGAATGTGGGATCGACTGAATTATTTGCTGCACCTTTTTCTATTCGTTCCTTGACTTGATCTGCCGTTAATCCTTCTTTATACGATGGAAAAAGACGGATGACTTTATCTGATGATCTTTGTGTTACTTTCTTTTTTTTACTTCGATTTATCCATTTATTCTTCATGTGGCTACCTCGATTGATTTCGTTTTCTGGATATTTCCAAACTTCTCCTATCCAGTATAGAACAGATATGGAAAGTGTTCCTCACATTAAGCTTGCAAACACCTTTCATTCCTGTCATATAGCAAAAAAAAGCTACGACAGTTCTATGTCGTAGCTCTTTTTTTCGAATAAACGGTGTTCAATCAGCTGACCCTCGGTATTAGCTCAAAAAACGGCAAAATATGAGGAACTATTTTTCACAATTAAAGGAAAAATGTATATGTGGGGAAACATAGTTGATTTTTCCTTAATAGTAACGACTACCGTGGCATGTTTATCTGCTAGTTATTTGATATTTCCTTCGTGATCACGTTCTACTTCCATCATTGTGATTGGTAAATAGCCCAATTCTTTGACAGGTCCTTCTTGGATTTCTTCTGTCATCATGTAGTCTAAGAATTTTTGGACTTCAGGGGAAGGTTTTCCGTTCGTGTACATATGTTCATATGACCAGATTCCCCAGCTGTTATCTGCTACATTCTCTTCTTTTGGTTCTACACCGTCGATACTTAGTGCTTGTGTGGAATCATCGAGATATGAGAAAGCTAAATAGCTGATTGCTCCTGGTGTTTGACTTACCAGCTGCCGAACTGTTCCTGATGAATCTTGTTCTTGGGACTGCACAGGGGTAGCACCATCCAGTCCCCATTTTTCGAATGTCGCGCGGGTACCGCTGCCGTTTGCACGGTTCACGACGTTGATTTTTTGATCTTTCCCGCCAACTTCCTTCCAGTTAGTGATTTTTCCTGTAAAGATATCAATCAATTCCTGTTTGGTGATATCTTTGACATCTGTATCTTTATTGACGATTGGTGCCATCCCGACCACTGCTACTTTATGATCCACTAATTTTGAAGCATCAACTCCGTCTCTTTCTTCTGCAAATACATCAGAGTTTCCGATAGTAACTGCTCCAGCTTCGACTTGGCTCAAACCAGTTCCGCTTCCTCCTCCTTGTACAGAGATTTGATAATTTGGATTTTCTTGTACAAAGCTTTCTTGTGCTGCATCGACTAACGGCTGTAATGCTGTCGAACCTACCGCAACGATTTTTACTTGTTCATTTGAGTCACTTGAATTATTTTGTGTGGCAGAGCCATCTGTATTTCCTGATCCTGAGCCGCATCCGGCTAAAAGAATTCCCATCATACCTAGAGTAAACAATACTTTTTTCATTTTATTGCTCCTTTCTTATTTACAACTAAAGTTTATCAGTCGACTGTAAATCCCTCGTATGGTTGCTGTAAAAATATAGTTAAGTTATGTAAAAATCATGTAAACGTTTTTCGCATTCTTTACATAATAATAAAAAAAGCATATGAGAAACATGCATTTTACGCAGCTCATATGCTTTTTTACTGATGATCCACCATCAATAGTTATTTTTTATAGATACAGATCGTTCACTTTTTATCCTGATTTCTGTCCAGAAGTAAAAAAATGTTGCAAGAATAAATGAGGCAATTACTAAATAGAACCATGGTTTGATCGTCAAGAAATACATGGAGGAATAAGCTGAATCCTTCAATCCACTCTCGCTCAAACCATTAGGGCCGATAATCAAGCGAGGCAGCAAAGAAAACATAGATGTAAATACTAATAAGCAAGAAAAGTAAAGCAGCTGCCAATTGTAGTGATTGATCAGAGATTTTGGTAATAAGAGACCTACACTTATCACTAAATAGAAAACAGTCAAAGCTGGAAAATTCCTAGAAACCACTAATCCGCTTCCTTGGATCAGGCCTAATATCTCCGCACCTTGTACAACAGCATTTACCCATGTAAAAGGTAGCAAAACGATAGGAAAAAACCAAAAAAATAAATAAAGCCGATCGATTACTGCTTTTCTTCTCATTAACGTTCCCCCAAACTACTTTTTCTCTCATCATACTATACAATTTTCTATCTAAAAAAATTAGGGGGAAAAACTTTTTTTTTAGAGATAATGGCATGAGAGTTTATTCATTTAATCTAGAAATAATGAAAAAGTAATTGATTATTGCAGGATTCAATTTACAATAAAACTAACAAAATAATAACACTTGTTAGGTGGTGATGAAAGATGATAAAAACTTGCTGGAAAAACCTTCCGTTGCTTTTATCTTTTGTTCCTTATGTGCATTTCGCCTTACTGCTTGATTTTCGTTATCATTCCGTAAGCGGGTTCATCACATTGATATTTTTATCTCTTTTTGCTGGATATTATTTTCAAAGGAACAGGCGTATTATATCTTTATTCATTGCCAATATTATATCTACTGTCACTTCCTATTTATTTTGCGCCAATTTTACTGAATGGCGTTACTTCTATCATCCTTTAAAACCGACCCAGCTGATCTTGCTTCTTGCAGGTATTTACTTAGTTCCACAAATCCTTGGGTCGTTATGGGCGGTAGCCTTATCTTATAAAAAAGCTCGGCATCCATAAAAACAAACCATATATGTACAAAGAGAAGCTACTTTCTTCTTTTTATACATATATGTTTTTCTTATATCACCAAAACTATCACTAGTTTTTCTATTTTTTACTTCTTTTCTTCTCTCCAAACACTAAAAACAGTTGTGTAATAATTGCAGCAATAATGATTCCAATAATAGATATTGAATTTGAGGTGGAAACATCTATAATATTCAAAGAATAAAGTGTTGAAGAAAGTAAACTAATTAAAACAATTCCTCCATAAAAAATAGTTTGTGAGTATACCCAATTTTTTTTAGAAGACAGACTTCGTTTAGTTCTAAAACCTATACTTGCATTTCTACTCCTATCAAAAATCCATATATTCAGAAGTAATAATATCGCTACTATTAAGATAAAATTACTATAAAAAAGCAAAATATTACCTCCTAATTAAATATTAAATACCGAAAAAATTATGTTTAGATAATACCATAGTTAAGTTTTTCCTTGTGATGTTTTTCGTAAAAAGATATTTTAGCAGCATTATCGTTACAGTGCATAGTTACCATCGGCGTTATGACTATATAAAGTATACTTTCGTTGATCCAGAAAGGTATATAGATTAAAATAAGTTACCTAAAAAGGACAAATACAAATTTTATTATCTTATTCACAGTAAGAAGATAATTTTAAGATTGCGAAATACGATACTATTTGTAATCTATAATATCAGTCCTATAAAATAAACATCTAATTAATTACTCTAAATCCTAATTATAAGCCTTTTTTCTCACTTTTTTTCAAAAATATGGTATGCTTCTTAGTGAATTCAAATATAAAAGAGTTTAAAGCGTAATACACTTATGGGGAAGTGGTTTGGGGTGCGCTTTAAACTCTTCTTTATTATTATCTCACAGCAGGCTTAAAAGGTCTATGGATTAAGTTATGTAAAAAAGTGCCTCTTTAAACGTCCTAAAATCCAAACAAGGATAGCATAATATACACTATCGTTGATCCAGAAAACAGGTAAATAAATTTTGCAAAAGCAATAAGTTAAAAACATTACAAAAAAGACAAGGATATCACATCAAGAAAAAATGTTTTGAAAATATCTTTGCCTTTTTGTATTATATCTATATTAAATAATCAATCACAACACATTAACTAATTTATATATTTAATTTGTTGTTTTTCTATAATTGGATAACTAATTAACTTATGACTATCTAAGTCTTCTTTATTCATATCAATTGCAGTAATTTGACTGTCTTCATATGTTCGATAATAATAGATTCCTTTGTCAACATTGCAACAAGAAGAATAAATTGTATATTCATATTTTCCATCACCAACATCACACAAACCTTTTTGTTGTTCTACTGAACCTAAGATATGGAAAAATTGACTAATACTTTCTGACTCTGAATCTCCAGATACAGAATTCAGCTTCGTAAAAGTCGCTTTAACAAAACGAGATACTGAGGATAAATCTCCAGGCAAGCCTATCCCTCCCATACCGCGGCTATAGGCATTCAAACTTATTTGATTTGAAAAATTATTTTTAGGAGTTTCACTCGATAAGACACGATAATTGTTTAAATTAAATAATTGATAGTCAAATGAAGGATTATTGGTAAGAACGCCCACAGGGTTATCATATATATGAAGTCCATCTTTCATACTTTCAATGACAATTGATTTTTCTTTATCAGCTAATAGCCAATGTAAAGGGGATAAAGGAAGTTCGTCACTATAATTTATATTTGCTAAATTGATATTTTTTAACAATTTTTTAGCTTCTCCTACTGTTGAGCATTGTCCTAAAATCCAAGGAATAAATTCAAAAGGAGATACATTGTCTTTCTCTTCTTGTATTTCTTTATAATCAGCATACCCAGAAAAATTTAGTCCAGCCATACTCAATCCTTTTTCATTTGTCGCATCGTAATAAAGAGGGTAGTCAGCTATACCAGCGGCAATACCAATCATTGCATAATGAGTATCCAAATCATTTACCTTTCGAAAATTCAACTTATAATTTCTTGGAGTAATAGTGACTACTTCATTGTAAGATATTTCATAATCAAAATTCCTTCCAAAATAATGATCACTTGTTACATAAGTAATAGACGTACACATAGTTTATTCCTCCTAAATATTTTTCTGTCCACGTTCATATTACTCCAAAGTTTTCCTCATTCCAAAAGAAAAGCACAGAATACACAAAGAAGCGTTTTTATTTGTATAAACTATATCAAAGTTCTATACTTAAATTATCAAATAAAAAGGACGTGAAGATAAATGTCAAATTTAGAAAACAAAGAAGAAAAAGTTGTAAACAAAATTGTTTCTGTTGTCAATAAACTGGATAAAGAGTTAGACGAACTTGATACGTTATCTGAAAATCCAGAAAAAAAACATAACCTAAAAAAATGGTTAGTTGAACGAAAGGCTATTCATGAAATTAAAAAAGTTCTTCATGAAGCTGATAAATATGAAAAATATGATGAAAAAGAACTTGATAAAGAATTTAAAGAAATCAATGACTTATTACTATAATTGATTTATACGACTCATTTTTGAGTCGTCAGACTGCAAACAACACTCTAAATTTAGGAGTTTGTCTACAGTCTGAATAAATTTTAAATTTATTGTCCATAATGTTATTATGAATTTATAGCATTAAGAAAAGAGATAAGACTTTACATTTTTTTAGGAATGTAAAGTCTTATCTCTTTTCTTAATTGTACAATTAGTATTATCTGCACTACTTTCTAATTAAATAAATTTTTAGTTATTAACTTGATTAAAATCAGAGATAATATCATTTAATTCAGTTTGAAGGGTTGTAACGATTAAATGGAAATTTTCTTCATCTGTTTTATTATATGGGGATGTTTTCGTTATATATAACAACTTTTCTTTTTCAATTTTCATTAATAACTCTGTCGAAGTCTGTACTTTATCTTGATAATTAAATGCAGACATCCCACTTTGTATAATTGTAATTATTGCTGAAGCAATTGAAACAATCAATAGTAAAGACCTGTGTTCGGAAGCCTGATCAATTAATATTGGGATACTAGCTGATAAGACTATTTTTATAATATTTCCGATACCAATTACTCTATTATAAAATCGAATTTCTTTTTTTAATCTATCGATTGTAGAATCAATAGATTCGATAAACGCTTTTTGATCCATCATTTTCTCTCCAATCATTTTATTAAAATCATTAACAAAAATATTATAATAGGATTTAAGTAAGTTCTAACTAATCACATATAAAAATAAAAAAACATTTGTATTTTATCAAAGTTTTATTATACTTGTCAATTTGTGTACATCCTAAAATATAAGCTATTTGTTTACTTCTGTAGAATATATACTTTGTTGTTAGATAAGTTGCACATGTTTATAGAATCTAAATAATAAATTTTGGAATGGCAACAGTTTTTTTGACAAATTTTATAAGGTGCAGAACTTCTTTCCGTATGCTATTCCGATTGTCCTTGACAATGAGCCTCCTCGGATGTGACGATCTTCGGCAGGAGCTAACAGTTAAAGTTAGACTGCCTCGCTAGCGTTAGCACATCCGAGCTCATTATCAAGGATTCGCTGCGCCAATCTCTGGTTACGGTAACCAACCGGTGTCTCGTAGCCAAGTGTACCGTGCAACCGAAGGTGGTTCCACCAATTGACATAGTCAAATAACTCCAAATCCAATTGTTGTAAGGTTTCAAATGTGTATTGATAGACAAATTCTACCTTCAACGACTTATAAGTTGATTCAGCTACGGCATTATCAAAAGGACAGCCTTTATGACTCAATGATCGATTGATGTCAAAAGTTGTTAATAATTCATCAATAGCTTGGTTATCAAACTCTTTTCCACGATCAGTATGAAAAATCTCAACCTCTGTCAGAGGTTGTTTGATACGGCTAAATGCTTTTTTTACTAGAACGGCATCTTTATGTTCTCCACAAGAATAGCCGAGAATTTCTCGATTGAACAGATCCAAAATGAAACAGACATAATTCCATTTTTTCCCGACTCGTACATAAGTCAAGTCTGTTACGATCGCTTCTAATGGGTTGTCTCTTAAGAATTTACGATTCAATACGTTTGTCGTTTTGGCTTCATTGCAAGTAGAATGATGTACTTTAAAATAAGCAACAGTATAGCTCGATTTTAATCCTCTATTTTTCATGATTCTACTAATTTTTCGTCGGCTGATCTGAATGCCTCGTTTTGATAAGGCTTTTTTTATTTTTCTTGAGCCGTAGGCCTTTCGGCTGCGGATAAATTCTTCAGCGACTACTTCTTCAAGTTCTGATTCGTCTTTCTTTGGTTTTGATTGATAATAATAGGACTGACGTGATAGACCTAATATTCTGCACATCGCTGATATAGGGTAAAGATGCTTATTCGCATCGATTACTTGTCTCTTCGTCCGAATATCAGCGCTGCTTGCTTTAAAATATCATTTTCCATTTCTAATTGCTGGTTTCTTTTACGTAGTTCTAACAATTCTTTTTGTTCAGGCGTAAGATTATCTTTTTCTTTGAATGAACCACTCGTTTTAGATTGCTTTACCCATTTGTCAAATGCTGAAGCCGTTAGTTCATATTCTCGAATGATTTCTACACGTGGCTTTCCAGCTAAGTAAAGATTGACGATTTGTTGCTTGAATTCTTGTGAAAAAGTTCTTCGTGTTCTCTTAGACATAAAAATTCCTCCTGGTATGTTTTCTTCTAGTCTACACACCTTAATTTTTCTGTCTAGTTAATTGTAGCCTATCCATTTTTATGTACCGCCCCTCAAAGAGGGGGGGATTTTTTATCGTTGTGGAATATTTAAATACCAACGCTTGTCATGAAAATCTTGTGCTCCACCCTTAGTATTTCCTTCTGGATCGTTTGTCGCACGCATCATGACGTATACTTTCTTATTAGGGAAATCACGCATATTGAAAGATACATGATAGCCAACATTTCCTAAAGTATTATAAGCTTGATTTACGTCTGGTCTATAAATCCCATCAGCTCTTACTCTAGCTAGTTCTTTTCCAGTATTGTAGTCCATAATGAAAATATACTCGTATTTATAATTAGCAATGTGCCATCCAGCTACATGCAAGTTTGCGTTTTCGATTTCTCCGAACTGATCAATGTGGGCGTAATTTGTTCCATCTGTCAGCGTAGAATTTGCAGCACCTGCTCGAGTTGGATCAATTACTGGTTTATCCTCCGAAGTAGTTGGATTATCATCCGTAAAACCATGAGCCAAATCATAGGCTAGTTTTTCTTTACTTACACCCATTTCAGAAAGATAACCGTAAGGATCTGTATGATCGCCCCAAATATTTTGTGTTACCCATAAATGCGATTTGATTCCTGGTTGGTTATAAGGAGTGTCTAATGTTAATGGAATACCATATTTCATTGCTGAATCTCTTGCCAATTCAACGTATACTTTATAGTTCTTTTCAAAAGTTTCTTTATCATGTGTGTGTTGTAACTCGATTTGCACAGGACTTTTGGCTCACGAGGTTGTCCTACTCTACATCTTGCTGATAGATATGCTGAAAGGAAAACACCAACATTATGTTTTGCTTTTTCAGCTAGAACGAGACAAGCAGGAATACCTTTAGAAGATATCAAAGATTTTTTAGGTCATAAAGATGTTTCCACTACACAAGTCTATGCCCATATTTCTCCCGAAGTGAAAAAAAGATCAATGAATCAACTAGAAAACTATATAGAAGAGCAAATAAAAAAGCACTCAAATTGAGTGCTTTTTTAAGCTCACTATCACTAAAACTATCACTAATTTTATTTATAAGCGAACATGTTTCTATCACTGATTTTTTAAATCTAGCGAAAAACCCTTATCTTAAAGGCGTTCGTTCAATTCTTTGGCAAGGTCTTCAAAGCCTGGCTTGCCTAGAAGTGCGAACATGGTTTTCTTATAGCTCATGTAGAAAAATTTTCTTGATGATGATTTTATCCATCAATTGAGATTGACTGTTTTGCTCTCCTATGATTTCAGCTATGATTGTCCGATTTTGCGGTTTTCTTCTTAACTGGTAGTTGATTTTCCCAGTTTCCATCAACTCGCTAAGCATATCCACGACTCCGCCAAATCCGGTCTTTTTCGTAATAAAACCTAGTGCTACCATTCGTTCATCTAGATTTTTTGCTGTAATCGTCACACCAGTAATGAGCGAGTGCTGTAATGTTTGGGCCAGCTCTTCCATCCCTTCAGCATTGGATACGACGGAAGCTGTTTTGTTAATAGGTTCTTCGTTTATTTCTTTTGGTTCTTTCCTCTCCACTTTCACTGTTTGACGAAGGACATCTAGTTCTTGCAAGAGCGTTTCGTATTGTTCTTGGGTCAGCATCACGCCAGCTACTTTTTCACGATTAAATATATATACGCCAGTTCCCGCGTCTCTCGCTTGAGCAAATACATCCATCGGCGATCGTTTCACTTCTGTGATCGAAGATGTGGGAACTTCTAATTTCTTTAATTCCAATGGATTTCCTCCTTTACTAATCGCTTTTTATTATAGCACAGACTGACTTGTTTTGATCTTTTTTCCAAAGGTTTTATCGGTTTTTGCCTAACCAGTAATTGATATCGGTAAGAAGTCTTTCGATACCAAATGAAGGATGGTACAGATACGTTTTTTGATCTTCGTTATGGTCTAGTGGAAAAAAATGATCGGTGATCACTAGATCTGCATACCGAGGCGGCTTATTTCGAGTACATACATGTATAGAGATCCGTTTTCGATGTCTTAGCGTTTTGTTCAGTACCCCAGCAAGTCTTCTTGCTTCTTGGTGTTCATAGCGAAAAAAAAAGACGATTTTCACTTCAGGAGGGTGGACATCTAAATACCCTCGTTCCTGGAGTGTTTTCAGTAAAAGCATCCCCCACTCTACTGCGGGGTGTGCAAGTGCTTGTTGGATCGCTAGCCGAAATTGATATAGTTTATCTTTGGAATTGGGAAATTTTTCTAATGTTTCCTGATAATAACGAACTTCTTCTATCAGCCGGTCATGGATACCAATTACGTAACGAAGTCATTCTTGGTAAAGTACTTTTGTCAGCTTTGATTTGCTTTCGCTCTCAAATTCGCTATTCAGCCAAAACAGCGAATCAAGCTTTTCAGTCACAATCGTCAATTTCCGATAGTCTTGTGTCTCTTCTATCCGTTTCCACCGCTTTTCAGTAATCTGGTTACAGCTCAAGCGCAAAATTGCTAGATAATTTTTTTCTTTTATTGGCAAAATCTGCTCCTCTCTAAATAGCAATTCAGGAAACAATTCAAAGAATAGTGTTCGACTGTCTCCTAAAATCTCGATTTCTGCCGGATCCTTTCTTTGCTTCAATAATTGGATGAACATCTCAGAAAAGGACTGCTCTCCATCATCTGCAAAAAAATGCGGAAAATCTTTCAAAAAGCAAAACAGCAGATATCTTACTTTTCTTTCTGAACCAAAGATCTGTGCTTTTTTATAAGAAAAAGAAAGGTGGTACTCGCCAAACCACTTTCTCAATCGCTCTTGCGTAGAACGATCGTACTTCTGCTCGTAAGGTTCATTCAATAGCAGATTTTTCAGTAAACAAAACGGGGGTGATTGGATCAGAAAAACAAACAAGAGATAAGGTTCGCTATATCCTTGATCATAAACTAACTGAACGGTTTTCTTATGAAGAATCAGCTGAATGGGACAGTCGCTTTCCGCCAAACGTTTCAGATGCCGATCCACTGTTTTAACATCGATTTTCAGTTCTTCAGCTAAATCAGCTTTTCGCCAGATCAAATCTTTCATTAGATTGATTAGTGAAAATAAATTCTGTGCATTTTTTGATAATAGTTTTTGCCATCTCATCGATCATTTCTCACCTGATTTCTAAACATATTGTTTGATCAAAATGGGTTCACTCCTAAAAAGATAAAAAACTCCCTTTCTATTTATTTAAATACGCAAATCTTCCTCATTATTTTTTATTTTACTCAATTTAATCGTATTCTCATTTCAAAACGAATGTACTTTAAAAAAACATAATAAGATCACTTTGCTTGTAGGATGTATTCCCTTCCATTACAATGAAATAAATAGTGATTTTATGAGAAGGTGATGTGAAAATGGAAGAAAAAATAGAAGAATCCAAACAAAAAATCGATCAGTTGATATAAGAATTAGAAAAAGCGGTCATCGGCAAACGTTCAACTATCCAATTGATGATCGTGGCCCTATTAGCAGGTGGTCATGTCTTATTCGAAGATATTCCCGGTGTAGGTAAAACGTTACTGGTCAAAGCACTAGCAAAAGCTGTACAGGGAACCTTCAGCAGAGTCCAATGTACTCCTGATCTGCTGCCTAGTGATATTCTTGGTTTTTCCGTATACAATTCACAATCAAAAGAGTTTGAATTTCGTCCGAGACCGATCTTTACCACGATCTTGTTGGCAGATGAGATCAATCGTACGACTCCTCGTACTCAGTCAGCACTTTTAGAAGCAATGGCCGAGAATCATGCAACGATCGACAACAATACATACCCTCTAGACAATCATTTTTTTGTCTTAGCTACGCAAAATCCAATCGAGTACGAAGGAACATATCCTTTGCCGGAAGCACAGCTCGATCGTTTTTTATTCCGACTACAAATCGGTTATCCTTCTTTTGATGACGAACTTTTGCTACTTTTGGATAAATTCGAAAAAGTGTTGGATAACTTAAATGAAGTATTGAACAGTTATGAAATAGAAGAAATAAAAACAAATGTGGCGAATGTCTTTGTCAGTCCCGAAGTGGCATCTTATGCCTTGCAGTTAGTGTCAGCAACAAGAAGTCATGCTGCCATCCAGCTTGGCATCAGTCCACGAGGAAGCCTTTCCTTTATTCAGGCAGCAAAAGCTTATGCTTTAATCCATGGGAGAAATTACGTCACGCCCAAAGATTTGCAGGATTTAGTTCCTTACGTGTTTTCCCATCGCCTGATTTTTTACGATCGTTCATTGAAGGAAGACGAAAAGAAACAAATCATTCATACTCTTGTTGCACAAATTCCTATTCCTGTGAGGTAGATTGAGGTAGACAATGGAAAAAATCAAAGATTATTTCATTAATTTTGTGTTATTTCTGGTATATTTCATCATTGTGCTTTTTGCTCTTGTATTCAACAATTCTTTAGGCTGGTTCTTGTTGGCCTTTTTTACTCTTTATGTATCATGGAGCTTGATTTCATTAAGCAGCTTTCTAAAGAAACTTTCGGTTACTTGTACATTGCAGCCACTCGTTTATCGCAAAAAAAGTATGCAGGTTATTTTTTCCATAGCAAAAAAGAGAACTTTTTCTTTACTTCTCCCTCGTTTACAAATCGGCTTCCCAGCAATCTTTGCAGAAAAAAACAAGAGATTTTGATTCTTACAAATAAACCGCAAGAAGTCCAATTGCTTTGGCAGCCAAAAGAAAGAGGATGCCATGAAACATTAACTGTCATTTTTACAGCCTATGATAGTCTAGGACTTTTCAGAAAAAGTGCAAAAAGAGAGATCTCTTTTCCTGTGACTGTTCTGCCTGCTTTTTGTAAGATTCAAGCAGAAAAATTACAGAGAGTTCTGGAA
This sequence comes from Enterococcus faecium, assembly GCF_029023785.1. Classification (NCBI taxonomy): domain Bacteria; kingdom Bacillati; phylum Bacillota; class Bacilli; order Lactobacillales; family Enterococcaceae; genus Enterococcus; species Enterococcus faecium. Next base: position 867,736 of record NZ_CP118955.1, on the reverse strand, counting down.
AAAAAACAGCAGCTGAACGCGTACCAAAGAGGTCTTGATTTTCGGGAACATCGCGCTTATCGTCCAGGTGATTCTTTCAACCGAATCGATTGGAAATTGTCTGCTCATACTCAAGAGTGGTTATACCGTGAATACGATTATCAAGAAGAAGAATGTTCTCCTCTTTTTTGCTTTTGGGGTTCGCCCAGTCCAAAATTTGAACCTCTGCTAGACTTGTATTTTTCTTTATGGCATTTGAAAAAAGAAAAGCAGCCGGAACTTCTGATATTAGGCAACCGCGCCTTTCATGGCAAAGACCCCGGTCATACCTATTTTGCTTCTTTGGAAGCTGGCGATGAGAAAGCTTTTTTCACACACTTGAAAAAATATGCAAAAAAACAAATCGTCCTCTTTGTTCCTGAGAATTCTCCTGAAGTCTCAGAAGCTATTGAAACATTGTCAAAAGATCGAACGGTTTATCTTGTTTATTTCGTAGAAAAACAACTCATGGTCCAAGAAAAAGACAAGATATGTTCATTGCCAGGAGGTGAATGGATTGACGATTAAACGGGAAAAATGGCTGCGTGGCGTTTACTCCTTTGTGATACTAAGTGTAGGTGCTCCGATATTTGTAGTAGCTAATCAATTGCAAAACAGCTACCTTCTTATCCTAACTATTGGTGTCCTATGCCTTATTGTCTGCTGTATTCCTAAAAAATGGGTACGTTTGCTGCTTTCTTTGCCAGTAATGATAGGTTGTTTGTTTTTATATTTTCCTTCGAAGACATTTTCCATATTATGGATCTTACAGTTTTTTTCGTCAGTTACAGAGGAATTCTTCCATCTATCCCAAGGTAAACTTTATTATTTGCCAGAAAAGACAGCTTTTTTTCTCATAATGTTGCTGATCTATTTATTTATTACATTGACCGTGGATTACGACTATTGGTACGCACCCTTTCTTTCTTTGATGGCTTACTTCATGATGCTTACCGTTTTTCGGAAAAAAGATTTACTGTACGAAATGATTGCGGTAGTAACTGTTTTGTTCGTGTATCTGGCAGCAAGGCAATTTTTCTCCATCCGGTTGTTGTCGGGAAACACTCGATTCCAGTCATTGACTACAGTTCTGCTTATTTGTTTCTTAACTTTTAGCGCTATCTTGCCTTTATATCTTCCGAAAGTACACCAATCTCTCGAGGAAACGAGTGAACCGATCCGAGAATATCTTAATGATGAAGGGCTTTATGACACACTCCATGAGTATCAATTAACCGGAAGTGCAAGAACAGGCTTCAGTGAGAATGATGAACAGCTTGGTGGACCTTTATATGATAATGGCGAAGTTGTTTTTACAGCGAACCAAGAAGGAAATGGCTATTGGAAGATCGAAAATAAAAATCATTACACCGGTTCTGGATGGATAGAAGATCAGGACGCACCCATCCAACCAATCCAAGAATTCCCTGTTGACATCACGAGCTACCAAACCGTTATAGAAGACAAAGAAAACATTACATTGACCCTAAAAAAACAAGTTTTCTTACCTTATCCTTATGGAAATACTACCTTGACTGATTTTTCATTAGCTAGTGGACAAACGCTTTACTATTTGCCTGAAAGCCAGCGATTCATTCCTGTCCCGAATGAATCGACACGTTCTGCAACTTTACAAACAGAAAGGTTAGTTTTTACGAGAGAAGAATTAAAAATCAGTCAGTTAAAAGCTGATGATTTAGAAAATCAGCAGACAAATCTTCAATTGCCAAAAAGTTTGCCTAAACGTATTGAGGACTTGGCGGTCGAATTGACCAAAAATGAAGCAACTTTAATTCGTAAAGTCGAAGCTGTCTAACAGTATTTAAAAACAAGCGGAAATTTCCGCTATTCCAAAACGGATACCGGGCATACTCCAAAAGAACACGATTATGTGGATTATTTCCTCTTTGATTCAAAAGTCGGCTATTGTGACAACTTTTCAACTTCTATGGTCGTCCTTCTTCGAACACTTGGTATCCCAGCTCGCTGGACAAAAGGTTTTACAAATGGGCTCAGAACAGGCACAGATAATCAAGGGAATGAGGAATACAGCATTCTCAATAGTCATGCTCATTCTTGGCCAGAGGTATACTTTCCTGGATTTGGCTGGCTTCCATTTGAACCAACCCCTTCATTTGCCAATCCAATGGGTTCACAACCAGTTGCTGAAACAACCGAAACCGTCCAGCCTGCTATCGAACAACCAAATGAAAGCGAAAATATGGCAGAAACTATTTCCAGTGAGAGATCTGAGGTCATTCCATCAGAAGAAACAACACTCACACCAGCTTATAAAATCGTCTTATTCAGCCTTGGAGTGTGTTTATCCGTCTTGTTGTTCTTTCTATTGTTATTCAGAAAATCTCTGCGCTGGACAAGTTATCTTATCTATCTTCATTTTTTTGCTTCTACTAATACGATTGCATATCAAAAACTTCTTAACCCTTTGGAAACATTGGTACCGCGCAAACCCGCAGAATCTTTGCAGGAATATAGCCTGCGAATAGAACAAGAATTCAAGCTAGATCTGCGTTTCATTCGATTAACTACTCAATATGAAGCAGAAATATATGGACGACAAGCAGATCCGGTAAAATTCGATAAAAAAACCTATTTAGAAATAACGCATATAATAAGAAAAATGGTATACAAAAAAATTCTGACAAAAGGGAGCCGCTTCAAAAAATAAGATAAAATTTCTGGAGAATCTACTTCTGGAATGCCGAGAACCAGCTGATTGAGTATCGATTACTCGAAAAAAAGGTTGTGACACGTTTTTTGTCACAACCTTTTTTCATTATTATCTGATTTTCAATGTCAAAGCATTTAGAGCTACAACTACCGTACTTAACGACATCAAGACAGCACCAACTGCTGGACTTAATATGATACCAATTGGCGCAAGAATTCCGGCTGCTAGCGGAATTGCAAGAATATTGTAACCTGCCCCCCACCAGAGGTTCTGGATCATTTTCTTTCGCGTTTGCTTGGCTAGATCAAGAAAATGCAAAATATCTTTTGGATCGCTGTTTGTCAATACGACATCCGCAGAATCGATTGCGATATCTGTCCCTGCACCGATTGCCATCCCGATTGAAGCACGGGCTAAACTTGGCGCATCATTGATCCCATCACCCACCATGATTACTTTTTTCCCTTGGTCAAGGTATTTCTGGACAACAGCTTCTTTATCATCTGGTAATAAACCGCCATAATATTCTTCGATCCCTAAATAATCTGCTACTGCTTGGGCAGCGTTTTTATTGTCACCAGTAAGCATGACAGGAGTGATTTTTCTTTCTTTCAATGTTCGGATAAATTCTTTTGCTTCTGTTTTTACTACGTCACCTAAAGCAACGATTGCAGCTAGATGATTTTCTAAAATCAGGAAGCTGATGGTATTTCCTTGTTCTTGGTAAGGTTTCAATAATGCTTGTTCTACGTTTAATCCGAGACGCTCAACTTCTTTTTCATTAACTATTTTCACTTGTTGTTTTTTGACTGTTGCCTCTAGCCCGACTCCTGAAAGATTTTTTAGGTTTTCAGCTTGATAAGGCTTGATTTCATGTTCTTTCAAATAATTCATAATGCCAACAGCCAATGGATGATTGGCATTCGCTTCCAAGGCTCCTAGATATTGAAGGATTTCATTTTTATTGAACGCATCATCAAGTACTTCGACACCCGTTACAGTAAATTTTCCTTCTGTTAGTGTTCCTGTTTTGTCCAGCATGATCACATCTAGATCATTGGCTTGCTCCAGTGCATTGCGGTTTTTCAAAAGTAATCCGTTTTTAGCTGCTATTGATGTGGAACGAGCAACAACTAATGGGATAGCTAAACCTAGAGCATGAGGACAGGCGATGATAAAGACTGTTACCATACGTTCTAATGCATTAGGAAGATCTGTCAAGAACAACCAGGCGATGAATGCCAGGATACCCACAATTAATGCGACATAAAACAGCCATTTTGCCACTTTGTCAGATAATGACTCTAGCTTGGATTTTTCTCCTTGTGCTTTTCGCACCATTTCCATAACCTTCGCTAGATAACCATTTTCACCAGTTCCAGTTACTTCGATTTCGATCGTTCCATCCCCATTGATAGAACCGCCAATCACTTTGTCATTGGCTTGTTTTTTGATTCCTCTTGATTCGCCAGTCACAGCTGATTCGTCAACAATTGTTTCACCTTTCAAGATTACACCATCTGTTGGCATTTTATCACCAGACCGGACGATCAAACGATCACCTTCGTTTACTTCTTTCAATGAAACTGTCTCTTCTTTTCCATCTTTCGTCAAGCGTTTCACTGATTCTGGCAGTAATTCTGCTAGTTTTTGTAAAGCATTGCTGGCATTCGACACAGCATTCATTTCAATCCAGTGACCTAGTAGCATAATAACGATCAAAGTAGCCAATTCCCAGAAGAAATCCATGACGTGTGTATGTGGATTGAGCAGATTTGCGATAAACGAATAGACACTATAAATATATGCAACTGTAATCCCCATCGCGATCAGTGTCATCATAGCAGGACTTTTTTGTTTCAATTCCATCTTAGCTCCACTTAAAAATGGCTGACCGCCATAGATAAATAGTATAGTTGCTAAGATCAATACGAGCCAATCAGAACCAGGAAACGTTACTTGAAATGGAAATTCCATTCCCATCATTGGTGAAAAAAGAATGATTGGGATAGCTAGGATAAGCGATAGCCAAAATTTTTGTTTGAAATTCCCCATGTGCATGGAATGATCCATGCCGCCGTGTTCGTGATCCATGTGCATCGAATGGTCCATTTGTTTGCTGTTTGCTATATCTCCATGGTTATGTCCCATGTGCATGGAATGATCCATCTGACTATGGTCATGTTTCATCTCCATCTGTTTTTCATGAGATTCTGTACTTTCTTTGTTTACTACTTCTTTTTTATGCTCATGTTTTTTCTCCATATCGTTCCCATTCATTTTTACTCCATCCCTTCTCTTACTTTTTCATGTGTCGATTTAAGCTCAGGGAGTTCAACAATACACTGACGGAACTAAACGCCATCGCTCCTCCTGCAATGATTGGATTCAAAAAGCCTAGTGCGGCAAAAGGAATACCAATCGTATTATAGACAAAAGCCCAGAAAAGATTTTGTTTGATTTTTCTCAATGTCAACCTAGACAACTCGATTGTTTGTGCAATGGATGCCAAACTGCTATTCATCAGCGTCACATCGGCTGTTTCCATCGCAATGTCCGTTCCACTTCCCATTGCCATACCGACATCAGCTAATGCTAAGGCCGGTGCATCATTGATTCCATCGCCTGCCATACCGACTTTTTTGCCATCTTTCTGAAGTTTTTCTACGTAGGCTGCTTTATCCTCTGGAAGTACTTCAGCAAAGATATGCTTTGGATCAATACCAACTTGTTTACCAATCGTTTCGGCTGCCAGTTTGTTGTCTCCTGTCAGCATAAAAACATCTAATCCTTTATTCTGGAGCTGCTTGATTGCTTGTTTGACTTCTAGTTTGATTTGATCAGCCACGGCAATCAACCCGATCACTTGCTTTTCATCAGCTAAAAACATGACTGTTTTTCCCTGCTGTTCTAATTCTAACGCGTGTTCTTGGTATTCATCAAATGATAGGTTCAATTCAATTAATCGTTTACGTGTACCCGCAAAATAGCGTACTCCGTTAATCGTACCGCTGATTCCAGCACCTGGGTGGGCTGTAAAATCAATCATATCGTATGTTGCTGCTTCTTGCAGTTTTCCGTATTCCACGATTGCTTTACCTAGTGGATGTTCAGAAGCTTGTTCTAAAGTATAAAAAATAGATAGGACTTCTTTAGAACCGACTAGATCTGTAACTTTGGGCTTTCCTTCTGTAATCGTTCCAGTTTTATCCAAAACAATGCTGTCTAAGTGAGCAGCTGCTTCTAATGCTTCTCCGCCTTTAATTAAAATTCCATTTCGTGCACCAACACCCGTTCCTACCATAATAGCTGTTGGAGTCGCTAAACCTAATGCACATGGACACGCAATGACTAATACAGAGACACTATGGATCAATGCGAGTTGCCAATCACCAGTGATCAAACCTGTAGCTATGAGCGTGATAAACGCGATGACTAATACGATCGGAACAAAAATCCCTGAGATCCGATCTGCGATTTTTTGGATTGGGGCTTTGCTCCCTTGAGCATCTTCCACCATTTGAATGATTTGCGCTAATACTGTCTGCTTGCCGACTTGTGTAACTTCCATGTGAAGTAGACCATTCGTATTGATTGTCCCGCCAAAGAGCGTGTCATCCGGATTCTTTTCTACAGGAAGATTTTCACCAGTAAGCATACTTTCATCTATCGCACTGCTTCCTGAAATAATTCGACCATCTGCTGGAATCTGCTCACCAGGACGGATGACTAGTTGATCACCAACGACTACTTCTTCAATCGCTAACGTTTCTTCTTTCCCGTTTCTTATCACTTGGGCGGTTTTTGTTTGAAGAGACATCAATTGTTTGATTGCATTACCTGTTTTCGTTTTTGCTGTATGTTCCAAATATTTGCCGAGCAAAATCAGCGTGATGATCATACTGCTGCTTTCAAAATAAAGATCTTGGGGGTGTCCACGGAAAAATCCGTTGTAAATGCTCAATGCAAAGGCAGCCGATGTTCCAATTGCTACCAATACATCCATATTTGGTGCTTTCGTCTTGATTGCATGGTACGCACCTTTATAAAAACGAGCACCGACATAAAATTGGACAGGAGCAGACAGCACTAACTGGACGATTGGAAAATGAAAAAAGTGAACAATCGCCGCATGGCTTCCTAACATCATAGCAATCATTGACAACATCAACGGCAAAGTCAAAACCGTACTCAATATAAGATCGAATAGCATTTTTTTCAAATACGCTTGCTTTTCTTCTGCAATTTTTTGTTTGTGGGCTTCATCGTACAAAATTGCACCATAGCCGATGTTTTCTACGCTTTGGATTAATTTTTCAGTGGTCGTCCCTTCATATTTGACACTTGCTTTTTCAGTGGCCAAGTTGACTGTGGCATTGACCACACCAGGTTGTCCGTTCAGCTCTTTTTCGATCCTAGCAGAACAATTTGCACAAGTCATACCTGTAATGACGAACGTATCCATTTTGGTTTCTGCTGTTGCCATCAAATCACCTCTGCTTTATAACCCAATCCATTGATTGCTTGACAAATCTTTTCGGATTGAACTTTTGTTTCATCAAACTTGACCGTACCGTTTGCTTTTTTCAAATTTACTTTCACTTTTTGCACGCCGTCAAGTGCGCTTACTGTTTCTTCTACTCTTGCTGCACAATGATTGCAGCTCATACCTTCGATTGAAAATTGTTGTTTCATTTTTTCTTCCTCCTATTGATGTTGTTTACATTCACATTGACCTGGGATACAGTTACATTCGATCGTATCTACTGGTTGCTTTTGTTCCAGTTGTTTCAAAATCTCATTGATATCTTCTTGAGTCAAAGTGGCTTCTTCTACTAGATCCGCAATCGTCTCTCCAATCCTTTTTGCACAGATATGGGAAAAAAGATTTTCCGTCGCACTGCGAACTGTTTCCATCTCCGAGACAGCTGGATGATAAATGAATTTTTTTCCTTCTTGTTCTGTCCAGATCACTTCTTTTTTTACCAAACGACCCAGCAAAGTTTTGATCGTTGCTGGTTTCCAATCCATCGAATCAGCTAAGATCTGCGTGATTTCTTGGGCTGTCGTCTGTCCAAGTGTCCAAATAACACGCATGATCTCCCACTCTGAATCACTGATCTTTACTGGCGTTTTGACTTTTTCCATTTATTTCACACCTTTCGTTTACAAATGTAATCATTATCTTATGAATACAGATTACACTTGTAAACAAAAACTGTCAATTATTTTTGCTCTCTATTTTCAATTTAGTTAAAAATTCTTGTTTCTCTCGTCTTGTTTTAAGGATGATCAGTTTATTTCTTGCATTAGCTACTTGGATCAGCTGCTGTATTTTCGGTTCATTGTTTTCTTCAAAATGCCAGATAAAAGATAAAAATTCTAAGTATTCCCTGTTTAGTTTCTCCGAAAATGATTCAGGCATATCTGGCCGAGATTTTTTGTTTATCTTTCTTTTTAGAGAACGCCAAACTACTCGGTAGATGGCGAGATAACGCGGCACTTTAAGCCAAATGATCTTATCTGCTTCTTTAATCCTTTCCTCTAATGTAGAAGTATAATTTCCTTCAACGATCCATGACGGATTAGATACCATAAACAATTGCTGTTCTTGCAAAAACCACTTTTTTGCCTGAATACTGTAGTCTGTTGTATGCCATAAAAGGTCTAGCGGCAGTAGCGGAAAGTCGGTGATTTCTTTGATCTTCCTTGCGAGGGTCGATTTTCCCGACCCACTTTGTCCAATCACGATGATCTTCATTCTTCTCCCTCACTTCTCTTTGGAATTTGGTTCGATCATACCACTTATAACGCCGCAAAAAAACAAGGGACTGTGACAAAAGTCGTGTCAAAGTCCCTTGTTTCGAATAAATGGTGTTCAATCAGCTGACCTTCAGCATTAGCTCAAAAAGCGGCAAAATATGAGGAGCTATTTTTCCGTTTGTTTCTCTAATACTCAGGTCAAATCGCTGATTTTACAACCTCTTCCTTAAACGGTGTTCTCCTGCCAACACCTCGGTCACAAGTCACAATAGTCAACAAACATGAGAAGTTGTTTTTTGAAATTGCTCCTTGTGACTCGGAGTTAAACGGCAGGCTCACTACCTCTTTCTTAAACGGTGTTCCAAAGCTTGCATCTGCGGTAATAAGCCCAGCCAAACGAAAAATATGAGGGGCTATTTTTGTTTGGCTGTTCTTATTACTTGATGCAGGACAGCTTTTTCACAACCTCTGATTCACGGTGTTCCAGAAGTAGCTTCTTCGAAAAACAAGCCGAAACTTCACAAAAATTTGAGAAGCAATTTTCGTAAATTCCTTCTTATTTCTTGAAGCTGACCACTTCTGTCACAACCTCTTGTAACAAGTATTTCTATTTTAAGGCTGAACCACTGTTTCTGGTTCAGTGATTTCTTTGTTTTTGTCTCGACGAGCAATTGCTGGCAAGATCATACCTAATAAGATCAAGACGATTGGTGTGATGATATTCGTAAATAATTGGAACCACCATGCTTTAGGATCAGCAGTATAATCTACTTTTGGCACCATTCCTAGGATACATGCAAACGCAGTGAAGGCAAAGCACCAAGCACCAAAGATAAAACCGATTTTTGGATTTTTAACAAATTTATATTCAGAATTGAATTTCTTATAAGCTTTATTCAACATCATATATGCCAAGAACACCCATAGGTAACGCATTGGCATGACAACTGAGTTCAAGTTCGTCAACCATTTTACTAATTCATTCATATCTTTGATACCAAAAATCGGCAACAAAATAATGATTCCTACTAGTATACCTGTCAGAAGATAACCATTCACCAATGTACCTTTACGATTACGTTTACGTAGCCAGTTTGGTACAAATTCTGGATCCGCATCTGCTAACAAGATTTTTAGTGGTGCATCAATTGAAAAGGCTAATGCGGAGATTTGTCCAATCATGTTTGTCAATGCGTAAATGATCATCAATGAGTTACCGATACCATAGTAATTACCTAAAATTTGAAAAGCACTGTATGCCCCATTTGCCATCAAGTCTTTAGGAATATTATCACTAGCAAACAGCATACCCATTGCGACTGAGCCTAATACAGCACAAATCCCTACCATTGCTGCTAAGAAGATCATCCCTTTAGGAAATTCCTTTGCAGGATTTCTTGTAGAGTTGACATAAGGGGATATTTTTTCCGCCCCTCCAACTGCAAATACTAGCATCGAAACGGTTGTGAAATAACTGAAATCAAATGTTGGAATATATGTTTTCACTTGATTCATATGTGGTGTGGCAAATTCCATCGTTGGATTGATGAACGGTGCCGTTACAGCTAAAAGAATAAATAAGATCGACATGACGAACATCGCTGTTCCGGCCAGTCCGCCAATCACTTTCAAAGTAGAAAGTCCTTTTGTTGATAAATATAAAAAGGCAAGAAATATAATAAGTGAAATAACTGCTACCATTTGTACTGACATCGTATTTACGATATTTCCATTTCCTTGGACTGCCCAACCACCAGCAATCAGAATTGCTTGAGGCTTTTGTGCCAAATAAGGAATATGGACGACCCAGTAAGTCCAAGCGGCATAGTATGCCAGTCGTTTATTAGATGTCGTATTTTCGACCCATGAACTGACGCCTCCTTTACTATCCTTGAAGGCTGATCCTAATTGTCCAACGATCAATGCGTATGGAATAAAATAAATGGCCAAAATCAATAGCCAAGAGGTGACAACTGATACTCCTTGCTGAGCATAGTTATTAACTACATTCCCCATGCCCCAAACCATGTTAAATGCAATTAACGCAACAGTAAACCAGCGTAATTGTTTGTTGTTCATTCGTTCTCTCCTTTATGATAAAAATTTGTTATCCAGATGTAATCATATTCAATTTTTAACAAACTTACAAGACAGTGTTATTTTATGTGTGTATTCTTTTATTTAATACACATCGTTTTTTCATATTTTTTCCATCAAAAAAATAAGTTATTTTCTTTTATTTCATTGACCTTATTGAATTTCAAGCTATTTTGAATTTTCTGCAAAATTAAAAACATTAGTTATTTTATAATCCTATCTATTTTCTTTACATTTTTCATTAAGAAAAGGATATAAAAAAAAGAGGACGTTCATTCGTCCTCTTCATTGATCAACGTTTATTTTTTACATGCAAGCTTCGCATGGCATTCAAAACAGCTAATACTGTCACCCCAACATCTGCAAATACTGCATCTCCCATTGATGCAAAACCAAAAGCACCTAAGGCAAGTACCAAAATTTTTATCCCAATAGCAAAGACAATGTTTTGTTTGACGATTTTCAATGTTTTCTTTGCTAAATGGATTGCTTCTGCAATCTTCGATGGTTGATCATTCATGATGACTACATCTGCTGCTTCAATTGCAGCATCGCTTCCCAATCCACCCATTGCGATTCCTACATCTGCTCTTGCTAGCACCGGTGCATCGTTGATTCCATCTCCGACAAATGCGGTCTTTTTATTGTTTCTTTGTAAGATTTCCTCTAACCGCTGCACTTTATCTTCAGGAAGCAATTCGCTATATATCTTGTCCACGCCTACTTGCTTCCCGATATGATCAGCAATTTTTTTCGAGTCGCCCGTCAACATGACTGTGTTCTTCACACCAGCCTGTTTTAATTGAACCAATGCGTCTACGGCATCTTCTTTCAAGGTATCTGCAATAACAAGATAACCACTGTAACTTTGATCGATCGCTAGATAAAGCAATGTACCGATTTCTTGACTTAAAGGAAAAGAGATTTCAAATCTTTCCATCAATTTGTGATTACCTGCTAATACTTGTTTGCCATCAACTTCAGCTAAGATCCCTTCACCTGCAAATTCCTGGATATTAGTTGTTGGTAAAAGCGGACCTGCGTAGCCTTCTAAAACAGATTGAGCAATCGGATGTGTAGAAAACTGTTCTGCACTCGCAATATATTGCATGAATTTCTTTGGATCGATTTTTGTATCGATCGTCTGGATCGAAAAGTCACCTTTCGTTAATGTGCCGGTTTTATCGAATACCACTGTCTCGGTTTGCGCAAGCAACTCCAAGTAATTTGAACCTTTTACTAATACACCGATTTTACTTGCGCCTCCGATACCGCCAAAGAAACTAAGTGGCACGGAAATCACTAATGCACATGGACATGAGATCACTAAAAATGTCAATGCTCGATAGATCCATTCAGAAAACGCCGCTCCAGAAACAACAAGTGGAGGTAAAACAGCTAATAAAACGGCCAATCCTACAACGACTGGTGTGTAATAGCGCGCGAATTTAGTAATGAAATTTTCAGCTGGTGCTTTTTTACTGCTGGCATTTTCTACTAATTCTAATAATTTGCTGATAGTAGAATTTTCATAAGATTTTTCTACTTGAACTAAAAATGGTTTATTTTTATTGATAAATCCGCTTAATACTGTTTCACCAACATATACAGATTTAGGGACTGATTCTCCTGTAAGTGCTGACGTATCGACTAATGATTCTCCTTCGATGATCGTTCCATCTAACGGTACACGTTCACCAGGCTTCACAAGTACAAACTGACCGATCTGCACGTCTTCAGGGTTCACGGTCATCAATCCTTCCGTCGTCTGCACGTGAGCTGTTTCTGGACGGATCGCCATCAATTCGCGAATCGATTTTCTTGAATGACTGACTGCCAATCCTTGGAAATACTCGCCGATTTGATAAAATAGCATCACTGCTACGGCTTCTGGATATTCACCGATCAACATAGCGCCAATCGTAGCAACAGACATAAGAAAATTCTCATCAAAGATTTTTCCTTTGACGATATTCATCACTGCCTTCTTCACTACATCATATCCTATCAGCAGATAAATCAATAAATACCCTATCAAGCGAATTGGTTCATTAAAATCAAATAATAGCAATAAAGCGATACCTGCAAGGGAAAATAAAATCCGGAACAGCGTATTTCTCTCTTTTTCATTTCCATGTTCAGATACTTTTTCCTTATCTATTTCTGTTACTTTGACATCTGGTTCTAATTCCTTCACTACTTTTTTTGTTTCTTGTTCAATCGTAGCCAAATGATCTTCCTCTGCGTCAATCGTTAGTTTTCCAGAAGTGAAGTTTACCGTTGCTTCCTTGACTCCATTGATCTTCTGAACTCCTTTTTCGATTTTCATTGCACAGTTCGCACAATCTAAACCTTCTAATCTGTAACTTTTCATTTTAATGACCTCCTCGCCTCAACATATGAATATCTCTTCATAACTAATTATAAATGAATGGTTATTCATATGTCAAGGTATCCGAAAGAAAAAATGAAAAACATCTGCATCGGAAAATTTCTTCCATACAGATGTTTTGGCTTATTCTTTCTTTTTCTCTTCGATCATTGCCCCTGCTCTTATCCAACCCGCACTTGCCTTCTTGATCTTGACAGGATAGCAACTAAGTTTGAAGCCTGTTGCTGGCAATTTGTCTAAATTCATTAATTTTTCGATAGGACAATATCTTTTTTCAATCCCTGCAAAATGTCCTTCCCAGATATTCGAAGCTCCACTACGCTTTCAAAAATATAGAAAGAGTTCTTTAATGAAAATTATTTCAACTTTCCATAAACAGTAATCCCATATAAATAAAAGACGTAAAAGTCACATGGGAGAACTTATACAGGAAAACACATAGAGTCAGGTGAAATACATGTATCCCACCTGACTCTATGCGTTTTCTAACCTTTATTATTCTCTTTTTATACAATTTCTGCACCGAATGGCATCAACGCCAATCGAGCAAGTTTGAAAGATTGCTTGGCAAAAGGTATCCCTATGATCGTGATACATAGAAGGATGCCGCTGACGACATGTGCGAGAGCAATTGGTAGGCCTGAAACGATCAGCCAGATGATATTAACGATCAATGACATGCCAGACTGGTGATAAATTACTTCTTTGCCAAAAGGCGCAAAAGAAAGGGAGGCGATCTTAAAACATTGCATACCGATTGGGATACCTATGATCGTGATACACCAAAGTATCCCCGCTGCTAACCAGCTAAGACCACCGATTAGTCCGCCGAATATAAACCAGATGACATTTCCTAAACAACTCATTGTATTTCTCCTTCTATTACTGTTTTTGATTAAAACTGGGCAAAAATTGATTTTATTCTTCTTTTTTTAGCTTCCAGCATCAAGTATTCTGCAAATTTTTTTTGGATTTCTTCCGTATTTTCTTTTGTTACTAATGTGTGTTGGATTAGTTTTCCTGATGGTCGCTGATCCACCCGTTCTTCTGACTGTTGCACGTCCGCTTGCGCAAATCCGATAATCCGTTTTTCTTTTGTTACAGCAACGAGCAATAGTTTATTCTTATCATTTAGGTCAGCTGCCGTTTTTGCTTTTACGAATGATTCTGGATGATCAGTAATCAGCTGATTGATTTGAGGTAAATCTTCTTTTACTGCCCACCGTATTTCCATCATTTCTCACTTTTCTTTCGCTCATTTTTATCTCCACTAAAAAAATCGACTGCGGCAATTGCATCTATCCAGCTTTGTGCAATGATCTCATGTCCGCCAATCGTTGGGTGGACCCCATCTTCTCTTGTATATTTCGAAAAACCATAAGCAATCCCTAAAGCATTGAATATGCCATCTAAAGGAACCAGCAATGCGCCATATTCCTTAGCAAGTTTACGAACAATTTGGATTTTAGGGTCTAAGTCTTTACGCCAGCCATGACGGTCGTCGGTTATAGGAAGTACAAACGGCTCCATCAAGATGATGTTGCAGATTTCCGCTGTTTGAAGTTCATTTAGTAATTTTCGATAAACGGATTCAAATTGCTGCGCAGATTTCTCAGTTCCGAATATAGCCTGATCGCTAGTATTATGCCAGGTATCATTGATTCCGATCAAAATCGATACATAGTCAGGTTGTAAAGCTAAACAATCTTCTTGCCAGCGTACTTGCAGATCTGCAATTTTGTCTCCTCCTATCCCACGGTTCATGCATTCAAATTCCATCGTTGGATATTGGGAGATTAGTTTTCCGGCAATCAAAAGTGGATAACCTTTACCTAGATCAGTTGCTTCTGCTCGGTCTCTTCCTGCGTCTGTAATGCTGTCACCGATAAATAATATACGTTTTTTCATTTGTCAAAAACTCCTTTTTGAATAAAACGATGATTTTCTTCCTTATATTATCCCATAAGCCCTATCAAGACGAAAGAGAAAATATATGTATAAAAAATGACACCAGCCTAGTCCCTTCAATCAATTGAATGAACGCTCATCAAGTGTCTAGTTTTTTATACTTTTTTTCTTAACGTGCCGGATTCCCCTTGATTCCTTCGTTGTTTGGTCCAGAGAAATCGATCACACCTAAGCTTCCGTCAATCAGACCACTGATGACGCCATCAGAACATATATTTATAGGCTCATCTAAGACTTCCAGTAAATGTTCTTTTACTAATATCTCTTCTAGATTGCTTGGGATAGATTGGTCATAACTTTATCTGGTCCGATGATTTCAAGGATGAATTAAACTTACATATGGATCATTGCATGCTGAAAATACGGACCTACTCCATCTTCGAATGTTACTATTAGTTTGTTTTCAGGTACTAGATGCTGCTTTATTTCAACAGCAGAAGCATCATCAAATCAGATTTCCATTTGAATAACCTTCTTTGTATATGTTTGATTGATTGCGATTTCGTTATAGAACCTTGTGAATCAAATAGCAATTTCTTTTGCTTTCTTCTCTTGTCTGCTGGAAACTTCCTTTATCCCGTATTTTAAAAAAAGAACTGCGAGAGTTCGCAGTTCTTTTTTTTAAATAAACGTTGCTCTCCGGCCAACTCCTCGGTCACAAGTCACAATAGTCATCAAACATGAAAAACTGTTTTTTGAAATTACTCCTTGTGACTCGGAGCTGAACGGCAGGCGCACAACCTCTTGATATAAACGGTGTTCAATCAGCTGACCCTCGATATTAGCTAAAAAAACGGTAAAATATGAGAAGCTATTTTTCCGTTTTGTTTCTCTAATACTCAGGTCAAGGCACTGATTTCACAACCTCTTCCTTAAACGGTGTTCAAAAGCCAGTTTCTCGGTATTAAGCCAAATTTATGCAAAAATGTGGAAAGCCATTTCCACAAAATTTTTCTTAATACTCGAAACTAAACAGCTTTTTCATCACCTCTTATGGATAAATTCGGTTCAACAAACGTGGGAATGGAATAGCTTCACGTACATGGTCGATACCAGCAATCCAAGTGACTGTTCGTTCAAGGCCTAGACCAAAACCAGAGTGCGGAACAGAACCGTATTTACGTAGATCAAGATACCATGAATATTCTTTTTCATCCAAACCGTGATTACGGATTTGTTCTAGCAAGAAATCATAGTCTGTTGCCCGTTCGCTTCCGCCAATAATTTCACCGTAACCTTCTGGTGCGATCATATCTGCACAAATTACCACGTCTTCTCTTGTTGGATGTGGTTTCATGTAGAATGGCTTGATGGCTTTTGGATAGTTTAGGATAAAGACAGGCTGTTCGAATGAATTCGCAATGAACGTTTCATGAGGTGAACCAAAGTCTTCGCCCCATTCGATGTCATCAAATCCATTTTTCTTCAGTAATTCGATTGCATCATCGTAAGTAATACGAGGGAATGGCAATTTTGTATAAGTTTTTAAGACTTCTTTGTCTCGTCCTAGTACATCTAATGCATATTCGCAATGATCTAAAACATTTTGTACTAAGAATGCTACATATTGTTCCTGTACTTCTAAACTTTCTTCTTGATGAGTGAAAGCCATTTCTGGTTCGATCATCCAGAATTCGATCAAATGACGTCGTGTTTTTGATTTTTCAGCACGGAAAGTCGGACCGAATGAAAAGACTTTTCCGAAAGCCATAGCAGCAGCTTCCATGTATAATTGGCCACTTTGAGATAAATAAGCTTTTTGATCAAAGTAATTTGTTTCGAATAGATCCGTAGTGCCTTCTGGTGCAGAACCAGTCAAGATCGGCGGATCGATTTTGACAAAATGATGTTGATTAAAGAATTCATACGTTGCACGAATGATTTCATTTCTGATCTGCATAATCGCATGTTGTCTTGAAGAACGCAGCCATAAATGACGATGATCCATCAAGAAATCTGTTCCGTGTTCTTTTGGTGTGATCGGATAATCGTGGCTCTCGCTTACCACTTCCACATTTGTAATTCCGATTTCATAACCAAATTTTGAACGACTGTCTTCACGGATTTCTCCAGTTACTAACACGGATGTTTCTTGGTGTAGATTTTTAGCTGTTTGGAAAACTTCTTCCGACACTTCGCTTTTTACAACTACACCTTGGAAAAAGGCTGTTCCGTCTCTTAATTGTAAAAATGCGATTTTTCCGCTTGATCGCTTATTTGCGACCCAAGCGCCGATTGTTACTGTTTCTCCCACATGGTTTTTCGAATCGATGATTTGAATTTGTTCCACGTATGACTCTCCTTTTATATTCCTTGAATTTCTTCAGGATTAATTTTGACTTTTACTCTCAATAAATTGCTTGATTCTGCGTACCGCTTCTTCTAACGTAGCGCGATCAGTGGCATAACTCATGCGGACATTTTCTGGTGCCCCAAAGCCTTCGCCAGTCACAAGCGCTACCCCTGTTTCTTCTAAAAGATCTTCTACCCATTGTGTGACATTTTCATACTTACACATGCGTAGCGTTTCTTTTACATTAGGAAAAAGATAGAAAGCTCCTTGCGGCTTTTCAAGAGAAACACCCGGCAGTTCTGCCACAAGCGGATATAACGTATTCAGGCGTTCTTCAAAGGCGTTCCGCATTTCTTCTACTGTATCTTGCTCACCTTTCAATGCTTCAACAGCTGCATATTGACTGACTGCTGTCGGATTGCTAGTTGATTGGGAAGCAACAGCGATCATTCCATTGATGATCACAGGATTTCCCACCGCATAACCAATGCGCCAGCCTGTCATCGCATATGTTTTAGACACGCCGTTGATGATGATGGTCTGATTTTTGATTGCTTCTGAAATCGTTGCAATTGGAGTAAACTCATTGCCATTATAAACTAAACGGCCATAAATATCATCAGCAACTATCAAAATATCATTTTTTACTGCCCATTCACCGATTGCCTGCAGTTCATTCTTGCTATAAATCATTCCAGTCGGATTCGATGGAGAATTGATGATTACGGCTTTTGTTTTTTCTGAACGTGCTTGTTCTAGCTGTTCAACAGTAACTTTCCAGCTATTGGATTCTTCCCCTTTCACAAAGACAGGAAGTCCTTCTGCCAGTTTTACTTGCTCACCGTAACTGACCCAGTAAGGCACAGGAATGATGACTTCATCTTGCGGGTCAAGGATCGTTTGGAAAAGGGTATACAAAGCAAATTTCGCTCCGTCTGTTACGACTGTTTGTGAAGGTTCATAGACAAGTCCATAGTTTTTCTTCAGATAATCAACGATTGCCTGTCGAAGCTCTGGGATTCCTGCTGTTGGTGTATAATAGCTAGCTTTCCCATTGCGGATTGCTTCGATTGCTGCTTCTTGGATGTTTTCTGGTGTCGCAAAATCCGGTTCTCCCACAGTCAAACTCAGCACATCTCTGCCTTTTGCTTTTAATGCCTTGGCCTTTGCCGCAGCTGCCAAAGTGACAGACGGTTCTAATCGTTTTGTTCTTTTTGATAACTCCATCCCATTCATTCCTTTACCTTTTAAATTCCCTTGATTGTCTTGACTTCATCTCCAGATTCATAGCCAATCAGGTAATAATTCAGTTTCCCATTTGTTTCTTTTCCTACTACTTCCCACACAGGCTGATCATCATACATCCCTAAAGCAGCTTTTTCGATTTGGATTTCAGGATGGGCCGCAGCAATTGTCTGTTTTGCTTCATTTTCAGTCAGTCCCTTTGTTTGATCCAATACTTTTACTTTTTCACCAGATTTAGGAATGATAACGGCGATTTCTTTTCCTTTATCATTTGTACCTGTCAGTGAAAAGTATGTCTTCTTTCGAGTAAACCAATAAAAATGATCGGCTTCCTCAAGATTTGCATATTTCTTTGCGATTTCTACTGCTTCTTTCTTCGCCTGCACCGCCGGACGACTGGAACGCAAGTAAAAAATCGAGCTGATCACGATGACCGCTAATAAAAATACGATCAAGCCAAGTAACACGCGATTAATCGTTTTTTCCTTTGTCTGTTTTTTCTTCAAGGGTCGTCGCTCCTTTATCTTCATTCCTTTTCATTATAGCAGATTTTAATTATGAAAAAAGACAGCTCCTCTAACTTCCTTCTTCATTTTTCTTTAAGAATTCATGGATATCCTGATAGATTTCCTCCATAGCTAGCTCTTTGATCGGTACTTTTTTCGGTAATGCATGGATGATCCGTGCACCATATTTTGCAGTAACTAGTCTTCGATCCAAAATAAGCAATACGCCACGATCTGTCTCCGTCCTTATCAAGCGTCCTAATGCTTGGCGTAACTTCAAAGTTGCTTTAGGTACGGATTCCTGGTAAAAAGGATTGATCCCTTCTGATTCTAAATAAGCGTTCCTAGCTTTGACCATCGGGCGAAGCGGATTATCGAAGGGTAAACGTGTGACTACAACGATCTGCAAAGCATCTCCAGGCAAATCTACACCTTCCCAAAAACTGTCAGCGCCAAACAATACGCTTTTTTCTGACAAAATGAAGCGTTTCAAAAGCTTCTCCCGGCTTCCGCCAAACCCTTGAGCTAGTATTTCTCGTCCTTTTTCTAGCATAGACAGATGCATTTTCTGATAGACCTTCTGCAAAACATCATGAGAAGTGAATAACACAAGTATTGGCCGATCTTCTTGTTCGATCAGACCTGTAAGTGCTGTCTCTAAATAATCGATATATGCTTGATTGCTGACTTGATGGACGGCAGGTGCCTCTTTTGGCACATAGATCCTTGCCTGTTTCTCATAATCATAAGGAGAGGCAATCACTTTAAGAGGTGCTGCTTCAATGCCAAGCCTCTTAGAGAGATAGTGTCGATTAGGGCCGATCTTCAGCGTTCCTCCAATATAAAGAATACGATCATATCGAGGATACCAAACAGTCGACGGCAACATAGCCGCTTGAAAATCATGGAGATGAAAAATCATCTGCTGCGCTGTGTTCCCAGGAACGAACCAATGGATCAAATGATCTCGCCAGTCTTCCAGCCATTGATCCATCAGCAAGTACTGCTTGTCTAATTGATCAAATAGGCTATATAAACTTGCTAAATCGATCCGCATCTGGTTTGTCCAGCTTTCTTGGATAATCTCAAAAGTCAGACGCATTTGTGACTGTAGCTGCTGGATCTCCTGATAAAAAAGCTGCAGGTGATCAATGGCTGTCCCAGATTCCAGTGGCAGCTGATCCAACATCTCTTTTGTCATCATGACTTCTTCTGGATACTGTCCGTTGGGTTGCTTGCCGCTCACTAAACTCATTAATCCTTCTGCCATACAAATCTGTGCTTCGCATAGCGCAGAAAGTTCTTCTCGATAAATCGATAACCAGCGTAAGGCTTCATGTTCTTTCGGTAAATAGCTTTGTATTCGGTCAAACAGCTGATTTGGTTCTTCTAATTGCTGGATTTGTTTATGGAAATAGTTAATACTTAATCGTTTGTCATTTACTTTTTCAGCGATTTCCGGCAAATGATGTACTTCATCGATCAACAAAAATGGACTAGCTGGAAGCAATGGTTCTTTTCGCTGTGTTTCTTGTACTAAAAACGCATGATTGACAATCAAAAAATTACTTTGCCTGATTTTCTTTTGCAAGAAACGAACAAAGTCTTGTTCGTAAAATGACTGATTTCTTGCTAAAAATCCAATACCTCTGTGCGCGATATCTGCAAAGAATGAATGGTTCAAATTTGTTAAATGTAATTCATCCAAATCACCGGTCTTCGTTTGCGTCAGCCAAACTAAGACCGCCATTTGATACAAAGCATATTGTTTTTGTTCTGGCGGTTCCACAAGTGTTCCTTTAAATCGTTGCAGGTCGATATAGTGGCGATAGCTTTTGATAATTACAGGTTGTATGGGCTGATCTAGCAATTGATTCAGCAATGGAATGTCTTTTTCTATGATCTGCTGCTGCAAAACTAGCGAAACGGTACTGATGACAGCGGGTTTTTCAGGTGTAGCCAAATAACTCAATGGTAGCAGATAACCGATTGTTTTACCCATTCCTGTAGCTGCTTCGATCATCAAATCTTTTGATTCATCTTTTGTGAAATGGTCGTAGACCGCATTCATCAGTCTGTTCTGTTCTTTTCGATACATCAGTGTTTTACCAAACATTTTTTCTTTTGCTTGTTTTTTTCTTGGATATGTCCGCTCGCCATAATGGACGGATGTGAATAGTTCCACTTCTTTTTTCTGTAAAGCTAGCCCATCGACGATTTCTAACGAGGGATCAAGTGGCTCTGGTTTTTCTTTCATTTCTTCAATCACATGATAAATGAAACGACTCGTATCCATACCTGTGTGTCTACTTAATCGCGCAATCTGCTCTAACGTGATGATTGGCAATTTTCTCATCCGTTCTTCGATCAGCAAAAGAAGTTGACCTGTCACTTCGGCATCACTATCTGCCTGATGAGGATTCTCATGAATAAATCCAAGGCTTTCTGACAAATCAGCTAAGCGAAAGCTTGGTTCCGTCGGCAAGAAAATTTGTGCAAGTTCTACTGTATCGATGCCTGGTATCTTCAAACTAGGAAGTCCGCATCGCATGAGTTCATGGTTCAAAAAATTATAATCAAAATAAATATTATGCGCGACAAATATGGTGTCTGCCAAAAGATTGTAAATCGTTTGGGCGACATCTTCGAAATAAGGCGCTTTTTGGACGCGTTGATTCGTGATCCCTGTTAAATGCTGGATTTGTTTTGAAATCTTCCGCCCTGGATGAATATCGATCGAAAAACGTGAAGTGATCCGACCTGATTCAATCATGACGCAGCCAAATTGGATGATCCGATCTTCTTTTGGATTCGTCCCAGTCGTTTCGATATCAACGACTGCATAAGTTCTTGGTTTCAAAATATCTTCCTCTTCTCCTGCCTCTAATGTTCTTTTGAAATTATACTACAAAGTGCAGAAAAATACTCTCATCGCTTTTTAAAGAAAATAGACAAAAACGCCCAGACACGCAAATGTCTGGGCGTTTATTTTTTAGTATAGGTTAATTAAGCTTTAGTAACGTTTGTTGCTTGAGGTCCGCGTTGGCCTTCTTCAACATCGAAAGTTACTGCTTGGCCTTCTTCTAAAGTTTTGAATCCGTCGCCTTGGATAGCTGAGAAATGAACGAATACATCGTTTCCGTTTTCTGCAGTGATGAATCCAAATCCTTTTTCTGAGTTAAACCATTTTACTGTACCTGTTTCCATAATAAAAATCCTCCTTGTGTATCAACACATATTTTGCAATTACTTGAATGGTGTATATCTGGAAGATGTTTATTTGAAACAAGCTACCACAGATTACCGAACAAAAACTACTCCTCTAGTATATCATACCGTTTACAAAAAAGCTAGAGTTTTTCGACTTTTTTTATTAAAAAAAGTTTTCTCAGCGATTACATAAAGCGAAAAACCGAACTTTTTTTAAAATAAACGACATATTGTTCAGTTGGTGTTTTTTTGCTCTGATGTTCTTTTTTAAACTAAAAAAATTATTCTTTCTGACTACTTATCGGTTCTGTTTCAACGGTCGAGGCTGGGGAAGATTCTTTAGTAGGTCTGATGTTCTCATGGTATTTCTGATAGCCTATGACAGTTACCAGAAGAACAAGGCAAACCAATACGATCAACGAGATTAGTTTTTCTTTTTTGCTCATATCTATACCTCATAAATAACAGGATGATGTCCATCATATTTCTGAGTATGAGTAAAAGCAAAAGCTGCAGCTGTAGAATGTAAGAAATGCCAGCAACTTTCATAATCACAGGTCGGACAGTACCAAAAGTAACCAAATCTTGGCTGCAAAGACCGTTCTTCTGTTTCAGGAATCGCAGAATCAAGATCTGTTGTCTGTACATAAACATTTTTGTACAGACGTGTGCCTGTAATAGGAGACCGCTGTGTTTCTTCAGCAAAAACTGGCTGACTTGTTAAACTTAGGGATAGAAACAGCAAACACCATAACAGTCTTTTTTTCATAAAGACCTCCTTATCGATAAGTTTTTCCCAATTAAAATCATATCTCAAGAACGCCCGTTATTCACATTTTGTTCATAAATGATGTTTTTTGTATCATAATCGTCAAAAAGAGGTCGTGACCACGTCACAACCTCTTTTTTAAACGGTGTTCCAGAAGTAGCTTCTTCGGAAATAAGCCGAAATTTCACAAAAATTTGAGAAATAATTTTTGTCAATCTCTTCTTATTTCTTGAAGCTGACCACTTCTGTCACAACCTCTTCCTTAAACGGTGTTCAAAAGCTTGCATCTGCGGTAATAAGCCCACCAAACAAAAAATATGAAGAGCTATTTTTGCTTGCTGTTCTTATTACTTGATGCAGAACAGCTTTTTCACAACCTCTCATACACGGTGTTTAATCAGCTGACCTTCGGTATTAGCTCAACAAACGGCAAAATATGTGAAACTATTTTTCCGTTTGTTTCTCTAATACTCAGGTCAAAACACTGATTTCACAACCTCTTTTAATAACGAAGAATCGCTGTCAGACTCTTTTCATCTGGCGCATCTTTTTGATCCAAAATAAACACTTTCCCGCCATTAATGATCACATCATCTGCTAATGCATTCAACACTTGACGCCGATCATATTCTGTTTCAGGATCTTCACCGAAACCATCAGCTAAGTTTGACGTAGCGATAAATAGATGCGACACTTTTCCTTCTTTCGCAGCTGGAACGATATCAACTAACTGATCGATGAATTTCTTATCTAAGAGTTTATTGTATTCTTTTGATTCTTGAGCTGCGAGTTCACTTGACAGCTTCTTCGCCCCTTCTTCGATATCTCTAAAGGATAGCTGCGCAGGAGAAGCAGAAATCGCAACGTCTGCACAATAATAGGGATTTTTAGCAATTTTTTTGAACATCGTCTGATTTTCTGGTAGAGCGAATAAATAAATCGGCCATTGTTCTGGATTTTCGAAAGAATCCTTCAAGTACGTATCAACTGCTTGGTAATAGTTGACCCAATCGATCTCTACTTCTTCATCTTTTGGATTTACGCCATGGAAAGTTACTCCATCTCGGGCTCCGCCTCCTCCATTAGAAGAGAAGTTCAAACCGCCACCTGTCAGTTCAGATCCCAATGCAGTAACGACATCAACCGGTGCCCCTTCTGGTAGAGATACTTCTTTTACTTGTTTGTTGCTGACTTCATACAATTTCATGGAGTCGCGGTTCAATCCCAATAAATAATAAGAATAGTTGAACTGCCCATTTTTGATAATAGCCAGTAAATAAGGAAGATCACTTACATAGTATTGATCGTCTACCGGGATACTCAAACGATGGATATAGGTTTGGTCAGCAGTTATAATGACCGCTACACTCGTAGTTGCACTACGCCAAAACGAAGGATCTCCTAACAAATTTTCAATTTTTTCTTGGAACGGGGACCAGTCATGTTCGGAATATTTTTTCTCAAAACGTTTCTTTGCTTCTTTCGCAAAATTTTTGAATTTGATCTGATCTTTTTCCACATCTTGATGGGCGACATGCGTATTCAGCATGATCGTGACGAATGGTCCTTTAGCGCCTTCTGAAGTCAATTGTGACAATAATTCTTTATCCTTTTTTGCCATAAACGTACCCCTCCTAAAAAAATCATTCCTTTGTTTCTATCTAAAGTCTACCACAACACTATTTTTCCATACAATAAAACGTATCTAAAAAAATAAAACGGTTTCTACGGTTTTAAATTTAGCTATTTTTTTAAGTTATCTTCATAATTTCCTCAATTATTTAGCCCCAGTCTTCAACTATTCTTCATGAAATGCTGATAAACTAAGAAAAAGAATAAAAGAGGTGGATCTTATGCATTTGATTATGATTTTCAGTTTATTAAGTATTATCAGTTTATTTGCTTTCAGCGCTTCCCGCTTATTAGATGCGGAAACACAGCCTATTCCTGTAAAAGTACGTAAAAACGACCGCTAACCTTCCATAACGTGCGTTCTTATCCTAAAGTTTTTTCAGAAACATTGAAACTCTCTCCCCTCTCTGATAAAATTTTAATTTGTAGCGAAACAAATTAATTACAAGGAGATCGGATATGTCCATAAAAAAAACACGTCTAGTCCTATTATTGGCTAGTCTCATTCTTTGCCTTGCTTCTTTTCTACCAGCTGTTGCTGTGCAAGCTGAAGATACGTTCAAAGTAAATGCAAAAGCAGCTTTTGCTGTAGATGCGCAAAGCGGTAAGATTCTTTATGATCAAGATGGAGAAAAAACCATGGGGATCGCTTCAATCACAAAAATCATCGGTCTTTACATCGTTCTTGATCAAGTAAAAGAAGGAAAACTGTCATGGGATGATAAAGTTTCGATTTCAGATTATGCAGAAAATTTGAGTATCACCCCAGATTTATCGAATGTTCCTTTGCATAAAGAAAACACCTACACTGTCAAAGAATTATTCGACTCTGCAATCATCCAGTCAGCCAATGCTTCAATGGTGGCCTTGGCAGAAAAAATCTCTGGCAGCGAAGCTAAATTCACTGAACGAATGAAAGAACAATTGAAAGATTGGGGAATCAAAGATGCAACAATCGTTAATGCATCAGGACTGAATAACTCTTATCTTGGCGAAAACCGACCAGAAGGCACTGGAGAAAACGACGAAAATCAAATGTCTGCTCAAGATGTGGCCATCGTTGCCCGCCATTTGATCTTGGATTTCCCAGAAATACTGGATGTATCAAGTACTACGACCCAAATGTTTGGCGAAAATACGCAATCACCAGTGGAAATGGTCAACTGGAACTGGATGCTCCCAGGATTCGTTAATTACAAGGAAGGCGTGGACGGATTAAAAACTGGTACGACTGAGCTTGCAGGTGCTTGTTTCGTTGGTACGATCACTAAAAACGATCAACGGATCATCACTGTCGTATTGAATGCGGACGGCCATGCGGAAAACCCGAGTGCCCGCTTCAATGAAACAGACCGTTTGATGGACTACTGCTATGACAATTGGTCAGAAAAAGAGCTCGGAAAAGCTAACGCAAGTATTCCTAGCCTAAAAACCATTGATGTAAAAGACGGAAAAGAATCAACAGTTCCTGTTGTGCTTAAAAGCCCTGTAAAAGTATGGGTACGAAACGATATGGATACTGGCAAATTAACGATCACACCAACACTTGACAAGAAGCAAGTCACTGACAACGAGATCCAAGCACCTATGGATAAAGGTACAAAAATCGGTACCGCTACGATCACCTTGGCAGACGATAAATTAGGTTATTTAGAAGACAACAATGCGCCATCAACAGAGATCATTACGGATAAAACAGTGGAAAAAGCGAATATGTTCGTGATTGGCTGGCGACGCGTCGCAGAATTTTTCGGCAACTTGTTTTAATTGAACAATAAGAAAAGCATCTTTCCATCGGAAAGATGTTTTTTTGCTTTTTCTAGTTTAAATAACAGCTTTTTTCATCTATTTTCGTTATACTGTATAAGAAAAAGGAGTTGAATTTATGAATCTAACCAGAGATCTGATCTTTTTAGTTCTCTATCTTATTGGGGTATTCTCTATCGTTTATTGGCGAAAACAGAAGAAGGATCCTTCCTTGTTCTTTTACGGCAGTACGTGGACATTTACGGTAATCTTAACTTATTTTGTCGTGTTGGAAATTTTTTATTCGACCTTTTATTTTTTGATTCCATTGTTGTTCTTTAGTATCTTTGCTTTTTCTTATTTCACAGAAAAACGAAGGCTGCTGAATGGTCTTTTATTCAATGTTTTCCTCATCAGTTTCGGCATCTACTTGTTTGTCTTGCTGTATGAAACGCAAAATATTTTCCTTGGCGGACTGATCGCCTTGATCACGATTCCATTGCTACTTGTCCTTTTATTTGGTATTTATGGATTGATTGTTTTTCTTTTTTGGAACGGGGTCACAGTTTTACGTAGAGAATCGCATTCATTAGCTAATCTTTTAACGTTGATACTAGCCATTTTTCTTACACTGTTTCTTGTTTTTGACTTTTTCTTGTTAAAATATTTGCCGCAATGGATAAATGCTTTGTTTTTCTGCGTTCCCCTGATCTTGATCTATCTATTTATCGTATTCTACAACTTTTTGACTGTCTCATTCTTGTATCAGTTCAACCGACCTCGATACAATCAAGACTTCATCGTTGTGTTAGGCGCTGGGTTGATCAATGGAGAAACAGTGTCTCCTCTTCTAGCCAAGCGAATCAATAAGGCAATTGCTTTTTATCGGGCTCAAAGCCGTGCTACATTAAATCCGCCCATCTTATTGATGTCTGGCGGGCAAGGAGCAGACGAAAAAGTACCAGAGGCCATTGCGATGAAACAATATGCCATGGAACAAGGAATCCCTGAAAGAGACATTCTTGTCGAAACCAATTCGACAACCACTTTGGAGAACATGCTCTATTCAAAGGAAATCATGGATCAGCAAATGAAAGGGCCATACCGCGCGATCTTTAGTTCCAACAATTACCACATTTTTAGAGCCGGTCTTTATGCGCGGCAAGCCAAATTGAAAGCAAATGGTATTGGTGCAAAAACAGCTTTCTACTACTTGCCTAATGCGTTTTTAAGAGAATACATCGCCATCTTGATGATGAACAAAAAAAGACATATGATCATTTGCGGATTGCTTTTCGCAGGCTCCGCATTCTTATCGCTGATTACTTTACTTTTCTAAAAAAACAAGGTGTGACAAAACATATGTCACACCTTGTTTTTTTCTTTCATTCTCTTAACTATTGGCAAAAAGAGTATCCCTTTTTTGACCGCTACTTGCTGAGCAGAATAAATACCGCTGTTGCCTGAACACATAAAGCTGATCAAGCAGATCATAAAGAAGTATACTGCCGCTTGTGAACCGAACAATTCGATCCCCATCACAAAGCAGGCAATCGGTGTATTTGTCGCACCAGAAAATACTCCGATAAAGCCCAATCCTGCGAGAAAAGGAACAGAAACATGGAGCAAAGGCGCTAGTGCTGCACCAAGCGTTGCACCAATTTCAAACAATGGTGTCACTTCTCCCCCTTGATATCCCGCGCCTAAAGACAAAACTGTGAAGAATAACTTCCCAATAAAATCATAGACATGTGTCTGTCCATTAAATGATTCTTGAAGTAACGGAAGACTCAAACCGAGATAACGTTGTGTTTGCAAAATCAATGCTGCTGCCACAACTACAGCTCCACCTATCGTATTTCGCCAAACAGGATGAGGAATCCATTGTGCATATCGCGCTTTTAAAAAGACGATCGAACGGCTGAATACCCAACCAATCAAACCAAAAGCAATCCCAGCAACAAAAACTTTGAAGAACAGCAACATACTCCATTCAGGAATCACACCCATTTGGTAATGTAGATGAGAAACACCATAGCTTTCTGTCATGAAATTTGCAAACAGTGCAGCAAAGAAGCTAGGGAAGATCGCTTCTGTTCGGACTTTCCCGATTGCCAACACTTCTAATCCAAATAATGTTCCAGCTAAAGGTGTGCCAAATACAGAACTAAAACCCGCACTGATTCCACTGATAATCAAGATTTCCCGTTCTGATTTATCCAATCGGAACAAACGTGATATATTATCTGCTAACGCTCCCCCCATTTGGACTGCTGTTCCTTCACGGCCAACAGATCCCCCAAATAAATGGGTAGTTATGGTTCCAAACAGTGTAAGTGGAATAAGTCGCAACGGGATTTTTTCTTCTCCACCATTTCCTTGATCGATCACTAAGTTGTTTCCACGACTAGAAAGACCGCCGTGATACGCATAGAGATAAGCAAAAAGCGCACCACTAACTGGTAGTAGATAAAGGAGCCAAGGATGTGATAGTCGGATATCTGTCACAACTGTCAAGCTATTTAAGAAAAAAGCAGATAAGCTCCCCATGAATATACCGAGAATCGCTGTGATCACCAGCCACTTCAGCATGTACACTAAAATGCGTACTGGACTCGGTAATTGTTTTTCCATAAAAAATTCCTCCTCAATAAAAAAACGCCTACTAAAGAAAGGGGCTGTCCCCAGACTTTAGTAGGCGTCATTAGCTATCTTTCGTTAGCATTTAAAGGCGAACACCATCACCTATTCACTTCCATTAAAAGATAGCATATTTTTCTGTAAAAAACAATAAAATTATCGTTCTTTCTTTACACGTTCAGCAAATTCATAGAAAGGAGCCAATTTCGTTAACTGTTGATTACATTGGTCACTATCATGACAAATATAATTCCCCTTTTTCGTATACGTGCCATCAGAACCTGCTTTCGTTGTAGAAAGAAAAAGCGAAACATTCGATGTTTTCTGACAGATTGCACAGATTCCCTTATTTATCGTTGGTGATAAAGTACCGCTAATCCCTTTTAATTTTTCATCTTCGTAATAGACCATGAATTTTTTCTGCGTACCTGGATCATTCCAGCCGATGTACGTATGTTCTTGCAAGTCGATTTCATTCCAAGCTGGTTGTTTGAGTTTTTTCACTTTTCGGAATAATTTCTCGATTTGTGGTTTGCTAGGCTGCATAAACGGCTGGACGATTTGCTTCAGCTCCTCCAATGCTCTTTCTGCTTGCGCTTTTGTCAGTTTTACGTCTAAAACTGTCGTTAAAAATGTATCGATTTCTGGCAGTTCGTGTTCTAATATGTCTCGAATCTTTTCAGCTGCTAGTGCCTGAACTGTTTGTACCGTTTTTGGATCATTGACAGATGAGTACGCATTTAATAACTGTTCTACTTCTCTTTTTATAAAAAAATATTGGTATGGTTTTATTGTTTGTTCCATGATTTTAAAGTCCTTTCTTCTAACCAAAGTGCATACTTTGTAGAAAAAAGTGATCTTCTGCAAAGTATGTGTTACCTGAAGATCCCGGACTCTTTTAAATAAGATACGTTTTGCATCTTATCATCACCCCCTTTAATGCTTATTATTCTATGTACATGATTCATTCGATAAATAAAAGTAAACCGTATCTTGAACAGATAGTCAACTGCAAACAGAAAAAAGGACTGTGACAAAAGTCGTGTCAAAGTCCCTTGTTTCGAATGAATGGTGTTCAAAAGCTGGCATCTGCGGTAATAAGCCGAAACTTCACAAAAATTTGAGAAGCAATTTTCGTAAATTCCTTCTTATTTCTTGAAGCTGACCACTTCTGTCACAACCTCAATATGGTCTATTATTGGTTTTACCTATTAAATCGAGGATTCTTTCCCAAAGTAACGTTGCCATCTCTTACGCATACTTGCAGACATGGGCTGAGCCGCTTCTTTGACTGCGCAGTATTTGTCCACGAATGTCACGATATATCCTTCTTTGTACTTAGGCGGTGCGATCGTTGCACCCCACATGTGCTTCAAAATGATATCTCGCTCAAGATCCGACAAATCGGTGATTTTTTCTGCATTCTTTACAGCAATTCTTGGATGGATATACGCATGTGTCCCCTCGTCAAATTTCGTCGTACGCCAATCATAGTAGAACAGATCATGCAAAAGTCCAGCACGCGCTGTTGCTTTAGCATTGCCACCCCATTTTTTTGCGAGCAGATAACTATAGTAAGAAACACTGATGGAATGCTCCAAACGAGTGGAATGAACATGCTGTGTGTAATTCGCTAATTTTTTCACTGCTTCTGTTTCTAAAAGATCTTGTACATAAGACATATATTCTTCGTCTTCACGCCATTTTTCTGTCATAATTATCGATCTGCCACCTTTTTGAATTTCATTTTCTTCTGAAATTGATCTAAGTATACCACCAGTGTTCGGATTATTCTAGTCGCTCTAGATAAAATAGCTAAAGCTTAATAGTTCCTTAATCATAAAGAAAAATGATAAAGAACGATCCCTGCTGCGACTCCGACATTCAATGATTCCGCATTTCCTTTCATTGGGATATATACGTTCTGATCAGTCAAAGACAAGATTTCCTGACTTACTCCCTGACCTTCGTTTCCCATGATTATAGCGAAATCCTCTGTTTTTTCTACTTTGTCTAATGCATGTGCTTCTTCATTTAATTCTGTACCGTACACCGTAAACCCTTTGCCTTTCATTACAGGGATCACTTCTGCCAAATCTTTTTGTAACACAGGCAAATGATAATTGCTTCCCTGCATGCTTCGCAGCACCTTTGTACTATAAATATCTGCCGTTCCTTTACCTAATAAAACACCAGCCATACCAAACGCATCTGCCGTACGGATCATCGTTCCCACATTTCCAGGATCCTGTACATTATCTAGTAAAAGCCAGCCTCCTGAAAAATCTGGCGTATCTTTAGATGTTAACATCATCACTGCTAAGATCCCTTGCGGTGTAGGTAGATCTGACATAGCGGTCATGACCTCATCTGAAACTAGAAAAGTAGAAATCTCTTTGTTTACAGCCAGCCAGTCTCCCCATTCTTTCATACCTCTCTGTGTCACAAAAAGTTCTTTTATTTCTGCATCAGACGACGCAGCTTCTTCAATCAGATGGAACCCTTCCAAAAGATATTCTGCCTTTTCTTCTCTGTATTTCTTTTTATGTAGTTTTTTTAATTCTTTGATTCTTGGATTTTTTGCTGATTGGATCTCTTTCACATTCCTTCACCTCACCTGATTATATCATGGAATAGGTGCTTGAGCTTGTTTCATCCTAAAAAAATCGGTATCATTGATTTATAAAACAGGAAAGAAAGGTGACGAACATGCGCAAAGTTAAAATGAATGTCCAAGGACGTGTCCAGGGCGTGGGATTTCGCTATATGACCAAGATGGTTGCTGATCAGTTAGGCGTGACCGGAACGGTAAAAAACGAAGACGACGGCTCAGTCACAATCGAAGCAATCGGAAATGACGACATCATCCAAAAATTTATCGAAGAAGTCAAGAAGTCTCCGAGCCCAAGTGGACGAGTGCAGTATGTGGATGTCCAAGAAGATCCGATGATTGAGGAACGAAAGAAATTTGATGTGGTGGGATAAGGTTGTGAAAAGGTCGCTGAGTTTTGAGTATTAAGGAAAATTTTGTGAAAATGGCTTTCCACATTTTTGCATAAATTTGACTTAATACCAAGAAATTGACTTTTGAGCACCGTCGATCAGGTTGTTTTTGAGGCGCTTTGCCTCAAGTATTAAAGATAGGTAGTAAAAAAGCTGATCTATAACTTGCAATGAATTTGCTTAACCCATATTTTCCAGACAGAACAAAAAAGTTTTTAGTTTTTTAAATAAGAAAGAAACACTTGGAATTACTCTTTTCTTTCCAAGTATTTCTTTCTTGATTTTTTGTCTTTTTTTCAAAATTTTTCGCTACGAAAAAGAAAGAATATTTATATGAAATTTCTATGAAGTTGATTGAATTCCATGCGCTTTTTTAGTATAGTTAAGTTTGTGTAAAAATTATAGAAGAGGAAGTATTCTATGAATAAATGGAAAAACTGGTTATTGGGATCCGGACTTGTCAGTATCCTGCTCTTTTTATCTGGCTGTGTGCGGATGGATTCAAACGGAAACCCTGACACTTCAGGAATCGTTTATCGAGTACTCGTCCATCCTATGGGCCAAGCGATTACATATCTAGTTGAGAATTTCAATTGGTCTTACGGCTGGGCAGTTATTGCAATGACTGTGATCGTTCGTATCATCATCTTGCCACTAGGTATCAGTCAATCGAAAAAAACAATGATCCAATCTGAAAAAATGCAAGCGTTAAAACCACAAGTTGAAGCAGCACAACAAAAGCTAAAAGCTGCAACAACACGTGAAGAACAAATGGCAGCACAAGCAGAAATGCAGCAAGTATATCGCGAAAACGGATTGAGTATGACCGGCGGAATCGGCTGTCTGCCTCTATTGATCCAAATGCCGATCTTCTCTGCCTTGTATTTTACGGCTCGCTACACAGAAGGTATCCGTGAATCATCTTTTTACGGCATCGATCTAGGCTCACCAAGTATGGTGCTTGTTGCCATTGCAGGGGTCGCTTATCTGCTTCAAGGATATATTTCAACAATCGGTATTCCTGAAGAACAGAAAAAGACGATGCGTACGATGCTGATCGTCTCTCCTGCTATGATCGTCTTCATGTCGATCAGTGCGCCAGCCGGCGTTACACTTTACTGGGTAGTCGGTGGTGTGTTCAGCTGTCTGCAAACATTCATCACAAACGTTATGATGAAACCACGTTTGAAAGCACAAGTGGCAGAAGAGTTGAAACAAAACCCGCCAAAACAAGTCGTCACTCCAAGAAAAGACGTGACAGAATCAGCAAAGCCAGCTGACAACAAACAAGCAACAAAACAAATCAAACAACCAAAAAACAGTACAAATAACAAAGGCCGCAACGCAGGAAAGCAGCAGAAGCGGAAGTAGATAGTAAATAAGAGTGTAATAAAAATTCATTAACAGTTTTAGCAATTAAAAATATCGACCAAGATTTTTGAAAAAGAAATCTGGTCGATATTTTTATTTAAGTGAATGTATAATTTGAATCATCGATTGATCGCTATCTAATTGCAGCAGCATCTTTTTATGAAGAAACAACTTTTTCTTATCTATCAACGTAGACAGGTGTTGCTGTTTCTTTTAATAGTGTACTTAATTCCTTAATATTTTGTTTTCCTTCTTCTAACATCCAACTACTCGCTTTTTCTTCGCCTTCGGTAACAAAAGGTGCCACTCCCTTCGCCCATGTTGCTCGCCCACATAAGACACCATTGAATGTCGAACCTGATTGTTTTGCAAAACGTAATGTATCTTGAAATAGCGTAGCATTGACTCCCGCACTAAAAAAAATAAACGGTTGTTCAGTCACTTTCGATTGTTCATAGAAATACGCGGATGCCTCTGCTTGACTATAACAAGTCTCTTGCCCATATCCTTCCACAAATCTCATATTCACTGGCACTTCTACTTTCAATACATCCACTTGATAACGTTCTTTTGAAAATTCTCGCATGGCTTCAATAACTTTATGTGGTTTTACTTTTGCATAGGCAAGAGAAGACGGACCGCCAATAGTTGCATCATAAGAAAGGATCTCTAAAAAGAAAGGTATGCCTTCTGCTTCGCATTCTGAACCAATCCGTTCTATAACTATTTGTTTTTGCACATTAATCTCTGCTGGTTCATCAACGTCATAGTACAATAAAAATTTACAAGCATCCGCACCAGCTTCTTTTAACCTTTTCACCGACCAAATATTCAATAAATCAGGTAATCTTCCCGGCATTTTCGTATCATAGCCGGTTTTTTCATAAGCTAGCAGCAAGCCACATTCTTTCTCTCGAAGCGCTGCTGCAGGCAGGCCGTATTCTGGATCAAGTAAAATAGCTGAGGCATAGGGAGTCAGGTATTGAGAAACCATCTGTTTAAATTGGATGATGTCTTCTGATGTAGCTTCTTTATATTGGTTGATCATTTTCTTCAAAGCACCACGCTGGTCGATTGCTAACGCGCTAATAATTCCAGCTTCATCCGTCAATCGCTTCAAACGTTCCTGCTTTTCTATACTCATCTTCTTCATAGATCTTCACCTATTTCTTTAGTTAATATTGTGGCTATTTCTGTTTTTGATTTTGCTTTTCTCAACTGTTCTGTAACCTCTTTTCGCATCAATGATCGTGCAACAAGAGACAATAATTTCAAATGAGTCGTTCCTGCTTCTGAATCTGGAATAAATAACGCAAAAATAAAATCAACTGACTGTCTATCTAAACTGTTCCATTCAATTCCTTTGTTCAGTGTGACGATAATCATACTAGGTTCGTTGATTGTTTGAGACTTCGCATGAGGGATAGCAAAACCTGACATTATTCCTGTAGTACCTTCTTTTTCTCTTTCTAGAAGTTTTTGATATACTTCTTTTTCGTCATGAGCGATTCCTAAACAGAATGTTTGCTTTGCTAAAAACTTAAATGCTTCTTCTTGACTATCTAATGGCTGTTGTAAAAAAATGTTCTCTTCATGAATGATTGTCATGATAAGCCTCCTGCTCTTCCTTCTTCGATAACTGTACGATTTGCTGCTTTATTATCCATCTTCTTGTCTTCATCAGTTACTCTTTTCTTTTGGATTAATCCTAGTATCACTCCACCAACGATCGAACCAATAAGAATCGCTGTAACCCATTGGATTTTTCCCGTCACTACAGGTAACACTAAAAAACCACCATGTGGTGCTGGAACTTGGACGCCAAACAAATAAATTAAGACAGCAGCAATTGATGAGCCTAACATCATCGTGGGTAACACTCGGATCGGGTCTTTCGCAGCAAACGGAATAGCTCCTTCCGTAATATGAGTTGATCCTAAAATAAAATTAACCAAACCTGCATTACGATCATTGGTATCAAAATATTTACCAAACAATAAAGTAGCAAAACCAGTAATCAACGGTGGTGCAATACAAGCTGCTGACACACCAGCCATAAAAGTCGTGTTTCCTTGTGCCAAAAGAGCTGTTCCTGTTACATATGCCGCCTTATTAACCGGTCCTCCCATATCAAACGCACACATGCAGCCAACAATCACGCCAAGAACAAGTGGATTCGAATGTTCAAATCCAGCTAAAAAGCTCATCATTCCTTCATTTATAGCCTTCATTGGACCTGCCAGCAAAGACATCACGATGCCAATAAATGCTACACCAATAACTGGATATAAGAAGATTGCCTTCAAGCCATCTAGTTGTTTAGGTAAAATTGTCAGTAGCTTTTGCAAAAATAAGATAAAATAACCTGCTAAGAACCCAGCTAAAATGCCTCCTAAAAATCCAGTACCGCCATTCATGGACACGAGTCCACCAACAAATCCAACGACTAACCCTGGACGTTTCGCGATCCCTTCTGCAATATAAGCTGCTAAAACTGGAACCATCATTCCCATTGCTGCATCGCCAACTACTTTTACCATTGCCGCTGTAGCATTGTATTGTGCATGATCTGGATCAAAAGAATAGATTCCCCAAACGGCAAATGAAATAGCAATCAATACTCCGCCAGCTACCACGAAAGGCAACATATGAGAGACACCATTCATCAAATTTTTATAGATGCTACGACCAAAATTAGCACCACTCATCACTTCTGGTTCTAAAGTATCAACAGCTTCCTTATCTGCTAAGACAGTACCTTTTCCTGCCAATGCCTCGTCAATCAGCCGTTGTGCATCCTTGATTCCTGTACTGACAGAAACATCAATGACTCGTTTTCCCGCAAATCTTTCTGAATGGACATCTTTGTCTGCGGCAATAATGACAGCATCAGCCTGTTTGATTTCTTCAGCCGTTAATTCATTTTCGATCCCAATTTGTCCATGGGTCTCTACTTTGATCGTGATGCCTTTTTTCCTAGCTGCTTGTTCTAATGCCTCTTGCGCCATGTAGGTATGCGCAATTCCTGTCGGACAACCGGTTGCTGCAATTAGTTGATATTTTCCCATCTTTCGAACCTCTCTTCCCTGATTTTGATTTGTTTACTTAATCCCTCCACATCTAAAAAATCTGTTAATCCTTTGCGAAAAGCGGTTGAGCTGCCTGCTGCTATGCTTTTACGTAACGTTTCATCAAGCGGTCGTCGATTCATGTATCCTGATAAAAAAGCGCCTAACATGGTATCACCTGCACATGCTGTATTGACAACTTTTCCTTTGGGCGAGTTTCCTCGAAACACCCTGTCTTTCGTAAAAAGAATTGCTCCTTTCTCACCGAGGGATAACAAAACATTTTCTGCACCTAACTCTACTAGTCGTTGTCCATAAACAAAGTAATCTTCATCTGTAACCATTTTTCGTCCGAACCAAGAAGAAAGTTCTTCCTCGTTCGGTTTCAGCAAAAACGGTCGATAGGGTAAACAATCCATGACTTCTTGATCACTACTATCAATAATCAAATGAATCCCCTTTTCCTGACAAATCCGACTGATTTCTATTAAAACCTTTGGAGACAGCCCTCTTGGTAAACTCCCAGAAACACAAAGATAATCTTCTGCTTGTAATGCTCTTATTTGATTTAAAAAATTATGGACAGCTGTCTGCGGTATTTCAGGTCCTTGATTCACTAATTTGTATTCTTCTTTCGTTTGATTGACTTGTGTAAATACATTGATACGCGTCATAACAGGCACTTCAATAAACTCTGTTTGGATTTGTTTCTGCTGTAAATAGTCTTCTATATACTTTCCTGTGAACCCAGCAGAAAAACCTAATGCCGTACTTGGGAAATCTAGCATCTTTAATACTAGTGACACATTCACTCCTTTTCCGTTTGCCTGAATGTCATCCTCTTTTGTGCGGTTTACCATAAAAGGATGCATCTCATCTGTTTCAATAAATAGATCAATTGCCAAATTCATCGTGCATGTGTAGATAGACATAACCAATGACCTCCTTGACTCTATTATGAAATACGCGAAAGTGAAAATGTTTTCTTAATCGTCCCAACACAAAGAAAACCTTTACATTCATAAACTCGTCGTGCTATTTTTTAACTAACTTTTGGTGAAAGAAGGAAAGAATATGGATCACAAATTAAGTGAAACAGCAAATGTCTCAACAGCCACCATTGTGCGGACAATGAAAAAGAAAGGCTATGAAGGGTTTACTTCGTTTAAGCATCATCTAAAAGAAGGAGAAAACAAGAACATCAATTTTTCTTTCTTAGATAAAGTAGACAAAGGTATCCGCCGAGCCATTCTAAAAAATGAACAAGAAGTGGTACGTACGATCAATATGTTGGAAATCGGAAATATTGAGGATGCGATACAAAGAATCAAATTTGCTGACCGGGTTTTTGTCTTTGCCCGAGGATTTTCAGAAATGATTGGCCAAGAAATGCTGGTAAAACTTCAATTAACAGGAAAAAATTGTCAAATGCATACTGATCCAGAAATTATCAAAAGCATCAGTCAGAAACTGACTAAGAAAGACAGCGTTATTTTTGTTTCTTTGAACGGCGAGACAAAAGAACTCATCACCGCCGCAAAGAATTGCTATGATGCAGAGATTGGTTCGATTCTAGTTACAGCCAATCATTCCTCTACACTGAAAGACTATTGCGAGATCAATCTCGTAGGTTTCAAATCAGAAGGTTCTTATTTCCCTGATTATGAAGTACGGTCGCGTTTGCCTCTCCAGATCATCGCGAGAATCTTGCTTGACGCCTATGTATTGCGTATGGGGGAGAATTGAGGGTATTTGATTTACAATTGATAACAATTGCTAGAAAAACTGTAAAAAATGCCTTACGTATCTCGCTACTATAATTTATTAGTTTCATTTCCCATTTTAGATAAAAGCTATCGTGTACTTTAGCATGGCTAAAAATACTACAAAATAAATAAACAAAAGGAAATAATAAAAAAATCTGGAACAGAAGCTTGTGCTTTCTGTTCCAGATTAGGGATGATGAAAATTCACATTTTTCAATTCTTATAAGCTATTTAAATCACTTTTTTATTGAACAAAGTTCTAATTATCAACTTACTTGTAAAAACTATTTTTTCCTTAATAAATCAAGGAACGGATTTGCCTTAAATAGAGTAGTAATGGTTAAATAAATAGGCAAAGCAATAGCAAACTGTATCAAATTAGTCAAAATACTACTTGATAAATTACTTGTTAAAGAACGTGTTACTATGCACATAAGTATTCCGCCTAGCAAAAAGATTCCAATTTTACGATATTCAAATTTAAAATCTGTACTCTTTAAGAAAGATCTTGTCCTTACAAAAGTTACAAAGCATTCTGCTAAAATATTCGAAAAAACTACACCAAAAAAACCAATAGTTGGTAACAATATTAAATTGGCTACGATATTGATGATGGCCCCAACAATTACTGATTTGTTATATTCCTTGACGTGCCCTATCGGCATTAAATATTGTCTGGAAATTGACATACCTAACGGAATAATTATTATTAGAGCTGAAAAATAAGGAATAACATTATTAATGTATATAAATTTTTCTCCAAAAAACCACGGCACTAATTTGTCATAAACAGTTAGCATGCCAAACATAATAGGTATTGAAAAGTATAATTGTAAATGTATAGTTTTCTCCATCATTCGAACGATTCTAGTCACATTTTCTTTTGCAAAAAAGCCAGTCATATGAGGTAATAACACTAAGTCTAACGTAGTAATAATGGTTATAAAAACGGTATTCAATTGTAATGAGTTAGTGAAATATCCAACCGCCATGCTGCCCATAGTAAATCCTAAAAGCGTTTTATTCAAATTTGTATACAACATAATAGCTATTTGCGGTATAAAATATTCAAATGATCCCTTTAAGTGATTAAAGCTATTTCTTATACTTACTTTTACAAAATGAATATACTTAGGAATAAACAGCCAAACACTTATTTGCGAACATACTAAACCTAACGCTTGAATAAGTGTATATTTTAATGCATCTCCTTCATTTTTAATCAAGAAAACAATTAAAACAAACGTAACAATTTGTACCAATAAATTAGAAATACTAGTTTTTTTAAAATCTTCAATCCCCATAAAAAACCACGAAACATCAAAAAATACGGCTATAATCGTCAAGGATTGTATCAATAAATAAATTTTATTCTCTAAGAAGAAAGTTAAAGCAAAATAAAACATAAGAACAAAAATAGTTGTCATTGCTTTAAACATCAGTATTTCCCAAAATACTTTTGATAATTCTTCTTTATTTCTGTTAAGTATTAAAGTAATTTCTCTATTTCCATAAATTGCGACACCTAATCCAGCAACTAAAACAAAATATTGAGCAATTGAAAAAGTATAATTATAAATACCGATTCCACTTGGCCCTAGCGCATTCGATACTATTGGAATAGTAATTATAGGGATAATGATTTTAGTAATTTGAAACAAGCTCTGATAAAAAAAATTTCTAGCTAAATTTTTCATGGTTAATCCCGTCTAAAAATATCTCTCGTATAAACTTTTTCTTTTACTTCAGCTAAAGCTGGCTCCATACGATTTGATACAATCACATCTGACATATTCTTGAATTCGTCAAAATCTTTGATCACCCGTGAATGATAGAATGCTTCTTTATCTAGTGTTGGTTCATAAACTACGACTTCGATCCCTTTTGCTTTGATACGTTTCATTACACCTTGGATAGATGAATACCGAAAGTTGTCAGAATTTGCCTTCATTGTTAAACGATAGATTCCTACAGTTTTAGGTTTTTTCGCTAAAATTTGGTCTGCAATAAAATCTTTTCTTGTCGTATTTGCGTCTACAATTGCACTGATGATATTGCTTGGAACATTTTCATAGTTTGCTCTTAGCTGCTTTGTATCTTTAGGTAAACAATATCCTCCGTAACCAAATGAGGGATTATTGTAGTGAGAGCCAATTCGAGGATCTAACCCTACACCCTCAATGATTTGTTTTGTGTTCAATCCTCGAGACTCGGCATAAGTATCTAACTCATTAAAATATGCTACGCGTAAAGCAAGATAAGTGTTTGAAAACAATTTGATTGCTTCAGCTTCAGTAGGATGTGTCAAAAGAACTGGCACATCTTTATCTAAAGCGTTCCGTTCAAACATATCCGCTATTTCTTGCCCTCTATCAGAACACTCTCCTACAACAATTCGAGAAGGATACAAGTTATCATACAATGCCTTCCCTTCTCTTAAAAACTCTGGAGAAAAAACAATATTCTCTGTTTTAAATTTTGCTTTTAATTCTAATGTATATCCCACAGGAACAGTTGACTTAATAATAAAAGTTGCATCTGGTCGAATGATCAGGGCTTTTTCAATAACATCTTCAACTGTGGAAGTATTAAAGTAATTTTTCTTTTCGTCGTAATCTGTCGGTGTAGCGATGATCAAGTAATCACCAAAAAGTACAGCTTCCTCGAAATCTTTAGTAAATTCCACATTTAAATCATCCCGTTCGAGAAACTCGTGAACTTCTTTATCCTCTAAAGGTGATTGTCTGTTTCTTAGCATATCAATCTTTTCCTCAACGATATCATATGCTTTAACATTTTCGTGCTGGCCAAGTAATAAAGCGTTAGCTAAGCCAACGTAGCCGAGTCCAAAAAGTGCGATACGCATCTTACTTCATTCCTCCTCTAATAAAATCTTTCTTAATTAATTCATATCCCTTAAAAGGATTGTTTCTTACTATATTGAAAAGGTTTTGGCTAGCAGAAACGTATTTTTTCATTTTAATTTTATACTTAAATATTCTGTAATTGAAATTTAATTCGATCTCTTTTTGCTCCTGAATCGAGAATCTATCTTTTATTGATTTATATTTGTTAAAAAGATTGATTTCACCAATAAGTGTTTTTCCGCTTGTACTTATTCTAGTAAATTCGTGTTCAAAATAAACTGATAGAAACTCTTCTATACAAATAATCTCATTACCATTTTCAAGTAATTTACATGTTAGTATAGAATCTTGTTTTGCTGGTGTATTGTCAAATCCTCCGACCTCTATTAATGCTTTTCGAAGAATTATCCATTGTGATGTAGCAGCAATTGATCCTACCTTAAAAAGTTCAAATAGGGCATTTCCATTATATACATATTTCCATTCTTGGCCTAAATTTGATTTGACAAAAGAATAAGCCATTACTCCTTTTTTTTCTTCAAGAACTGAAATCATTTTTTTTAATTTTTCAGGCAAAAAAATATCATCATCATCTAAAAAGGCGATATATTTACCTTGTGCTTCTTTAATGCCAATGTTTCTTGCTTCAGCTCCTCCAAGGTTTTTTTCGTTATATATAAAGCGTATTTTGCTGTTTTGGATTTTATTTTCTAAATTTCTATTATTAATTCTATAAACATTTTCTCCTACATTATCATCAATGATTAAGATTTCATAATCAGTAAAATTTTGTTTGAAAACACTATTGATTGCTCTCTCCAAGAAATCATTACGTTGAAAAGTAGGTATTACTACGCTAACCATCATACTATTTTTTCCTCTCAAAACGTATCTTTTTAAACATAAAAAAAATTGGAACATAAAACCACTGTTTTATACTTTTTCCTTTAATATATTTTTTGAAACTTTTTTCATTTAACCATTCTAGACTATTTATATTCATAGATACTTTGATTAATTCTTTGGTTTTCTTTAATCCTTTTACATGTTTCTGTATATATTTTTTTCTCATTTTTAGGGAATACAGTGTACTTAAAGGATTTTCTTCCCAAATTCTAAATAAATTCTTTGTCCAACCATCCTCTAGATAACGATATCCATATACTTGATCTTTAAACGGCAAAAATTTACCATAGTCTGCTAAATAATAATATAGGCTTTCTTCGCTCATAAATTTTTCATCTTTAAATTTTGGAAATTGAAATTTTTTAATATATTTATTGTTTATAACAATGCAAGTTTCAATATTTAATCCAAACTTAAACTTGATATCAGGAATATTCATAGGGATTTTTTTTTCAATCCATGGAGAGATATAAATAGAATCTAAATTTTTCTTCGGAAAAATTAATCCTATCATATCATTTTCTATTTCTTGAATTCTCATTTCAAATATTTCTATTGATTTTTCAAATAAAATGTCATCACTATCAACTACAACATGCCATTCAGTTTTCATGTTTTTTATAGCTGTATTATAAGCTACATGTTTGCCACTATTTTCTTGGTAAATGTACCGTATTTTAAATGGTAATTGTTGTTTTTCTAATAATAAAAAAAACTCCTTAGTCTTATCAGTTGAACCGTCATCGACTATAAGCCATTCAAAGCCTTTGCTTGTTTGATTTAATAATGATTCGTATAACTTTTTTATTTCTTTTTTTCTATTATAAGTAGGAGTAAATATTGTTATCATAAATGCCCTCTCAATAACTTAATATTATTAGCTTTACGGCTTAATAAAAATAAAGGAAATAGATTAAGCCTAAAATCTATAGGATAAAGTTCACTAAAACTAATACATACTATGGATAAAAATATCAAAACTAATATAGTATCATCATACTTTATCGCCTCTTTAATACAAAAATATAACGTAAAAGAAAAAGTTATCAATGAGATAAAACCGTATTCCATCATCATTCTTCCAAAAGCATTATCTAAAATAATATGATTTTTTGATACATAAAAAACGGATTCTTTGGCTATTTGATTATCTAAACCTAAATATTGTCCTAAATACGTGAATCCATGTAATGCATGTGTCTTATATAAATAACCTAAGCGTCCACTAAATAACAAATCAAGTTTATCATTTGCTATGTGTATTGAAAAATAAATTGTTGCTCCTACTATAAATGATAAAACTACAGCATAAAAAAACAATAAATAATCAGATAATACGTATTTATTTATAAATGCATATATTAATATGAATATAAGCATTATTATTAAAGAGGTTCTACTATTTAAAATTGCTTGAGATAAAAAGATAAAAAGACAATTTATGATTAGTAATGTAAAATTTTTTTTTCTAAATAAGTACCAAGAGCAAAAGAATAAAATAGTAAGTATACTACCCAAATTATTAACGTGATTGAAGCCTAAAGCATATCGTAAAACAGAGCTTTCTTCTCTTATCATTATAAGATTTGGAATTATACCAATTAATGATGAAACTATAACTGCTGAAGTAGTAAAAGTAGCTGTATAGAAAAAGATTTTCACCAGACGATTAAAATAACAAAGACTAGAGCTCAAAACTAATATAATATTATATAAAAATAATGCCGATTTAGTAAAATAAAAAGAGGCTATTCCAAAAAATATTATAAGCAAAGCTAAAAATATATACTTCTTTTTTAAATTAAATAGAGACATTAATAGTAAACAGCTAAAACATACTCTCTGAATATTATTTATATTGAATTGTAAATTGGGAAATATAACGGAATATGTGCTCATACTTAAAATTAAACTAAAAACTATTATTACATAAAACACCATAAAAATTTTTTCACTTAAATCACTAATTATAGAATATCTATTTGTCATCTCAAAATCCCTTTAATATCTTTTTTATTTTTTCATAACTTCCAATACCAAAAGAACTATCAATTATTTTTCTTATTTTAATCTTTATAGGAATAGTTTTTTTTCTAATATTTTTAATGATATTTCCACCTTGATACCACGATGCAGAATAATGGTGTATAGAAATAGTATTACATGTAAGATTTGTAATACCTTTTTCAATGTCATAGGGACAAAAATATTCTGTTGAAAAAATTATCGTATCCTTGATAATTTGTATATTATCATCATTAGATAACCCGTGTTTCTTTAAAATATTAGTCGTTATATCCACACAAGTTGTAAGATTCATTCTACCCTTATAAAAAAAATGATTATGTTCATAATATTTCATGTTTTCATATAAGAAATTGTTGCCTTTGACAGCACCAAAACCTAATCCAGTATTGACTCTACCCGGTAACTCCATCCCCAAATAACAAGAATGATGTAAAAGATCATCTAATGGTCTAATCAATTCTACATCTGTATCTAAATATATGCCACCATTATTATAAATAATATCCAATCGAGCGTAATCAGAAACAAAAGCATATTTTTTTGCTTTGTAAGCCTCAGCCATATAATCAATTTTGAATACATCATAATTTTCTTCATTCCACTCAATAATCTCATAATCAGGACAAAACAACTT
Organism: Enterococcus faecium; assembly: GCF_029023785.1. Taxonomy (NCBI): domain Bacteria; kingdom Bacillati; phylum Bacillota; class Bacilli; order Lactobacillales; family Enterococcaceae; genus Enterococcus; species Enterococcus faecium. The sequence continues at coordinate 823,122 of NZ_CP118955.1, read as the reverse complement.
CCATGATTCTATACATTTTTTTACTTCGTTTGGAAGTGGATTTTTTCCAAACCAGCAATAATGAATCTTCTTAGGTATCATACTTTAAAATTCCTCCTTCTCTAAAAATTATTTGATATCCAAACTATTTACAATGCTTTCTAGTTTTTCACAAAACTTTAAATTATTACTATTTATCTTAATTTCTATATCATTTTTAGAATTATTTAATAAATTTAAAAGTTCATTAATCTCTTTAAGTACATAAATATCATAGCCTTTTTTTTTAACTGCTTCAGCAAACTCTAATTGATGATCATTTACATGTTCACTAAACCGTTTTTGTCTAGGAACAACTATAGGTTTTTTCCCCTTTTTTAAAACATTCATAAATGTAGAGGGGCCACCATGAGTGATTACTAAACGAGCTCTATCAATATATTCTTCCATCTGTTCATAAGATAAAAATTGTTGGAAATCACAAGTTTTAGGTATATAGTTGCAAAATCCAGTTTGCATGAAGATTTCTTCTGAAATCAATCTGCTTTCTTTTAATCTATCAATTTCTTTTATTAGACGATCAAATTGCTGTTCATGTGTTCCCACAGTCACAAATATCATTAAAATATACCTCCGAGATTAATTGCTTTTGGATACACTTTTTTCATCTCATCCCACTGTACAATAAATTTATCTGTCACAGGATATACTAATTTTCCAGTCAGGGTTGGCGCATCAATTCTATCAAAAACCTCAATGTAAATAGTTTTTGCTCCGATTAATTTACCTAAATAGAAAAACGGAACTGCTACAGCTGCACCGGAAGATATGATTAAATCTGGTTTTTCTTTTAATAGTATTCTAATAGCGAGAAAAGAATTACGGATTAAGTTTATTATATTACGATTTGTTGGATAATAGCATGGAAAAAATCGTTCATCTTTCAACATACTTCTCGAATCCTCTTTATCAAATGTTACCCAAAATCTTTCTTCTTTTTCCCAGAAATTTTTTAATAAATATAGATGAGTCAAATGTCCTCCACTTGAACCTACTAAACAAATTTTCAATAACTTACACTCCTTAATATGCCCCATTTGGTTTTATAACGATCCAAATTGTCTTGATAATTAGTTTAAAATCATTCAATAGGCTTCGATTAGTTATATATTCTAAATCTAAATCAACCATTTCATGAAAACTAACATCATTTCTACCACTAACTTGCCACAAACCTGAACATCCAGGTTTTACATACAAGCGTTGAAGATCATATCTCGTGTACTCAGCTACTTCCCTTTCCAAAGGTGGACGTGGGCCAATTAGACTCATATCTCCTTTTAAAACATTCCATAGCTGTGGCAATTCATCAATACTTTTAGCACGGATAATTTTACCTATTTGGGTAACACGTGGATCTTCTTTCATCTTGAACATTGCGCCTTCTATTTCATTTTGATCAAGTAACTCTTCCAATTTTTCTTCAGCATCTAAACACATAGAACGGAATTTATGCATTTTGAATGTTTTTCCATTTTTACCAACACGTGTATGGCTAAAAAATATTGGACTTCCTGGCTCTTCTTTTCTGATTCGATAAGCTACATAAAACATCAAAGGAGAAGCTAAAATCAAACCAATAATGCTTCCTATAATATCAATCATTCTTTTAAAAAATAAATAGATACATCGTTTTTCTACTTTTTCTTTATCCAACAAAACTTGATTAGGATGTACTTCACTAATACGAGATAATAAATCTTCACTTTCCATACTTTCAGTCCCTTTCACTATCCTCACTCTCTCCTCATTTCCTTTTTATCTACGAATAAAGAACTAAAATAAACCAAACTTCTTCTTTTTTACCTCTTCATAGATTGAATAACTGATTTCATCCCCATTGATCAGATCCTTTGCGACTTGTTTCATCTGTACTACTTTTTCCTTACCAAAGTCCTTGGCAATCTGTTCATAGCACTCTTTTAAGTAAAAGGTGCGCTTAGAGACCCCATGGGCATCAGAAGCAGCCATCTGCACAAGATTATGTTTGACCATCGTTTTGGCTGTTTTCTGGATATCTTTGCCAAATACACCAACATAACTTGGCGCAGTAAGTTGGGCCAAACATCCCATATCTAGGAACGGAATCAAATGATTCGGGTCCTCGCGAAAATGCGCATTACGTTCTGGATGGACGATCACTGGTGTCTTTCCTAGTTCTAACAACTCAAAAAAAAGCCGTTCCGCATATAACGGCACTTCCAGTGTCGGAAATTCGATCAGAAGATATGTATCATCTAAATCTGTAAATAAAATTTCATCTCGATGGATGTCTTCGATGAGCGTTCCGGTAATACGTACTTCTTGTCCTTCCAATAACGTCAAAGGCAATTGTCTTTTCTCTAATTCTGCTTGTAACGAAGCGACTAGAGAAATGACTTGTGATTTTTCATTGCTGTATTTTCCATTATTATGGTGTGGTGTGCATAAAATATGCGTGATGCCTTGCTGAATCGCTTTTTCAGCCATTGCAATACTTGCTTCTAAGTTTTCTGCCCCGTCATCGATTCCTGGTAGGATATGGCAATGTAGATCGATCATTTCCCTTGTCTCCTCTCTTCTTATTCCTTAATTTTTCCTTAATTTCCGTAGTAATAACCAGCATCTTTGCTATGTTCTGCTCCGTTGTATACAACACCTAAGACTCGTGCTTGTACCATCTCCAGCAGTTCTTTTGCTTTAGTCAAGGATTCTTTACGTGACATATTTTCACGTACGACCAATAAAGTGCCATCTGTTTTTGAAGACATGATCTGTGCATCTGTTACGGCTACTACTGGTGGCATATCGAATATCACCACGTCAAATATCTGTCTTGCTTCGGCTAGAATCTGATCCATTCTTGGCGAGCTTAACAATTCTGATGGGTTGGGTGGCTTAGGCCCACTAGGCAAAATCGACAAGTTCTCGACTGGCGTTCGTTGGATCACATCTGCTACACTTCCTGATGAACTAAGTGCTGTACTTAATCCACTAGCATTGCTCAACTGGAATGTTTTATAGACGACGGGTTTACGTAAATCTGCATCGACTAATAGAACCCGTTGACCGGATTTAGCAAAAACGACTGCAATGTTTGCTGCAGTGGTGGATTTTCCTTCTCCAGGACCTGATGAAGTCACGACAATCGTTTTGATTTGCTGACCAGCTGTGGAGGCAAATTGGATATTCGTCCGGATCGTACGATATTGTTCGGCGATTGGTGAAGATGGGTTTGTTAATGTGATCAAACTGACTGCATGAGTTTGTGCTGCTTTTTGTTTCTGTGTTCGTGCCATTTTTCTTCCTCCTAGACTCTTGAGCGGCTTCTGCGTGATGGGGCTGTTTTACCGTTTGTAGCTTTTGGTCGTGCAGGAGCTGATCCTTTTTTACGGATACCAGCGTTCAATTCTTTCGCTGACATTTCTGGAACTGTTCCTAAGATTGGAAATCCTAATGTATCCGTCACATATTTTTCATCTTTCACTGTCCGATCGAGTAATTCGAATAAGAATGCCAGACCTACGCCTACCATCATTCCTAATACTAAGCCAATCACTAGATTCAATTTATTATTTGGCGAAACAGGTGTCGTATTGGCAACTGCACCTGAAATAATCGAGATTTTATCGACATTCATCACGTCTTTTGCGTTCTCTTGGAAAACTTGTGAAGTTGTGTTAGCGATCTGTTGAGCAGTCACTGCATTCGTGCTTATTGCCTGGATCGAGAACATTTGTGAATTTTGTGACTGATTGACTGAGATGGCCTCTTTGATTTGTTCAGCAGTCATTTTCACATTGTCTTCTGTTTCTAAACGATCTTTGACTTCATTTAGCACTAAATCACTGACGATCATATCTTTATACGTATTGATCATTTGCAGGTTCGTATTGACATCATTGACATTTGCTGTGTCTGATTGTGGCAGTGTCACGATCAATTGTGCTTGTGAACTGTATTTTGGTGTCAAGATGAAAAATGTTACGATTCCTGAGATGGCCAAGCCAGCAAACATTGAGATGATGATTGTTACCAAGTGTTTGCGTAATGTTTCAAAAATTTCTTTCAAGTTGATTGTCTCTTCCATTTTTTCTCCACTTTCCTATTTATTCTCTAGATTCATTTGATCTTTTAATTCTTTTTTCACACGATCAAGTTCTTGATCGCTGACTTTTTGATAGGAGATATTATCTTGCATGAAGCCTTCTCCTTGCAGCTGATCTTGCTTGATCGTACCAAATGCCTCCCGATAATCTAAAGCGATTTTTTTCATTTCATCAAAGCTCATGTCTGTTTTCATATTCGACTCTAGAGCATTCAAAACGGATTGATAGTTGCTGACACCATTTAGACTCAATACTTTTTTTGCTACGCCTTCTACGATCTTTCTTTGGCGCCCTTGTCTACCGTAATCACCATTTGGGTCTTCATAACGCATACGAGAATAAGATAATGCCTGAACCCCGTTCAATGTAATTTTACCGATTGGAAAGTCATAGCCATCTTGTGAGAAAGTGAGGTCATTATTGACTTCGATACCACCAATTGCATCAACGAGTTCCTTTAGCCCTTTCATATTGATAGAGACATAGTGATCGATTGGGATGTCTACATATTTTTGTACGGTATCCATCGCCATGGCAGCTCCGCCGAATGCGTAAGCGTGGTTGATCTTGTCTTTTGTGTCACGACCTACGATGTCGACATACGTATCTCGAGGAATGCTGACGATCGTTGTCTGTTTGTCTTCAGGACTGACTGTGGCAACCATCATCGTATCTGATCTTCCTTGATCGACCCGACCTAAATCTCCAGTATCAATCCCCATCAATAGAACAGAGAAAGATTCTTGTTTGTTCAGATCAACTGGTTTCGTTCGTTCTCCTTGGGTTCGTTCCACTGACTCGTAAGTTTTCTCAATAGAATGTGAGAGATCCAGATATAATTTTGCTCCTACTCCTACAATTGCTAATACTAATACGATAAGAACTGCTAAAATAATCAGAAATATTTTTTTCCCTCTTGATTTTCTTCTTCGTCTTGCCATAGTTTCCTCCGTTTGCTAGCTTTGCTTTAATTGTTACTAACTTATATTGCTATAGCCCATTTGCTGAGCAACAGTTTGTGCTTTTGTTGCGTATGCTGCGCGTATTTTTTCATTCCGGATCTGCTCTATTTGACTGAGCACCGTCAAATATTGATCGTAAGTAGCGGTGGCAGTCACTTGACCATCCTTCAACATCGTATCGAATAACTGATCTAGTTGCGAGACTTGCGCGATCTGAGTATCAGCGAATCCTAGATATTGCATAACAACCGTTTTCCAAGGACTATCTTTAAAAAAGCTCATATTTTCACGTACACGAGCGACATCTGCACTTGTCACCTTTTCTTTGATGACGACATCGTCTACAGCTTGCTGCCAGTTTGATACATTTTTAGTAAATAAATCGTTGACAGCTGTCTGGATCTTCAGTTTTGATTCTGCACTATCTAACTGTGTCACGATTGCTTTCTTCTCATCTTGGATTGCAACAGCTTCTTTAGGCAATTCTGATTCTTTGATGTCGTAATCATCTGCTGAAAGTTTGACAGAGGATAGCTTATTTGACAAACTTGTGATTGTTTCTTCTGTTATTTCAGGGTTTAGAAAATTTTTTTCTTTTGTACTATACAGCTTGTCTACTTCTTTTGATAAAGAAGTCAAGGTGTCTTTTTGATTGGTGATGGCAGATTCTGCATAATTGATCCGTTGCTGATGTTGCCGCTGATTATTGATATGGTAACCAAACAAACAGATCGCAATAGCACCTGCACCTACCGCCACAACAGTCAATGATTTGACGAATGGCTTTTCCATAGATTCACTCCTAAGTATTGATGATAGATAAATTAAGATATAATTCACTTACATAAAAATGACAGCTTTTTATTTTAAAAAACATAATTGGGAGCGTCAATAATTTTGTGTAAATAACTCGTCCTTCTGCAAAATAATGGGTTACTCAGTAAACATTGAAGCTAATGTATCCGTCACTTGTTGGAAGCCTTTATGGCTTCTATTTAAGAATTTTTGATTGTATGTATCAAAGATGGATACTAGGAAACGCTCTAGTGATTCTTCATTTTGAAACTGATCTTTTCTGCGGCTGTATTTCTTGATTTGTTTATTGAAAGATTCGATTAAATTAGTTGAGTAAATGCTTCGGCGGATACCAGGCGGAAACTCATAAAAAGTCAATAAATCTTGATTTTTTATCAGTGACTGCGTCACTTTAGGATAAGTTTTCTGCCACTTCTCAATCATACTCCCTAAAAAGGTATTTGCCTCTTTCTTTGAGCTAGCTTGATAAACAGCCTTAAAATCATCACAGATTTCTTTTCGATCTTTGACACGTACTTTATGAGCAATATTACGGGAAACGTGAACACAGCAATGTTGGTATTTAGCTTTAGGATAAATCTGGTGAATCGTATCTTTCATGCCTTTTAAGCCATCGGTAATAAACAGTAAGACATCATGAACCCCTCTGGAGTAAATGTCCTGTAACAACTCATTCCAAACGTAGGTCGATTCAGTCGGAGCAATCGCATAACTTAGTACTTCTTTAGTGCCGTCTTCTCGTATACCAATGGCAATATAGATTGCTTCTTTGGAGACGGTTTGCCGTTTTAAAGGAATATAAGTAGCATCCATGAAAATAGCGACATACTTATCATTTAGAGTTCTAACTTTAAATGCATTTACTTCTTCAGTCAGCACTTTAGTCATGTTGGACATGGTTTGGGGCGTGTAGTGATGCCCATACATTTTCTCAATCAAGTCTGCGATTTCCGACATGGTAATACCTTTTCGGAAGAGGTGAATGACGGTCTCCTCTAAGGTATCATTCGTCCGTCTATAAGCAGGAACAGTCTGTTGCTTGAACTCGCCGTTGCGGTCGCGCGGAATCTGGAGATGAAGTTCCCCGTACTCGGTCTTGACCGTACGGTCATAGGAGCCGTTACGAGAATTACCCGTGTTAAAACCAATACGATCGTACTTTTCGTAATCGAGGAAAGCCGTTAACTCCGTTTTGAGAAGCGTATTGACAGCTTTTTCCAAATGGACACGGAATAATTCATTCAAATCGCCTTTGTTCGCTAGAGTCTTTAGAATTTCTGTAGTAAAATCGTTCATATGGAAGTCCTCTTTTCTGTGAATGTGTTGTGGTAACTCTATTCTACAGAAGGGACTTCCTTTTTTCTATTTACACAAAATATTTTACACTCTCACATAATTAAACTAATATATTCACAGAAATATTTGTAAACAAGTTTTCCCTATATAATCATACCACAAACTGTTTTCTTGACTAGGGCAATTTACGATTTAAAAGTAAATAAAACATTAATAAGATAACAATTAATCGATTTCATTTTTATTTCCTTAATTTTCATAGGTGTTTTTAAAAGTTACACAAAAAATAAAATAACAAAAAAATTAACATTGAATTAATAATAGTTATTTATATTTATAACAAATAAACCAGAGAAATAGCCTATTTTGTGCCTGTTCTCTGGTTTATTTACATATTAGAAATTATTTTGTGATGATTTGATCTAAACTTGCTAGTGACAAAGCCATGGCAGCAATTTGACTTAATTGCGTTAATCGGTTCTTACGTACTGCTGGTTCTTCTGCCATGACCATCGTCTGATCAAAATAATTTTCGATCAGTGGGCGAAGGCTTACAAGCTGATCATAATTTTCGTTGATCGTTTGGTCAGCAAAGCTTGTTTTCATTGCCTCTACTGCTTTGTGCAGTTCTTTCTCCGCTTCGTTTTCGAACAGTTCAGGGTCTACTTCTGATTGTTTTTCAAGCTCCGCTTTTTTCGCTAAGTTCACGACACGTGTCAAAGCTTCCATCGATGGTTTGAAGTCTTCATCTGCAAGATGCTGCTTGAACAATTGTGCTGCTGCAAATACTTTTGTCAGATCTTTTTGTTCTGCATTCAAAACAGCTTCGATGACATCATGACGGATATTCTTCGTTGTCAATAATTGGCGCAGACGGCCTTTGATAAAGTCGATCACCTGTTGTTGTCCCGCTGACAAGCCAATGCCAAAACGATCCGTATCTTTACTGATAACTTCACTAATCGTTTCTTGCAGAACAGACAAAGGAAAGGCCCATTTTTTCGATTCGATGATTCGAACGACACCATATGCTTGACGGCGCAAAGCATATGGATCGTTTGAGCCACTTGGGATCATCCCAACTGCAAAGAAAGAAAAGATACTATCTAATTTATCAGCAATCGCTAAAACAGAACCTACTGTAGTCTCAGGTAAATCTCCTTCACTGGATATAGGCATGTAATGTTCACGGATCGCTGTTGCTACGGCTGGTTTCTCGCCTTTAAGCAGAGCATATTTTTCTCCCATGATCCCTTGTAGTTCAGGGAATTCTCCTACCATGTTGGTTACTAGATCAAATTTATAGATTTCAGCAGCGCGTTGCAGATCCATCAATTCTTCCTCAGATAGTCCTACTTGTTCGCCTATGATGCGAGCGATGACTTGTACCCGTTGCATTTTCTCATAGATGCTACCGATTTTTTCATGGAAAGTAACAGTTTTTAATTTTTCAACGTATTGGTCGATTGAAGCTTTCTTGTCTTCATTATAAAAGAATTCCGCATCTTCTAAACGAGCAGTCAATACTTTTTGATTGCCTCGTACCACATTTTCCAATTTTACCCGATCGCCATTACGAGCAGAAATAAAATGAGGAAGCAACATACCTTGATCGTTCCGTACTTCGAAATAACGTTGATGTTCTTTCATAGAAGTGACTAGTACTTCTTCAGGAACAGATAGATATTTTTCTTCGAAGTCGCCAGAAAAGACAGTTGGATATTCGACTAGATTGTTGACTTCTTCTAGTAAATCTTCATCTAGATCAATGATCCAGTGATTTTTTTCTGCTAATTCGTTTGCTTGTGTGATGATCATTTCTTTTCTTTTTTGCGGTGAAGCAATAACAAATTGTTCATTTAATTTTTCTTCGTATTCTTTTGCATGCGTAAATGTCACATCTTCGCCTAAGAAACGATGACCTCTTGAAGCTCTGTCTGTTTTGACATCCAAGATCTCAAACGGGATTATTTCGTCATCTAACAATGCCACGATCCAGTGAATAGGGCGAATATATTCAAAATCGTATTCTGCCCAGTGCATCGTTACTGGGAAAGTGAGGCTTTTAATGACATCTGCTAAACCTGTCAATACTTCTTTTGCTTCTTTGCCGTGAGTGTATTTCGTTACATAGACATATTCCACGCCTTTTAATTCTCTAAAAGTGATAGCATCTGTCGTCAGACCTTGTCCGCGGACAAATCCTTCAGCTGCTTTCGTCCAGTTTCCATCTGCGTCCAAAGCAATTTTTTTGGCTGGTCCTTTGACTTCTTCTTCGCTGTCTGCTTGACGTTCTGGAATGTTTGTTACTTTGATTGCTAAGCGGCGCGGTGTAGAAAACGTTTCGATCGTATCATAAGTCAATTGGTTTTCATCTAAAAATTTTGCTGTTTTTTCTTCTAATTGTTTCATGCTTGGTGTGACTACATGAGCAGGCATTTCTTCCAGCCCGATTTCAAGTAATAAGTCTTTTGCCATCTTATTCAGCCTCCTTCACGTTTTCTGGATTTGCTGTGTTTTTATTCAATAAAGGGAATCCTAATTTTTCGCGTTCTGCCACAAAGATTTTGGCTACAGCACGAGCCATGTTGCGGATACGGGAAAGATAACCTGCTCGTTCTGTTACAGATACTGCACCGCGAGCATCTAATAAATTGAATGTATGGCTGCATTTCAAAATATAATCATACGCTGGATGAACAAGATTTTCATCGATACAGCGTTTAGCTTCTTTTTCAAAACGGTCAAAATTGCTTAGTAGTAAGTCTTGGTCGCTTACTTCAAAAGAATATTTGGAATGTTCATATTCTGGTTGTTTGAAGATCTCGCCATATTTCACGCCATCAGCCCATTCCAGATCATAGACACTTTCAACTTCTTGGATATAAGAAGCAAGACGTTCTAGTCCATAAGTGATCTCAGAAGTAACTGGTTTACAAGGTAGTCCTCCGACTTGCTGGAAGTACGTGAATTGTGTGATCTCCATCCCATCAAGCCATACTTCCCAACCCACACCGGCACACCCCATCGATGGGTTCTCCCAGTTGTCTTCAACAAAACGAATATCGTGTTCTAATGGATCAATTCCTAAAAGGCGCAAGCTTTCTAAATAAAGCTCTTGGATATTTTCAGGTGAAGGTTTCATTACGACTTGAAATTGATGATGCTGATACAAACGGTTTGGATTTTCTCCATAACGCCCGTCAGCTGGTCGGCGGGATGGCTCTACATAAGCAGCATTCCATGGTTCCGGTCCGATTGCCCGTAAGAATGTATATGGGCTCATCGTACCTGCTCCTTTTTCTGTATCATAAGCTTGCATCAGCATGCAGCCGTTTGATGACCAAAATTTTTGTAATGTTAAAATCATATCTTGGACGGTCAATTTTTTACTCATCTGTTTTGCCCCTTTCAATTTTTAAGCGTTGCTGTCAATAAGAATACAGGAAAGAAAACGACAAAAAGTCCCTATGTCTGATTACAGACATAGGGACGAATAATTTCGCGGTTCCACCCTACTTCCGAATAAAGATTCGGCAGCTTCATTTATCGTACTCGCAAGTGCCTCTTCAAAAATCGTTTGGGTCCGGCTTCCACTCTCCCGAACTCGCTAAACCACGTGTTTTTTACTGATCTTGGTCAATGTACGTATTCATTTTGCAGTTTTCTTGTTTGTATAATAGATCCTCTCAGTGAACGATCTATTTAATCTACGGTTAATAATAGACGGAAGTCCCTGTATTTGTCAAATAGTTTTGATTTTTTTGTTGTATCTTTCATTTATTCTTCTTTTTCAGGTATCTCTTTTTCAGGCATATTTTTCTCTGGCGTCTTTAATACGTGTGCCCAAGACTTCATTTGATCAATGAACTTTTTGCTTTTTAGATGAATACCGACATATTCATCATACAACTGGTCAATGAGGTCACGGATTGCCTGCTTCGTTTCTTCTTTCAAGTGGATTCCACTGATCTTATCATAAGAAATAGCCGAAAACATTCGAACGAAATAAACAGCGCGAGGATCTGCATGATAACGGTGTTCGTCCATTGGCCAGTGTTTCTCGCATATCACACCGCCATATTTGGAAGAATAGTCAAATTTTCCTTTTGTTTCCCCGCATACGACACAGTGCGTCCAAATTGGCGCGATTCCGAAGCGTTGCAGTATTTGCACTTCAAAGATATTCGTGATGATTTCTGCATCATCTCCTTGGTCCATCCGCTGCAGAGCTTGTTGCGTAAATTGGAATAAATGCGGGTCATATTGATGATCTTCGATTGCTGCATCTACTAGATTTAGCAAATACGTACCATAACCGCTCAAAAAGATATCTTCTTGGATGTTCCGAAACGCATGGACGTCTTTGACACTGCTTAAAAACGACAAACCTTCACTTCGAAAATTACCGATATAGACTGCTTCGGTAAAGGGGAGCAAAGCCGGAGCTAATGGCTGATTTTGCCGATGGATTCCTTTGATATAAAACATCATTTTGCCAGAAGATTCCGTAAATATTTTGACTAATTTATCTTTTTCTTTGTAATTACGGCTAGATAAAATCAAGCCTTTCGATTCTGCAAGCTGGCTCATATTCTCCCTCCTAAAAAATAAATCTGGAAAAGCAGATTCTGCCGATCCAGATTATTTATGTTTCGATCTTCCGCTGTTTTTCTCAACGTACGGATTTTTATCCAGTTTATTTCTATACCTAACCTATAAGAAGTCCAGAATATCAGTACTCGTCTTTTCGGTAGCCGAAGTCTTGCAGATAGACTTTTTTGTCTCGCCAGTCTTTTTGGACTTTGACCCAAAGTTCTAGAAATACTTTGTCTCCTAAAAGATTTTCGATATCCTTTCTTGCTTTCGTTCCTACTTGCTTCAGCATTTTTCCGCCTTTGCCGATAATGATTCCTTTTTGGCTATCTCTTTCGACGATGATCGTGGCCTGGATATGGATTTTATCATTCTCGTTTCGCTTCATCGAATCAACAACGACTGCGACAGAATGAGGCACTTCGTCTCGTGTTAAAAACAAGACTTTCTCACGGATCAATTCAGAAACGATGAAGTATTCAGGATGATCAGTCACTTGATCATCTGGAAAATATTGTGGGCCCTCTGGCATTTCACTGACTAATACATCCATTAAGCGTTCGACATTGTTTCCTTCTGTAGCAGAGATCGGAATCACTTGTGCAAAAGGCATCTGCGTCGAATAATCTTCGATGATTCCCAGCAACTCGTCTGGATGGATCTTATCGATTTTATTGATAATCAGATAAACAGGAGAATGCACGTTTTTTAGACGTTCAATAATAAAATCGTCTCCCCGGCCACGTTTTTGATCAGCACTGATCATAAATAAGACTGCATCCACTTCTTTCAACGCACTGTAAGCTGCTTCTACCATAAAATCTCCTAGACGATGCTTTGGTTTATGGATTCCTGGTGTATCGATAAAAATCAGCTGAGCTTCTGGTGTAGTATATACTCCTTGGATTTTATTTCTAGTTGTCTGTGCCTTGTCACTCATAATGGCAATTTTTTGACCCACGATTCGGTTCAATAATGTGGATTTTCCTACATTCGGGCGGCCGACGATTGCGACAAACCCTGATTTATGTTCTGGCATATACGTTCTCCTTTTTAATTAAACAACAAATGATATATTTTAGGGACAAATAAAATCAACCCAATGATGACAGCAAAACAAGCGGTCACTAAAACTGCTCCAGCTGCCATATCTTTGATTTTTTTTCCAATCGGATGAAAATGAAAATCCGTAAACATGTCCACTACATTTTCAAAAACAGTATTGATGATCTCTACTATCCAAACGAGAAAAACAGCTAAAAGCAGCCATAACCACTCTATCCGATCAAGCTGGAAAATCACGCCCATAAATAAAGCAAGGATACCGAACGCAACATGTTTCCTCATATTGCGTTCTTCCTCAAAAACGGTTTTGACTCCTTGGACAGCAAATTCCACAGACATCAGGAAATGTTTGTTTTTCTCTACGTTTTTATCTTTTGAGTCCATAGGCATCCAAGATCTCTTTCTGTAAACCAAACATTTCTTTCTCATCTTCTGGTGTCATATGGTCATACCCGTTGATATGCAAGAATCCATGTACCGCTAAAAAGCCAAGTTCCCGATCATATGAATGGCCGTAAGCTTCTGCTTGTTCAGCAGCACGTTCAATAGAGATCATGATGTCTCCTAGTACACGAGGTAATGGATTCTCTCCATCTTCAAAAATCACTGGGATTTCGTCTTCGCCTTCTTCTTCCAGAGCAAAACTGATGACGTCTGTCGGTGCATCTTTTCCACGGTAATCACGATTGATTACTTGGATTGCCGCATTGTCCATGAAAGTAACAGACATTTCTGTTTCCTCTGGCAGCTTTAAATAAGATGCTGCAAATTGCAGCAAGTCATCGATTTCTTTCATTTTCTCTTCTGAGACTTGGTTTGTTTCATCCATAAAGGTAATATCCATTATACATCGCTTCTTTCTATTCTTCTTGTTCTTCCTTTATCTTCTCAACTTCTGTTTTCATTTTAGGATATTTGATCCGAGAATGGAAGGTGCTACTTAAACCGCTGATTAATGATTTTTCCACTTTTCGGATTTCTTTCAAGGTCAGTCCACTATCGTCTAATTGACCATCGGAAATACGCTCTTCGATAAGATTATGGACAAAACTTTCGATTTTTTCGCTCGTCGGATGATCCATTGCCCGTACTGCAGCCTCACAACTGTCAGCAATATTGACGATCCCTGCTTCACGACTTTGCGGTTTTGGTCCAGGATAACGGAATTGCTCTTCTGTTACTTCCGGATTGCGTTCTTTCGCTTTGATGTAGAAATAACGCATTAGCGTGGTTCCATGATGCTGTTTGCAAATATCGATCACCATTTGCGGCATATTATAATCTTCCAATATTTTGGCTCCATCTGTCACATGTCCAAAGATAATATGTTTACTGTCTTCTGGCAATAAGAAATTGTGCGGGTTTTCCGCTCCTGAAGGCAAGTTTTCAACGAAAAAGCTAGCATGTTTGATCTTGCCGATATCATGATAATAGCAAGCTACTCGAGTTAGCAAAGAACGTCCGCCGATTTCTGCTACAGCGTTAGCACTTAGATTAGCTACCATCATACTATGATGATAAGTACCTGGCGCTTCTTCCAGCAACTGTTTCAATAAAGGATGATTTGGATTGCTGAGTTCATTTAATACAATTACACTGTCATCATTGACCATCAATTCAATATATGGGTGTAGACCGATCGTCAGCAAGAATGAGAAGAGTGCACCAGTGAACCCGCAGACGAGCATTAACCAAGTCGTTGCATCACCAAAGCTCATTCCTTGATAGACGATCAAAATGACATCCATCATCACAGGAAAAATAATGACCCACATGGCAGCAGATAATCCTTGTTCTGAGATCCGTTTGCGTCTGACAATCGTTGCCATGAGCCCAGAGAAAACATAAGACATCAAGATAATCGTTAGAAAGTTCGTGCCAATCGAATCATAAAAAATGAAAAGTGCGGATACTGCTTGGAAAATACCAGCCATGATCCCTGCTCTTCGATTCAAGAAAAAGCTTAAAACAAGTGGTGCAAAAGCAGCGGGATAAAACAGCGGGATATAAGTAGCTTGTTCCGTTTGGAATAATTGGAAAAATTTCATCAGCACTATGCTGACTGACATAGCTGTCACATAGAAAAGCACGTATTTTGTTCTTTCTCCTGCATTTTGGAATTGAAGTGAATTATAAATCAGTACGCCGATTTGAAGCAAAACAGCTAAAACCATGGCAATTAGCGGAAAAATCGAAGTTGTTTGATTAGTCAGTCCTAGTAATTCCAATTTTTTCATAGCTGAAGCATCGATTTGATTACCTTCACGAACAATGATTTCTCCTTGGAAGATCATCACTGGCTGTACAGCTTCTCGTGCGGATTGTTTCAATTCTTCTGTCTTTTTCTCATTCAATACGTCATTCACTACGATACCTTGATCCACTAAGTAGCGAATCATTTGTTGTTGTGCTGGTGTGACATTCAAATATTGGATTTGCTCTTCTGCTTCTTGTTTAAAAGCTTCCAATTCACTTTCACGAACTTGTTTGCTCATCTGTTCGTCAATGAGCTTCAGACTCTCATCCCTCACAGTATGAATCTCAGTTTCAGTCATTTCAAATATCGTCGAATAAAAATTGTTCGGTAGTTTTTGATAAAACACAACATTTTCTGCATTCACATTTTCAAAATTTTTCTTCAGCGCGGCGATCCGCTCTTCTGTAGTAGGCTTTGGGATATTTTCATCTTCCTTTGCCTTATCAATCTTTTCGTCATAAGATTTGTTGATGGCATCATTCGTCTTATCGATCAATTCAAATAGTTGCTTGATCCGATTGTTCTGGTCATCTGCAAGATCTTTTTGGTAAGTGTATTCTGGAGTGACTGCTTCTGCTGCCAGTTTTCTTTTTTGTTCGGTTTCTTCCGTGTTCTCGATCGTTTTGTTCGCACGGATACTTTCTTCTGCTACTTGGCCTTCTCTGAAATCATTGACCTTTTGTTTGACACTACTAAATGTAACGCCGCAGATAATGATAAAAAACAAGAACAGCAGGAAAGGCAATGCTGCCTTTCCAAGTTTTTCTTGTAGTTTCTGCAGTGTTTTATTCAACATGTGCTTATCCTCCTAAGCAAAGCTTATTCTTGATGGAGATCTGCCTTTTCATAAGCTTTGATGATTTCGGCAACTACAGGGTGCCGAACAACGTCACTTGCTTCAAAATTAACAAAATCGATTTTCTTGATTTGCTTTAATGTTCGTTCTGCATGAACAAGACCACTTGTCGTCC
The DNA here is from genome assembly GCF_029023785.1 of Enterococcus faecium. Taxonomy (NCBI): domain Bacteria; kingdom Bacillati; phylum Bacillota; class Bacilli; order Lactobacillales; family Enterococcaceae; genus Enterococcus; species Enterococcus faecium. The sequence goes on along the minus strand of NZ_CP118955.1, from coordinate 807,032 downwards.
CTCGAGGCAAGTCTATCTGACTTGTATCCCCATTGACAATCATTTTTGATTGATAACCGAGACGGGTCAAGAACATTTTCATCTGAGCGACTGTCGTGTTTTGTGCTTCGTCCAAGATAACGAATGCATCATCCAATGTTCGCCCCCGCATGTAAGCTAAAGGTGCGATTTCGATTACGCCTCGTTCCATCAATCGGTTCGTATGATCCAATCCAAAAATTTGGTATAAAGCATCATAAACAGGCCGCAGATAAGGATCCACTTTTTCTTTTAGATCCCCGGGAAGAAAGCCTAGATTTTCACCTGCTTCCACAGCAGGCCGCGTCAAAATGATTTTTTGCACTTCACCTTTTTTCAAGGCAGCGATTGCTAATACTACTGCAAGAAAAGTTTTTCCTGTCCCGGCTGGTCCTACGCCAAATACGATATCATGTTTGGCTACCGATTCGACATATTTCTTTTGGCCGCTGTTTTTTACCCGTATAGGTTTTCCATTACGGTCTTTGACGATCTCTTCCTCATACATCTCAACAAAATAATCTAATGTACCTTTTTGCCCCATTTTCAATGCCGTCACAACATCGGGCGTACTTACGTGGATTCCTCGTTTGATCAATTCCTGTAATGTCCGAATGACTGAGGCAGCCAAGAAAATCTGGGATTGCTCACCAATGATCTGAATGATTTCTCCACGTGTATGGATGGTTGTTTCCGTTGTTTCCTCAATCAGTTTTATATGCTTGTCGTGTGCACCTAAAAGCATGCTGACATCATCAGCAGCCGTCAATCTAATCTCTAAAGAACTAGACTCTTCCGTCAAAAATAGACATCCCCTTTTTTTCGATTAATTCTTTCCTATTTTACCATACTCAGAAGAAACTATATAGCAAATAAGAAAAGGTTCTAAAAGAGTTGCTTAACCATAAGTACCAAGAAACGTTAAAAAACTAGCCGCTTCCATTCTCTAAAGGTCTCGTTTGAATAAAAAAAGCTGATCATGTAAGCTATGCATAAGATAGAGGACAAGTATTCCGTCTAACTTAGCAAGTATTCTCTGGGTATTTTTCTTGTTTCAAAAAAAGAAAACAAAATATTTGAAATATTCTTGCATTTCAAAAAAAACAGGTGTATTATAACGTCAACAAATAAATATACAGCAAAGCGTCGAGGAAAACAGTAGGCTATTCAGTGATTTATTCCCAGTGAGTCATGTAAGTGAGAAATGACAATAAATCGAATAGACGAACATCATTTCCGAGTCAATGTCGAAAACGTAGATCATTGTGGCTGCCTCCATTATCAGGCTAGCGGATAACTTTATCGAAAAGCGTCCGTGAATGAAGAAGCTTTTTTAAGCGAAAAAAGGTGGTACCGTTCTAGAATCTAGAGCCCTTTTCCCAAGTGGAAAAGGGCTTTTTTTATATTTTAAGGTGGTGGTTTTCATGGAATCTGATATTAGTGGTATTTCTAGTTTCTGCAACGTTTATTTTGTTACTCAAAATGATAATTATTGGAGGAAAAATTTATGGAAGAAACAAAAACTTATTCATGGAAGCAATTATTGATGGTCAGTTCACTTATCTTCGGGATGTTCTTCGGGTCAGGTAATCTGATCTTTCCTGTACACTTAGGTCAAATGGCTGGATCAAACTGGATCAGCGCTGGTGTAGGATTTGCCATCTCAGGCGCTCTTTTCCCATTATTAGCTATCTTAGCTGTAGTAGTGACAAAAAGTGATGGTCTGTATGACTTAGCTAAACCTGTCGGAAAATGGTATGCTGCCTTGTTCTTGATCCTTGTTCATTTAACGATCGGACCATTCTTTGGTACACCGCGGACAGCAGCAACTGCTTTTGAAATGGCTGCTAAACCCTTTTTGCCTGAAAAATATGATTCATTAGGTATGTTTTTATTCTCTGCTCTTTTCTTTTTACTTGCTTATTTCCTTACTGTACATCCAACACGTTTGGTCAAATATGTCGGAAAGTATTTAAACTCCTTGTTTCTTGCATTATTAGCTATCATTTTTGTCGTTTCTTTATTCCAACCCATGGGGAATCTAAACCAATCTGCTGCAGATTCTTATCAGACGAACGCTTTGACAAATGGCGTTTTAGAAGGATACAACACGGTTGATGCAGTAGCTTTACTTGCTTTAAGTGTCACTTTTGTCCATGCAGTTCGTGATCTTGGTTTTAAAGATAAAAAAGTCACAGAATTAACAGCAAAAGCTGGTAGCCTGAGCGTTGCGTTAGAAGTCATGATTTATTTTGGTCTGGTCCTTCTCGGTGCGATGAGTTTGAATAAGATGTCTTTATCAGAAAATGGCGGAACTGCACTTTCTCAGATCACTAATTTTTATTTAGGTAACTTCGGTGCTAGCTTCTTAGGGGTAATGGTCACATTAGGTGTCTTCACTACTGCTATGGGACTCGTTGTTTCTTTTGCACAAGATTTCCATAAACTGTTCCCTAAAGTCAGTTATATGACATGGCTGCGGTTAACGACTTTTGTCTCTTTTGTCGTTGCGAATGCCGGATTGGATAATATCATCCAATGGTCTTTACCAGTATTGATGCTTTTGTATCCATTGTCACTTGCGTTAATCTTACTTTCCTTAACAGCAAAATTCTTCCAAAAGAGTCCATTTGTCTATCAAGTAACGATGTTCTTTTCTGCCGTTCCAGCCGTATTGGATATGTTGGCAAATTCGCCTGCATTAGTGAGTCAGCAAACTGTCGTAGCAAGCTTACTAGGATTTTATCATCATTATGTTCCTTTTGCTGCATTAGGTCTTGGCTGGGTCGTCCCAACGTTGCTTGGTTACGCTGGCAGCTTGCTCTTTTATTATGTATATCGCGTATCAGGATATAAACAAGAAGCAAGTGAGTTACCAGAAGAATAACCAAATCAAACACAATTTAACATAAGAGATATTAAACAGGAAAAAAACAGCTAGAAGAAAGAATAAGATTCTTTCTTCTAGCTGTTTTTTAGTTCTTTTTTTACGAACACAAAAAACTGCGGATAATCACTGTCCGCAGTTTAAATGATAAAATTAAGATTGTAATAGTTCTTTCACAATCGCATTCACTTGGTTTCCATCTGCTTTTCCTTTGACTTTAGGCATAATTGCACCCATAACTTTGCCAAATTCTTTCATTGATGAAGCACCAGTTTGAGTGATTGCTTCTTGAACAAGTTGTCGAATTTCTTCGTTGGAAAGTTGTTCCGGCATATATTTTTCGACTATTACAATTTCACTTTTTACTTTTTCAGCTAAATCGTCACGTCCTGCTTCTTCAAACTCATGCAAAGAATCACGTCGCTGTTTCATTTCACGAGACAACACCGTTAGTTCTTCTTCTTCTGTCAAGTCGTGACCTTCTTTAATCTGCTCGTTTTGTATAGATGACTTGATCATTCGGATGACTTGTAAAGATTCCTTATCTTTCGCTTTCATCGCTGCTTTCATGTCATCGTTTAATCTACTTAGTAGTGACACACTACCAACTCCAATTCATCACAGAACTAGAATTTTTTGCGTTTTCTAGCTGCTTCAGATTTTTTCTTGCGTCTTACACTTGGTTTTTCGTAGAATTCACGTTTACGAGATTCTTGTAAAGTACCCGCTTTTGACACGGAACGTTTGAAGCGACGAAGAGCATCGTCAAGTGATTCGTTTTTGCGAACGACTGTTTTTGACATGTTAATTCCCTCCCTCCGAGCTTAAAAAGTAACCGTAATTGTTATTGAAATATATCTCAAAAAACAAGACTGTCCTGTAAATATTATATCTAATGCTGTTTTGACCGTCAAGGAAATCTTGCTTTTTTTTTAAATTATCAAATGTTATTTTATTTAAATCCTTATTGACAATTTTCACATCTTCCGAAAATCTCGAATCTATGCCCTTCGATCGTGCATCCACCTAGCTGTTCTTCGAAATAATTCATCGGACACATATGGATTTCTTTCGTTGTTCCGCACACTGTACAGATAAAATGATGGTGATGGCCGATTTCCCCCTGACAGCAATGAAAACGAAACTTCATTTCTCCATTTAAATCGGTTTCTTCCAGTAAATCGATCTCTGCAAAATCATGGAGATTCCGGTAAATCGTATCATAACTTACCCCTTTGAATTCCTGATTCATATAGTCAAAAACTTCTTTAGCAGATACGTAGCGGTTACGCTTCACTAAATAAGTTAACAATGCTTCTCTTTTTTTAGTATATTTAAAACCGTTATTTTTCAATGTTTCTAATGATTGTTCGATCAATGTCTGTTTTTTCATGACTTATTCCTCCAAATCAAAATGATTACGAAGTACGCATTCTAGAGTATGGTATAATAAACATAAAAAAAATGCAAGTGAGGTTTTATCCATGACTTCCGATTCTACAGAAATCGTTACTTTTTTTGTCATCTCCGACTCTGCTGGAGAAACTGCGACAAAACTAGCGCAAGCTACTATGGCTCAGTATCCTACCGTTGAGTTCAACCTATTCCGCAGAACGTTCGTGACAGATGAAAAAACATTAAGGCAGGCATTGCAAGATGCATTAGAAGAAAAAGCACTTGTCCTGCATACATTAATCAATCAAGAACTGATCGAGATAACACGTTCTTTTTGTGAAGAACATCAATTATTTAGTTTTGATGTGATGACGCCACCGATATCAGAAATTGAACGTTTAACTGGTATCAAGCCAATTCGGCAACCTGGTGCCCTCCATTTATTGAATGAGAACTATTTCAAACGGATCAAAGCAATGGAATTTGCTGTAAAATACGATGATGGGAAAGATCCTCGTGGTTTTTTAGAAGCAGATGTCGTTTTGCTAGGCGTATCCCGAACTTCCAAAACGCCTTTGAGCTTGTTTTTAGCTAACAAAAATTTAAAAGTTGCCAATTTACCTTTGATCCCACAAGCACATATTCCCAAACAGCTTTGGGAGATCGATCCTAAAAAAATCGTGGGACTAACGAATAACCCAGATATTTTAAATAATATCCGTAAAGAACGGATGCGCTCTTACGGATTAAACCCTGATACTGCTTATTCCGATATCGAAAAAATTAGAGCTGAACTCGATTTTGCGAATGATCTTTATGAAAAACTAGGATGTGTAGTGATCAATGTAGCATCTTTATCTATTGAAGAAACGGCTTCGCTTATTTTGAATGCTTTAGACCTAGAAGATCATAGTTATTATGGAACTGAAACAACAGAAAAAAGCGATTGATCATTTTTGTCTTTTTCTTAAAAAACACTGGAGTGTGACAACGAAGAAATTTCGTTGTCACACTCCAGTGTTTATCTATTTGCACCTATCGTTATTGATGTTCCACATGTTTGAGTGTCTGGTTCAAAATATCCAGTACATGAGAATCATCAAGACTATACAAAATCGCTTTTCCCTCGCGATGAGACTTGACGACATGATTTTCTCTTAATAAACGTAGTTGATGCGATACAGCAGACTGCTCCATTTCCACTGCTTGGGTGATTGCTGTCACATTTTGTTCCCCGTCTTTCAGATATAGCAGAATTTTAAGACGAGTGGGATCACTCAACATTTTGAATAATTGACTGACTTTCTCTACTTTTGATTTTTGCGTGTCTGGCAATCCATTCACCTCCAACTTGAAAAAAGACTGACTTCTAAAGTTTACCACTTTTTCCATCAGTCTCAAGTTTTTTATTCTTCTGTCATCTTTTTGATAATCGCTTCATAAGAGGCTACTTTTTCGGCTGCGTCTTCTGTAGAGCTTCCTTTTACACCAATATAAAACTTGATTTTCGGCTCAGTTCCTGAAGGGCGGATAGCAATCCAGCCATTTTCTTCCAATGTATATTTCAATACGTCGGATGGCGGTGTTGTGAGTTTTTCTACGTTTCCTTCACGGTCTGTTCTCGTCAATTCTTTAAAGTCTTCTGTTTGAATAACTTTTGCTCCGGCAAATTCTGTCGGTGCTTCTTTACGGAATTTTTCCATCAAAGCAGAGATTTTCGCAGAACCTTCTTGTCCGCTCATTGTCACAGAAATCGTTTTTTCTGCGAAATAGCCATAGGTTTCAAAAATCGTTTGCAAGCCGTCATACAACGTTTTGCCTTGTTTTTTATAGTAAGCTGCTACTTCTGCTAATAAAAGCAATGCTTGGATCGCGTCTTTATCGCGAACAAAAGGTTTAACTAAATAACCATAACTTTCTTCGAATCCAAACATAAAAGTATGTGAATGGTTTTCTTCGAATTGTTGGATTTTTTCAGCAATGAATTTAAACCCTGTCAACACATTGAACATGGTAGCACCGTAGTGTTCCGCAATTGCTGTAGGCAATTCGCTGGAAACGATTGATTTCAATACCGCTGCGTTTTCTGGTAAAGTGCCTCTTGATTGATGTGCTTCCAAAATATATTGAGCAAACAATGCTCCGATTTGGTTCCCAGTCAATACTTCATAAGAACCATCTGGCAAACGAACCGCTGCGCCTAAACGGTCTGCATCAGGATCTGTTGCAATCAGCAAGTCAGCTCCTTCTTTTTCTCCAAGTCGTATAGCATATTCAAAAGCTGAATGTTCTTCTGGATTTGGCGATTTGACCGTAGTGAAATCTGGATCTGCCACAGCTTGTTCGGGAACTAGTACGAATTGTTCGAATCCAGCTTGTTTCAACGCACGTTCGCCCAACATTTTCCCTGTTCCATGAAGTGGCGTGTACACAAGTTTCAAATCTTTCCCCATTGTTTCAACCAATTCACGATCAATCGTCACTGCTTTGATTTCTTCTAGATAAGCAGCGTCCACTTCTTCTCCGATGATCGTGATCAACCCGCTATGTTTAGCTTCTTCGTCAGATAATACTTCGACTTTTAGCGGATTGCTGACTTCACGGACATATTTCGTCAATGCATCTGCGTCTGCAGGAGGCATTTGTCCGCCATCTTCTCCGTAGACTTTATATCCATTGTAAGCCGCTGGGTTGTGAGATGCGGTTACCATGATTCCCGCAAACGTCTTCAAATGACGAACTGCAAAAGAAAGCTCTGGTGTTGGACGCAGACTTTCGAATACATAAGACGGGATATTGTGATGTGCCAGTGTTTTGGCTGCTTCCATTGCAAATTCTGGTGACTGATGGCGTGAGTCATAAGCGATAGCGACACCTCGGCGTTTTGTTTCTTCACCTTGTGTATCCATGAAACGTGCTAGTCCTTCTGTTGCTTGTCTTACCGTATAGATGTTCATTCGATTGATCCCAGGTCCTAAGATTCCCCGCATGCCTGCAGTACCGAATTCCAACGGTGCATAAAAAGCATCTTCAAGTTTTTCAGGATCTTCACCCAGATCATTTAATTGTTTTTTTAAGTTTTCTTCTAAATTTTCTTCATGTACCCATTGTTCATACACTTGTTCCCAAGACATGAAAATAACACCTCTTTCTGAAATATGGTTCTTAATAAGTATAGCATTCACTTATTAGATATGAAAGTATGAGGACCAAAAAACGCTTAAATCAAGAAAGGATTCTTTTATCAAGCATGATTGCAAGTATTCACATAAATCGGATTCAGTGGATTTCACGCGAAAAAAAAGAGTAAAAGAACAATTGAAACCGTTCTTTTACTCTTTTTAAACTTATGCTGTTGTTTCTTCTAAAGACTCCAAGTATTTATACACTTGTTGTCCAGCAATACCGCCGTCACCAACAGCTGTAGTGATTTGTCGCAAATCTTTTTCACGAACATCTCCGATGGCAAAAACGCCTGGCATATTCGTTTTCATTTCGTTGTCTGTTGGAATCCAGCCAGCTTCGTTCGTCAAACCTGCTTCTCTAAAAGGTGCAGTTAATGGATCCAGTCCAACATAGATGAATACTCCGTCTGCTGCTAAATCAAATTCATTGCCGGTTTTGACATTACGTGCTTTCACACCTGTCACTACCATTTCGTTTCCAACGATTTCGTCAACGACTGTATCCCACATAAAGGAAATTTTTTCATTTGCAAATGCACGGTCTTGGATGATCTTTTGTGCACGTAATTCATCTCTACGGTGGACGATCACTACTTCAGAAGCAAATTGTGTCAAATAGATGGCTTCTTCTACTGCTGAGTCCCCACCCCCGATGACTACTAGACGTTTGTTACGGAAAAACGCACCATCGCAGACTGCACAGTAAGAAACGCCTCGTCCAGCAAATTCTTCCTCGCCAGGTACGCCTAATTTACGGTGGATACAGCCTGTTGCGATAATGACTGTTTTTCCTTCGTAACTTTTATCTTCACAGATGGCTTCTTTATGGCTGCCGTGATCCTTGATATCTTGAACGATTCCATAAGCATTTTCTGTCCCAAATCTTGAGACACTTTCATACATCTTATAAGCTAGATCGGGGCCCATGATCGAATCGAATCCAGGATAATTTTCGATTTCTGCCGTATTGTTCATTTGGCCGCCAGGGGCACCTTGTTCGATCATCAATACGGATAAGTTTGAACGTGAAGCATATAAAGCAGCAGTCATCCCAGCAGGACCTGCGCCAATAACGATTACATCATACATATGTAGATTCTCCTTTACTTAATCAAGTAAGCATACTTTACAGCCAATGCGAAAAAAAGTCTATTGTTCTGCTTGCGTTTCTCGAATAGCTTTATTATACTCGAAAAATCCGCTGAAAAACAATAGACTTTTATAAATCATTGATCAATCGTTCGAAAGATTTTCTCCATTTGAATCAATTACTTTTTTATACCAGTTGAATGATTTTTTCTTTGAACGGGCTAATGTGCCATTTCCTTGGTTATCACGATCGACATAAATGAATCCGTACCTTTTCTTCATCTCACCGGTACCAGCTGATACTAAATCAATACATCCCCAAGTCGTATAGCCTAATAGATCGACTCCGTCTAGTTCTACTGCATCCTTCATCGCCTGGATATGCGCTGCCAGGTAATCGATTCGGTAATCATCTTCCACATAACCATTTTCATCTGGCGTATCGACTGCACCTAAGCCGTTTTCTACAATAAATAATGGTTTTTGATAACGATCATAAATATCATTCATCGTTATTCTCAAGCCTAATGGATCAATTTGCCACCCCCATTCACTTGCTTGCAGATATGGATTTTTGACAGAAGCAAAGATATTTCCTGCAGTCTGTTCCAAGAGTTCGTTGTCGGTAGTCGAAACTCGGGAAGAATAATAAGAAAAGGAGATAAAATCAACAGTATGTTCTTTCAGCAATGCGGCATCCCCTGGTTCCATTTCGATATGAATGCCATTTCGTTCCATTTCTTTCAATGCATAAGCTGGGTATTCTCCTCGTGACTGAACATCAATGAAGAAATAATTTTCTCGATCTGATTTTCTAGAAGCCCAAACATCTTCAGGATTGCAAGTGTATGGATAATATGCTCCTGCTGCCAGCATACAGCCTACTTTGTTCTCCGGATCTACTTCATGAGCAATCTTCGTTGCGATGGCACTTGCAACCAACTCATGATGTGCCGCTTGATATTTGATTTGTTCTTCATTTTCTCCTTTTTCAAAATACAGCCCTGCGCCCATGAATGGTGCATGAAGGATCATATTGATCTCATTGAATGTCAGCCAATATTTGACAAGTCCTTTATAGCGATTGAAGATGACTCGACACAGATTTTCATAAAAACCAACGAGTTCTCTGGAACGCCACGCACCATATTCTTTGATCAAATGCATTGGACAATCAAAATGCGTAATCGTCACAAGTGGCTCAATTCCGTGCTTTTGGCATTCTTTAAAGACATCCTCATAAAATTTCAAGCCAGCTTCATTCGGCTCTTTCTCATCCCCCATTGGAAAAATACGACTCCAGGCGATGGACATTCGATAAGTCTTGAACCCCATTTCTGCAAACAAAGCAATATCTTCTTTATAACGATGATACATATCGATTGCAATTTTTGCTGGATAAAAATGGTCCTCATCAAATTCAAACATTTTTTTCTTTCCGGTGATAACAGGAAAACGGTCTTTTCCGATTGGCACAACATCTACGTTTGCTAGTCCGCGTCCACCTTCATCATAACCGCCCTCACATTGATTGGCTGCTGTAGCACCGCCCCATAAAAAATCTTTTCTGAATCCCATTATACTTCCTCCATTATATGTGTATTACTTGATAATTCTCTTGCCAGTTCATCTTGAACTTCGATTCCTTCTTCTTTTAATCGGCCGATTGTTTCCTTGAATTGCGGTAAATACTGCTGGTGTGCAATAAACAACTCATCCATGATCCGTTTTGCTGTCTTTCCTGATCGTATAAGTGGATTGATCGTAAACGCCTGTAAGGCTGTCCCATAATCACCAGTCACAGCTGCTTCGATCGTCAGCAATTCCATATTCTTCATTACCTGCAACCAGCCTCTTTCAGCAGCAGGAAGAGAACCAAACGCTACATTTCTCGCTCCTTGTGCGCCAACATAGGCAGTGACTTCTACAACACAATCTGCCGACAGGTCAGGAACAGCTCCATCATTCTTTGTAGATACAACGATCTGTGTTTCTTTATTTCCATAGATTGAAGTAATCGTTTCACAGGCAGCGTCTGAATAATAAGCGCCACCTCGTTTTTGCAATTGTTCAGGTTTATGGTCTAATTCTGGATCTTTGTATAATTCAAACAGCTCTGCTTCTGTTTCTTTCACTTGCTGCGCTCTTGTACCAATCGTTTGATATTCTTCTAAAGCATGTTCCAGCATTTCTTCTTCACGATAGTAATAGCGGTGGTAGCCACAAGGGATCATGTTCATTTGTTTTAATTGTTCTTTGAAAAACGGGATATCAAAGATATTTTTCGGCAATCCATTGTCTTCATCGTATAAACGATCAATCAATTCTGCCGTGCGGTCATTTCCTTTATTATCTGCTACTTTGTGCCAATGGAAATGATTTAGACCGGCAAACTTGTAGATCAGCTCTTCTTTTTTCTTGCCAAGCATTGCTGGTTCTGTCATCATCGCCATTACTGGCACATTGCATAATCCAATCACTTTATCCCATTTGCCATATCTGATAACTGCTTCTGTCACCATCCCACTTGGGTTCGCGAAATTGATCAGCCAAGCATTTGGACATAAACGCTTCATGTCTTCAACGATTGCCAAGACCACTGGCACGGTACGAAAAGCTTTGAATATCCCGCCAGCACCATTTGTTTCTTGTCCGATCATCCCGTAATAACTAGGGATCCGCTCGTCTTTGATTCGTGCATCTAATTGACCGACACGAAACTGAGTCGTAACAAAATCCGCATCTTTCAATGCTTCTTCCCGATCCAGAGTTGCATAGATCTTGACTTCATACGGAGAAGCATCCCACATACGCTGAGACATCTGACTAACGATCTCAAGCTTTTCTTTTCCTTCTTCTACATCTACGAGCCAGATTTCTCGTATCGGTAATTCCTCATATCTTTTGATAAATCCTTCCATCAACTCGGGGGTGTAACTGCTGCCTCCACCAATCGTAGCGATTTTGATTCCTTTTGCCATGTTCTCACTCCTTTACTTTTTTACACTTTAATTATCTTTTTTGTAAACAAAACAAACAATAGAAATCCGTTTCTTTCCAGTAACATTTACAAAAGTTACTGTTTTCTAGTGGATTTTTGTAAATATCTTGTCAAAAAATGTCTATTTTAAGTTATATAGTATAAATCCGTTTACAAATCATTTTCAAAAAAGTTATAATTTACGTAAAAAAATAAGAAGAAGGTATCTACATGTTATTACGTGAAAAAATCAAAGAAATCTCCTTTTCTCCTTCAGAAAATGAAGTGATCCAGTTTCTCTTAAGCGATTCTCCAGCACTTGGCGAAATGACCATCCAAGAGATCGCTGAGCGATGTTATGTCCACCCGTCCACACTCATCCGTGTAGCAAAAAAAATGGGGTTTGATGGCTGGGTCAGTTTTCGTAATGCTTTTTTAGCTGAAACAGCCTATCTTGAAGGGAATTTTCAAGACGTAGATGCGAATCTTCCTTTTTCCACCACAGACGGTATTATGACGATCGCAAATAAAATGGCTTCTTTAGAACAGATGACGATTCAAGATACACTTTCTCTCATTCATCATGACCAACTGCAAAAAGCTAAGTATTTACTGCTCCAGGCAAAAAAAATCGTGATCTTCGCCAGTAACTCGAATACTTTGATTTCTCAAGATTTCATGCTGAAAATGAAGCGCATCAAAATGGATGTCACAATTGTCACCACTTTTGGTGAATCATTCTATGAAGCGTACAATTGCACGAGCGATATGTGCGGGATCCTGATTTCTTATACGGGTGAAAATAAAGTGATTCTTCGTACCGCAGAAATATTGAAACAAAATCATGTTCCAATTTTAGCTTTGACCAGTATCGGTGATTCAACGCTATCTGCAATGAGTACAGCCGCTTTGCGACTTACGACACGCGAGCGACTGTATTCAAAAATTGGTAATTTTACGATCAATACATCAATTTGTTATCTTCTAGACGTGTTATATAGTTGTGTTTTTGCAGAAAATTATCAACAGAATTTAGTCCATCTAATTTCTGTCGGTCAAAAATTCGATAAACGCCCTATCAGCTCAGCCATCATGAAAGAGCCTTTCAATTTTGAAAATAAAGAAGTGGAATAAAAAGAATAGCCAAGCCTAGTCCATTCTTCACCTAACCGTTCAGGTCAGTGCGGTGATAAGTGCATCGTCTGGCCCGACCGTCTCCCCTTGGTTTTCCAAAATATCCAAATAATCCGTGTAATTGGTGACGATCACAGGTGTTTCTAAACTGTATCCTTCCTTTTCGATTTTCTTTTTGTCGAAGCGTAGCAACAGGTCGCCTTGTTTCACTCTTTCTCCTTGCTGCACTAAGCTTTCAAAATATTTCCCTTCCAACTGCACAGTATCCAATCCGACATGAATCAGCAATTCCAGCCCTGTTTCAGAAACCATTCCGATTGCATGTTTCGTCGGGAACAGGGTCATAACTGTTCCGTCAAAAGGGGCACGTACTTCTCCTTTTTCAGGGTAGATTAAGATTCCTCGACCTAGTGTTCCTTGTGCAAAAGCTGCATCCTTCGCTGCATTTAGTGGAGCGATTTGTCCTTGTATCGGTGTTTTTACAATTTCTTTACCTGATTTTTTCTGTATAGCATCTGTTTCACCTGCTTCATCCTTCCAAAAGAAAAAAGTCAGCGAAAACCCGATTACCGAAGCAATAGCAATGCCGATAAACGCTTGAAACATACCACTGGCGTCTGTTTCCGTGATGTAGTTTACCACCCCAAAAATCCCTAATCCGCCCATTGTGTAGCTGATTGTTCCAGATGCCATCAAATAGATTCCTGAAACAGCACCACCAATCATCGAGTAAATAAATGGCTTCTTCTTCGGTAAGGTGATTCCATAAATAGCCGGTTCTGTTACGCCGAAGATTCCTGAAATCACAGCTGGCATGCAAAGCGCCTTCATTTTTTGATCCTTGAACTTGAAATACATCGCCAATACCACTGCTGTCTGTGCAAAACTCGCGCCATAAACGCCTACTAACATCTGACTCCACCCATTTTGCGCTAGCTGCATAATCGCAAGAGGGATAATACTCCAATGAAGTCCGAAAATCACCAGTACTTGCCAAAGAAACCCTAGAACTGCACCATACACAGCTGGAGAAAAGTCCATCAATGCTTGGAATCCCGTGCTTAATAGATCTGTCAGTATACTGACAATCGGACCGATAATCAAAAAGCCAGCAGGAAGTGCGATTAATAACACAGAAAAAGAAACCAAAAAGGTCTGGACGACTGCAGGAATCCATTTCTTGGCAATTTTTTGGACTTGTCCGGCAAATGCGATAATGAAGATAACAGGTACGACGCTACTAGTATAACTGCTGCCCACCCATGGGATACCCAAAAATGTTTCATAAGCCGGAAGACCCAGCAAGCTATAAGGCGCAGGACTGCCATCAGGGAAACCACTTTGTAGTGCTGCTCCTTGTACAGTCGGATAACAAAGTGCTGCACCAATCACGAGCCCCACCATCGGATTCAGATGAAATTTTTTCGCTGCTGTGTACCCTAAGATCACTGGCATGAAATAAAAAATTGCATCCCCTATCCCATTCAGCATGATGTACGTACCCGATCCTTCAGTATAAAATTTGAGAAACAAGAACAAAGCATTTAATCCTTTGACCATTCCCGCTGCAGCCAAAGCACCTAAAAAAGGCTGGAAACAGCCACTTAATATGTCGATTAATCGATTGAACAGATTACTACTTGAAGAAACCTCTTCTTCTGCTTCATCGGAAATCCCGGCTACTGTCAGTACTTCTGCATAGACATCTGGCACATGATTCCCGATTACAACTTGATATTGCCCGCCGCTTTTCATGATGGTGACTATCCCTTCCATCTTTTTCAAAACATCATCCTTTGCTTTATTTTCCTCCTTTAGTTTGAAACGAAGTCGCGTCACACAGTGTGTCAAGCTACGGATATTTTCTTTTCCTCCGATATTCTTTACGATGTTTTCTGCTAATTCCTGGTATTTTCCCATTTCTATTCCCTCCAATTAATTAGTGGAAGGTTTAGCCAACTGAATGTCACTACCCTTATTTCATACGTTCTTGTTAATTTGTCCTCCTTTTTTATTTATTTACAACGATTCTCATGCACTAAACGCGCAGTATGGATCGTTAAATACATTTTTTCATCCGTGGACATCTGGTAGTCGAAAGCCCCGGTTAAAAAGTCTGCTATTTTCTCAACGCAACCAAACGTATCCTTATATTTTTTTTGAATAACTTGGAACAATTCCTCAGAAACTTCTCCATCTTCTGATTTCGCTCCATCTAGGACACGTGTCAGAAAAAAACGCAGGTGTGTGACGAATCGAAAAAAGTGGACTGAATCTTCATCAAATGTAATCTTATAGTAATAGCGGACGATATTTAAAATATCCTGTATTGTTGTGGTAAACAGGTAGGTATTGTCTTGCTGGCTTTGAATGCCTTGTGCATTGACTAAATGCAATGCGATAAATCCGGCTTCGTCTTCTGATAACTTGATGTGGTATTTATCCGAGATTTTCTTCACTGTTTTTTTCCCAATGGCATACTCTTTAGGAAACAGTTGTTTGATATCATACAGCAATACATTTGGCACAAAGATCCCCATTTTTTGACGTTCGATAGCTGTATACAAGTGATCCGTCAATGAAATATACACAGAATCATTTAAATGGACTTGCAGAGCCTCTTTTGTATATTCAATGATTTCACAAGAAATTTCTAAGTACTCAAGAGGAATCGCTTGTGCCAATTCTTGGAACTGTTGTGAAAGTCCGTCATTTGTCAACTGAAATTTTTTGTCGATGCATGAGTCAAGAATCGGGTCACCCACCTTCTTTTTGAATGCCAATCCTTTTCCCATCACAATCATTTCCCGATCTCTTTCATCCCTTGTTATTACGACGTTGTTATTCAGTACTTTCTCAATCAGCATGTTTTGCTCCTTTCCATGATATATAGGGCTGTATCCAAAACAAAAAGAAAAACCCAAAAAGCCGTCCATGAAACCATGGGAGACTCATCAGGTTTAGCTTGCATCAGGCAATCACTATCCAAGTTGTATCGTTTTCTTTATATTATCGAAAGCAAACGATTTTGTCAACGCTTTCTTAGGGGCTATTAGGCACTTCTGACTAGCTGACGTCGTCTTTTTTAAATCTGGTAACTACGACACTAACTCTCACAGATGAAAAATATGGGAAGCTATGTTTTATTTTCACTCTAGTGCTTAGGTCAAAATGCTACTGTCACAACATCTTTTATATACCACTACTTTGCAGTTTGTACATATCTGCATACAAACCATTTTGCGCTAGAAGTGTTTCATGATTCCCGCGTTCTACTATATGACCTTTGTCTAAAACTAAAATCAATTCTGCATCTCGAATCGTTGACAGCCGATGGGCAATCGCAATCGTTGTCCGTCCTTGTCGCATTTTCGCCAATCCTTCTTGGATCAATCCTTCTGTTTCAGTATCGATATTTGCTGTTGCTTCATCCAATACTAGAATTTTAGGATCAGTCACGATTGTTCGCGCAAAAGTGATCAGCTGTCGTTGTCCACTAGAATAGCTGGCACCATGTTCGATCACTTTTGAGTGATATCCTTTTGGTAATTCATCGATGAATTTGTTTGCTTGAACAAACTCAGCCGCATGGCGTATCTGTTCGTCTGTGATAGCTGGATTCATCATCCGAATATTTCCTGCGATATCCCCATAAAACAAGAAAGCATCTTGCAAGACCAGCCCCATTTTCTTACGTAACTCTTCCATTGGATATTCTCGAATGTCATGATCATCAATCAATATCTGACCTTCATAAAATTCGTAAAACCGCATCAACACATTGATGATCGAGCTTTTCCCACTTCCGGTGTGTCCCACTAATGCAACGGTTTCTCCCGGATTAGCAACAAAAGAGATATTGTTTAATACATTGTGCTCTCCATCATAAGAAAAGCTTACATTGCGAAACTCAATCTTACCTGAAGTAATCATTTGATCTGCTCCAGGGTTTTGTTGTGGTGCATATTCTTCCGTATCCATAATCTTCAAGATACGACTACCAGCAACCATCCCATCTGTGAAGATGCTCAAAAAGTCCATCATTTGAGACATTGGATTAAAAAATCCCTGGACATAAGTCGTAAATGCATAGATCAGTCCAACTTCTACGGGAGAATGCAACGCATCGATCCCAAATAAAGTCAACGCCAACGCAATCGCCAATGCATATAGAAAATTGATGATCGGACTTAACAGAATCGAATTCGTTTTGATCATCGCATAGCGCGTGTCTAAATACTCATTGTTCACTTGTTCAAATTCTTTAGCTAAACGAGCTTCTTGGCGAAACTGCTGGATAATACGCATGCCGGAAATCGATTCATTCAATTTTGTATTCAGCTGACTTAATTTTTCCCGCATATTTCGGTAAATACGAGAACTAAATTTCTGGTAATACCAGATGACAATTCCTAAAATCGGCAAGAACACCAAAGTCCACAAGGCAATTTCTCCATTGATTTGAAACATGGCAATGAATGAAGAAACGACTGCAAAGATCCCAGTCAATACCATCAAAAAGACGTACCAAAATTCAAATAGCGTTTCTGTGTCATTCGTCACTCGAGAAACGGTTGATCCTGCCGGTGTCTGATCAAAATAACGCATACCTAGTGTATGCAGCTTTTCAAATAATTTTACCCTAATATACTGATAGGTCTTCAATGAAGCCATGGAATACAAATACCATTGGAAAAACCAAATGATACTTTTTACTAGGACTCCAAATAAGTACATACCAGCAAAAAACAAAATAACTTGTGTCGTAGCCGACTGTTTAGCCAGATGATCATCCATAAAAGTTTGGATGATCCTTGGCAATAGGACATTGATCACAGACAGAGCAAACGCAAATAAGATAGCAACGATGAACGTTGTTCTAAAAGGTTTGGCGAACTTCATCAGTCGTTTGATGATCTTTTTCTGTTCTTTAAGTGGAATCGATTTTGTCCATTCCGATTGATAATTTTCATCCATCAGGCCTCGCCTCCTTCTATCTTCGCTTCTAATTGCTGTTTCTCCCACATTTGTTCATACCAGCCGCCTAGTGCAAGCAGCTCATGATGGGTTCCTCGTTCAATGATTTTCCCTTGATCGACAACAATGATTTCTTTTGCATGCATCACGCTACTTAAACGGTGAGCTGCAATGATAGTTGTTTTCTCTTTTCTTATTTCTTTTAAATTATGCAAGATAGCTTCTTCTGTTTTGGCATCTACTGCAGAAAGTGCATCATCTAATATTAATAATTCAGGATTTTTGATCAATGCTCGAGCAATCGAAATCCTTTGTTTCTGTCCGCCAGATAAAGAGACTCCACGTTCTCCAACTAAGGTATCATAACCTTTTGGTAATTCCTTGATTTCATTGTTGATAAATGCTAAAGAAGCCGCATGCTCTACTTCTTCTTCTGAAAGTTTTGGATTAGAAAAACGGATATTATCTCGAATGGTCATCGAAAACAAGAAGTGATCCTGAGGCACATAGCCGATTGATCCTAATAAAGCATTCAATGAATATTCTTTGATCGAACGTCCGCCAAATTGGATTTTCCCTTGATAATCATCGTATTCACGCATCAGTAATTTGATGATCGTTGTTTTTCCCGCACCAGTTTTCCCAACAATACCTAATGTTTCTCCTTCTTGGATTGCAAACTTGATTTGTTCTAATGCTGGTGATTCTTCTTTCGGATAATTAAAAGAGGAAATAGCTACATTCAGCTCGCCTTTTGCCGGGGTCTGCACTGCACCCAGTTGTTCCACGATATGCGTTTTTTCATGCAAAAGTTCATTGACGCGATCATAAGAAGCATTTCCTCTTTCCAATACGTTGAACAATCGACCAATCGCAAACATCGGCCAAACAAGCATACCGATATAACTAATAAATGAGACCATCTGCCCGATCGAGATCGTGCCTTCCAAGACATACTTTCCACCTAAAATAATTGTTGCAACATAAGACAGACCGATAATCAAGGTAATGAATGGATCAAATAAGGAGTCTAGAAAATTGACTCGTTTGTTTTTAATAATTGCATCTTCAATCTTTTCTTCAAAATCCGCTAGATCTTCTTTTTCTTGTCCAAATGTTTTAATGACTTTGATCCCAGTGATACTTTCTTGTGTCTTATCATTGATACTAGAAAAAGCTTCTTGCGAATCACGAAAAGCATCATGGAGTTTCGACCCCAGCACTCGTGAAGTGACGGCCAGCAAAGGCAGAGGAATCAGCGCAATCAGTGTTAAGCGCCAATCAATAAACAAAATCATCGCAATGATCGTTGTTCCGCCCGTAATCACTGAATCTGCAAAGGTCAAGATACCAGCTCCTGCTACATTCTGGATCGCATTCAAATCATTCGTTGCATGAGCCATCAAATCCCCAGTCCGATATTTTTGGTAAAAGAGATTGTCCATTTTTGTAAAATGTTTGAATAACTGCTGCCGAAGTTCTTTCTCCAACCGAGCTGCACTTCCCCAAATATTCGTCCGCCAGATATAACGAAAAAGATATTGTAAGAAAGCAGCGATAATCAATAGGAAGATCCACCCGAAAATGATCTTTACTGATAAATTTTTATCGGCAATCTCATCAATGATGATCCCAATCACTTTTGGAGGAACTAACTGTACCAAGGCCACTGCGAATAGCGAGAAAACCCCAATTAAATAATGTTTCTTTTCCTGACGAAAAAACCAGCCTAACTTTCTAAAAATCGACATTTTACTCCTCCTTTGTCTTTATCAAGAGCCTAGGATTGTCTGTGCTTGTCTTTTTGCTGAATAATCTGAATAGTCTAACAAATTACAAAATAAAAAACGGACTGAAAAAATCAGCCCGTAAAAAGTCGTTGGGTCAGAACCTATTTTTTCCCTTGGTTCTTCATTTGCTGCATCATCTGGCGAATTTTCTTCTCAGATGGTTTTTGTCCCATTGACATCATCATTGATCGCAACATGTCCTCATTAACGGGAGGATTTTTTTCTAAATAGTCTTTCATATATTTACGCGCTAGGAAAAAGCCACCTACTGCGCCGATTAGCAAAGCAATAATAGCAATAAGTACGACAATACCTGTTGATAACATATAAATCTCTCCTTTCTATTTCCGAATTGCTCTCAATGACTTATTTTACTAAAGTTTATTGAAAAAAGAAAGGCGTATTCTTTAGTTTCATGCAAAAAATAGTGGTTTTTTTAGAGGAGAACAAAATTTCTTTCGTCATCTAGCAAGACGAGCCACAAAAAAAAATTAGGCATACCGAATATTTTTCTTTAATTTTTTCTTTTTGAGGTGTAGAATGTAATCGTAGATAAATAGGAAAGGTGGTTTTTTCTTGAATAATCAATCCAATAAACAATTTCATAAGCATCGACTTATTGAACATACAAATGGTTTATCTTTAGCTGAAGTAAATGGAACAGTTGATGTACCAAAGGGGAAAAGTTTTTTTAAAACACTTCTTGCTTACTCTGGACCAGGTGCATTAGTAGCAGTTGGTTATATGGATCCAGGTAACTGGTCCACTTCGATCACTGGTGGACAAAATTTCCAATATTTATTGATGTCAGTTATTTTGATGTCTAGTCTGATTGCTATGCTTTTACAGTATATGGCAGCAAAATTAGGAATCGTAACCCAAATGGATTTGGCCCAAGCAATCCGAGCACGGACAAGTAAGACATTGGGTGTCATTTTATGGATCTTGACTGAATTAGCCATTATGGCAACAGACATCGCAGAAGTCATTGGTGCAGCAATCGCCCTCTACCTGCTCTTTGATATTCCATTAGTGATTGCCGTCTTTATTACTGTATTAGATGTTTTCGTTCTCTTACTACTGACAAAAGTCGGGTTTCGTAAGATCGAAGCACTGGTTGTCTGCTTAATTTTCGTCATTTTATTCGTTTTTGTCTATCAAGTTGGCTTGTCTAACCCAGATTGGCACAGTTTATTTGCTGGCTTTATCCCTAACAGCCATACATTCTCCGACTCACCTGTCATTGGTGGCGAAACTCCGCTGACTGGAGCTTTAGGGATTATTGGTGCAACAGTCATGCCGCATAACTTATATCTTCATTCAGCAGTTTCACAAACTCGGAAGATCGATCACCAAGACGAAGAAGATGTAGCACAAGCTGTACGTTTTTCTACTTGGGACTCTAATATCCAATTGTCGATGGCTTTTCTAGTCAATGCGCTGCTATTGATTATGGGTGTCGCTGTCTTCAAAACCGGTTCTGTTCAAGATCCTTCCTTTTTTGGTCTGTATGAAGCTTTATCTGATCCATCAGCTATGAGCAATGGTATCTTGATTGCTGTAGCAAAATCTGGTATCTTGTCCACTTTATTTGCTGTAGCACTTCTTGCTTCTGGCCAGAACTCTACTATTACTGGTACGTTGACCGGTCAAGTCATCATGGAAGGATTCATCCATATGCGTATCCCGATTTGGCTAAGAAGACTGGTCACACGATTGCTTTCTGTGATTCCTGTATTGATTTGTGTTTTGTTTACAAGTACAAAAGGAACGATCGAAGAACATACCGCTTTGAATAACTTAATGAATGAATCCCAGGTGTTCTTGGCTTTTGCGTTGCCGTTTTCGATGATCCCTTTACTGATGATGACCAACAGCCAAGCGGAGATGGGTAGCCGATTTAAAAATTCATTCATCGTAAAACTTCTTGGCTGGTTCTCTGTGATTAGTCTAACTTACTTGAACTTACGAGGATTACCAGGACAGATCGAAAGTTTCTTCGGCGAGCAAGCCACTTCCGCTCAACTAGCATTGGCTGATCACATCGCTTATGTAATCATTGTTCTTGTCCTTCTCCTGTTGGCATGGACGATTGGTGATTTATATAAAGGAAACAAAAAATATGAACAGCGTTTGCAGGAAACGGTAGAAGAAATCGAATAAAAACTGATTTTTCCACACAAAGACCCTTGATAGTTAGGTTAAAAATCTAGCTACCAAGGGTCTTTTTATTTAGAAGATAAAGCTTTTTTCAGATTTAATTTACTGAAAACTAGCATGCTTGTTACTACGATGAATTGCGTTAACGGCACGCCTGCGCCAGTGTAGACACTTAAAAAATAATCCTTTTTTTCTGGCGCATAAGAACAAAACCACGAGACACCGAAAAGAAAAACCAATTGTGTCAGTATTAATCCGGTGACCACAATCAAAGAGGAACTATAATAGGCACGATCAGCTTTTGCAAATACGGTTCCTAGTATCATAAGTAATATCCCTGCTATTGAAGCAATCAGCACGGGAATAGCCAGAACTTGGTAAATTTTTATGATGACATTCGCGACTTTTGCTGATTTTGTTAATTGGAAATTAGGTGTTCTCGGTTCATTACTATCGATCCAATTCTCCATTAGCGGAAGGTTTAATAATTCTTGAGCCTGTTTGACTTGTTCTTGCGTTCCGAAACTATAATTTCCTCCTTGATGGAAATCTTTATATCGCCATGCATAAGCGTATCCTGATTGAAGGAAATCGAATACGATTGGCAGATCACTCATCGTCTTTCCATCTCCTGATCCCATCAGATAGAACTCTTTTTTCTTTTTGATGGTTCCCTTGTGATAGGCTTCTTCTAATTCTTGGTTGACTTTTTTCCAAAAATCATTGGTTTCTTTTGCATTGTTTTGGTAATAACCAGATTCGCTTACCACATCTCGCAATGCCCAAAAGATGATATCTCCGGGTAATTCTTTTACTTTTCCACCTTGAGTCCACGCGTGAGTCGTATATAATTCGTCAATACGGGTAGAAACAGTATGGAATGTAGGAGATGCGGCTAATGCTTTATTTAGTGCAGCATGTGAGACCCATATCTCACTGTTTTCTTTATTCAAGTTCGTTTCATCATCTATTCGGATCAGTTGTTTCATCAAACATCCAAATTCTCCACTGGAACGGTCATTGATGGTTGCAATACCGTATGTTGTCTCATTTTTATATTCGATCCACTGATAGACGATGGAAAAGCCAACTATAGGAAGTAAAAACAATGAAAGTTTCAGCCATTCCCGTTTCGAGAGAAGAAAGAGTCGTTTTTTTAACTTCTCTACTTCTTTGAAAGAAAAGTCTTGCCCTAGCAAGATCTGGACGAAACTGATACCCAAAGCTACTACAGTAAAAGGAAGAAGCCAGATAGAATCTTCGCGAATGAACCAAAAGAAAGGAAAAGCGACAGAAAGCCCTAAAAACCATGGCAGCAATTTTCTGCTAGAACCGTATTTGCGGTAATAAATAGCTAGTAAACAAGCGATAATGATCTCAACAGCCGGAATCACGAGGGCATTACGATACGTTCGAGTGGAATATTCATGTGTAAAACTAATCGGAGAAAACAAAAAATAAAAATAGAAACTTAAAAGAAGATACTTGTTCTTCACGATCGGTTTAAACGCGAGTGCAACCAATATACTGGCAAAAATACTGAACATGCCGAACAAAACTGCATAAGAAAGATGCAGTTTATGTGCAAGTACTAAAAATAAGCTGTAGGAGATTCCTTTGGAAAGTGTTGTAGTCGTATACTCCCCTAGCCATTTACCGTCCAAAATATTTTGAGCATAGCGAATCAGCAGCTGGTCATCATAGGTTGCCGACATGTCTGTTCCATAGATTGCTTTACTATATAAATACAAACGAATAATTGTAAATAATAGGGCTATGCCAAGAATAAAGTATGTATGTTTCTTTTTTAGTTGGTTGATCAAGGGTTTTAAAGTGTTCAGCATCTTTTCGTCCTTCCAATCACGTTTTGCCACTTGCTTGTGAAACTTTTCGTTTTTTTACTTTTCTACCAGTATACCCTGTTTGTCTAAATTTAAAAAGAGGGGGGAGAAGATGCATGATGAAAAAGACTGCAAAAAGCACTCCTTTGTTTCTTAAACAAAAAAGGACAAGGCAATGTGCCTGGTCCTTTTTTGCTGCTGTCAGATAGAAAATCTTAGAGTATCACTTCTTCTGCTAATAACTCAGGAAACACTTCTGGATCGAATATTTGTGCTTTGAACATGGCGATTTCTTTTCCATATGGTGCGTAAGCTTTCTTTTTATCTTTGCCGACATAGGGAGTTTCCAAGATTTTCGAAATATTGTCAAACATTGGATCATGGACGATCTTATTCAGCGTGTCGAATCCGATTGTTCCAAAACCAATATTGGCGTGCCGGTCTTTATGCGAACCTTGCGGATTTTTAGAATCATTGATATGGAGTACTTTAAGCCGATCTAACCCGATGATCTTATCAAACTCTTCCATTACACCTGAAAAGTCTTCTTTAATATTATAACCGGCATCATTCGTATGACAGGTGTCAAAAGTAACGGATAATTTTTCATTCAATTTTACTCCATCGATGATTTGCGCTAATTCCTCAAATGTTCGACCGATTTCCGTACCTTTACCTGCCATTGTCTCCAAAGCGATTTGTGCCGTCTGTTCTTTTGTCAAAACTTCATTCAAGCCTTCAATAATTCTAGCAATTCCGGCTTCTGTTCCTGCCCCTACATGAGCACCTGGGTGAAGTGTAATTTGAGTAGCGCCTAAAGCTTCCGCACGAACAATCTCTTCTCTCAGAAATTGGACGGCAAAAGGAAACATTTCTGGTTTGATCGTATTCCCCAAATTAATGATATAAGGGGCATGAACGACGATATTTGTTAGACCGTTTTCTGCCATGTACGCTTTTCCGGCATCAATATTCATCTCTTCGATGGCTTTTCTTCTAGTGTTTTGAGGGGCGCCTGTATAGATCATAAAAGTCGAAGATCCATAACTGGCTGCTTCTTCTGCTGCTCCTAACAGCATTTTCTTTCCGCTCATGCTGACGTGTGAGCCTAATAACATGGATGGATTCCTCCTTGAAAGGCAATTGTTACTAACAATTCCTATATATTGGTAAGATGATATACAAAGAAAATGATTGATTTTTCTTTGCCCTGTTCTCCATAGTAACTGAAATTTTCTCTAAAGAAAAGCTTAAGAACTCTTTTATAAAAAAGATCATTTTCTCACGTTTTAACTCCTTTAAAAAAGAAATTCCTGCCAAAAACAGCCTTGTCTGTTTTTTTGTTCTATTATTTGCTATAATTAGCGAAATAAAACCATTAGTTGAGGTGACCCTTTTGCCACGCAAAAATACTCGAAAAAAACAGAATAGAAGAAAAAAAGAAAAATGGTTTGTTCCTAAGATTATTTTTAGAGTTTTTCAATCATTGACTGTTTTTATTACTGTTCTTCTTTTGATGTTCGCAGCTCTAGGTATTGGAATAGGCGCTGGCTATTTTGCCTATCTCGTCGAAGACACACAATTGCCGACTAAAAAAGCACTGCAGACAGAACTAGGAAACATTACAGAAACGTCAAAGATTGTTTATGCAGATAATACAGAGATATCAAAAATCCAGACAGATCTGATGCGCACGACTATTTCATCTGATAAAATTTCACCTTTATTGAAAACTGCAATTATCAGCACAGAGGATGAATACTTCGATAAACACCAAGGTTACGTTCCTAAAGCTGTTTTACGAGCATTAGTATCTGAAGCTACTGGTATTGGCTCTTCTGGTGGATCAACTTTGACACAGCAATTAGTCAAACAGCAGATCCTTACAGATGAAACAACATTCAAACGTAAAGCAAATGAGATCATTCTTTCTGCACAAGTAGAAAAATACTTTTCAAAAGATGAGATCATTGCTACGTATTTGAATGTCTCACCATTTGGTCGTAATAATAAGGGACAAAACATTGCTGGAGTCCAGGAAGCTGCAAGAGGAATCTTTGGTGTAGATGCAAAAGATGTGACGCTGCCGCAAGCTGCTTATATCGCTGGATTACCCCAAAGCCCGATCACGTATAGTCCATACACGAACACAGGTGCGCTAAAAGAAGATCTTTCTGCCGGCCTTGCCAGAAAAGATTTTGTTTTATTCAGTATGTATCGTGAAGGCCAAATTACGAAAGAACAATACGAAGAAGCAAAAGCCTATGACCTTACAAAAGACTTTCTACCACAACAAATCGCAGAACAGACTGACAGAGAATTCTTGTATTATACTGTGATGAATGAAGCAACAAGAATCATTGCACAACAATTGGCTGAAAAAGACAACGCTGATATGTCTGATTCATCGGTCAGTGACGCTTATTATCAAAAGGCACAGCAAACGATCCAAAATAAAGGATATACAATCCATTCGACAATCGATAAAGATGTCTATGCTGCATTGCAAAATGGCGTAGAAAATTATGGATACATGTTAGATGATGGTGCTGGCAGTCAAGTAGAAACCGGAAATGTATTGATGGATAACAGAACTGGCCGCATCTACGGATTCGTTGGCGGACGGAATTACAGTCAGAATCAAAATAACCATGCCTTCGATACAGAACGTCAAGCTGGCTCATCAATCAAACCAGTTCTTGTTTATGGACCTGCAATCGACATGGGGCTTATCGGATCAGAATCCCGTGTATCAGATTATGCAACAACTTGGCAAGAAGGAGAAAATGCTGGCGAGAAAATCGTCAATGCTACTAACGAAGGATCGAACACCTTCCAAACCGTCCGTGAGTCACTAGAATGGTCCAACAATATCCCGGCTTATCACTTATATCAAGATGTGTTGAATTCCGGTGGATCGAAACAATATGCTTACGAGCACTACTTGGCAAAGATGAACTACCCGGCAAATGACAATTGGGGCGTTGAATCTGCTCCTTTAGGTACAGTAGATGTCACGACGCTTCAACAGACCAATGGATTTCAGGCTTTAGCAAACGGCGGCGTCTATGAAGAAGGCTATATCATCGATTCCATCACAGATAACGCAGGAAATGTAATTTATAAACACGAAAGCAACTCTGTCCGGATCTATTCGGAAGCAACGGCATCGATCATGAATGACATGATGCGCAGTGTGATCAATGCAAAAATCACTACACCATTCAAAGATGCCATCTCAAGCTTAAACGGAAATCTAGGAAAAGCAGATTGGGTCGGAAAAACTGGTTCTACCAATGAATACCGAGATTCATGGCTAATTGTCTCTACTCCGTCTATTACCATCAGTAGCTGGGCAGGGCACGATGACAATACCGGAATGGACAGCAAAGCAAGGATACGTTCGGCTAATTATCTTGCCAATCTGATCAATCAAGCTTACCAAGCAAAACCTGACATTTTTGGCACTGATGAGAAATTCGAATTATCATCTGATGTGATGAAGAAAAAAGTATCTGGATTTACTGGTCAAACACCTGGAAAAGTTACTGTCAATAAAAAATCCATCCAAACACCAGGAAAAACAGTTGAATCGCTATGGGCGAAAAATGGACCGAAGAAAAGCGCCTTTAAATTTGGCGTTGGCGGTACCGATGAAAACTATACAGATTACTGGAACACCGCTTCAGCTTATGCAAGAGCGAATCAAGCAACCAAAGAATCAGATGAGAAAGATGATTGATTTAATAGAATACACAGTAATAAGGGATTGTGACAATAGTATTGTCACAGTCCCTTATTTTTTTGATGGTGGTGAACATAATGCAGCATCTATACACGGATTGTTTTATATACGATAAATGTAATTTCAACCACTTTCTCTCTTTTTTAAGACAAAAAAAAGGATTATAACAAAATTTTGTCATAGCCCCTTTTCCCGAATAAACGGTGTTCTCCTGCCAACTCCGAATCACGAGTCACAATATTCATCAAACATGAAATGCTGTTTTTTGAAATTGCTCCTTGTAACGCAGAGTTAAACGGCAGGCTCACAACCTCTGAATGGTTGTCCTTTTATTATTTTGTAGATCCTTTTTCTTCGATTCCATAAGGCAAGATAATCGTTTTTTCTTCGACTTCTTCTTTATTCATCATTTTCGTCAATAGGCGCATAGATACCGCCCCTAAATCGTATAATGGTTGTGTGATACTTGTTAAACGAGGACGAGCTACTTCTGTCAGTAGTGAATTGTTACTTGTGATGATTTCGAATTCTTCCGGTACTTTCACGCCACGGTCTAATAAACCATCCAAAATACCGATGGCTAATTCATCATCTGAAACATAGACAGCTGTTGCACCGCTATTATGGATCCGATCGACTAGAGATAGACCATCTTTGAAGTTGTATTGTGCTTCAAAGATCAATCCTTCGCTATATGGTAGGTTATTTTCGCTTAATGCTTCTTTATAGCCTTTCAGACGATTTTGTCCATTGATAGGATCGATCAACGCACCACTGACAAAAGCAATTTTTTTATTGCCGCTTTTTGCCAATTTGTTTACTGCATCTTTTGTTGCTGATACATAATCAATGTTTACGCTACCTACTTGTTCATCTGGATCAATAGAGCCAGCTAATACAACAGGAGTTTTTGAACGTGAAAATTCTCCACGGATTTCGTCTGTGATATGGTGACCCATGAAGATCACGCCGTCCACTTGCTTAGCCAGTAAGTTATTCAATACATTGACTTCTTTTTGGTCGTTACCATCTGAATTTGCTAAGATAATATTGTATTTGTACATTGTTGCCACATCATCGATACCACGTGCTAAAGAAGCAAAGAACATATTGCTGACATCAGGGATGATTACCCCAACTGTTGTTGTTTTCTTACTTGCCAAGCCACGCGCAACTGCGTTTGGACGATAATCCAAGCGATCGATAACTTCCAAGACTTTTTTTCTTGTTGCTGGTTTGACGTTTGGATTGCCATTTACGACACGTGAAACAGTAGCCATCGAAACATTTGCCTCTCTCGCTACATCATAGATAGTGATTGTTTGCTTTTCCATTTGTGTTCTCCTATTCATATTTTATATGTTTTCTGAAAATACGTCTTACATTTCTAAAATAGAATATCAAATAATCTCAAGAATTGCAACCGTTTTATCTCTGTTTTCATGAAAATTTTTACTTTTTTCAGTTTTTAGAACGTTGGTCTTTTAATAAATCAGTGGTACAATTATTGAATACAAAATTAATTTAGAAAGTAGGTTGCCAAATGAATAACGTAAAAATCAATGAACTACGTCAATGGATGGCACAACACCAAGTCGAATTGGCTTATATCAGCGACCCTGGCCACATCGCTTACTTTTCCGGATACGAAAGTGATCCTCATGAGCGTGTACTAGCTCTTTTTATCCCTCTTGAACAAGATCCTTTCCTTTTCACTCCTGCTTTGGAAGTTGAAGATGCTCAAAACAGTAGTTGGGCGTATGATGTCCGTGGCTATTTAGACAGCGAAAACCCTTGGGAGATCATCGGAAAAGAACTTCGTGCTCGCTATGGTCAGCCTGGCAATGTAGGGATTGAAAAGAACGCCTTGACTGTCGAGCGCTTCGATGCTATCTCTGATATCTTGACGGGAACGGATTCTTACACTGATCTAACTTCCATCATCCAACGTCTACAACTGATCAAAACTCTAGAGGAAAAAGACAAACTGATCGAAGCTGGTAAATGGGCCGATGTTGCATTTGAGATTGGCTTTAAAGCAGTGAAAGAAGGCGTGACTGAACAAGCGATCATTGCAGAAATCGAATACCAATTGAAAAAACAAGGTGTTTCACAAATGTCTTTCGACACATTAGTCCTTGCAGGAGCAAATGCTGCAAGCCCTCATGGTACACCAGGAAACACGAAGATTTCACCGAATGAACTTGTGTTATTCGATCTTGGCGTTGTTTGGAATGGCTATTGCAGTGATGCTACTCGTACAATTGCTTATCAAAAACCAACCGACTTCCAAGAAAAAATATACAACATCACTCTTGAAGCACAGCTTGCCGCACAAGAAGCCGTCCGTCCAGGTGTGACAGCAGGTGAACTTGATCAAATCGCACGAAACGTGATCAACAGCTATGGCTACGGCGAATATTTCAATCACCGTTTAGGTCACGGGATCGGAACAACCGTCCACGAATTCCCTTCCCTTGTAGAAGGAAATGACTTAGTAATCGAAGAAGGGATGTGCTTCTCTCTTGAACCAGGAATCTATATTCCTGAAAAAGTAGGGGTACGTATCGAAGACTGTGTATATGTGACAAGCGATGGCTGTGTGCCATTCACGACTACACCAAAAGAATTACTTGTTTTAGAAAAATAAGAGTAAAAAAGGTGAGAGCTAGTCCGCTCCCACCTTTTTATTCTATAAATTTGTGATTTTAGTGATTTGTAGATGAATCTGTCATTGTATCTTTTATTTCTTTTTTAGCTTCTTTCGCATCTTCTTTTGCCATTTTCATCATTTCTTTTGTGTCATCTGCAACTGGTTTTGCTTCTGACATTCCTTCATTGACAGTATCTCCTGCTTTACCAGCAGCGTCTTTTACATCAATCATGATATCTTCTGAAGTATCTTTAGCAATACTTCCTAATTCATCTGCAGGTTTTTTCATATCTTCTGCCGTTTTTTTGAAACGATTAGATAAGTCAGCTGATTGTTCTTTAAGATTTAACAAGATATCGTCAGATTCACTTCCTGCTTCATCTGCTGATTCACTTACTTTTTGTTTGACACTACCTGCTAGATCACCTGCTTGTTGAGAAAGATCTTGCGCTTTTTCTTTTGCAATACCTGTTAACTCAGTCGATTTTTCTTTCGCCATATCTGTGTAATCTGAAGCCATATCCATCAAATCATCCGCTTGGGCAGCTAATTCATCCCGAAGTTCTTTACCAGATTTTGGTGCTAACAATAACGCGGCGATTGCTGCGGCTGTTCCTCCGACTACTGCACCTAATAAAAATCCACCTTTTTTAGCCATTTTTATTTTCCTCCTGTCGTTTCAGTATGTTTTTTGTTTTTAAAAAATTTCATCGCTGTCCCACCGACTTTTCCGGCAACCGTCGCTTTAGCTGTCGCTTTACCGATTCCGCCGACTTTCGTCGCGATGTTTTTACTAGAATGATTAAGTTCTGATACACTTTCACTTAAATCAGCAACTGCTGTGAACAATGGATCGATCGTTGCGACTTTTCCATTGATATCCAAGAGCAGTTCATTACTTTTGACCAGCAAGCCTTCTACTTGTCTAGACAAAAGATCTACGTCTTTTGTGACGATTTCGATCGTCGTATTTGCTTCTGCTACAGTCTGATCTACTTTTTCTAAAGTTTTAGAAACTTGCAACAACACACGAACGATAAAAACGACAAGTATCGCAAAGGCGATTGCTGCAATCAATCCTGCAATTTCTCCTCCTGACATGATCAAACTCCCTTCTTGTCTCTCTTTTCTATAAGGATAGCATTTTCGTGTTTTTTAAACAAATAAAAACGAGCTTCAACTACTTTTTATTCAATTAGCAGCTGAAGCTCGTTAGAAAAAAGGGTTATTTTTTCTTTTCTTCTTTGATTTCTGTTATTCCTTTTGGATTATGATCGATCTTGCTTCCTTCTGCTTCTAATGTTTTACCTAAAGACAGGATATACTCACGTAAAGGTGCACCTACTTCTGGATGTGTTAGACCATATTCAATACTTGTTTTCATAAAACCAAATTTGTCACCGACATCGTAACGTTTACCTGTGAATTTACGGGCAAATACGCGTTGTGTTTTATTCAATGTATCGATTGCGTCAGTTAGTTGGATTTCATTTCCGGCTCCTGGTTGTTGCTCGGACAATACATCAAAAATTTCTGGAGTCAATAAGTAACGTCCAATAATAGCTAAATCACTTGGTGCTTTGCTTGGATCTGGTTTTTCAACAAAGTTTTTGACATTGTATAACCCATCTTCCAATACTTCTCCTGGATTGATAATTCCGTATTTTGAAGTTTCATCATGAGGAACTTGCATAACGGCGATCGTAGAAGCATGAGTACGTTCGTAATCATCGATTAATTGCTGTGTCAATGGTACTTCATCTTCCATGATATCATCGCCTAGCATAACGACAAACGGTTCATTTCCAATAAAGGCTCTTGCTTGAAGAACGGCATGTCCTAAACCCTTTGGATGAGATTGACGGATGAAATGCAAGTTGACATCTGTCGTTTCTTCTACTAATTTCAATAATTCGGTCTTTCCTTTTTCACTTAGGTTTGTTTCTAATTCAATATTTGAATCAAAGTGATCTTCGATTGGTCGTTTAGCTTTTCCTGTAACGATCAAGATGTCTTCGATTCCTGATTTCAACGCTTCTTCAACGATGAACTGGATTGTTGGTTTATCAACAATTGGCAACATTTCCTTTGCCATAGCTTTTGTTGCTGGTAAAAATCTTGTTCCTAATCCTGCTGCTGGAATAACTGCTTTTTTGACTTTCATATACATTCGCTCCTTCAAAAAATTGTTAATGAGAATTCATTTTCTTTTTTCCCATCACGTAACATGATTTCTTTTGCGGCTGTTTTGATTTCTTTTTGTTCATACAGCACTTCATAGATTGTTTGAGTGATGGGCATTTCGATTTCCATTATTTGGGCTAGTTCCATCGCTGCTTGGGTAGTATTCACACCTTCAACGACCATTCCCATATTGGCTAGCACCTCTTCTAGGGGCTGCCCTTGTCCTAACAAGTTGCCTGCGCGCCAGTTCCTAGAATGAACACTTGTGCAAGTAACGACTAGATCGCCTACTCCGCTTAATCCGATAAAGGTCAGCGGGTTGGCACCCATTGCTACACCTAAACGGCTGATCTCAGCTAATCCGCGCGTCATGATTGCTGCCTTTGCATTATCGCCAAACCCTAAGCCGTGAATAGCGCCAGCACCAATAGCAATAATATTTTTCAAAGCTGCCCCCATCTCTACACCGATCACATCAGGATTGGTATAGATCCGAAAATAATTATTCATGAACAGCTCTTGTACATATTTTGCTGCTTTTGCATCTGTACTTGCAGCTGTGATCGTAGTGATGTCATGTTTCGCTACTTCTTCTGCATGGCTTGGTCCAGAAAGAACAACAACAGCTTTTCTTTTTTCTGCTGGGATTTCCTCTAACAAGATGTCAGAGATCCTTTTATGTGTTCCCTGTTCTAATCCTTTACTTGCATGGATGATCACTGGCTTTGTATTCAATTTAGGCACTAGTTCTTTTGCAACAGAACGTATTGCTTTCGTTGGAATGACGAATAGCACCGCATCTGCGTCTTTTACTGCATCTTCCATATTGGTGAATGCTTGGATGGAATCGGGTAGATAATGATCTGGTAAATAACGTTGATTCGTGTGTTGGGTGTTGATTTCTTCTACTTGTGAAGCACGATGTCCCCAAATCCGAACGTCATGTCCGTTTTCGGCGAGGACTTGTGCCAAAGCAGTACCCCAAGAGCCTGGTCCTAAAACCGCTACTCTATAATTCATTTTACCACTCCTGAAATTTTTTTCATTTTTAACGCTCTAAAAATCAGATAATTTGTTGATTTTTTCCTAATGAGCGGTCATAATCCGGTAAATTTCCTTTTTTTCTGCGCCAAATAAATAGAATCAATGTACCGACAAATAACACAGCAGATAATAATTGAGAAATACGGATCACACCTAAAAAGTAAAGACTGTCTGTACGTAATCCTTCAATAAAGAAACGCCCGAAACTATACCACATTAGATAACATACAAGGACTTCGCCTTTTTTCAAAAGGTGTGGTTTCTTTCGTAAAAACAAAAGCAAAATAAATCCAATCAAACTCCAAAGTGATTCATAAAGAAATGTTGGTTGACGATAGATCCCTTCGATATACATATTATCAATGATGAATTGCGGTAAATGCAGACTTTCTAAGAAGCTTCGCGTCGTGTCTGGTCCATATGCTTCGTGGTTCATGAAATTTCCCCAACGACCGATTGCCTGTGCTAATAATACACTTGGTGCAGCGATATCTAAAAAAGTCCACAAAGAAATAAAATGATATTTAGTAAAAAAATACAGCGTGATCGCGCCTGCAATCAGTCCGCCATAAATAGCTAAGCCTCCTGAACGGATATTGAATATTTGGATTGGATCAGCTATATACTGGGGAAGATCAAATAAAACATAATATAAGCGAGCGCCAATAATGGAGATAGGCAATCCCCACAACATAAAATCTGTCACATCATCTGCTTTTAATCCTACCCGAACAGCCTCTCTGCTGCTAAGCCACATGGCGATAATGATACCTGATACGATGATCAATGCATACCAGTAGATAGGAATCCCTACAAGCTCAAAAGCAACTCGATTGATTTGTGCTAACATATTGTCACTCCTTGCTAGTCGTTGCCTGAGTTTTCTTCAATCAAGCGACTTAATCTTTCTTCAAATGTTTTCGTTGCGTCAAAGCCCATTGTACGTGCACGGAAATTCATCGCGGCTACTTCAATGATGATTGCAACGTTTCGTCCTGTTTTGACAGGGATTTTTATTTGTGGAATGCCCACTTCCGCGATTTCAACGGTCGTGTCTTCAGAGCCCAGACGGTCGTATTTCTTATCTTTTGCCCATGCTTCCAGATAAACAGCCAACTGGACTTGCATAGAGCCACGTACCGCACTCGCACCAAAAAGATTCATTACATCAATGATCCCGATTCCTCGGATTTCAATTAGATGTTCCAGGATTTTAGGCGGTTCTCCGATCACCGTTAATTCATCTTGCTGATAAACATCTACTCGATCGTCTGCGATCAATCGATGACCGCGTTTGATCAACTCCAACGCTGTTTCACTTTTTCCTATCCCACTGTCACCTTGAATCAGTACACCTAATCCGTAAACATCCACTA
This sequence comes from Enterococcus faecium, assembly GCF_029023785.1. Classification (NCBI taxonomy): domain Bacteria; kingdom Bacillati; phylum Bacillota; class Bacilli; order Lactobacillales; family Enterococcaceae; genus Enterococcus; species Enterococcus faecium. The sequence continues at coordinate 772,574 of NZ_CP118955.1, read as the reverse complement.
AAACACCGTGGACACTTGTTCGAGGGGCAAGGCGACCATCTAAATAACTGGATAATTCTCCTAATAAACGAGAAGTTGAGATGGGAGAACGCAGTACAGCTATCCCATTTTCATTTGCTGCCTGGATCATTTCTTCTGGAGCCGGTAATCCTCTTGAAATAATAAATGCGGGCATATCTTCACTACATAATCTTCTCATGATGATCAAACGCTCTTCTGGGATCATCCGTTCCGCAAAACTGATTTCTTTACTGCCAAATAGCTGTAAACGATTATGGGAATAATAATTAAAATAACCAGTCAACTCTAGTCCTGGGCGTGAGATGTCCCCAGTTACGATGACACGGTCTAAGCTTTTCTCGTCGCCTGTCACGATTTCCAAAGATAATTTTTTCACTAATTGGCTAACTTTTACAACTTCTGACATTCATGCTACCTCATTTCTATTAGAGTGTTCTCTATCATTTTATCATTGTCTAGCCAAAAGTACTACCAATTAAAAAAAACGTTTTTATTTAATTACCAATGTAATAGAAAACGCATTCCTGATTCTAAATAAAAAAACTGCGCCGATAGTTCGGCACAGCTTTCTTTTATTTTCTACTGTTATGTTCGCTGACAATTACATTGACAAGCGACATCAAGATAGCTACTAACAACGCTGCACCGAATGAAGAAAAACTAAAATGTTCTGCTCCCACAAAAAAGGAGGTCATTTTAAGAATCGCTGCATTGATAACAAACGTAAACAATCCCAATGTGACTAATGTAAAGGGCAGGGACAGTATCGTCAAAATCGGTTTGACAAACATATTCAACACAGACAATACGAAGCTGGCAAGAACGGCCGTCCAAATACTGCTCACATGGACCATCGCAGGAAAAAGAACAGCCAATGATATGAATGTTAACGTATTAACTAAAATACGTTGAAAGTACGACATTAAAAGTCACTCCATTCGTCATCATCGATTTTTTCCGCTTCTTTGCGTTTTTTTGTTTGTTCACGAGTTTGTTCACGATAATTGTTTTTTTCATAATATGCATTGTTATGTCCATAGTTTGTTCGTGCAGAACGCGCAGATGGGATAATCAAAGCTAATAAAATGTATAAAATGATTGGACTTCCAAAAGCAACTAAGCTCAGGAATACATAAAGCACACGGATAACAGTCGGATCAATCCCGATGTATTCTCCTATTCCTGCTAAAGTCCCTGTCAAAACAACATTTTTATTGGATTTTGTCAACTTTTTTTTCATCATGTCTCACCTCTGTTCTACTATTTTAAATGAAGAAAATCGTTGTGACAACCTTCTTCTTAATCGGTGTCTTTCTGCAAAATTCTCGGTCACAAATTACCATATTCATAAAACGTGACGAGCTTTTTCTGAAATTATTCCTTGTGACTCGGCGATAATTGGCAGGTTCATAATCTCTTGGTAAACGGTGTTCAAGAGATAGCCTATCGGCAATAAGGCACAATTTTGTAAAATAGGGGAAGCTATTTTACAAAATCGCTTCTTATTGCTCAAGGCTGAACATCTCTTTCACAACCTCTTTATTTATCTGTATCTTTTAAATAGATACTTCCTGTTGTCGTTGAAAGTTGCACTTGCGTGATTTCACCATCTGAAACACGACGGAATTGCAACATTTGGTTTGTCCGTTCTTTTTTCTCACGAACTACTTCGTAATTGGACAGACGGCTGTTGATACTTCCAAGACTTGTTTTAGCATGTCCTTCCAAACCGATGCCATCTGGTAAAGCGACTTTGACATTTCCGTTCACTGAACTTGCTTCTACTTTTTTCAAATTATCTTCTTTAATCGTAAGACGTACATCACCATTTACCAAAGACACAGAAAGGTTTTCTGCTGTCGCACCAAATGTCACTGTACCATTTACTGTTTCGATAATAGAATCTAAGATGTTCCCGTTTCGAATATCGATATTGCCGTTTACACCTTCTACTTCCAGCATCGTTGCAGTTAATTGGTCCACGATGATGTTACCATTCGTAGATTTTGTATAAATATCTTTAGCTTCCAATGTTTCAATCATGATGTTGCCATTTAGAAGTTTAATAGCTGCGTGGTCGTATACTCGTTTAGGTAAGTAGAAAACAAGGTCTGCACGCACACGTTTATTTGGAATTTGGAAGGAGATATGATCTTCATTAACCTCAATCTGGCTCCGTTCAGAGAATGCTTCAAATGGTTCAGCACCCATTTTTCCGTAAAGTTTGATCTTAGCTTCAACTTTCACATCGTTGCTGTCCCACGTTTTTAACGTCACGTTTCCGTTTGCTGCCTTGATATCAAGGATACTTGCTGCAGGAGCTTCATAGTAAAATTCATGCTCAAATTTCGTTGTCGCAATCCCAGGGACACGTAAGCTGACATCTTTCCATTCCATGTTGTCATTCACTGTTTCTGAAACAGTTTGGAATGTTTTCTTCAAGAATTTGCCTAACTGTGATCCAGCTTCTGACATTTTTTCGCCTACTTGATTCAGTGTATCTGTTGCTTGATCTTTCCAATCATCTGGCAATTCAAACTTATCAGTAAACGTTTCTTTTTTCTCAGACCATTGATTCTTACGGATATCTTTTAATTCTGCTTCTAATTTCAATTGTTCTTCTAACAGTGTATCGCCACTAGCTTCTAATTCTTTGATTTCTGCTTCTAACGTCTGACGCTGTGCTAATTCTTCTTCTGTCAACTCGCCTAATTCTTCTTTTGTATTCAGCTGCATCAATGCTTCCTGTTTCTCATTGCGTGCTGCCTTATTGTCAGCGAATTGAGCATTTACTTCATCTAGACGCGCCGAAGTTTTATTCGCTTCAGTTGCTAGTTCATCTAAGATCTTTTCTAAGTTTTCTTGATCTTGTCTTTCTCTTTCCTTTGGATCAACTGGCTCAGAAATTTCTTCTTCGCCGTTTTCAAGTTTATCGATCAATTGACTTGCCTGATCTTTTTCTTTATGACTAGCAGTTACCTTGTCTGCTTCTTTTTTTATTTGCTTTTCGTCTTTTTCAGTTGCCATGCTTTCTAATAAATCTAAGCCTTCTTCAGTCGAAAGGATTCCTTTTTTCACTAAATCTAAAATACGTTCTCTTTCTTTCATGGAAATTGCCTCCTTAAGCAAAATTGTTTGCAAGCTTTTCCTTACATCCATATTATGCACTGATTCAGTAAAAATGTCATAGGACTTAAGTTGTAACTTTTACTCCATCTTGAGTTGTTCTTTCTTTTTTGTAAAGAGATATGCTGTAGTCACGCAGGTTAAAGGAAGAACAAGTAGTGCAGACAATGTGGTAAGAATAGCCATCGTATATTCTAGAACAAATGATTTTTCATTGATCACTTGCTGAAAAGGAATGTCTAAATCAATAAACCAGAGGATCAACGCTAAAGAACTTCCCATGAATGCAAAAAGAAGTGTCATTACTGTTGACGCCAATATTTTTTTAGCAATAGCGAAACTAGAATGGCGCAATTGGTAAAAAGATAATTGCGGATTTGCCTGATATACTTCGAATGTCCCACTAGAAATTGCTACACTAGCATCTAAAACAGCACCACTAAGACTAATCAGAAGCAACGATCTCGTAAGTAATCTAAAATCAATCGCTAAAGTCTTATCTAAGCCAGATAATTCTTCTAGTTCTACGATGTAAAACCTTGGATCGCTAAAAAATCAGTGATAGGAAGCAATAGTAGGAAACAAAATAAAAAGATCAGTATACTCACAAAAGCTGCACGCATTTTTAGATTATAACCGTTGATAAAAAATAAGATAACCACAGCAATCAATAAAAATCCTATGACCGACAATGCCAGTATCGGCCACTTCTGATGATAACCGAATAACAACAGGAAAAAGATCCCTAAATTGATGAATAAGCCTAAAAGAATATACATACCTTGCGTACCGCCAATAAGTAGCACGCTGATTGCTAAAATCCCAACAAGTATAATAAGTACATTCATCGTTTCAGCCTCCTTACAGTCAGAAAAAAGAGGACCGAGATAGGGATCGATAATACTATTCCTAAGCTGCCAGCAATGACGCGTAAAAATTCCAATGATAAATGCTGTTCTATCGTTTCTTTGAACGACCATTGATTTCCTAAATATAAAAGAAGCGATGGAACTGACCCACTGATATAGACGAACAAAAGGATATTGGTCATCGAGCCAATCACATCTCGACCCACTTGCCTTCCTGAAAGCCATAACTGTTTCGCTGTTATTTCTGGTTGTCGCTTAGTCAATTCTTCTAATGTCGCAATGACTGTGATAACGGTATCGAGTGTTCCTCCAGCTGTTCCAATCAGTACGCTAGAAAGAAAAACAGAACGATACGGTCGTGTCAGATAATTCAGTTCCTCATAGCGCAGTCCTTGGTCTTTCCAATGATTCATTGTCAAAAGACAAATAAAAAATGCTAAAAAAACACTCGTAACTGCAGCTGAAATTTTGATTATACTGCTTCTATTCCATCCATCTAAAGCCAATATGCTAATAATCATCCCTATAACGACGAACAGGATAGATATATTTAATAGAGAAATCCCTTCTGTTTTAGTAAAGATGAGCAACAAAAGTAAAAGTAAAACGATATTGATGATGAGACTTCCTAAAGCAAATAGACCCTGTTTTCCGCCAATAAGCAACATAGCGCCAATGAAGATACTTGTGAAGAAGAAAAGCCAGCCATCATTTTTTTTGCTACTAGCTGCCATTCATCTCCATGCATTTGGACTAGATACATTTGTCTCGCTTTTATATTTGCTGTTTCTATTTGATTTTTTTGATAAGGAACCGATAAATAAATCGATTCTCCTTTTTGATCCGTGTTCATCAGTTTTCCTGTAATCAATTGATGATCCTCTTTTATTCGTACTTTTTCGATCTCGATGACAGGTACTTCATATAAAGCGGCTTGATGCTGAATAACCCATGAAGTAAGCACACAAATAAAAAATATAGTGATGATGCTAATTTTTTTTTGCATTCTTTATCCTTTCTATGAAATGATGAAAAGGGTTTGTGACATGTTTTGTCACAAACCCTTTCCCGAATAAACGGTGTTCAAAAGCTTGCATCTGCGGTAATAAGTCCAGCCAAACGAAAAATATGAGGAGCTATTTTTTGTTTGACTGTTCTTATTACTTGATGTAGAACAGCTTTTTCACAACCTCTTTTCATAAACAAACGGCATAATCACAGCTTCAGTTTAGAAAATCTCATTGTGGTTCGTATTTAACTCAGTGATTTTCCCTGTAGCCAAGTAGACGATCCATTCACAGATGTTTGTCACATAGTCTCCGATCCGTTCTAGATAACTGGCAACATTCAAGTAGTCTGTTCCACTGATGACTGTCTCAGGATTTTCCTGCATATTTTTGATTGTTGCATTATAGATTCGATTGAAATAGTCATTGACTCTTTGATCCATATTGGCGATCGTACGTGCGTCTTTTTCGTCTGTTTTGACATAAGCTACTAGGACGTTGTCCACCATTTTTTTCACATAATCGGACATATCGGAGATCTCTTTTTCGATTTCCGGTATTCTCGTCTGCCCTTTTACGCGAATCGTGGATTTAGCAACAGACACCGCATGATCGGCCATACGTTCTAAATCCGAGCTAGCTTTCATGACCGTAATGATCATACGCAAATCAGTTGTAACTGGCTGTTGCAATGCGATCATTTCAAAACTTTTCTTCTCCAAGCGTGTTTCCATGTTATTGATATTTATATCGTTTTCGATAACTTCTTGGGCTAAGATTTTATCGTGTTTGATGTATGCACGAACTGACTTGTGCACGGCGCTGCTCACCATCATCCCCATTTCGTAGAACTGATTATGGAGATTCAGCAATTCTTCTTCAAATTGTGTACGTAGCATTCCGTTTCCTCCTTATCCAAATCGACCTGAAATATAATCTTCTGTCTCTTGTTTTTCTGGATTCATGAATATCTTCTTCGTATCGTTGTATTCGATCAAGTGACCATCTAAAAAGAATGCCGTCTTATCTGAAATACGTGAAGCTTGAGACATATTATGGGTCACGATGATCATCGTATACCGCTCTCTTAATTCTAACAGCATACTTTCGATTTTCCCAGTAGAAACAGGATCAAGCGCACTTGTTGGTTCATCCAATAAGATGATTTCCGGATTAACTGCCAAAACACGTGCGATACATACACGCTGCTGCTGCCCACCGGATAAAGATAAAGCACTTTTATGCAATTTGTCTTTCACATCATCCCAAACAGACGCTGCCTTCAGGCTTTCTTCAACTACTTGATCAAGGACTTTTTTATCTTTTTCCCCTTTTAATTTCAATCCATAGATGACATTTTCATAGATAGAAAAAGGAAATGGGTTTGGCTGCTGGAATACCATGCCGATTTCTTTTCTTAGTTCAACAACATCTGTTTTTGGACCATAGATGTCTTTGTCTTTATATAAAACACTTCCGGTGATCGTTACATTCGGAATCAGGTCATTCATCCGGTTCAAAGAACGCAGATAAGTGGATTTCCCGCAACCAGAAGGACCGATCATCGCAGTGATTTCCCCTTGATTGAAACTTAGATTGATCCCTTTTAGTGCTTCTTTCTTTCCATAATACAGATGAAGATCTTTAGATGAAATAATTTCTTTTGTCATGTTGAGGCCTCCGTCTTAACCAAAATGACCGGACACATAATCTTCGGTTGCCTGAATTTTTGGTCTGGTAAATATCTTGTTAGTTTTGTCATATTCCATTACTTTTCCTAGATAGAAAAAGGCAGTATAGTCGCTGATACGAGCTGCTTGTTGCATGTTATGCGTCACGATGATGATCGTATAGTCTTCTTTCAAGTTTACAAGTGTTTCTTCAACCGTTCCTGTCGAAATAGGGTCCAAAGCACTTGCCGGCTCGTCTAGCAGCAAGATATCAGGTTTCATCGCGATCGCACGAGCAATACATAAACGTTGCTGTTGCCCGCCAGATAAAGCCAAGGCACTTTTGTCCAAGCTGTCTTTTACTTGGTCCCACAAGGCAGCTTGTTTCAAGCTTGTTTCAACGATTTCATCTAATTTCTTTTTGTTTTTTTCGCCGTGCTGTTTCAAAGCAAATGTAATATTGTCATAAATCGACTTGCTGAACGGATTAGGACGTTGAAAAACCATGCCAATCCGTTTGCGCATCTCATAAACATCCACTTGAGGCGCATTAATATCTACGCCTTGATACATGATTTTCCCAGTGATTTTCGTATTAGCGATCCCATCATTCATTCGATTCAACGAACGAAGATACGTAGATTTTCCGCAGCCGGAAGGACCAATCAGTGCAGTGATCTTATTTTTTTCAAATTCCAGATCCACTCCTTTGATTGCTTCATTGTCGCCATACCAGACATGTAGATCATCCGTATATAGTGCTACTTCTTTCTCTTTTGGCATGGTGATGACATTTGTTTCATTCCAGTTATATTTTTTCATTTTGCTTCTTCTCCTTAGGCTGAAGTCATTTTTCGGTATAATCGTTTGCCAATCGCACGAGCGCCGAAGTTGAACAGTAAAACAGCAATGATCAACACGGCAGAAGCGCCAGCCGAAACAGAAACACCATCAGGCATCGTGCCTTCTGTATTGATCTTCCAAATATGGACAGCTAATGTTTCAGCTTGACGGAAAATGCTGATCGGGCTTGAAACACTTAATGGATTCCAGTTCGTAAAATCTAACGCAGGTGCACTTTGTCCAGCCGTATAGATCAATGCAGCTGCTTCACCAAAAATTCTTCCAGAACTTAGGATCACACCAGTCAAAATCCCTGGTGTCGCTTCTGGAACCACCACTTTTATCACTGTTTCCCAGCGTGACAAACCTAAGGCCAATCCTGCTTCTCGTTGTGTGTAATGGACCGCTTGTAAAGACTCCTCAACTGTTCTAGTCAAAAGAGGCAAGTTGAATACAGTCAAAGCCAATGCACCAGAAATAATCGAGAAACCATACTGGAATTGAATAACGAAAACCAAGAAACCGAATAAACCGACAACGACAGAAGGCAACGAGCTCAAGATTTCAATCGACGTGCGAATCACATCTGTTAGCCAGTTTTTTCCAGCATATTCTGAAAGATAGATACCCGCACCTAAAGAAATAGGAAAACTGATGATCATCGTGATCAAAAGCAAATAAATCGAGTTAAATAGCTGGATCCCGATTCCACCGCCTTCTTGGTAGGCTTTGGAAGGTTCGGTCAAGAAGGACCATGAAATATGCGGTATTCCCCGAACTAAGATATAAAGTAGTAAAGCTGCTAAAATCAATACGATGATCCCCGAAACTATATATAAAACACCTGTAGCAATTTTATCTGAGCGTTTTGCGTTCATTATTTCAGCTCTCCTTTCTTCCCAATCATACGGATCACGATATTAAAGAATAATGACATCAATAGCAAGATCAGCGCTAATGACCATAACACATTATTTTCAACTGTTCCCATGATTGTATTTCCGATTCCCATTGTTAAGATGGACGTCAATGTAGAAGCAGGAGTAGTAAGTCCTGTTGGCATCAATGCTGCATTACCGATGACCATTTGGATAGCTAAGGCTTCACCAAACGCACGAGCCATACCAAAAACGACTGCTGTTAAAATCCCGGGCACGGCTGCTCGTAGCACGACTTTGTAGATTGTTTGCCATCTTGTGGCACCAAGCGCTAATGAAGCTTCCCGATAGTGCCGTGGCACTGCCTTTAATGCATCAACAGTCATCGTTGTGACAGTCGGCAAGATCATAACGAACAACACAAATGTACCAGCTAAGATACCAAACCCTGTCCCGCCAAAAATACTTCTGACAAAAGGCACGATAACTGATAAACCGATAAAACCATAAACGACAGAAGGAATACCTACAAGCAGCTCGATGACCGGCTGTAAGATCTTCGTTCCGTTTTTAGGAGAGATCTCCGTCATGAATACTGCTGCACCAATGGCAAATGGCGTGGCAACGATAGCAGATAAAAAGGTCACAATAAACGAACCTGTGATCATAGGCAATGCCCCTACCATTGGTTTCCCATTTGCTCCGATTTGGCTTGGATTCCAATCTGTACCAAACAGAAAATCAAATACATTGATCTTATCAGTAAAAAAGGTGGCCAATCCTTTACTAGCTACAAAATAAAAAATAGATAATACAACCAACACGATCAGCGCGATACATAAAAAACTGATGAATTTTCCACGCTGTTCCATTTTTGAACGTTTTGATTTTGTTAATAATACTTTTTTCACATCTTCCACAGATGACTCCCCCTTAATCAGGTTTAACATACTCACTCAGTGTACAAATTGAACATCAATTTGGTTTTAATAACATGTAAAAGTTTAGCTAAGTTTGTAAATTTTGTGTAAAGATTACTCTTTAACGATATTTCCTTGCCAATCACGTTCGACTTTCATATGAGAAACAGGGATATAACCTAGTTCTCCAACGATGTTATCTTGTACTTCATCAGATAAGATATAGTCTAAAAATTCTTTTGTCAGTTTTTTTGGATGATCTCTTGTGTACATATGCTCATATGCCCAAATCGTCCATTTGTTCGTTGTCACATTTTCATCTGTCGGTTCTACACCGTTAACATTCAACGTATCTACATCATCGGAAACATAAGAAAAAGCAACATAGCTGATTGCACCGGGTGTGTCGGCAACGATCTGGCGCACCATTCCGCTTGAATCTTGTTCTTGTGCCTGAACAGCTGTTTCTCCGTCCAATACCCATTTTTCAAACGTGCTACGGGTTCCGCTTCCTGAAGCGCGGTTCAATATAACTACTGGCTGATCTTTTCCACCGACTTCACTCCAGTTTTTGATCTCGCCTGTAAATAGTTTTTTCAGGTTTTCCATACTGATGTCTTTTACGCCAATATCCTTGTTCACAATAGGAGTGATCCCAACAACTGCTACTCGATGATCGACTAATGCTGAGGCATCGATCCCCGATTTTTCTTCCGCAAACAAATCAGAGTTTCCGATGTCGACTGCTCCTGACTGTACTTGAGACAAACCAGTTCCGCTTCCGCCCCCTTGTACATTGATGAATTTTCCAGGATTTTCTGTCTGGTAAGTTTCAGCAACTGTTTCTACTAAAGGCTGTAAAGCAGAAGAGCCAACAGCCGTAATGGATTCTCCTCGATCAATCCACTTTGAACAGCCTGATAAAAGAATGGCTAATCCTATTATTGGTAAGAATAATTTAAGTTTTTTCATTAGAAATCTCCTTTAATCCTAAAGTATGTTTATTTTATCATTTTCATTACTTGATGAAAACGAATCAAAATCATTAAATAACAAAATAAATTCTCATAATTGTAAAAAAAACTATCTCATTAAAAGTTTCTATGCTATACTGGCTTTGAAATGTGTCTCTTTTAATAGCATATATTAGCTTATTTCTTGCTTTCCCCAAAAAACAAGAGATACCCCAAAGTTAATTTCGCTCATGCGAGACGCTTTCTCCATTTCTGACGTACTCTCAGAAATGGCCCCGTTAGAAAAGGACACGAGATCTCCATCTGTTGATGGTTCTCATGTCCTTTTTATGTTTTAAAGGAGCGGCGAAATCAATCTTGCTAATCCTTCTTTCATCTTGATGATTATTCCTCGGTTTTCATACATTTCTTTTGTGAGATGCGTAGAAATTTTCGAGTCTTCAAAAAAAGCTTTTCTTACACGTGAAGCCATTCGTTCATCATAAACCAGTGTATTGACCTCAAAGTCCAAGCGAAATGAACGAACATCGATATTTGCTGAGCCAACTGAAACAATGCCACCATCGATAATCATCGTCTTTGCATGAATAAATCCATTCTCATATGTTTCGATCCTTGCTCCATACTCGATCAGCTCTGCAGCGAAAGAATACGTTGCCCAGTAAACGAGAAGATGATCTGGTTTGTTAGGTATTTGGATATGAACTTTTACGCCTGAAAGAAGAGCCAACTTCAGTGCTTCATGAATCGATCCATCCGGTATGTAATAAGGCGTTTGGATCAATATCTCCCGTTTGGCTAACGAAATCATTTTCAAATAAGTCATTTTGATTTGTTCATGTTCGGTATCTGGTCCGCTTGTCACGATTTGAACAGCTATATCACCAGTAGTGTGAATGGACGGAAAAAATTTGGGAGAATAGCCTACTTCTTTTGTATGCTGAGAATTCCAGTCCATCAAAAAACGGTTTTGCAAGGTATACACCGCTTCTCCGTAAATACGCAAATGATTGTCTCGCCAATAACCAAATTTCTTTACCAATCCTAGATATTCATTTCCAACATTGAACCCACCTGTATATCCGATTTTCCCATCAATAACTACGATTTTACGATGATTGCGATAATTGATCCGAGGATTAATATACGGAACAAATAGAGGAAAGAAAAATGCGACTTCTCCGCCTGCTTTTTTCAAATTCTGAAAAAAGCTGGAAGAAACTTGTGTGGAACCCCATGCATCAAGAAGGACTCTGACTTTTACCCCTCGTCTTGCCGCCTCTGTCAATGCATCTCGAACTTCTTCACCTAATGCATCACTGCGATAAATATAATACTGGAAGTGGATATGGTCTTCTGCCTGCTTGATATCTTCAATCAGCGCATCGAATTTTTCACGACCATCTGTAAATAAAGTGATTTCATTTTTAGTCGTATAGAGCGTACTTTCAAATACCGTGAGCATATAGATCAATTGTTTCACATCTACTTGTCCAGTAGGCGGATGAGGATAAAGCCCTCGCATCAATGCCTGTTTGTCTTCTTCAATTTCCAGGTTCTTACCGATTTTCCCTTGGATCTTCAAATCAAAGATTTTCTCTTTGGAAATCCCTCTTCCTAAAAAAATATATAAAATAAATCCTACAACTGGAATGAACATCAAAACGAGCAGCCATGCCCATGTTTGAGCAGTTTCCTTTCTTTCTCGAAAAACGATGATAAAGGAAAGCAAAATATTCATAATCAAAAGGATCGTAAAAAAATTGTCAACGATAATTTTCACGGCTTCACCTCTTCTTCTACCAACTTAAGAATACCCAAGTTGTTTTTTAAAGTAAAGGGAAAAAAGCCGCTTCCTTCTATTCTCCTAGCCAATAAAAAAAGAAAGCTGGAACGAAACTGTCCAACTTTCTCATTTTATTTATATTGTGGTATTAGAATTTCAAGAAACGTCTCATAGAAATGATCGAGCCAAGTGAACCAATGATCACACCAATGCCGACCATTAAAAGATTGATTTTCCAAACGATATTTTGTGGATGAATCAATGAATAATGGGAACGTAATAATGATGGATTGATCAATTGGAAAAACCATGCATAACCAAATGTGATGATCAAAATCGGAAGAATCGCACCGATCAGACCGATCCAGCCACCTTCAAGGAAAAACGGCCAGCGAATATATCCATTTTTTGCACCGACTAAACGCATGATTTGAATTTCACGCTGTCTAGACAAAATCGTGATCCGAATCGTGTTCGAAATGAGAAACATCGCTACGAACAGCAGCAATGCCGCTGCAACTAATCCCCATGTCCGAACTGCACCAGCGATTTGGAAAATCCGATCTGAGGAAGCTCCACCGTAATCAGAACGAGAAACATTCTTCAAATCTGCTGCTTCTTCTGCTACTTGTTTTGTATAAGAAGGATCAGTAGCACTTACTACATACACATCATATAACGGGTTATTGTCACCTTCAAACAATTTCCAGGAATCACCCATTTCGTTTTGGATTTTTTTCAATTCCTGTTCTTTGCTTGAAAATTCAACTTTTTTAACATGATCTAAGTCATTCAATTCTTTTTCTAGCTTTTTCATCTCTTCGTCTTTTGTACCGATATCTACGAATACAGATACATCAACGTTTCCTTCTATATCCTGAGCTAATTTAGTTGCATTCATGATAACTGCCATGAATACACCGACTAAAGTCAACGTGATCGTTACCGCACTGACTGAAGCAACTGTCATCCAGCCGTTACGTTTCAAACTCTTGATACTTTCTAATAAATGGCGGAAAAAGGTTCTAATCATCGTATCCATATTCCCCTTCCGCTTGATCTCGAATAATGCGGCCGTTTTCGATAGCAATTACTCGGTGCCGAATCGTATTTACGATCGTACTGTTATGTGTAGCCATCACGACAGTAGTTCCTTGGGCATTGATCCGATCTAATAATTTCATGATTTCCCATGAGTTTTCTGGATCCAGATTTCCTGTCGGTTCATCCGCGATAAGTACTTTAGGCGTATTCACGATTGCCCGAGCAATAGAGACACGTTGCTGTTCCCCACCGGATAATTCGCTAGGAAAGACTCGAACTTTGTGTTTCAAACCAACAAGGTCCAGCACTTCCATTACTCGTTTTTTGATATCTCGAGGTTTTCTGCCGATAACTTGCATAGCGTACGCAACATTTTCATATACTGTTTTTCTTGGTAATAATTTATAGTCTTGGAACACCACGCCGATTTCTCTGCGTAGATAAGGAACTTCGCGGTTTTTGATTGCTATTAGATCATGACCTGCGACGTTCAAAGTTCCTTTTGAAGCTTTTTCTTCTCGATACATCAATTTGATGAATGTAGATTTACCGGCTCCAGACGGACCAACCACATAGACAAACTCTCCTTGTTCGATGACAATCGAGAGATTGCGGATAGCGGTCGTACCATTTGAGTACTTCTTCATTACATCCTTCATTTCAATCATGGCGTTCTCTCCATATCTTTTTCAGTCTTTAGCTATTATAGCATGGCAATGTTTCAACATGCTTGCAAAATCTTACAATTTTATTTCAATTTAACAATGGGTTCTTATTGTAGATGCATTTTTAAATAGCCGTCAATAAATAAATCAAGGTCACCGTCCATAACTGCTTGGACATTTCCTGTCTCTACGTTTGTCCGATGGTCTTTTACCATAGAATAGGGATGGAAAACATAAGAACGGATCTGTGAACCCCAGCCGATTTCTTTTTGTTCTCCTCGAAGTGCAGCTGCTTCTTGTTCTTTCTTTTCCACTTCTAATTGATAAAGCTTAGCTTTTAACATCCCCATCGCTTGCTCACGGTTTTTCAATTGTGAGCGTTGTGCCTGACTAGCTACTACTGTTCCTGTAGGCAAGTGAGTGATCCGTACAGCAGATTCTGTTTTATTGATGTGCTGACCACCTGCACCACTTGCTCGGTACGTATCGATTTTCAAATCATCTGGATTGATTTCTATATCGATCGTTTCATCAAGCTCTGGCATCACATCTACCGAACAAAAAGAAGTATGACGTCGTTTCGCTGAGTCAAAAGGCGAAATCCGTACAAGGCGATGAACACCTTTTTCTGATTTTAGATAACCAAAAGCGTTATGTCCTTTAATCAGCAGGGTCACACTCTTGATCCCTGCTTCATCACCTGCTTGATAATCTAGTGTTTCTACTTGATAGCCATGCTGCTCTGCCCAACGTGTATACATACGTAAAAGCATGCTGCCCCAGTCTTGGGACTCCGTTCCGCCAGCCCCTGGATGCAATTCGACGATCGCATTGTTTCGATCATAAGGTCCGTCTAACAGCATAGATAATTCATACGTCTTCATTTTTTCATCTAATGCATTGATACGTGTTTCTGCTTCTTCTTGCATTGCTGCATCAGGTTCTTCTTGCAGCATCTCCACCATCAATTCGATTTCTTCTAGTTCTTCGGCAAGAGAATGGAATTGGTCATAGGTTTCTTTATTAGCGTTATTTTCGCTGATCACTTTTTGTGCGGCTTCGCTGTCATCCCAAAAACCAGGTTCAGCCATTTTTGCTTCTGCTTCCGCGATGTCTTCTTCCAGCTGATCTAAGTCAAAGAGACCTCCTGAAACTTGTGACCTTTTCCTGCATTTCTGTCAGGAGATTTCGAATTTCGGATATTTCCATGTTTTTTCCTTCTTTCACTATACTTTTTTCATTATATCTAGTCTAACAGAATCAGCAAATAACAGAAAGAAGGTGAGACGAATTCTTAAAAAAAGAATTTGTCTCACCAATCCTGCTGTCAGAAATTAGTTTGCATTTTTTCCATGACAGTTCTTATATTTTTTCCCGCTTCCACAAGGACAAGGATCATTTCTTCCGACCTTATTCACATGGATTGGCTGTTTTTTCGCGCTAGTATTACTATTTTCTTTGGCATCTCCGTCTTCTGAGTGAGAAGCTGTTCCTTGAGAAACCTGTTCACGCTGTACGTTTTGACGGATCTCAGCTTTCATAAAGATTCGAGTGACTTCATACTCGATGGCGCCTACCATATCTTCAAACATCTTATAGCCTTCTGTTTGATATTCGACTAATGGATTGTTCTGTCCATAAGCACGTAAGCCGATTGACTGACGTAATTGATCCATTGCATCAATATGGTCTGTCCATTTAGAGTCCACAACACGCAAGATCACGACTTTTTCAAATTCCAACAGTTGCTCTGGACCATTTAGTTGAGCCGCTTTGGTATTAAATACTTCTTGTGCTCGTTCGTTTAGATACTCTTTGATCTCCTGAGCTGTTTTTCCTTCGATATCTGCAAGAGTAATGCTATCTTCATGGACAAGAGTACTGCCGGCAAAATCGATGATACTTTCCAAATTCCAATTTTCTTTCTCTAATTGTGTATGCGCATCTACTACACGACTGATTGTCCGTTTGACCATGTTCATTAGTGGCTTGGATAAGCTTTTTTCTTCCATGATTACTTCTTGTCGCTGTTTATAGATTACTTCACGTTGTTCACGCATCACATCATCGTATTGTAAGACGTTTTTACGTGTGTCATAGTTATTTCCTTCTACACGTTTTTGTGCAGATTCTACTTGTTTCGTCAGCATCTTGCTTTGGATAACAGCATCTTCCTCACCGATCTTCATCCGATCTAAGAAAGCTTTGATTCGTTCTGAACCGAATCGTTTCATCAAATCATCTTCCAATGACAAGTAGAACTGTGACATACCAGGGTCTCCTTGACGTCCTGCACGTCCTCGAAGCTGGTTATCGATACGACGAGATTCATGTCGTTCTGTCCCGATAACTGCTAGACCACCAAGTTCTCTTACCCCAAGTCCTAACTTGATATCTGTTCCCCGACCAGCCATGTTGGTAGCAATCGTCACAGCACCTTTTTGACCAGCATTCATGATGATCTCTGCTTCTTTAAAGTGATTTTTCGCATTCAGCACTTCATGAGGAATACGTTCTTGATTCAGCATATCTGATAATAACTCAGATGTTTCAACCGCAACAGTTCCGACTAACACAGGTTGACCTTTGCGGTAGCGATCTTTGATATCTTGCACGACAGCGTGGAACTTGCTTTGTAATGTTGGGTAAAGCAAATCTGGACGATCATCACGGATAACCGGACGATTTGTCGGAATTTGGTATACTTGGATGTTATAAATTTCTCTGAATTCTTCTTCTTCTGTTTTAGCTGTACCAGTCATTCCCGCAAGTTTCTTGTACATACGGAAATAGTTCTGGAAAGTGATCGTCGCCATGGTTTTCGTTTCGTCTTCGATCTCTACGCCTTCTTTAGCTTCGATTGCTTGGTGAAGTCCATCTGAATAACGGCGTCCATCCATGATCCGACCAGTGAACTGGTCAACAATCAGTACTTTTCCGTCTTGGACAACATAATCGATATCTAAAAGCATGATATAGTTGGCTCTCAATGCTTGATCCAAGTGATGGGTCAATGCAGTATTTTCAATGTCGTATAAGTTATCCAAACCGAATGTTTCTTCTGCTTTTTCGATCCCTGCTTCGGTTAAACTGATTGTTTTTGATTGTACATCGATTTTATAATCTTCTTCTTCTTTCAAACGTTTCACGAAGTTGTCTGCTCTTGTATATAAAGCTGTGGATTTTTCTGCTTGCCCTGAAATGATCAGCGGCGTTCTCGCTTCATCAATCAAGATTGAGTCAACTTCATCGACAATGGCATAATTCAGCGGACGTTGTACCATTTGATGGCGGTAAACGACCATATTGTCTCTCAAGTAGTCAAATCCTAATTCATTATTCGTACTATAAGTGATATCACAATTATAAGCCTCGCGTTTTTCATCCGAAGATTTTGAGTTGATATTCAACCCCACTGTTAATCCTAAGAAATTATAAAGTTCGCCCATTTCCGTCGAGTCACGGGTTGCTAAATATTCATTGACGGTAACTACGTGTACCCCTTCGCCAGTCAGAGCATTTAGATATACTGGCATCGTTGCGGTCAAGGTTTTACCTTCACCAGTACGCATTTCAGGGATATTTCCATCGTGAAGCACGATTCCACCCATCAATTGTACGTGGTATGGATATAAACCTAATACACGTTTTGCTGCTTCTCGGACGACTGCAAAAGCTTCCGGAAGTAATTGATCTAATGTTTCTCCTTTTTGGTATCTGCCCTTGAATTCAGCAGTTTTTGCCTGTAATTGTTCATCAGTTAATGCTGCCATTTGGTCAGCGTATGCTTCAACTTTTTTTGCAATGCTATCTAAACGTTTTAGTTCTTTCTTATCGTTTTCGATAAGTGAACGAATCAAATTGGCCATGCGTTGTGTAATCTCCTTTTCCTTCTGTGTATTATCCAGACTATGTAGACTTTACTTTTCATTTTATCATTAGTTATAGATAATTGAAATATCTTAAGCGTATTAAAGTAAGAACTTCATAATTTATTCATATTTCATCTAAAAGAGGAGGAAACTCAAAAAAACTTGCGGCAGCTGTCAGTAGCTGCTGCAAGTTTTCGTTGTTATTTAAGTAAGGCTGATCAGTCTGTTTCAATCAGTCCGTATTTTCCATCTTTACGGCGGTAAACGATACTTGTACCATTTGTTTCTGCATCTTCAAAAATAAAGAAGTTATGTCCCAGCATGTTCATTTGTAAGACTGCTTCTTCACTATCCATTGGTTTCAATGAAAGGCGTTTCGTACGTACGATATCTAATTCAGAATCATTTTCGTTTTCGTCCTCTTCATTGAATAAAGCAGCAGCATCTGCAGTATTCATGCCCGTTTCACGGGATTTACGATTAATTTTTGTTTTGAATTTGCGGATTTGGCGTTCCAATTTATCAACAACCAAATCGATACTTGCGTATAAATCTGGAGAAGTTTCTTCGGCACGTAATACAAGATAAGGTAATGGGATCGTTACTTCCACTTTTGCTGTTTTTTCTGTATAAACTTTTAAGTTCACATGCGCCGTTGCATCGGGTGCGTCACTGAAATAGCGTTCTAGTTTGCCTACTTTTTTCTCAACGTAGTCGCGAATCGCTTCAGTTACTTCGATATTTTCGCCGCGTACATTATATCTAAACATAAAAATTACCCCTTTCGTCTACCACAATCAAGAAGGAGAAGGACCACTCTTTCCCTCTTCTTAATTCTATTATATCGAACTCTAGGTTATTTGCAAATTAAATCGCTATCAAATTTCCACATCTAATTCATCTCGCCAAAGAAATGGTTCGGATGATTTTCGGCTGTGCGACCTGCAAACAATCTGCTGCGTGGAAAAGAGTCTGTCCTGTTGTATAGACATCATCAATAATCAATATTTTTTTATTTTGTATCTTAGAAAAGGTGACTGCAAGTTCAAAAGGTTGAGGCATCTCCAATCTTTCCTTTCGCGTGTTTTTTGCTTGAGCCAGCAGATGCTTCTCTCTTTTGAGTAGCATCTGAAAAGGAATTCTTGCTGCTTTCAACATCTCGCTTACTTGATTGAATCCTCTTTCTGTTCGCCTTTTTTCAGATAAAGGTATTGGACAATAGATGTATGTCGGGTATTCTTTTTTTATCTGCGTCCATCTATATGCAAAGGTGCCTGCTAGTCGGATATCTCCCATAAACTTGTATTGATTGAGCCAGGCCTTCATATTTTCATCGTACACAAAAAAGGCACGGTGCTGAAAATCATAGGTCGGATATTTCTTCTTCCATTCTTGACAGTCACTGCAGTAAACGGGAATAGACTTTACTTTCTTTTTCGTACTCTCTAGATTGAAATGGATTGGTTTTTGACAGCCAGAACAGCCTCTTGTTTCCAATAAATGAAATTGTGCGCGACAAACTGAACAAGTCTGAGGTAATCTGTATTTCGAAACACCAATAATCTCGCTGAATGTTAAATTTTGGAAGATATCTTTACTGCAGCAACTGCACCTCACAGCATCTTCTTCCCTTCTTCATTCATTTCTTTGATTTCCTGACAAACTTTTCGAATAGCTGCAGTTTTTTCTTCATAGAAAAAGTATACTTGACTGTTCGTATAAGGCCCTTTACGATCGGCTCTTCCTGCGATTTGTACCAAAGAAGATTTAGTAAAAACCGGATGATCCGCTCCTAAAACGATAACGGATATTCTTTCAAATGTGACTCCACGTTCAAGGATCATCGTGGTTAACAGTATGTCATATTTTGCTTCTCGCATTTTCTGGACTTTTTCCGCCCGCTGATTGTCTCTTGAAGAAACATCTGTGATCTCATATCTCGGAAGAGCCTCTTGAAGTGTGGCTTTCAAACGATGCATCATCGTGATACTTGGACAAAATAAAAGGATATGGTTTTCTTTAATTAATTGATGAATGATCCGCACCAAAGATTTTATCTTCTTCTTGTTCTTGCATTTTTGTCGCCAATTATTCATGAAAACCAAGACGGGTTCAGGAAGCAAACGCCGATGAAAGCGTAAAGCAAGTTTGTGGATGTCAAACGTCTGCTTGATTTCCTTTAGTAACTTTTTATCAGGTGTGGCACTTAAGTAGATGAATCGTCCGTCTGGTTTAATCGCTGTTTGCACAGCATGAGCTAATCCTGCATCCCCGTTATAAGGAAACGCATCGATCTCATCGATCACTATTAAATCAAAGGACCGATAAAAACGGTATAGCTGATGAATCGTACAGATAACAAAAGAAGTAAAGGTATAAGCCGTTGCTGTATTCCCATGGAGCAACGTGATTTTTTCTTCTGGAAAAACATAACGATAGCGTAAAAACAATTCATTACAAACATCGACTCGCGGTGTACAAATCGCTACTCTTCCTCCAGCTTTTAAAGTTTCCACTAAAATAGGATAAAGCATCTCTGTTTTCCCTGCACCTGTTACAGCCCAAATAAGATGATGTCTTTTTTCTGAATGGCAAAGTATTCTCTTTGAGATTTCCGTTTGTTTTTCAGTAAGCTGTCCTGTCCAAAAAAAGACGACTTCTCGAGGTTTTGCTTCAGGCTGATCAAACAAATATAAATCTTGTTGAGTGTCGCATCGCCCTAAATATAGACAATGTGTACAAAAATAACCGTAATCTGCAAGCTGTCCATCAATGACGGACGTCCTCATTCCACAGCGATGACAAAGAATCCAGTTGCCCAAACGTTCCACTGCTGCGATCTTCTCATAATTTGGTAAATTTACCTCCTCACAGTCTATTGCTTCAATATCTCTCGTCAGAAGCCTTCTACCCCAAAAATGATTCATATTCTTCGCCCTAAAAAAATATACGAAAAAACAAGCGATCTATTTTTTGGATCGCTTGTTCGATAGTTATACTGTTCTATTTATTCACCTATGAGCGTGATTGCTTGATCTAACACTTTTTCGCCATTCATCATACCATAATCAGCCATATTGATGACATCTAAAGGAATGCCTTTTGGTTCCAGACGTTTCTCAAAATCAGCTTTCATAAAGCGAACTTGTGGGCCTAATAACAACACATCCACGTCTTTATTTGCAAGATTGTTATCTGCGTCAGAAGCGGACACAGCGAAAATATCCGAGTCGATTCCTTTTGCTTCAGCAGCTTTTTGCATTTTTGTTACTAGTAAACTTGTGCTCATACCAGCCGAACATACAAGCATAATTGTTTTTTTAGCCATACTTTTCTCTCCTTTTTAAAACAAACTATGCAAACGTTTTCTTCGCGTCTGTTACTCTATTATATAAAAAGAAAGAAATTTGTCAACGTTTTCTAAACGCGGTTTATTTAATCAAATAGCCAACTAGATTTCACTAATTTATTGAACACGACATATTCTTTGTCCAAATTGATGACAACTACTTCATAGCCTGCATTTATCCAGCCATAGGCACCTTTTTCAGGGTGTTTATAATCATTTGCCCACCAATCTGTACTTTCCCTTGCTGTTTTGGGAAGCCCGTTACTGGGAAACAGCAGTTCGTCAAATTGGGTAAAGGTCAACGTTACTTGAGAGCCGCCATTGTTCTTCAAATAATGCGTAATTGCATCGTACTTTTTCATTCGTTCCTGCATCCCCAGATCCACCTGCCTTTGTCTTTATTATCGCATACTACAGCAATTGCGCAACCGTTACAGTGTTGAAACAACCTAGAACTTTATTTATACTGAATAAAGAAAATGAAAAAAAGAGGTGACAAGATGATCGAGCGCTATCGTACAATAAAAGAAAATGGACAAAGTGAGATTGAGATCAAAAAATCACGCTTTATCTGTTCTCTTAGACGAATAGAATCAGAGGACCAAGCAAAAAGTTTCATTCAAGAAATAAAAAAAGAACATTGGAAAGCGAACCATAACTGCAGCGCCTTCATCATTGGAGAAAAAAATGAAATCCAGCGAAGCAGCGATGATGGAGAACCAAGTGGAACGGCGGGCGTACCGATGTTGGAAGTCCTCAAAAAAAATCAACTGATCAATGTAGCTGCAGTAGTCACTCGATATTTTGGAGGAACGAAACTCGGCACAGGCGGATTAATACGAGCATACACTCATGCGGTCTCTCAAGCATTGTCTGACATTGGAATCGTAGAAGGTACCTTGCAACAGGAGATCTCTGTGATGATCACGTATCCGCAACTAGGAAAATTACAGAATTATCTTGAACTCCAACATTTTTTTATAAAAGAAATCCAATATACTGATCAAGTTAGCGTCATCTGTGCTGTAGATGAAAAAAGTGCTGACCACTTTAAAGAATCCATCATTGAGCTGCTGAACGGACAAGTCCAATTTGAAGAGGGTTCTGTTTCTTATCACGAGCAACTGATAACTGATCATATATAAAAACAGGTGATTCTGATTCTCTTTTATTTCTAATAAGGAATCAGGGATCACCTGTTTTTTATTTTTCCAAATAAAACTCAAAACGATTTCCTACGTATTGCGTACGCACATACTCAAACGGCGTACCGTCTTCAAAATAAGAAATCTGGCGCAAACGAAGAACTGCATCTCCTCGTTTTACCTCTAAATAGTCAGCAATTTTCTCAGAAGCCAACACAGCAGTAATCGTTTGATTCGCTGGACCGATCTTTTTCCCGCCTTTTTCTTCTAGCGTGCGATACAACGATTCAGTAATCTCTGCTTTGCTGTAGCCATCGATCAGCTTTTGTGGAACACTGGCAACTTCAAAACAAATAGGGACATCATCTGCGAAACGAATACGTTCCATTCGCAAGATCGTGTCATCTTTACTCAAGTTTAGTTTTTCCATTTCACTTGAGCTTGGCGAAGTCAAGAAATAAGAGATTGTCCGACTAGACGGTACTCGATTTTGTGATTCCATAATTTCTGTAAAACTTGTTGCACCAGACATTTTTTCTTGTACTTTTTCTCGCGCAACATACGTACCCGAACCGATCTTTCTTTCTAAGATTCCTTCATCTGCCAAGTTTTGAATTGCTTGTCTCAACGTCATACGGCTGACATTGAATTTCACTGCTAATTCTCTTTCTGAAGGAAGACGGTCTCCGACTTTCCATATACCTTGTTCGATTTCATTTTTTAATTGGTCATGAATCTGTATATATACAGGTAATTGATTCGACATAACGTACACCCGTCCTTTCGTTTCTTCTATTATAACTGGTATATACCTGATTCACAACTGAAAAAGATAAAGGTTTCTATCCATCAACAGAGGATTTAGACACACATCGTTCTCCCTACTCCTATTGTCAGAAACAATTTTTTAGATATGTTCAACCTAGAAAATAACAAAAGACCCTAAAATCGATGAAAATGCCGACTTATGGATCTTTTGTTATTATTAGCGGTTTTTAGCCATCCATTTTTTTGTATGATTCGTTGGGCGTTTTGATTTTACCTGGACCGCTTTTCCGCCTTTTTTCGGAATATTCACTTCAATATTGTATTTTTCTGATTTGACCAAATCATATAACTTTTCAGCTGCTTCGTCTACTTTTTCTTTCCATTTCATGTGGATCCCTCCAATTCTTGTAGTTAACTTAACTCTATCTTAATTCAGCAGAATCTTCAAGGAACAAGGTAGCAAAGCAAAAAAAAGAGCTCTCGAACTAACGAGAGCTTACGATTGTGGTATACTGGGGTAGCTGGATTCGAACCAACGCATGAGGGAGTCAAAGTCCCTTGCCTTACCGCTTGGCTATACCCCAATGAAATGGAGGAGAGTGGATTCGAACCACTGAACCCTAAGGAACGGATTTACAGTCCGTCGCGTTTAGCCACTTCGCTACTCCTCCGAAAGGTTTGTATCAACCTGACTTAGTTATAATACCTAATTTTCCAGATTTTTGCAACCCTTTATTGAAAGTTTTTTTGATATTTTTTTATTCGTGCAGATTCCAGTGTCGAATCACTGTTTCTATCGCATTTTCAAGACTTTTTTCTTTTCCAAAATCTTCTTCACCAAAGAAAATTTCATATTCTTTTGGCCCATAGGCTAAGATCTCACCAATCATTTTTTTCCCTATAAATAACTGAGTGACTTCATAATTCTTACCTTTGATATCTTTTTTCACTTCTTCTATACGCACTTCAATATCTTTATTTTTTTTTGACATCATTTTCACCTCTCAGATATTTTATCATACTGCAGCAAATAAAACATTCCTTAGGTAAAAATCTCCTATTCATTTCATTCTCTTCTTTTATGCAAGCTGCACCTTCTCTAAAGCTCTTAATTCTCTCCTTGACGTACAGCGAGATAGTTTGCTGCTGCACCTACAAGATTAGCATCGTTTCTGTACTCACATAATAAAATCTGCGGTTCGAAATCATGCAGATCGAATTGTTCTGTCAGCTTCTTCATTCGGCTTTTGATCTCATCAATGAGCCCTTCTTTTGCAGAAACCCCGCCGCCTAATACGATCACTTCTGGATCAAACGAAAATTGAATACTGAATAATCCCTTTGTAAGATACGTATAAAAACTCTCAACTTCTTCTTTTGCTATTGCATCTCCAGTTTCTGCTAATTCAAAGACATCTTTTCCGGTATAAGCATTTTTATCGAGACCTTTGCGTTCACAATAACGCCAAGCCATCTGTACCGCTGTACCAAGTTTACTGAATGTCTTATCGCCATCTAAGAACATCAACCCAAATTCTCCACCGTAAAGATGTGCCCCTTTATTTATTTGTCCTTTCGTGAACAACGCCCCGCCAATCCCAGTTCCTGCCACAACAAAAGCAACATCTTGATAATCACGGGCAGCACCTTCATAAAATTCAGCCATTCCGGCACAGTTGGCGTCATTTTCAATCGTTACTGGGAGTTGAAACAGAGTTTCCAAATCTCGGAAAATATTAAATCCATGAATATAAGGAATCGCACTGATTCCCTCAATCACCTGTTTCTCATTATTCACTACTCCAGGAGAGCTGATTCCAATTCCTTCGACTTCAAAAGAAACGAGTATTTTTTTATAAACTTGAAATAATTGCGTTTTCATTTCTTCCCAAGATTCAGGCGTTGCAAATTGTCCCTTACCTTTAATCTCTTTGCCATCCCAACAACCATATTTGACAGCCGATCCACCAAAATCAAAAACTAATATTCCCATAAAAATATTCTCCTTTTTGTTTGCTAAAGCTATTGTAATGTATCTATTTAGCATTTGAAAGCATTTTCTCGAATTGAAAGTTTATTAGTTAAAGCTATTTTTAGGTAAGTGAATTGCTAAAATCACTTGATCCCTTAATTGATCTCCATTTTCAAAAATGGGCTCAGAGTAATGATGGATAAAATAGTCTTTGACTCGACCAATCTCCACATAGCCCATTTTTTGATAGAGGTGTAACGCAGCGCTACTAGTAGTGCCAGTACGTATAATGATCCGAGTTTGGTTTGAAGCTAGCTGTGAAAGCTTCTGAAAAGCTGTCTCAAGTAATTTTCCGCCAATCCCCTTTCCTTGATACGTTGGGGTTACTGCTACATTGACGATTTCGTATTCTTTTTCCCTTGCCACATAGATCAGTACACCTATTGTTTTTTCTTTTTCTTTCCATATCCAGCCACTCCCTCTGGAAACATATACTTGAACTTTTTCTTTATCAGGATCTGCATCTAATAACAAGGACCATGGTAAATCTTTCTTGTTTAGTTCTTCGATCATTTTTTGTCCCCCATATAAGTAGTTGCGGAGTTGTTACTTTGACAATAAATTTCCTCTTTTTCTTTATCGCTCAGTGCTACCCGTATTTTTCACAACCTTTTTATAATCTGGTTCTTTTTTATCTTTCTTATTTCGCGTTAATCGGAATGTCAATGGTACATAATCGATACCGCCTTTGACAAAAGGATGACAGCGTAAGATCCGTGCAGTCCCCATTACCGTCCCTTTTAGCGCACCATGGGTTTGAATTGCTTTTATCATATAATTGGAACAGGTTGGGTAATAACGGCAGCTAGGTGGAAATGCAGGCGAAATAAAGCGCTGATATCCTCTAACTAAATAAATCAATATCTTCTTCATCAATTAGATTCCTTCTTTTCTTTTACTAAAAAAAGGGATCGCGACTAACGTCAACGTTCCCTTCTGTTTTCTTTTATCATGTTCTGCTTCATGGCTCACTTCATATCGACTAGAACCACTGTGATTCTTATTTATCAATGAAAAAAGTCTCGAATATGAATCCACAAACTTGGCTGGAATACTTTAAATGGATTGCCGCCACCGATGACACCATATCCGATCATCGTTCCGGCCACAAAAAGAAGGATAAGCAATAAGATCACCACTAAAATCTTTATCAAAGTTAATAAGATATATCGTTGGTTACTCATTCAGCCACTTCCTTAAGCAATCGTTTGTGCTGTTTTTTCAGCAGAAGTTTGATCCATGTCTACACGTTCGACGTCTGCACCTAATTGCTGTAGTTTGATATGGAAATTATAATATCCACGGTCTAGATAATTCAAGTTACGCACACGTGTGATTCCATTTGCTTTCAAGCCAGCTAAAACTAATGCTGCTGCTGCCCGCAAGTCTGTTGCATATACTTCTGCACCTTGCAATTCATGGTTTCCATCCATGATTGCTACATTTCCGTCGATTTTGACATGAGCGTTCATACGGCGCATCTCTTCTAAATGTTGGAAACGATTTTCAAACACTGTTTCAGTCACCACACTTGTACCTTCTGCAACTAATTGGATAGCTGTCATTTGAGCTTGCATATCTGTAGGGAAACCAGGATGAGGCATCGTTTTTACATCTGTAGGTAAGATATGTTTTGGTCCGATGACACGGACTCCGCCTTCTTCTTCAATGATTTCTGCACCCATTTCGATCAATTTAGAAATCAATGGGCGGTTATGTTCAGAGATAGCATCTGCAATCAGCACATTGCCTTGTGTCATTGCAGCAGCAACCATAAAGGTACCTGCTTCGATACGATCTTGTACGATTGAGTGGTTGACTGCATGTAAATGATCCACGCCTTCAATACGCATTGTTTCAGTACCAGCTCCATAGACTTGAGCGCCCATTTTATTCAAAATGTTTGCTAAATCAACGATTTCTGGTTCGCGAGCTACGTTTTCAATGATGGTTGTTCCTTTTGCTTTTACGGCAGCCATCATGATATTTTGAGTAGCACCTACACTAGGGAAATCTAAATAAATCGTGTTACCGATCAATTCATCCGCAATTGCTTCGATATAGCCGTTTTTTTGAATAATTTTTGCTCCTAAAGCTTGAAATCCTTTTAAATGCAAATCGATTGGTCGTTTACCAATCGCACATCCACCAGGCATAGCTACTTTTGCATGTCCATTTCTGGCAAGTAGCGGACCCATCACAACGATTGAAGCACGCATTTGACTAACATACTCATAAGGCGCTTCGATTTCTAATTGTCTTGAAGCGTCGATTGTTACTTGATTCTTTTGTTCATCAAAATCTACATCTACGTTTAAGTGACGAATCACTTGATTCATAGTGAAGACATCAGAAAGAATCGGAACGTTGTCTAATGTCGTAATACCTTCTTCTGCTAACAAACTAGCAGCTAAAATAGGCAAAACAGCATTTTTAGCTCCTTCAATTCTTACTGTTCCATTTAATTGATTGCCACCTCTTACGATGATCTCTTCCATGTTGTTCCCTCCAAAAAATTCCAATGAGCATACACTTACTCAAAATCTTTTCTATTATAACATCCTTGCTTTTAAAATAGTACCTTTTTTTAAAATTTACAGGCTAACGAAAAGATTTCGGCATAAAGCGATAACTTCTAAGAAAAAATTACTTGCAGTGTACCCTAAAAAAATTGAAAAAAGTACGATTGCCATTCTAATTTGCGTATTATGCATTGGTCTGAAAAAAGTTTCAATGCGTAACGAACGTAAAGACCAGAAGGCTAAGTAGATAAACGCCAAATGACTCACAATTCGAAGCACCGCATCAATTCCGTATACTTGCATAATGACGTCCTTTCTAACGATTGTTTTATAATAACTAATAAAATGATAATACCATAAAATGTATAAAAGGAAAAACAAGTATACTTAAAAATATAGGAATCCCCTTACATTTTTTAGGAAATAAATGCTAAAAATATGCAAAAAAAGGGACTGAGACAAAAGTCTTGTCGCAGTCCCTTTTTCCAAATAAACGGTGTTCAATCATCTGACCCTCGGTATTAGCTCAAAAAACGGCAAAATATGAGGAACTATTTTCCATTTGTTTCTCTAATACTCAGGACAAAACGCTGATTTCACAACCTCTGATATACGGTGTTCCAGAAGTAGCTTCTTCGAAAAATAAGCTGAGATTTCACAAAAATTTGAGAAGCAATTTTCGTAAATTCCTTCTTATGTCTTGAAGCTGACCACTTCTGTCATAACCTCTTTTTACTGTTCTTAAACACGGATAAACATCCGCATCTCATTTTATGAGTGCTTAGATACTTTGATACGATTGATTGCTCGGTGCAACGCAACAGTTGCCCGTTTCAATTCGTTCGTATCTTGTTTTGCTTTTGCTTCTTCGATTTGGCGTTCTGCGCGTTGTTTTGCACGTTCCGCACGAGATACATCGATATCACGTTCACGTTCCGCACTATCAGCAACGATTGAAACAACATTATCACGAACTTCCATGATTCCGCCATTAACAGCGATCCAATCGACGTGGGTATCTGAATCTGTTCGTTTTACACGAACTTCATCAATCGTCAATGGAACGATGATTGGTGCATGTTTAGGCAAAATCCCAAGCTCACCAGCTGTCGTACGTGCAACGACGATAGCTGCATGGTGATCATAGACCAAACCGGCAGGAGTTACCACATTTACTGTTAAATATTGATCCATGGGGCACCCCTTTCTAGTAGCCTAGTGTTTTCGCTTTTTCTACGACGTCTTCGATTCGGCCAACACTTCGGAAAGCTTCTTCAGGAAGATCATCGTATTTGCCTTCCAAGATTTCGCGGAATCCTTTCACTGTTTCTTCTACAGGGACATATGAACCTGGAAGACCAGTAAATTGTTCAGCCACGTTAAAGTTTTGTGACAAGAAGAATTGGACTCTGCGGGCACGAGAAACTAACACTTTTTCTTGATCGGATAATTCATCCATACCTAAGATAGCAATGATATCTTGTAATTCACGATATCGTTGCAATACGTGTTGGACTTCTGTTGCTACTTTATAATGTTCTTCTCCCACGATTTCAGGTGCTAAAGCACTTGAAGAAGAAGCCAATGGATCTACCGCTGGATAAATCCCTT
This sequence comes from Enterococcus faecium, assembly GCF_029023785.1. Classification (NCBI taxonomy): domain Bacteria; kingdom Bacillati; phylum Bacillota; class Bacilli; order Lactobacillales; family Enterococcaceae; genus Enterococcus; species Enterococcus faecium. The sequence continues at coordinate 743,472 of NZ_CP118955.1, read as the reverse complement.
GTTCTGTTAATTTACGTTCCAAGTTGGTTGTCGCATCCAAATGGGCGAATGCTGTTGCCGGCGCCGGGTCAGTGTAGTCATCGGCTGGCACATAGATTGCTTGGATCGATGTGATCGAACCTTTTTTCGTAGATGTGATACGTTCTTGCAATTGACCCATTTCTGTTGCCAATGTTGGTTGATAACCAACCGCAGAAGGCATCCGTCCTAACAAGGCTGATACTTCAGATCCAGCTTGAGTGAAACGGAAAATGTTGTCGATAAACAACAGTACATCTTGACCTTCTACATCACGGAAATATTCCGCAATCGTCAAACCAGTCAAAGCAACACGCATACGTGCACCTGGTGGTTCGTTCATTTGTCCGAACACCATGGCTGTTTTTTCGATAACTCCTGAATCTTTCATTTCATAATACAAGTCATTACCTTCACGAGTACGTTCACCTACACCGGTAAATACAGAAATACCACCATGTTCTTGGGCGATATTATGGATCAGTTCTTGGATCAGTACGGTTTTACCAACACCGGCACCACCGAATAGTCCGACTTTCCCACCTTTTAAATATGGGGCAAGCAAATCGATAACTTTGATCCCTGTTTCCAAAATTTCTGTACTTGTACTTAATTCGTCAAAGGCTGGTGCTTTTTTATGAATTTCGCTTCTTTCCGCATCTTCTGGGAAAGGTGTTTCTAAATCGATCGTATCTCCTAGTACGTTGAATACGCGACCTAATGTTTCTTTACCTACAGGAACAGAGATTGCTTTGCCTGTATCAATGACTTCCATTCCTCTTTGTAAACCATCTGTTGATTCCATCGCAATGGTCCGGATCACTCCGTCCCCTAATTCTAACGCTGCTTCAAGAACAACTTTTGATTTATTTTCGTCATTTTTATAAACAACTAATGCGTTGTTGATATCTGGTAAGGATTGGTCTAAAGAAAATTCCACGTCGACAACGGGACCGATTACTTGAACAATCTTGCCTGAACTCATCTTTTTTCCTCCAATCTCAATACTATTCTAGTGCCGAAGCTCCGGCAACAATTTCGGTAATTTCTTGGGTAATAGCCCCTTGTCTTGCACGGTTATAAGAAACCGTCAGCTCATCAATGATATTAGCAGCATTATCAGTTGCTGTTTTCATTGCTGTCATACCAGCAGCATGTTCTGCTGTTTTGGCGTCAACGATCGCACCGTAGATCAAACTTTCAGCATACTGAGGCAATAACTGAGACAAGATTTCTTCTTTTGAAGGTTCAAAAATATATTCTTGTTCGAAAGTAGTTGCTTCTTCTGGATCTAAGTCTGAGATTGGCAGCATTTTTTCTACACGAAACTGACTAGTTAGCGAATTGATATGATGGTTATAACATACGTATAATTCATCGAATACTTCGTTTTGGAACATAGTTGTTGCCATATTTACGATTTTGCGGACTTCATCAAAGCTTGGCTGATCAGATAGATTGCGCAGCTCATATGCTAGATTGATACCGCGTGCTTTAAAGAAGTCTGCACCAGTTCCGCCAATTGCGATCATCACGTAATCATCGGGTGATTGGTGGTCTTCTTCTAAAATAGACATCGTTTGTTTCAATATCGAGCTGTTATATCCACCGACTAAACCGCCATCTGCAGTGATGACGATATAACCAGTTTTCTTAACAGGACGGCTGAGCAGCATGCTGTTGTAATTGATATCCCCTCTAGGATTTTCTGAGGCAATATCATTTAACTGAGTAGCAGTCAAATGCGTAACGATTTCTCTTACTTTTGTTGCATAAACCTGAAACTTCTGTGAAGAAGCTTCAGATTTTGTCAACTTAGAAGCAGACACCATCTGCATTGCCCGCGTGATTTGGCTCGTTTTTTTCGTTGAAGCGATACGTGTCTTGATTTCATTTAATGAAGCACCCATTCATCTCACCTCACTATGCATTTTGAATGGATTTCAATTTATCTTCTGTAGAGGAATTACTTCCTTTTGTAGCTAAGAACATGTCTTTATATTCCTGAATCGCACTGTTCAACGCTTCTTCTTCTGGAAGATCTTTTGTTGTACGGATTGTTTCAAAGATATCTGAATGATTGGTATCCAGATATTCGAATAATTCATGTTCGAAGTCTAAAATACTGTCTACAGGGATACTATCTAAGAATCCATGTGTCAAAGCATACAAAATCACTACTTGTTTTTCAACAGCTAGCGGTGCATGCAATTTTTGTTTCAAGATTTCTACTGTACGGCGTCCACGATTTAGTTTTGCTTGTGTTGCTGCATCCAAGTCAGAACCGAATTGTGTAAATGCTTCTAATTCACGGTAACTTGCTAAGTCTAGGCGTAAAGTCCCAGCAACTTTTTTCATTGCTTTGATTTGCGCAGAACCCCCTACACGAGATACAGATAGTCCGGCATCAACCGCTGGACGAGTACCTGCGTAGAACAAGTCGCTTTCTAAGAAGATTTGTCCATCAGTGATCGAAATAACGTTTGTTGGGATATAAGCAGAGATATCTCCAGCTTGTGTTTCAACAAATGGTAAGGCAGTCATTGAACCGCCACCTAAATCATCACTTAATTTTGCTGCACGTTCCAATAAGCGTGAGTGTAAGTAGAAAACATCCCCTGGATAAGCTTCACGACCTGGTGGACGGCGAAGTAGCAAGGAAAGTTCACGATAAGCAACAGCTTGTTTTGAAAGATCATCAAAAATGATCAAGACATGTTTACCGTTGTACATGAACTCTTCACCCATTGCAGTACCAGCATATGGTGCGATATAAAGCAACGGCGCTGGTTGAGACGCACCGGCATTCACAACGATTGTGTAATCCATTGCGCCATATTTTTTCAATGTTTCAACTTGTGTACGAACTGTAGAATCTTTTTGTCCGATTGCTACATAGATACAGATCATATCTTGACCTTTTTGGTTGATGATCGTATCGATCGCAATAGAAGTTTTCCCTGTTTTACGGTCACCGATGACTAATTCACGTTGTCCGCGTCCGATTGGCACAAGGGCGTCGATCGCTTTTAGCCCTGTTTGCATTGGTTCGTTAACAGATTTACGTTGCATAACACCTGGTGCCATTGCTTCTACTGGACGAGCTTTGTCAGTAACGATTTCACCTAGTCCGTCGATTGGCTGACCTAGCGGATTAACTACCCGTCCGATCAAGGCCTCTCCAACTGGAACTTCCATGATCTTTCCTGTTCGTTTTACTTTATCTCCTTCACGAATGGACTCGAAATCGCCAAGGATAATGATACCTACATCATTTGATTCTAAGTTTTGCGCCATTCCGTATGAGCCATTTGAAAATTCAAGCAACTCACCACTCATCGCGTTTTCTAAACCATGTGCACGAGCGATCCCGTCACCTACATAAGTTACGGTACCGATTTCTTCGACTGAAAGCACGTTTTGATAATTTTCAATTTGTTCTTTAATCAAGGCACTAATTTCTTCTGCTTTGATGGCCATTCGATTCACCTACCTCTTTGTACTATCTGTTTAATTGATTACGCATTTTTTCTAATTGCGTGCGAATGCTTCCGTCGATTACTCGATGGTTGGCTTCAACAATCGCGCCACCAATAATAGAAGAATCAACGATTTGTTTTAATTCAACTGATTGATAGTCCATTGTTTTTGCAACATTCTTTTCTAATTGTATTCGTTGTTCGTCTGAAAGTGGGACTGCTGTTGTGACACTTCCCAATAGTAACCCTTGATGTTCATCATATCGACGTTCATATTCTTCAATCATGAACAAAAGGTCATCCATTCGGTTATACTCATAAACAACTTCTAAAAAGTTTTTAACGATTCCATCATAACCGCTGACAAGCTTGTCCATGATTTCTCGTTTTTCATGAGGTTCTAGACGAACATCACTTAACATATTCCCTAATCCAGGTACTTGTTCATAGATTTGACGTAAACTTACGAGATCTTGATAGATTTCTTCTGCTTGATTTGAATCGATCGCCAGTTCAAATAAAGCTTTCCCGTAACGTCTTCCTACTGTATATTTATCTAGTTTCATTTGAAGAACCTAGACCTTCAATGTATTGATTGATTAATGATTCATGCATTTCTGGAGATAATTCTTTGTTCAAGATTTTTTCCGCGATTTGAAGAGAGAGTTCTGCAACGTCGTCTTTTACAGAGTTCAGCGCTGAATCACGTTCTACAGTGATATCAGCTTGGGCTTTGCTTTTTAGACGAGCTGCTTCTTCTTGAGCATCCTTCAAAATATTTTGGCGGCTTAATTCTCCACTTTCTTTCGCATTTTTGATGATATCAGCTGCATCAGAACGAGAGGCTAACAATTGTTGTTCGCGTTCTTGTTCCATTTTCGCTGAGTTGATGCGAGATTGTTCTGCAGAATCTAAATCATTGGCGATCTTGTCTTCACGTTTTTTCAAAATATCGCTGATTGGTCCCCAAGCAAAGTGCTTCAAGAGAGCCAGTAGTATCAAAAATGAGCCGCTGACAACGATGATATTACCTAACATCGCATTGCCAACTTCTGCAATTGCCAATTGATTCAGCATAGGCGAGCCTTCCTTTCTTTGGAGTATTTCTAGTTTCCATGTAAAAAAGCAGTAACAAACGATGTTGTTTCTGCCTTAATACTGATTCAATTAAACGGCAAAAACTAGAATCAAGGCGATAACTACCCCTAAGATAGGAACAGCTTCAACTAGAGCTACCCCGATAAACATTGTTGTACGGAATTGACCAGACATTTCAGGTTGGCGAGCCATTGATTCGATTGTTTTAGAGATAACTTGACCGTTACCATAACCGGCTCCGATTGCTGCTCCCATGATTGCGATTGCTGCTGCGATATAATTCATAATTGTTTTCCTCCTAAAATAGATAAATAGTAGTTTGTTTTTTAACCGAGTATTATTCTTCTACTTCAATCTTATGGCTCATATAAACCATTGACAAAGTGACAAAGACAAATGCTTGGATGCTCCCAATAAACAAGGAGAACGCGATCCAGACCATCTCTAATGGAATTGCTAATGGTAATGAGAACCAGCCTAAGCTTGTCATCATTTTTGCAATCAAGGTTAGCAAAACTTCCCCCGCATAAATATTCCCATAAAGACGTAAAGCAAGTGTTAATAAGTTTGTAAATTCTTCAATCAGTTTCATCGGAAACATAAAACTATAGGGTTTCAAGAACGAATTTACGAAATATCCTTTGAAGCCTAACTTTTTCACCCCGAATAAGTGAGTAAGTAAGATCATTATAAATGCCAAAGTTAAAGTAACAAACGGGTCTGCTGTCGGGCTTTTCCAAAGTGTTGTTTCGTTAGGTAAGACGATTTTTGTTACTAAACCGATGTTGTTTGCAACAAAAACAAATAAAAACAATGTAAATGCCAACAAATGGAAATTGCTCAATTCTTTTCTAGGCAGATTATCTGTTACGATTCCTCGACTAAAATCAATGACCCATTCTATCGCATTTTGTTTGCCTGTTGGTTTCAACTTAAGATTTCTTGTAAAAAAGTAAGCTAAGAAGAAAACAATCAAACAGGTCAGTAACACCATTATACAAACTGTACCATCAAACCAAATTGGTCCAATGTGGAACGTTAGCGAGCGTTCATCCAATCCATTTCACCTCTTTTCCCCGAAATTCACATAAAATCAATTCATGTGCGTATCTGGTTTTTTCCAATCGGTTTCTAACCACACGGTATCATACCACCATGAAACGGAAAATTCAAAACATTTTCATGAAAATTAGACACTTTTTTATTTCAGTCAAAAACGAAGCGAATTTTTCCCCATGCACGGTGCTCCTGATCTAAGAAAAAACCTGTGATAATCATGTTTTGTCAGATTAAATGCTAACAAATTTTATCATTAAGTAAAAGCAAAAGCACCGAATATGCGAAAAAGGATAATGAAATTATCTAGAGAAATTTTTTAAAGTTCGATCAATTTGTCGATCGATATCTTTTCGTTTCAAATCTTCCCGTTTATCATACGATTTTTTCCCTTTTGCCAGACCAATCAATACCTTGGCATAGCCGTTACGAATATAGACTTTTAAAGGAACAACAGTGATTCCCGTGTTTTTCAATTCGTTTTCAAGACGAACGATTTGTTTCTTGTGCAATAATAGTTTTCTCGTGCGCAACGGATCATGATTAAAAATATTTCCTTGTTCATAAGGACTGATATGAACATTATGCAAGAAAGCTTCCCCGTTGCGGACGCGAATAAATCCATCTTTCAGATTGATCCGGCTGTTTCGTATCGACTTGATCTCCGTTCCTTGCAAGACCATCCCTGCTTCCATCGTGTCGATGATCGAATAATCATGGCGAGCTTTCTTGTTTTGTGCAATTAGTTTTCCCTCGCCTTTTGGCATAGCTGTTTCCTCCAACTCATTTTATTTTTTCTTTTTCTTCTTTTTGACACCTTTGTAAAATGGCTTTTTCCCTTTTTTCTTACCGAACGTTTGCTTACTATCACTATATCGTTTGTTCTTCTTGCCATTTTTTTCTGAGCGTTTGCCTGCTTGTTTTCCTTCTCGTTTTCCAGATTTTCCATTGCGTGCTTTTGGACGTTCCAACGCAGTGACCTCTTCTGCGGAAACGAGTTCAAAATCCACTGCTCGTTCATCTGGATCAGCTTTGACTACTTTTACGCGCACTTTTTGTCCGATTTTAAAAGTCAGTCCAGTTCTTTCACCTACAAGCGCTAAATGATTTTCAATAAAATGGAAGTAGTCTTGTTTCAATTCATTGATATGGATCAATCCTTCTACTGTATTCGGTAGTTCGATAAACAGTCCGAATTTCACAACAGAGCTGATGATCCCGTCGAATTCTTCTCCCACTTTGTCCATCATGAATTCTGCTTTCTTCATCGCATCTACTTCACGTTCTGTTTCTACTGCGCGACGCTCCATCTTAGAACTATGATCCGCGATTTCAGGAAGTTCCTCAGCCCATAAACTTTGATTGCTTTCACTTTTATCTTGGCTATAAGAACGGATCAGCCGATGGACGATCAGATCGGGATAGCGTCGAATAGGAGATGTAAAATGTGTGTAGTAATCTGCTGCTAAGCCATAATGCCCAAAATTGTCTTCTGAATAGCGTGCTTGTTGCATACTTCTTAGCAACATAGTATTGATAACTGCAGCTTCTGGTTTATCTTCTACTCCTTCGATCACATGCTGTAAATCTTTCGGTGTGATCGTTCCTTTCGTTCCTCGTACCAGAATGCCCAAAGCTGAAGCAAAATCAAAGAAGCGCTGCATTTTTTCTTCTTTTGGCTGTTCATGGATTCGATAAATAAACGGAAGATTTAATTTATTATAATGTTCAGCTACCGTTTCGTTGGCAGCAAGCATAAAGGATTCGATCAAGCGTTCACCTATCCCTCTGCTTCTTAGCTGGATATCATTTGGGTGTCCTTCAGCATCAACAAGGATCTTCGCTTCACGATCCTCAAAAGAAATCGCTCCACGTTTGATTCGCATCATTTCAAGGATTCGATGCAATTCACCCATTTCTTGGAACATAGGCACGAGCTGAGCATAACGTTGCATCGTTTCTTCATCTTGATCTTCTAAGATTTGATTGACAGCTGTGTAGGTCATCCGTTCTGTTGTTTGGATCACACTTGGAAAAATCTCATGAGAGACAACTTGTCCATTTGGATCGATCTCCATTTCACAACTCATGGTGAGTCGTGGAACATGGGGATTCAATGAACAGATACCATTGGATAAACGTTGTGGGATCATCGGAATCACTCGATCGGTCAAATAGACACTTGTTCCTCTTTCGTATGCTTCTCTGTCCAGTTGACTGCCTTGCGTCACATAGTAAGATACATCTGCAATGTGTACTCCAAGAAAATAATTACCATTTTCTAATTTTTTGACCGTCACTGCATCATCTAGATCTTTTGCATCTTCTCCATCAATCGTAACGATGAGCTGATCTCTTAAATCTCTGCGTCCAACAATATCCTTTTCGCTGATCTGGTCTGGAACTTCATCTGCCTCAGATAACACATCATCAGGAAATTTTGTAGGAATACCGTTAGCCACGACAATCGAGAGGATATCCATGCCAGGGTCATTCTTATGACCAATCACTTGCTTGATTATCCCTTCTAAACTAGTTGCATACCCTTTTTCAGGGTAATGGGTCAGTTCGATCAATACAATACTTCCGTCAACTGGACGAACTCCCTCTGCCGCTGCATACACTTTGAATTGGTTAAGCTTTCTATCTTTCGGGATGACCACACCATAAAGATCCGTTTCCTGTATCTCTTCGTCTGAATAAGCAACAAATTCTCCGGCTAACTGAGTAGTCGCTCGGTCTCGAATCTCCACTACTTTTCCCTCTGCTCCGCGATCCATATCTGTATTTGCTCGCTTCATGATATCAATTGCTACGGTATCCCCATCCATTGCAAAGCCAGTCGCTTCTTTCGGGATATAGATATCATCTTCTTCGGGATCAATCGTTACAAATCCAAATCCTCGTTCATTTGCCCGAAATGTCCCTTCGACCAAGATCGGTTTTAAAGGAAGTTTGACTTTTCCTTTTTTATTGAAAACGATACTCTGTTCTCTTTCCATTTGAGCAATCGTTTGTACTAGTAATTTAAAATCATCGCTTTTTTGAAAGCCTAGACCTTCAGCGATTTCTTCCATAGAAAAACTACGTTTGCGACTGCTTTCCATGAAAAAGAGAATTTTCTCTTTTATTGTTTCTTTTGTCATATTTATTCCTCATTCCAAGGTAATTTTTCTAAAAATTCCAACACGTCTTTTTCTAATTCGCGTCTTGCTGTGCCAACTGTAATCACATGACCGCTTTCAGGATACCATTGAAGTGTCACTCGTTGGCGGCTCAATTTGCGTGCCGTTTCAAATACACCATTTGGGTCGATCATTTCATCTTTCCCAGCTTGAGCTAAAAATATTGGCTGTTGGATATCTGATAGTCTACTTTCTGCGATTGCTGCTTGGTCTTGTATATCCATTAATTGATGTTCAGCTAACGAGCGGTAAGACACAGCTTTTTCATTGATTTCTTTTTCTGATTTGCCTGCTATCTTCAGCACTTGACGTACATATTTTTCAAAATTTTCAGGCACGTTTGTTTCTACAGGAGACAGGGGCGAACAGAAAAAACCGCCGCCAATTACTGATTCTTCTTCTAGTGCCCGTACAGCAAAGATGCCACCCATCGATAATCCCAATACGGCAATATCAGAAAACTGTTCAGACTGTAAAAAATGGATAGCTTTTTTAGTATCTGCCCACCAGCTTTCTGCTTTTTCTTGCAAGATATCATATGGCTCCATCGTTCCATGTCCTTTAAATAGCGGCGCATAGACTGTATAATCTGCTTTTTCTAAAAACCGTGCGAGCATCCGGACATCATTTGGACTTCCTGAGTACGCATGAAGCAGCAAAACTGCTCGTTTTCCATGTTTTGCATAAAGGGGTTTTGGTAATTGTTTCACTCGTTTCACCTCTTTCGCCTCATTTTACCATAGTTTCTTTCATAACTTCTTCTTAAGCGTTCTCTTTGCAATAAAAAAAGCCGCCCGCCGTTGTGCGAGAGGCTTATTCGACTACTTCGAAGATAAAAATGCTAGGACAAATAATAAGATCATCCAGACAGCTCCCATGACTGCAGTTGATCGCTGCATGACAGCTTCAAAGCCGCGAGCTTTTTGTTTGCCGAATAGTTGATCCGCACCGCCGGTAAATGCACTCGCTGCACTATTTTGCTTGCTTGGCTGCATCATAATCGCAATGACCATAACAATCGATAAAACGATCACGATTCCCAAAATTAAATTATACATATAGCAGCCTCCTTCCCAAAAGATATCGTCTCTTTAACTTTATCATAGATAAAACTCCGTGACAACTCTATATAAATGGAAAAACAGCTGAAAGTGCAAATCTTTCAGCTGTTATTATTATGATTGGCGTAAGACGTCATGATACTCTGGTTTCTTCTCAAACTCTTTTTTTGCGTAAGGGCATAAAGGGATAATCTTTTTCCCCTCTCGTCTTGCTAGTTCTACTCCAGTATACACTAGCTTTTCAGCTAATTTTTGACCACGATATGCTGGATCGACAAATGTATGGTCAATGATCATGATGTCTGGCCCCGCATCCGACCATGTCATTTCTCCGATTTCTTGTTGCTCATCATTGAATAAAGCAAGACGATTTTTTTCCTCTTTGATTTCCATATGCCGCACTCCTCAAATAACTGATATTTTTTTATTCCTACCTTATTTTAACAGTCTCATGGTCTATAAACAATTATTTATCCTCGTGTTGCTTACAAAAAGGAAGAGAAAATCAATCCATCGTTATTCTTTGTTCAATAAATGAAAAAATCACTGTCCAATAGGTTTTCGGATCTTTCATCGATGCTTCCAAATGTTCTGCTTCTGGAACAAGCAGTAATGCTTTATCCCCTGCCGTAGCGTTTTGAATCGTGTATGCTGCTTCTGTAGGAACAAAATGATCTCTTTCACCATGGATGACTAACAAAGGCAAATGGTTACTACCAAGCTGTCTTGTAGCTGATGCTTGCTTTAAAGAATAACCTGCGTATTTCTGAGCATAGTGATTCGCATATCTCATGATCATTTTTTTAGGAAAGACCGTGATTTTACTTAACATATACCGAAATTCCGCATAAACAGAAACATATCCGCTGTCTAAGATAAATCCTTTGACTGCAGATGGAAGCTTTTCACCACTTGCCATCATAATCGTAGAAGCGCCCATCGAACCGCCGTGCAAAATAATGGATGCATCTGGTTGTTCATCTAAGATGAGTTGGATCCATGCAATTAAATCTAGCCGGTCTAGCCATCCCATTCCGATGATTTCTCCTTCACTTTCTCCATGCGCACGTAAATCGGGTATAAGAACGTTGAATCCTTTCTCTGCATATCTTTTACCTATATGAGACATATCTCTTTTCCCTGTACTTCGATAATCATGTACACAAATGACCCATTTATTCTGCTGAGTTGGTTGGAGTAACATCTGTCCAGCTAGTTTCAACCCGTCATAACTTTTGATCGTTTTTGGTATTCCTTGTTCCCAGAAGCTTTCACACTCTTCTTCTAATTTTTGTCGCTTTTTTTCTACTGACGTGACTGCAGCAGGATCCATCAAGCGGTGCCCAGTTTCTTCATACCAGTCATAGCCTCTCTGTACCCCCGCTCTTACTAATTTCTTTGCATAAAAATAAGAAAGAAAATGGTAACTGATTCCTATAAATATCAGAATAAGAATGAAATAAAAAATAACCATCGTACACCCGCCGCTTTCTGCCAAACTATAATCTATTTATTATACAATATACCGATCAATAGGATTCTTTTTCTTCGGCACACGTAAATTCCATTTCTTTTTCATTGTATCATTTACTTAAAGTTCTTCTCAATAGATTTACTTGTAAGAGAGCATTTACATTCACAATAAAAGCCAGTATACTAATTTCGTGCATTATAAACAAGACACTCGTCTTGGACTGGTTCGGAAACTTCCCAGAATAAAAAACTAAGTATCTCTAAAGAAAGGAGATTGGAAATAATGCGTAAAGTAATTATTGATTGCGATCCAGGGATCGACGACACTTTAGCTTTATCACTAGCTGTCAAATCCCCTGATATCGAAGTAGTTGCTATTACCGTCGTTTGCGGGAATGTCCCTGTAGATATCGGTACGCAGAATGTGCTGAAATGTTTGGAGCGCTGTGATCGTTTAGATATCCCTGTTTATCAAGGAATGGAAAAACCTTTGAAGCAACCTTTCATTAGTGCGCAAGACACTCATGGGTTGGATGGATTAGGGGACACAAATTTCCCGATGGTCTTAGCCAAACAGGCAGAATCGCTCCATGCAGTTGATTTTCTGACTGATTATTTCAAAGAAAAAACAGATACATCAGTCATTGCTTTGGGGCCTTTGACCAATATCGCTTCTGCTTTGAAAAACAGCCCATCTGTTGGGAAACATATGGATCGTTTTGTCTCAATGGGCGGAACTTACAAAAGCCATGGTAACTGTTCACCAGTTGCTGAATACAATTACTGGTGTGATCCTGAAGCAGCTTCTTATGTATTCGAAAAGCTCAAACAACCGATAGAAATGGTTGGGTTAGATGTGACAAGAGAAATCGTCTTGACACCGACTATCCTTGAATATTGCTGCCAAATGAATCCTGAAGAGGGAGAGTATCTAAAAGCGATCACTCGTTTTTATTTTGACTTTCACTGGAAACAAGAAAGAATCTTAGGATGTGTCATCAATGATCCATTAGCTGTTGCTTATTTTATCGATGAGTCCATCTGTGAAGGCTTTAAAAGCTTCACTGCTGTAGAAACTCAAGGAATAAGTCGCGGACAAACATTGGTTGATCGTTATGAATTTTGGCAGAAATCTGCTAACAGTAAAATTATGACAAAAGTAGATACTCGTCTTTTTTTCCAAAAGTTTTTAACCGTTCTTTTAAATGCACAAGAAGAAACGATTATGAAAGATTTGGAAAGGTTAAAGATGGGCTAACAAAATGAATAAAAACAAGATGGCAACTCGCGTACTTACAATGATGGCTTTGTGTATTGGGATCAATTATGTTGGAGGAACGATTGCTTTATGGCTTCGTTTGCCAGTCTATCTAGACTCTATTGGAACGATTTTTGCTGGCGCGTTACTTGGTCCCATACCAGGAATGCTGACAGGATTGTCCAGCGGTATTTTAAGTGGAGTGACTACAGATATTTTTTCTCTGTATTATTCGCCAATCCAAATTCTCACAGGCTTGCTTGCTGGATTGATTTTGCCAAGATATCTCGGCAAAGATAAAAACAGCTTGAAACTGTTATTACTCGCTTTGATTTTGTCGGTACCTGGAACGATCGTTTCTTCGATCATTACCGTTCAGTTATTTGGCGGGATCACCTCCTCAGGATCCAGTATGATCGTTCAGCTATTACATGGGTTAGGTTTAAGTCAGACAACAAGTGTGATCTTGGTACAGGCGGGTACAGACTACCTTGATCGCTTTTTGTCTATCGTCGTTGTTTCATTAGTCATCACTATGTTGCCACAACGCTTGATATATTCAAAAAGAAAAATAGGCTGAATAAACAGAGCTGGATTAGCAAAATAATGCTAATCTGGCTCTGTTTTTTCATTTATTAAAAAAATCTTACGCTAAGTAGGATAAAATAATTCCTTGATATTTTTCGATCATATCCAAATAATTATCGATTTCAACATACTCATCTACTTGATGAGGCAAAGTAACGACACCAGGCCCAAAGACGACAAAGTCGAAGGAATGGTTAGCTTTCGTAAATTCGGCTGCATCCGTTGTTGCTGCCGCTCCAACTAAAGGTAATGGCTGGCTGAATTGTTGCTGAATGCAATGAATCAAAGGAGAATCTGGATCAGCTTTGACAGGTATTTTGTTGTAATCGATCATCAATTCCAAATGATAGTCTGTCTCTTGATTCAATTCATTGACGATTGATTGCAGCAATGCAATGATTTTATCATTTGGGTATTCTGGAATCGATCGAATGTTCCCTTGGAGCTGCGCATGGCTTGGGATGCTGTTGACTTGATTCCCGCCACTGATCAATGTAACATTATGGATTGTTTTTCCTAGGACAGGATTCTCGATTGTTTCAGCGAGGTGATTCATTTCAGCATTTGCTTTCGTAATGAATTCATTTAGGTGATTGATTGCATTATAACCTTGGTCTGGCATAGAGCTATGCGCTTCTTTTCCGTGCGAGGTGACTGTATAGTTGATTGATCCCATGTGCGTATACATCAAACTGTAATTGGTTGGCTCTCCGATGATCAAGGCATCTAAGTCATCTACATAGCCTGCTTTCGTGAGCTGTTCCCCACCTAGTTCACCCACTTCTTCTCCGACAGTGGCTAATAATTTGACTGTTCCGTTAAATGGTTTTCCTGACTCTTTCAGTTCGATCATGGCAATCACCATTGCTGCCAAGCCATTCTTCATATCTGTAGCACCACGTCCGTACAAACGGTTCCCATGGATTTCTGCTGCAAAGGGTGCATAGGTCCAAGACGATTCATCACCAGCCGCCACGACATCCATATGCCCAGATAGGCCTAACACTTTTCCTGATTGGCCCTTTTGGTAACGAGCAATCAAATTATCTCTACCATCTCTGTAAGAAACAATCTCTCCTGTTATGTCATGCTTTGCCAAAAGCTTATTCAAATAGGCTGCTACTTCACCTTCGTTTCCATTCACTGATTTAATTCGGATAATCTCTTGTAAAATCGCGATTTTTTCTTCTTTTTTCATCTAATCCTCTCCCTTGCCATTTCTTTTTATTGTATTTGAGTGTGCTCGAATTTTCAAATAGGAGCAACCAAAGTAAAAATGAAGAAAGAGAGCCACTTTATGAAAAATATGCTGCTACTTCCCTCCTATTTTATTTATACGAGAGGACTTGCCCATAGATTCCTATTCTACTGTTCTATCCTTAAAAGCTCTTATATGATGCTAGTTATTGTTAGCTTTCCTTTTTCAAGGATGATCTTTTCTTGTACCATTCTTTGTAAACATCATATACAGAAGCTAGTTGCAAAAAAACTCTCTACCTGCTGATATTTCAGCAAGTAGAGAGTTCGATTACTTAACTAAGTGATCATACTCGACTATCTTTCAATAGTCGATCATGTATCTTCATTAGAAAAGAATTATTTGTTTTTTAAGTTGTAGAAAGATTTCAAACCTTTGTATTCTGCAACTTCACCAAGTTGGTCTTCGATACGTAGTAATTGGTTGTATTTAGCAATACGGTCAGTACGTGATAGAGAACCAGTTTTGATTTGGCCAGCGTTTGTTGCAACAGCGATATCAGAGATTGTTGAATCTTCTGTTTCACCAGAACGGTGAGATACAACTGCTGTGTAGCCAGCTTCTTTAGCCATTTCGATAGCTTCGAAAGTTTCTGTTAATGTACCGATTTGGTTCACTTTGATAAGGATTGAGTTAGCAATTCCTTTTTCGATACCTTCAGATAATTTTTGAGTGTTTGTTACGAACAAGTCGTCACCAACTAATTGAACTTTGTCGCCTAATACGTCAGTTAATTTCTTGAATCCGTCCCAGTCGTTTTCGTCTAATCCATCTTCGATTGAGATGATTGGATATTTAGAAACTAATTCTTCGTAGAATTTGATCATTTCGTCAGTTGTTTTTTCGCCTTCGCCTGAGTCAGCTAGTACGTAAACACCTTTTTCTTTGTCGTAGAATTCTGAAGAAGCAGCATCCATAGCAAGAACAACGTCTTTACCAGGTACATAGCCAGCTTTTTCGATTGCTTCGATGATTACTTCAAAACCTTCTTCGTTTGAACCAAGGTTTGGAGCAAATCCACCTTCGTCACCAACAGAAGTTGCTAATCCGCGAGCTTTCAAGATTGAAGCTAATGCGTGGAATACTTCAGCACCCATACGTAGAGCTTCTTTGAATGTTGGAGCGCCAACAGGCATGATCATGAATTCTTGGAAGTCGATTGAGTTATCAGCATGTGATCCGCCGTTGATGATGTTCATCATTGGTGTTGGCAATACTTTTGTGTTGAATCCGCCTAGGTAGTGGTATAAAGGTACTTCTAGGTAGTCAGCAGCTGCACGTGCAACAGCGATAGAAACACCTAAAATAGCGTTCGCACCTAATTTACCTTTGTTAGGAGTTCCGTCTAAAGCGATCATAGCTTTGTCGATAGCCATTTGGTCACGAACATCGTAGCCAATGATTGCTTCAGCAATGATGTTATTTACGTTGTCGACAGCTTTAGTTACACCTTTACCGCCATAACGAGCTTTGTCTCCGTCACGTAATTCAACTGCTTCGTATTCACCAGTTGAAGCACCTGAAGGAACCATTCCGCGGCCAAAAGCTCCGCTTTCTGTGTATACTTCTACTTCGATTGTTGGGTTACCACGTGAGTCTAAGACCTCGCGAGCGTAAACATCAGTAATAATTGACATGTTTTGTCTCTCCTTTGAGTTTGTTTTTTCCTAAGGGATTTCCCTCATATACGATTTTAGTTAATTTTGCTCATTAGTGCAAACATTTCTTGCATTTTTCGCAAATTTTCAACAATTATTTTACAGCGTCTAACAATGACAAGAATGAATCTGCTTGCAAGCTTGCGCCACCGACTAAAGCACCGTCAACATTTTCTTTTGCCATGTATTCAGCAATATTTTCTGGTTTTACAGAACCGCCGTATTGGATACGAACTGCTTCTGATACTTCTTTTCCATAAAGTTTTTCAACTGTTTGACGTACAACTCCACAAATTTCGTCAGCGATTTGTGCGTCAGCTGATTTACCAGTACCGATTGCCCAGATTGGTTCATAAGCAATAACCATGTTTGACACTTGTTCAGCTGAAAGATCAGCTAAACCAGCTGTAATTTGTCCTTCGATCCATTCAGCAGTTTTGCCTGCTTCATAGGTTTCTAAAGATTCGCCGCAGCATAGGATTGGTGTCATACCATTTGCAAAGATAGCTTTTGCTTTTTTATTGATGTCTTCGTCTGTTTCATGGAAATATTCACGACGTTCTGAATGTCCGATGATCACATAATGAACACCTAGATCAGCAAGAGCTGCTGGTGAAGTTTCACCAGTGAACGCACCTGAGTTTTCCCAGTAGCAGTTTTGTGCTGAGATTTTTAGTTCTGTACCTTCAGCTGATGTCATTAATTCTTGTAAGAATAATGCAGGAGATCCGATGACTGAATCAACTTTATCATTTGAAGGGATTTTGTTTTTTACTGCTTCAGCAAATTCTTTTGCTTCTGATGCAGTTTTGTTCATTTTCCAGTTACCTGCGATAATAGGTTTACGCATTGAGGAACACACTCCTTAATTTATTGAAAAATGGCTAGGGAGTCATGAAAACTCCCTTCACCTTTTGATCGATTACTCGTCAGAATTGAGCAAACTTGGTCGTTTATTTATCGTTGATTGCTGCTAGTCCTGGTAATTCTTTACCTTCAAGCAATTCCAAGCTTGCGCCACCACCTGTTGAGATGTGTGTGAATTTGTCAGCAAATCCTAATTGTTCTGCTGCTGCAGCTGAGTCTCCGCCACCGATGATTGTTGTTGCGCCTTCTAAGTTAGCGATTGCTTCACAAACACCGATCGTACCTTTAGCAAAGTTACTCATTTCAAATACACCCATAGGTCCGTTCCAAACAACTGTTTTTGCACCTTGTAATGTATCAGCAAATAATTTTACTGATGCTGGGCCGATGTCTAAAGCCATCAAACCATCAGGAATGTCTCCTTCGATTACTTGTGTTTCAACATCATTTGAAAATTCTGGTGCACAGACATTGTCGATTGGCAAGACAAGTTTGTCGCCTGCTTTTTCGATTAATTCTTTTGCTAGTTCTACTTTATCAGCTTCTACTAGAGAGTTACCGATCTTGATTCCTTTTGCTTCGTAGAATGTGTAAGTCATTCCGCCACCGATTAAGATTTTATCTGCTTTAGGAATCAAGTTTTCGATTACGCCGATTTTATCAGAAACTTTTGCGCCACCAAGGATTGCAATCATTGGGCGTTTTGGTTCTTCTACTGCTTCACCGATGAACTTGATTTCTTTTTCCATCAAGAATCCAGCAACTGTTGGGATACCAGTTGAAGCGATACCTACGTTAGAAGCATGTGCACGGTGAGCTGTACCGAAAGCATCGTTAACAAATACATCGCCTAATGAAGCCCAGTATTTACCTAGTTCTGTATCATTTTTGCTTTCTTTTTTACCGTCAATATCTTCAAAACGTGTATTTTCGAATACGACAACGTCGCCGTCATTCATGTTGCGGATTGCTTCTTCTAATTGTTCTCCGCGAGTTTCAGGTACGAATGTTACTTCTTTACCTAATAATTCGCCTAGACGTTTTGCAACTGGAGCTAAAGATTTTCCTTCTTTATCTTCTTCTGTTTTTACACGTCCAAGGTGAGAGAAAAGGATTGCTTTTCCGCCTTGTTCTAGAACGTAGTTGATTGTTGGCAATGCTGCTTTGATACGAGTGTCGTCAGTGATCACGCCGTCTTTCAAAGGAACGTTGAAGTCAACACGGACAAGAACTTTTTTGTCTTTTAAATCGATATCTTTCACTGTTTTCTTAGCCATTTTATTTCCTCCTGAATAAACTTATTATCAAAAAAAGCGGAAGAAGCGCGATTGCTTCCCCGCTTTTAAATGTACATGTCTATAATTTACACTTGTACGTTTGTCTATCTTATAAGTTAGCGAAGTATTCTAAAGTACGTACTAATTGTGCAGTGTATGACATTTCGTTGTCGTACCAAGCAACAGTTTTAACTAATTGTTTGTCGCCAACTGTCATTACTTTAGTTTGTGTAGCATCAAATAATGAACCGTAAGTCATACCAACGATATCTGAAGAAACGATTTCGTCTGTGTTGTATCCGTAAGATTCGTTTGAAGCTTCTTTCATTGCTGCATTGATTTCGTCAACAGTTACTTCTTTTTCAAGAACTGTTACTAATTCTGTTAATGAACCTGTTGGTACAGGAACACGTTGAGCAGCTCCGTCTAATTTACCGTTCAATTCAGGAATTACTAAACCGATAGCTTTAGCAGCACCTGTTGAGTTAGGAACGATGTTTGCAGCAGCAGCGCGTGCACGGCGGAAGTCACCTTTAGGATGAGGTCCGTCTAGAGTCATTTGGTCACCTGTGTAAGCGTGGATAGTTGTCATTAATCCTTCAACAACACCAAATTTGTCGTTCAATGTTTTAGCCATAGGAGCTAAACAGTTAGTAGTACATGAAGCACCTGAGATAACTGTTTCTTTACCAGTTAATGTTTCGTGGTTTGTGTTATAAACGATTGTTGGAACATCGTTTCCGCCAGGAGCAGAGATAACAACGCGTTTAGCACCAGCTGTTAAATGTTTTTCAGCTGCTGATTTAGAAGTGAAGAAACCAGTACATTCTAGAACGATATCTACGCCTAGTTCGCCCCATGGTAATTCTTCTGGGTTGCGGTTAGCTAATACTTTAACTTCTTTTCCGTTTACGTTGAATGAACCTTCATGAACTTCAACTGTTCCGTTGAAACGTCCTTGAGTTGTGTCGTATTTTAACAAGTGTGCCAACATTTTAGCATCTGTCAAGTCGTTGATTGCTACTACTTCGATTCCATCTACATCTTGGATACGACGGAATGCTAGACGTCCAATACGTCCAAAACCATTAATACCTACTTTAACTGTCATTTAAGATTTCCTCCTTATGAAAATCAAAAAAATATTTATTTTAAAGGGTTACCCCTTTTAAAATCTCATTTGCAGCAGCTTCATCAGTGATGAGCCACGTTTGTTTTGGTGCATTTTTCATATAAGCTCGAATTGCTTTAGCTTTTGATTTTCCGCCCGCGATTGCCATGATGATCGGGACTTTTTCCAAATCTTGCAATTCTATGCCGATTCTAGGGACCTTATAAACGACTTCACCTTTTTCATTGAAAAAGTAGCCAAAAGATTCCGCAACAGCATTTGCTTGTTTCAGCATGACTAATTCTTTTTCAGTCATCTTACGACGTGCTGCCATGTGTAATGCACGCCCAATACTATGAATAACACAATTCGCTTCACTAATCAAGTTTAAGACTTCTTGGATAGATGGCTCATTGAGTAAAGAATTGTAAGTTGCCAGACTTAATTGTTCCGGAACATAAAGTGCGCGGTGGTTACCGTTTGCTTTAGCAGCCATTCTTGCACTGACAGAATTTGCCTGTACAGTTATCGCTTCACCAATCCCGCCTCTTGCAGGGACAAACAGGTTATGCCGTTTCTTATTTTCCAGATTAGACAATTGTTCGGCTACCACAGCCATAGTAGTTCCTCCCATCACAGCGATGATATTCTCGCCTTCTGGAAGTAGTCGGTCTAAGGCTTCGCTCAGCGCTTCGCCGAATGCATCAGCCACTTTGGTCTGCTCTTCGCTGTTTCCTGAAACAACGATACAGCGTTGGTTACCAAAATATTCTGCCAACTGTTGTTCGGTTTGATGCGTACCTAAAAGCTGATCCATGAAGTTTTCAAGGCTTTGATAAACTTCTTCGCCCTTAGTTGTCAGCGTCATACCGCTTTTTGAGGTGTCGATCAAATTCAGATTTTTCAAAAGGTCTGTTTCTGTTCGTAAGACTCGTTCTGTGATCCCCATACTTTCCGATAAACTTCGACGCCCAATCGGCTGCATCCAATAGATATTTCGTAAAATTTTATAGCGTTCTTGCAACACTTCGATAATATCTGGTGCAACAGATTCAATCATTTTTATTTCATCCAGCATAGCGATCTCCTTAGTTGGACACTTTACGTCCAATGTAGACTTAAAACGACCCATATACGATAAAAAAAGAAATTAACTATTCGAATTTCACATCAATAAAGGGAAATCTCAACCTCACGACTGTAAGTCTAACAGTTTTGCTCTCGTTTTTCAACTAAAAAGACTAGAAAAAGTGAAATACTTTTTCTAGTCTTTTGACTGATTAGTTATCATAACGTTTTCTTTTTGATGAACTCGGGATTCCTAATAAATCACGATATTTTGCTACTGTTCGTCTTGAGATCGCTATCTCATCTTTTTTCAGCAATTCAACCAATTTCTGGTCCGACAACGGCTTGTTTTTGTCTTCTTGATCGACTAATTCCTGCAGCTTTTTCTTCGCTGTATCTGCTGAAAGGTCTTCTGTCTGTTCTGTACTATTCGTAGGAATTCGTGTAGTGAAAAATTTTTTTAATTCAAATACACCGAAATCTGTTTCCAAATATTTCCCGTTGACTGCACGACTGACCGTGGATTCATGCACATCTATCTCAGTTGCAACTTCCTTTAACGTAAGAGGCTTGATTGGACGTTCCTTGTCGATAAAGAAAGCTTTTTGCCGGGAAACAATGACTTGAGCAACCCGCAAAATTGTATCCCCACGTTGGAGGATCGTTTTCTTCAACCATTCGAATTCCTGTTTCCGTTCTTTTAAATAATTTTCAGTTTCTTTATCTGCTTGTTGTGACATTTGTTTGAAGTAACTCTCTTGAAAGCGTATATTTGGCTGATTTTTTCGGTTTGAGATAACTTGTACATTTTTATCGTCGTCCACTAATACCCGGACATCAGGAATAATGTACAATTCGCTGCTACGGTCGAAAATCCGGCCAGGGCTTGGACTCAACGTTTGTAAATAGTCGAATATCTGCTGAACAGCATGTAGATCAACAGAAAAACGTTGTGCGATTTCTTTCCATTTTCGCTCCACCAGTTCCTCAAAACATTCTTCCAACACGATATAAGCTAATTCCGGCGCATAATCATCTCGTTCTGTTTGAAGCATGAGACATTCTTGCAAACTACGTGCACCTACTCCAGCTGGTTCTAATTGCTGAATCAGAGTCAACGCATCGAGCATTTGGATAGGCGTAGCTCCAATCTCTTTTCCGGCTTCTTCTAAACTAATCGTCAAAAATCCGTTCAAATCGATGTATTCTACAAGATAAAGAACGATTTTCCTCAAAAAAGTATCTCGGTAATTCAAATGGACTTGTTCGATCAATGAATCAAATAAAGACCCTTTTGTATCAGGAATCTGATTTAGGTAATTTGTCTCTTCTCCTTCATAAGAAGATGAAGAAGCTTTTATGTAATCTGGCTGCCATTCCGGCTCAACAACTTCCACCAATGGATTTTCCATTGCTTGATTCTCAACGAATGCCAACAGCTCCTCACTGTTATATTGTAAAACTTGGATGGACTGTTGCAACTGTTGCGTCATGGCTAGTTTCTGTGTCTGCTGCTGTTTTTGTGAAAAATTTTGCTCAAATTTCATTTTTTTGTCCAATCCCCTTGTAATTTTTTATCTGTTTAGTTACAATTATCCCAGTACTTGCGTCCTTAGTGTAGTGGATATCACGTAAGATTCCGGTTCTTGAGACGGGGGTTCGATTCCCTCAGGACGCGTTCTACTGCTATTTTAGCATAATTTACGAATAGTTGCTTCTTTATTTTTAAGTGAAAACTGTCCGCCAAAGAGAATTGGTGGACAGTTTTTTGTTGTATCTGTATAGATATTGTTAAGTCTTTGCAAGTAAGGTAGTTATGTGTTCAACTACTTATTAAAATGTGTTATTTATTAAAGATACTTGTCTCACTTACTGAACTGGCCGATGATCGTTTCTGCCATAATAGTTCTCGACAGCCGTTGGATGCCCTAATAAATCGCCAACTGTCGTGATGCGATAGCCTTGCTCTTTCAGATAATCGATCACTTGAGGAACGGAACGAATCGTTTCAGGATAGATATCATGGAATAAAATAATTGCCCCATCGTATACTGTTGCTTGGATCTTCTGCAAAATCAAATCAGGATTTCTTGTCTTCCAATCTTCTGAATCAACAGACCATTCGATGATCGGTCGCTGGATGATCGTTGCCCCTACATTCGTGACAGAACCATAGGGCGAACGAACAAAAGCGGGGGTTTTGCCAGTGACTTTTTTGATCTCAGTGTCTGCTTTCGTCACTTCCTCCGTCATCGACTGGGCAGAAAGAATGGCCAGATTCTGATGATCGTATGTGTGATTGCCAATCTCGTGCCCTGCTTCAGCTGTCTGCTTCACGATTTCAGGATGCTGCGCCGTATTTTCTCCTAAGACGAAAAAAGTGACATGCACGTTTTTTTCTTTTAAGATTCGCAGAAGCTGCGGCGTTGTGGTCGCTCCTGGTCCATCATCAAAGCTGATTGCGACGCTTTTGACAGTCGGGTCTTGGATTGCTTCTGTACTGTCTTGTGTTGATTGTGATGACTGACTTTGTACCTTTTCCGCTGATTCTTGAATGGCTTCTTTGACGTTAGCTGTTTCAGTTGATTGGCTTTTAATGGTTGATTGTTCTGATTGTTTGAAAGATTGTGACGAATGCTCCGAAGAGTGTGTTTGTCCTTTTACTTCGGTGATCAAGGAGGCCACCGAAGTAATTTCGAAAAACAAAAGCACGGATAAAGCAATAATACTGATAACTAAATAATTTCTTTTCACTATATCTCTTCTTTCTCTTTTTCTCTTCTTATTATTTACTTGTACTTACTTGAAAATTGAAACTGCTAGTCGCAACTACTTCTCGTCTAATGATCCAAATAATCTTCCGATGCCAAAATCGTTTTTGTCACGGACTTAGGAATGACAAATTCTGGTGTACCCATATAACCAGGAGCAATTTCGTATTGAGAAAAAGTCAAAACTAATTGATGCTCTTTGTTCAAATAAAAACTTCGTGTAGGCGTAACAAGTGTTGGTTTTTCTATCGTCCCTTCTTGAATATCTTGCTCAGTCCAATAGTACTTAGATGGATCTTCCTTGACTTGTTCGGCCATCTGCCGTTTGACTTCTTTTGTCAAAACAGATAGATAGGTGTCATCTTTGAATAAAAGTGGAAGTGAGAGCTGGACACTGTTTTTCTTGTCGATTGTGTCGTATCTTTTTTCAACATGGCTATCTGCTGCTGTTTGGGTGATCTGCCTTTCAATCACGAGAAACCGGTTATCGTCTACGATTTTCTGATAATCTCCCAAAACTTGGTAATGATCCGTTTCAAAATTTCCATATTCTTTTTCAGCTTTTTCAAAATCTGCTTGTCCTTCGCGAAAGTATTTTTGATTTAATCCATGAATTGTTTTATTTTCTTTCTCATTTTGTGTATTGATCTTCGGTACCTGAATATCGATTTTTTCAGATCGATCAGTAAAGCGTTCGCCTAAGATCAATTCAATGACTGATCCTAAGATGGGTAAATCTTCTGCAAAGCTTCGAACTTGACTATTAAAAAGAAGGCTACTTGTTGTAATCATTACGATAGCCAAAGATACTCCGAACCCTTGGAGACGTCTCTTTCTCCGCCTTGCTTTTATAAATGATTGCTCTTCGATAATAAAACGCTGGCGGATCTCCTCTTTAAGCCCTTTGGGAATTGCTTGTTCTTTATAAGTTTTCTTTAGTTTTTTTAAATTTTCTTTTTGGGAATACATGGCACTCTTCTCTCCTTCATTCTAGGATTTGACGTAAAGCATTCAATGAGCGGTACATTTTCGTTTTAACTGTGTTTTCATTCATATCCAAGATAGTTGCAATTTCTTTCAAACGAAATCCTTCAAAAAAGTAGAGGATCAGAATCTCTTTTTCCGGACTGTCTATTTTATCTAAAATCATATGGAGCTCTGCAACGGAAGTTTCTAAAGGTAACTGTTGGGGGATATCTTGAATTTCAAATAAGTCCACAGGCGTCCTTTTTTGTCTGCGCCAACTATCTAATGCCGTGCGGATCAATATCCGATAAAACCATGCACTAAAATGCTCGATCTCTTTTTCTTTTTCAAAATAGTTCAGGGCTTTATGAAAACTATCTTGCATCACATCTAAGGCCTCTTCTTTATCATGTACGTAATTCATCGTGATACGGAACATTTTTTGATAATCAGTTTCGATGAGTCCATTCAGCAGGTGACGGTATTTTTCGATCTGCCGTTTTTTCTTATATCCAGTAAAAATCATTCTCCACTCCTTTCTGCCTCACTTAATATGACGTACAAGGTGCGCTAAAAGTTTCAATTTTTTTATTTTTTATGTATTTACTTGGGATTTTTATATACAAAAAAGAAGGTGTGACAAAAATCGTGTCACACCTCCTTATTCTGATAGGCTGATCGTCTCTGTCACAACCTCTCGTAAGAAAATAATGTTTATTCTTTTTCAGAGTCAGAAAATTCTTCCTCTTCATAATCTTCATCATCATCGTCTTCGTCTATGATACTTAAATCTTCTTCAATATTTCCTGGCAAGTCTTCTTCATCATCTGTCGGGTCATCTGCTCCGATTTCTTGCAAGTCAGAATTATAAGCAGCGATTTCTTCATCTTCATCATCATCGTCATCAAACAGATCATCGTCATCTTCTTCTGTCAGATCTGTATCTTCTGGGTCATCGTCATTGTAATCGATCGCGTCTTCATCATCATTGATAAAGGCGTTGACTTTCTTGCGTTTACGGCGACGTGGAGTATCTTCATCCTCTTCGTCCATTCCATGGTTTACTTCTTCATCGATCGAATCGATAGCATACCATGAACGCAAGCCCCAACGATTATCCCCTAATGAGATAAAGCTGCCGTCAATATTCAAGTCAGTATAAAATTGTGCGAGTGAATCACGAATTTCACTGTCTGATTTCTCAAGATAGTTTTGGATCTGGTTAGCTAAATCAGAAAAATCCATGACATCGCCACGTTGTTCTAAGATCGCGTGTGCTACTTCGATCATTGATAATTCGCTTTTGTTTGCACCTTCAAATACACTAATTTCCAATCAGGACACGTCCTTTCACAGTCTACTCCTTATCATACAAAATCAGACACAAAAAATCAAACTTTTCTTTTATATTTACGCTGTAAAATCCAAGGTCAAATAATATTCGCCGATTTTTTCCGGTCCCATGAACAGATCATAATCGATTCGAACCTTCCCTGCTGTGGGACGGTCTTTCAAACTAACATGCAGTTCTTTCGTAAAAGTAGCAATCTGGATCATACCGTATGGTGTTCGATAGGATGTTTCTAACCGTTCTTTATAGCCAAATTTCAAACGCATCCGCATTTCTCCTGCACGGATCAGCTGTACATAACCATCTGGAACTAATTTGATCGTTACAGGAATCTCATCGCCCGTCTCCTCCTGAATATCTTTATAACGTATGTACAGCGTATCGCCAATTGTCACCATTTGCCCTTTCAAATCAAAATAAAAATCTTGCACTTCCCCTTGCTGTTTTACTTTTGTACGCAATTTGATTGAAATCGGTGTTCCTTGTGATAATTCCATTATTCATTCTCCTTTACTTCTCATAGCTACATTGTTCCTAGTTTCTTTTGTTTTGTCAACCAACTTGTCCATTTTTACAGAAAACCTTTTTTCCAAAACAACTCTTTGATTTTAGAGTATAATATTGTAGAAAATATGAATTTATACAAAGGAGCCGGTTGAATGAACCCTGCGATTCGACTAGATCAGCACATTTATCAAAAAAACGACTTTTCCCCTTTTGCATTAACAGATATATTAACGGAATATTCTAAAGAACACCAGCAAATCTTTTTACATTTCTGGCAATATGACTGCACAGTCATCTTAGGTATGAAGGATGTTCGAACTCCTTTTCTAAGTGACGGGATCCAAACACTGAAAGATGCAGGTTACGCTCCAGTGATCAGAAATTCAGGTGGATTAGGGATCGTATCAGATGAAGGAATTTTAAATATTTCTTTGATTTTCCCCCAAAGTGACACAAAAAAAATAACCATAGATGACGCTTACGAGCAAATGCTCCTATTGACTAAATACGCTTTTCCAAAGGCACCGATACAAGCATTCGAAATCACCCATTCTTATTGTCCTGGAACTTATGATTTAAGCATCCATGGCAAAAAATTTGCCGGTATCGCTCAGCGTCGGATCAAAAATGGGATTTCTGTTATGATGTACTTAAGTGTCAACGGTAATCAGGAAAAACGCGGGCAAGTCATGAAGCGATTTTATCAATCTGCTTTAAAAGAAGACTTTGGTACAAATGGCTATCCTGCAGTGGATCCTGCTACAATGGCAACACTTGAAGAACTGCTTGACCAACCCCTTTTTGTAAAAGAAGTCAAAGAAGCATTTGCAAAAGCTTTTGAAAAGCTGTATTCTGCAAGTGATTTACAGGATTCTACCGACTGGCTAAAAAAAGAAATCCAGCTGGAGCAATGGAACAACCAAATCCAGAGAATGGAACAACGTAATAACATAAAGGAGCTACATTATGACAACCCCTTATAAATATCAAATGCTGCCTATGGAAAAAGTTTTTCGTGATCCAGTCCATAACTATATCCATGTCCAGCATCAAGTAATCTTAGATTTGATCAATTCGAAAGAAGTCCAACGTTTACGACGCATTAAACAATTAGGCACTTCTTCTTTCACTTTTCACGGAGCAGAACATAGCCGTTTTACCCATTCATTAGGCGTTTATGAGATTTCAAGACGAATCTGCGATATCTTTTCTCGAAATTTTTCAAAAGAAAAAATAGGCAACGGAGGCTGGGATGATCAGGAACGGCTGGTGACTTTATGTGCGGCACTGTTGCATGATGTCGGTCATGGTCCTTACTCTCATACATTTGAACATATCTTCCATACGAATCATGAAGCCATCACTGTAGAGATCATCACTTCTCCAGAAACAGAAGTGTATCAGATTCTTAACCGAGTAGAAGAAGGTTTTCCTGAAAAGGTAGCTAGTGTGATCCAAAAAACTTACCCCAACCCACAAGTTGTCCAAATGATTTCTAGTCAGATCGATGCAGATCGAATGGACTATTTGCTTCGGGATGCTTATTTCACTGGAACAGAATATGGAACATTTGATCTTACCCGAATATTACGTGTGATTCGTCCTTATGAAGGCGGGATCGCTTTTTCCATGAGTGGCATGCATGCAGTGGAAGATTATATCGTTAGCCGATATCAAATGTATGTGCAAGTGTACTTCCATCCTGTTTCCCGTGGTATGGAAGTGATTTTGGAGCATCTGCTTCATCGCGCACACGAGTTGTATCAAGAAGATGCCAGCAGTTTTGAACTCCATTCTCAATTACTTCTGCCATTTCTTGACGGAAGCTTTACTTTAGAAGAATACCTCAAACTTGATGATGGGGTCTTGGGCACTTACTTTACTCAATGGTCTGAATCTGCTGATCCTATTTTAAATGATTTAGCTAAACGTTTTTTGAATCGTAAACCACTGAAATCTGCTACTTTTTCTGGCAACCGGGATTCAAAATTAGTCCAAGAACTCACTTTGTTAGTAGAAAAGGTTGGCTATAACCCTGTTTATTACACTGCTGTGAATTCTAGCTACGATCTGCCTTATGATTTTTATCGCCCAGAACAAGGCAGACATCGCACACAAATCGAGATTTTGCGAAATGACGGAACTTTGATAGAATTATCACAGGTTAGTCAGCTTGTTGCTGCATTAGCGGGACAAGAACAAGGAGATGAGCGATTTTTCTTTCCAAAAGAAATGGTTGATCCGTCCTTGCGTGATCATTATGATTTATTTGACGAAACTTATCAAGAATTTGCCAGCCATATCCGTAATGGCGCATTGATTGAAATAAATTAAAATATATTGGAGGAAATTATGTCTATCAAACTAGTCGCTATCGACATCGATGGTACTTTATTAAATGAGAAAAGAGAAGTAACAAAAGAAGTAAAAGAAGCGATTGCCGCTGCTGTTGCAAAAGGTGTTTCGATCGTTTTATGCACTGGCCGTCCCTTACCAGGTGTCCAGGAACAGTTAAACGAGTTGAACCTTTTTCAAGATAATGATTACGTTATTACTTATAACGGGGCACTCGTACAACAAACGAAATCAGGTAAAATCATCGCCCGTCACGGACTGACTCATGAAGATTTCCTAGAGATCGAAGTGATGGCACGCCGTGTCGGCAGTCATCTCCATTCGATCGATGACAAAGCGATCTACACGCCTAATCGAGATATCAGCGCTTATACGATCCACGAAGCAAGTTTAGTCAAGATGCCGCTAAAATATCGAACACCTGAAGAAATGACACCAGACATGAACATCGTCAAAATGATGATGATCGACGAACCAGAAATTTTAGATGCAGCAATTGCGCGTTTACCGCAAACTTTCCGTGATAAATACACAACGGTCAAAAGTGCGCCCTATTACTTCGAAGTACTAAATAAAGAAGCAAGTAAAGGTGCGGCAGTTGCGAATCTCGCACAGCACCTTGGTATTGATCAAGATGAAATCATGGCTATCGGAGATAACGAGAACGACTTATCCATGATTGAATATGCTGGTCTAGGAGTAGCAATGGGAAATGCCGTTTCTCTTGTCAAAGAAGCAGCAAATGTCATCACTTCATCAAACGACGAGCACGGTGTAGCTGAAGCAATCAAAAAATATGTACTGTAATAAATAAAAAAACTGAGAGAAAGCTGATCTACTCGCTTTCTTTCAGTTTTTATTTTTTTCGATCCATCTCTCGACTGCCCATCGGTGGCTACCACGTTTCAATTTCACAAGCGCTTCTTGAGGGCTCACCCACCAAATTTTATTGGTCTTTTCAGTTGGTTCTCCTATACGCTTCCAAGAATCAGCAACAAAGAAATATCCTGGATTATAATAATAAGTTGCACGATAATTCGAGTAAAAATACTCATCAGCTTCTCCCAGATAAGAAGAAATTTCTGCCACAATTCCCATTTCTTCTATCAGCTCACGGACAATCGCTTCTTCTTTCGTCTCTTCTCCTTCGATTTCCCCACCAGGAAGGAAAAAAGCACCATTTGGAGCCTCGATCACCGCAATCCGCTTGTCTCTTTCTATGACAATATATGCTGCATAACGGGTTTGATAATTAGCAGATTGCTTTTTTTCACCAAAAATTGGTTTATCCATGAATTGTTTCCACCTTAACAGTATTATTTTCTATCCATTTTACATGAGAAATTTCTCATGAACAAGCACAAATCAACTATTTCCTTACTTCTTTTTGTTATGATTGAGTAAAAGAAAAAGGAGAGATGAATTTATGAAAATGGCTCACACATGTGTTCGGGTGAAAGATCTTGAAGCATCAATCGAATTTTATCAAAAGGCATTTGGTTTTGAAGAAAGCCGCCGCCGTGATTTTCCAGAAAACAAATTTACACTTGTTTATTTGACACTTCCTGGAGATGACTATGAATTAGAGTTGACTTACAACTATGATCATGGTGCGTATGATCTAGGAGACGGCTATGGTCATATCGCTATTGCAGCTGATGATTTAGAAAAATTACACGAGCAACATAAAGCTGCAGGTCTTGAGATTACTGACTTAAAAGGATTACCTGGCACTACGCCTTCTTACTACTTTGTCATTGACCCTGATGGTTATAAAATCGAAGTCATCCGAGGATAGTTAGTATGGGGCATTTTACTCTTGATTGAATAAAAAACAAACACTAATAATTAAAAAAAGACGCAAACTTTTCATTAAATTGAAAAAGTTTGCGTCTTTTTTTAACAACCATTGTAGCTATAAGGCTGCCACTCTCCACCAATTTATTTTTAACTCATTTGAAAGAAATCAAATAAACGAGGTACCTTTAGAAAACAAAACTGCTTTTCCTCCTATTATCACACGATCTTCTTTTAATTCACATTCTAGATCCCCGCCCCTTGATGACATTTGATAAGCTGACAATTTTGTTTTATTCATTCTTTCTGCCCAATAAGGAATAAGATTAGAATGTGCTGATCCACATACTGGATCTTCATTGATTGTTAATTTTGGAAAGAAGGTTCTAGAAACAAAGTCTTTTTGCACACTTTCTGCTGTCACGATGACTCCTATTCCTAATTCAAAATTTTTGATAGCTGTAAAATCTGGCTGCAATTTAGCCACCGTTTTTTCATCTTCTAATACGAAAAATAAATCACGTGCTAAGTAGGCTTCTTTAATCTTAGCCCCAATTGCTTCTTCATATTCAGTCAATATCGGCACTTTTTTCGGCATAATACTAGGAAAATCCATGTAATAATAATCTTTAATTCTTGTCACAAATAGATTACCGCTTTGAGTAGAAAATTTAATCGTTTCATCAGGTATTTTGTAATAGTTAAATAAAACAAATGCTGTTGCTAATGTCGCGTGACCACAAAGATCGATTTCTCGATCTGGCGTAAACCATCTAAGCTCAAATTCTTGGTTTTTCTTCACTGTAAATGCTGTTTCAGATAAATTGTTTTCAATGGCAATTTTTTGCATCGTACTTTCTGGCAGCCATTCTTCTAGCACATAAACCGCTGCTGGATTTCCTTTGAACACCTCATCTGCAAATGCATCAACTACGTAATAATCTAAGTTCATTTTAAAGCCCCTTTCTCTAATTTGTTATAAATATATTCTGCACAACAAAGATCTTCAATAGCTAGACCAACTGCGTCGAAAATCGTCGTCCTCGATTCTCCTTTATAAAATGTTTTTTTCTCAGAAACTAATTCGCCTAATGTACCAACAATACAAGATTCCTCTAAATCTCCTTCTGCCATGGCTATAAGCAGGTCCCCGCTTTCTGTTAAGGCAGCTGAGTAATCATCTACATAGATTTGAGAAGTTTCCATCAACGATGTACTTATCTCTCTTGTATCAGGAGTAAATGTGCCCACAGCATTGATATGTGCGTCTTCCCTTACCCACTCTTTTTGAAGAAATGCCTCTTTACTAGAGGTCAACGTACAAATGATTTCCGCTGGACGTACTGCATCTTCTACTGATATTGCATTTATAAACGTTATTTTAGGATACTGTTTTTTAGCTTTAGCGATAAAAGTATTTCGTCTTTCTTCTAAAATATCGTAAACAAACACTGTAGTGATGGGACGAATGGTAGAAATCGCAGTCAAATGCGACAATGCTTGTTGACCAGCTCCAATTAAAGCAAGTGTTTCTGCATGCGGATTTGCTAAGTAATCTGTTGCCAGCGCAGATACAGCAGCTGTTCGAATCCAGGTGACTGCATTTGCGTTTATCAATGCTTTGGGTAGTCCGTTTTGAGCATCAAACAAGAAAATCTCTCCTAAATGAGAAGGTAAATGATACTGATGATTATCCGGAAAAGCGGTAATGACTTTTGTTCCAAAATATCTGTTCTCCCCCAAATAAGCAGGCATCATCGCAAACATATTTTTGTCTTTTCCGTCAGGTAAAATTTCCACCAATCGAGGATTTTGGCTGATTTTACCACTTTCATAATCAAAAAAACATTTTTTCATTACTTGAATCGCTTCTTCAAAACTAAAAGAAGCTACTACTTCCTCAAAATTAATAATTTTCATAGACAATTCCCTCCTCACAAAAGATTAACTTCTAAAATCAATACAATCAATGGTAAAATTGTATGGTATACAATTTTAAGGAGTGGAGAAAATGCCTATTAATTCTTATGACAATTACCCGTTAACTTGGCGACCAGACAAACAAAAATTGAAGCGTCCTTATTATCGATCGTTGATTCAACAATTAGAACAAGATATTTTAAAGAATAAATTACAGAAAAACACTCAGTTACCCTCCCAAAGAGAGCTAGCTGATTATTTAGATTTAAATTTTACTACCGTTGGCAAGGCTTATAAATATGGAATTGAGAAAGGTTTGCTGTATACGAATATTGGAAGTGGCACATTTATTTCTCCCAATGTCTTTGAGTCCATCACCATCTCTACCAATGAAGTAACCGAACATATCATTGATTTTGGTCTGGTTAGTTCTTTTGAAGAATGTAATAAATTCGTTGTCCCGTTTATTCAATCAACTAGTAATAACCCAAATCTTGTTGGTTTGCTTAATTACCAAGATCCCAAAGGCACAAATTTTCAATTGACTACTGCAGCAAATTGGTTAAAAACTCAAGGAGTCATTCCGTCCTTAGAATCTCTATCTATTGTTTCCGGTGTTCAAAATGGATTGGCTATCACACTTTCTGCACTTTTCTCTCCAGGTGATAGAATAGCAACAGACCGATATACATACGCTAATTTCATTGAATTGGCTCAGTTATATCATTTAGAGATCGTTCCAATTGATTTTGACGAGCAAGGAATGCGACCTGATATATTGATTCAGGAATGTAGAAAAAAGAAGATTCATGGTGTCTTTCTTATGCCTTCTTGTAATAATCCTATAGGGTTTCAAATCTCTCACAAAAGACGAGAGCAATTAGCCGAAGTGATTGAAAAAGAAGGTCTATGGGTTATTGAAGATGATATCCATTCATTTTTAACAACTTACTATCAACATACGATCATTCCTCCTTTCCAAAAATTATTACCTAACCAAACAATCTACTTAGCTGGAATGACAAAATTTATTTGTTCTGGATTGCGAGTTGCTTATCTTGTAGTTCCAGTACATGTCCAAAACAAGATAGAACAAGCAATTTTTAATATAAATGTGAAAACTTCTGGATTAGATGTGGAAGTCATCACTCAAATCCTCCATTCAAATGAAGCAAATAGGATCTTAGAAACTAAATTAAGTCTTACGAAAAGAGCCAATCAGCTTTTTGATTCTCTTTTCAAAGTAGAAAAACCAACGAATCGTGTCCCTTACTATCGAATTCTTCCAGTTGATCCTGAGATTGATCCTAAGATAATTGAGAATGACTTTCTTGCTAACGGTATCCGACTTTATCATTCCAGACGCTTTACTACACGTGCGCAACCAGATGCATTCGTTCGAATTTCCCTATCCTCTAATAACCTTGAAATTTTAGCTTCTGGACTAAGTATCGTAAAAGAAAAAATAAAAAAATATGAATTATAACCTATTGATAAATAAAGGAATCAAATCTTATTGATTCCTTTCAATAAAAAAGAGGCACTACCCGAGGTTCAACAACGGGTAGTGCCTCAAAAAATAAACGAACATTTTGCACTTAAAGTATCCAAGAAGCAAGAAAAATTATTTTATTTTCTTATTTTACTAAATCACTAGGTTTCTGTCAGAAGATGAAATTATCCAATCATGACACTTTCTTCTGGATATTTGTATTTTGATTGTGTTCTTTGTGCTTTTGTCATCAGAGAGAAGACCACAGTCAATACACCAACTCGTCCAATGTACATAAGCGCTATAATGATCAATTTCCCTATTGCAGTCAAGTCTGGCGTCAATCCCATCGTAAGACCTACTGTACCAAACGCAGAGAAGACCTCAAAAGCAATATATTCGATGCCAGAAGTTTTAGGTATCGTTTCAGTCACCGATAAAATCATGATGGCGACTACACACAACGTCAACGTAACAAAAAATAAAGTAAGTGCCCGCAACACTGCGCCTTGTCGGATGGTACGGCCAAATGCTTCCGCTCTCGTACGTCCTTTAAGCATCGAACGCATCTGGATCAGCAACACACCTAACGTAGTTGTTTTCAATCCGCCGGCCGTCGACCCAGATGTTCCGCCGATGTACATCAAAAACATCGTTAAAATCAGACCTGCATGGCTCATATGGAGGTAATCAACTGAATAATATCCAGCCGTTCTAGGTGTCACACTCATAAAAAAGGTGTTTGCCAATCGTTGAAACATATTCCCTTCCACTAGCGTTTCCCCATTGCGCTCTGTGAAAAAGAACACAACGAATCCGCCTAATAAAAGGGTACCTGTAACGGTTAATGCGATTTTTGAATGAATCGTTATCTTCTTTTTCTGATGATATTCCAGTAAATCACGCCATACGATGAAGCCTAACCCACCAGAAATGATCAAAGCAGATACCACCATGATCAAATAAACATTTTGCTGGTGATTGGCTAAACTGTCTCCTAACAAATCAAACCCTGCATTACAAAAACTAGAGATTGCATGGAACAAACTGTACCAGATACCTTTCAACCAGCCAAATTCAGGCACCAATACAAAAGATAAAGCAACCGTACCAATCAGTTGGATCACAAAGGCCAATTTCAGGATGTAAAGCATGAGCTTCATCACACCTGATACTTCTTCTAGATTCAGCGCTTCTTTTAATATAATACGTGTGCTGAGACTGACTTTCTTCTTTATCAATGCAAAGCATAGAATCGGAACCATCATAAAACCAAGACCGCCGATCTCAATCAAAAGCATGATCAAAAATTGACCAGCACTGTTCCAATGCTCTGCTGTATTCAATGTTGTCAATCCCGTCACACAGACAGCAGAAGTTGCAGTGAAAAGCGCATCGATAAAATTTGTCCCATGCCCACTATTACTAAAAAATGGTAGGGTAAGTAGGCCGCCGCCAACTAAAATCAGGAGAAAAAATCCTAATGCGAGAAGCTGAACAGCCGGCAAGCGTTTCTTTATTTGTTTGCTTTGTTTAATCATCGTTTTCCTCTTTTAAAAAAGGATACCACTTAGTCAGTGGTACCCATATTTTTTACTTTGATCAACCTTGTTACTTCTGCGCGCTCGTTTTCTTCCAGCTTCATACGAATATAATAGATCGTTTCTTCTAATTGAGGGATCGTCATATATTCTAATGCATTGACTCGCCGACGTGTCTTTTCGATTTCACTCGCCATCAGTTGACAAGTTTTTTCGATTTCTGTCAGTTCCAAAAGTTTTGGAAGCAGGGTAGTAAACCGATCGATTGACCGATCCAGTTCGGCACTGGAATTCAAATACCCGTATTCCAAAGGTGTGTCTGTCAGCTGTTCATCATATTCAAAATTCATCACAGGTACTTTTACACTCATGATATTTTTGTCTACGATAGACAAATCAACGTTTTCCGCCGGCAAAACAAATAATTCTTCGATGAAAGGCTCCGTGATCGAAGCATTTGCCAATACAAAATCAGACATTGCTTCTGTCATAGACTCTTCCATTTCTTGACGCAGCTGGTTGTTCTTTCGAATCAACAGGATGAATTGACGCATCAGTTCATCTTGCTTATCTTTTAATAATTTATGCCCTCTTGTGGCAGTTGTCAACTGTTTTTTCAATCGAGTCAATTCCATGCGGGTCGGATTCACATTCAATCGTGCCATCAGAACTCACTTCCCTTCTGGCAGATATTTGTCCAGCATGTCGTCTTTGATTCGTTTTAATTCGGTTCTTGGCAACATCGATAGCAGTTCCCACCCTAGATCAAGTGTTTCAGTAATCGAACGGTTCGTGTAGAATCCTTGATTGACATATTCTTTTTCAAACCGCTCAGCAAACTTCGCATAGATCTTGTCTACATCAGATAAAGCAGATTCACCTAAAACTACGGCTAATTCTTTTGCCTGTTTTCCTTGTGCATAGGCTGCAAAAAGCTGATTCATCGTAGCTGCATGGTCTTCTCTTGTCTTTCCGGGTCCAGTTCCCTTATCTTTTAACCGCGAAAGAGACGGGAGTACATCAATTGGTGGCTGAATCCCACTCTTGTAAAGCTCTCTAGTCAAGATGATCTGTCCTTCTGTAATATAACCAGTCAAGTCAGGGATTGGATGAGTTTTATCGTCTTCTGGCATTGTTAGAATCGGAATTTGAGTAACCGATCCTTTTAGTCCGCGGATTCTTCCTGCTCGTTCGAATAAAGTAGCTAAGTTCGTGTAAAGATACCCAGGATATCCTCTTCTTCCTGGAACTTCTCGCCGTGCTGCAGAAATCTCTCGCAATGCCTCTGCATAGTTGGTCATGTCTGTCATGATAACCAAAACATGCATTCCCTTTTCATAAGCAAGATATTCTGCAGCAGTCAAAGCCATACGAGGAGTAGCGATACGTTCGATTGCAGGGTCGTTTGCTAAATTCATAAACATGACAGAACGGTCGATTGCGCCCGTTTGACGAAAATCTTCCATGAAAAATTCTGCTTCTTCAAAAGTGATTCCAATAGCAGCAAAGACTACGGCGAAATCATCTGATGAATCGAGTACCGTTGCTTGTCGCGCGATCTGAGCAGCTAATTCTTTATGAGGAAGACCAGAGCCAGAAAATACTGGTAATTTTTGCCCACGAACTAATGTATTCAAATGATCGATTGCAGAGATACCTGTTTGGATAAACTCATCTGGATAATCCCGAGCTACTGGATTGATTACTTCTCCGTTAATATCCAAATGCTTTTCAGGCAGGATCTCTGGTCCGTTATCTTTCGGTCGTCCCAAACCATCGAATACTCGACCGATCATGTCTTCCGATACACCTAGTTCTAAAGGATGGCCTAAAAATCGTACAGAAGAGTCACGTAAATTGATACCACTTGTTCCTTCGAATATTTGGACCATTGCTTTATCTTCTTGGACTTCCAATACTTGTCCACGACGAATCTCGCCATTTTGCATACGGACTTCGATTAATTCTTCATATTTGACACCAGCAACTTTTTCAACCGCCATCAATGGACCGACGACTTCACCGATCGTACGATATTCTTTAATCATTGCTCATGCCTCCTTCTGAAACGATCGTTTGCATCGTTTGCTTGATTTCACCAATAATTTGATCTAGTTTTTCTAATTCTGTTTCCGGGATATATTTGCTTCGTCCGATCCTTTCACGAATCGATACGGTACCGTCCATGATCTCACTTAAATAAGCACCTAACGACAACGCACGGCGTCCTTCTTCACCAAAGGTCAAGATCATCTTCAACATTTTGAATTGTTTCTCTCTTGAAGTGAATGTATCGACATCATCAAAAGCATTTTGCTGCAAATAATCTTCACGAATGGATTTTGCCACTTCTAATGTCAGACGGTCATTATCTGAAAGGGAATCAATCCCTACCAAACGCACGATTTCATTCAGCTGCTGTTCTTCCTGCAAAATACGCATGCCCTCGGTGACCATGGATGCCCAGTCAGCTTGAAGGATATGATCCATATACTTCCCTACTTCTGTTGAATAAAGAGAATAGCTTTGTATCCAATCGATCGAAGGAAAATGTCTTTTTTGGGCTAAACTGGAATCAAGACCCCAGAATACTTTTACGACCCGCAATGTATTTTGTGTGACTGGTTCCGAAATATCCCCTCCAGACGGCGATACAGCACTGATTGCGGTTATACTTCCTTCGCGACCTTCTGATCCTAATGCAATGACTCTTCCAGATCGTTCATAGTATTCCGCAAGCCGTGAACCAAGATAAGCTGGATAACCTTCATCACCAGGCATTTCTTCCAAACGTCCGCTCATCTCACGAAGTGCTTCTGCCCATCGTGAAGTGGAGTCTGCCATGATAGCAACGTCATAACCCATGTCACGGAAATATTCCGCAATTGTGATTCCCGTATAGATAGAAGCTTCTCGAGCTGCTACTGGCATGTTTGATGTATTAGCAATCAATACCGTACGTTCCATCAACGATTCTCCTGTATTAGGGTCAATCAATTCAGGGAATTCATTTAAAACATCCGTCATCTCATTTCCACGCTCGCCACATCCCACATAGACAACCATGTCCACATCGGCCCATTTTGCAATTTGATGCTGAACGACTGTTTTCCCTGCACCAAAAGGACCAGGTACAGCTGCTGCTCCTCCTTTTGTCACTGGGAAGAATGTATCAATCACTCGCTGTCCAGTGATCATGGGTGCATCCGGGTTTAATTTTTCTTTGATTGGCCGACTACGTCTTACTGGCCATTTTTGAAGCATCGTCAAATTTTTGTCACCATTTTCGGTTTCAATGACACATACTGTTTCATCAATAGTGAATGAACCTTTTTCGATTGTTTTGATCGTACCTTTTATCCCATTTGGCACCATGATTTTATGTTTTATAACTTTTGTTTCTTCTACGATCCCGATAACATCTCCAGCACTCACCGTTTCTCCGGCTTCTACTGTTGGTTCGAACCACCATTTTTTCTCATGGTCCAATGCGGGCAATTGAACTCCGCGCCCTAAGAAATTACTTTGTGTGATTTCCATAAAGGTATCTAATGGCCGTTGGATTCCGTCAAACATTTGTGAAATGATCCCTGGTCCTAATTCAACAGATAAAGCTTCACCAGTAGAGCGAACCGGTTCGCCTGGACCAATTCCAGAAGTCTCTTCATATACTTGAATAGACGCCACATCGCCACGCATCTCGATAATTTCTCCGATAACTCCTAGATCTCCCACTAGACACATGTCTTGGATACTGGCATCAGACATGTTCTCAGCCATTACAAGAGGTCCGGAGACTTTTATGATTTTTCCAATTTGCAAAATTTCTATCTCCTTTTCATACTATAAGATATTTTGACCTACTGCTTTTTCTACGTTTTTTTGAATTTCTTCCAGCCCTATCCCTAATGATCCTTGATGATTGGGAATCAATACGATAGCAGGTATCATTTGTTCCTTGTAACGTTCGATCGTTTCTGGGCTCAATGCTGCACATTGCTCTGTGACATAAATCACGCCATACTCATTCTTTGCCATTTCTTCAATTGCCTGACGAACGGTTTGCTTGGTTGTACCATAACGAACATCAAAGCCAAACAATTTGAATGGCAAAACAGAATCTTTGTCGCCAACTACACCGATCTTATGCGTCATAGACTTGTCTCACCCGCTTTCTGATTGTTTCTGATTCGAAATGGCTTCTTTTGCCGATAACCAGTAAACGAAGGTTTTTGCTTTCTACCTCTTTTGCGTTCAAAAAGGCTAGTAGTGGCAGTGGTCCGAAAGCCTGGGTTTGTGCTTCTTGATACAATGAACTTAGATAATCATCTTTCAACTGTTCAAGCTTTACGAGATCAAGATTTCCCTCACGGATGACAGGGCGCAGAAAATCAGCATAATCTGTCTCTAATAGAAAATTCGTGTAATCTTCCATATCTTTATCTACAAAGTTCAAAAATACTTCTTTTTCGATACTTCCCGAGCTGGAAAGTACCGTCGTCATGAACCCATATGTTCTTTTCTGCAATATTCCTCGAGCCATCGTTGTGATATTGGTCAAGTCAATAAAAGCAATGACTTCTGTCAGCAATTCTTGATATCCTAGCTTATCGGCAAGCCGTCGCTGCTCTGTCAAAAACTGTCGATCATAAATCACGTCAATTCCCTGAAGAATGGTAGACTCTTCAAAATAATCACGTACTTCTCGTATACTGTCCATAATGCTTTCAGGGAGTTCATTTGAAACTTGCGTATGAATGGCATCCTTCAAGGTTTCTAATGAATAAAATCCATCGTCGATATACAAATGGTCCAGATTTTGATTTGTCATCTCGGCTTTTGTCAAAACCTTCAGATTATGGAAAGTATAGCGCATCGTATAGATCCAAACGATTTCAGGCTCCGGTGCTGATTCCTTTAACCAGCGAAATAGACGGCTCTGCTCCTTTAAAAGATTCTGTTCGAAGTCATATTCATATCCGTCATAAATATATGGACTGTAAATCGTGGATTTCAATATTTCACCAAGTGCTTCGACAGAATTTGTTTGAATCATCCGTTCAAATGTCTCATTGGACAAAAGTTCAAGCTCTCTTCCGCGAATCAAGGGATTTAGTTCGTGGTATTCCATACACTGATCCCTCCTTATTCGAATAATTGATTGGCAATCTCAAAACTCATCGTTCCTTGGATATCTTGTACAAGGCTGCTGAAAAGAAAATTATACTGAACTCCTTGATCGTTTATCAGAAAACCCGCTTGATCAGCAATAGTTTCATCACTTAAAACCATCATAAAGGGAAGTTCATTGTTCCATTCATCCAACAACGTCTGAGAAAGATAGGCTGCTGATTTTTCTCCAGCAATGAATGCTACTTTTCCTGTCAAAGGTAATGAATACAATGCATTTTTGATAAACTGGATTTGTTCAGATTCATCCCAATTTTCCATTTCAGTTACCGCATCTGCAAACAATCGTCTTAAAAATTCCTGCTTCGCATTCAAATTTTCTTGTCGTACTTCTACTTGCTGGCGATTCCTTAGCTGACGGTATTTTTTTTCGAGTAATTCGATTTGTTTTTCTTTTTGTTTTTGATGTTCTGTTTCAACTTGCGTACGTTTTTGTTCAAAGTTTTGATCGATCTTCATTCGCTCTTCTTGTTCTAACGCCGCTCTTTCCTGCTCTGCTGCTTCGTTCATCTGAGAGATGATTTTTTCAATGGCGTTCATCTGCTTTTCCTCCTTTATGCTTAGGCATTCAACACTAATAGGAAGGAAATAACGAAACCTAAAATCGCGTATGTTTCAACCATCGCAGCAAAAATGATTCCTTTTGTAGCATGTTCAGGTTTTTTCGCTAAAATTTGAATACCTGCCGCTGCGACTTTTCCTTGGGCAATACCTGAAAACAAGCCTGTAAAAGCAATCGGCAGAGAAGCACCTAGAAAGTTCAGTCCTTGTACAACTGACATATCATTTCCTAAGTTGATAAAAATCAAAAAGGCAATAACAAATCCATACAAACCTTGCGTACCTGGAAGCAATTGCAGAATCAGAGCCTGCCCGAATTTTTCGGGTTGACTTGTTGTCAATGCTGCTGCTGCCTCACCTGTCATTCCAACACCTTTAGCTGAACCGATCCCTGAAAAAATCGTCGCTGTTGCCATCGCTAATACCGCAAATACCATTCCACCATTTTGACTAATTAAGTAATCCATCATTGTATAAAAATCCTCCAATTATTTATTGTTTTTTTTCTTGTGATTGATGTTGACGTATTTTTCCGCCGTTTTCAGCGGATCAAAGGCACGTCCGCCTCCTGTATAAAACTTCCCAAAAAATTCGACATACTGCAATCGTGCGCCATGGACATAGGCACTTAGCAGTGTCAAAAACATATTCAGTGCGTGTAAAGCGATGATCAAAAGGATCCCTACACTGAATCGAGCAGCTGGCGGCATGAAAGCAACTAGCATATTGAATGCCGCTCCAATACTTCCGCCTGAAATACCCAATGCCATCAAACGTGTATAACTGACTAAATCACCGATATAGCCGGTCAGTCCGTAAAGATTATACGCACCTTTGGCAGCACCTTTGACTTTAGACGGCGTTTGGATAATCGGAACGATCAAGATACATAAGGCAGCAATGATCGATAGCCCAGCGCCAAGGTAAACAAATGCTGTATTTTTTATCAACATGGCACCAACCAACGCAATAACGATCCCAATTAGGATCCCTTGCCAGGCAAATCCATCACTGACAGCACTCAAGTAATCTTTTCTCCTGATATTTTCCTTTGCTGCCACAAATAATCCAACCAAAATCTGTATCAGACCGAAAATCACGGATAAAATCAAAATCGTATTGACGTCATCCGTCGTAGATAGGATTGGGAAAGGCAAGCGGATGCCAAACAGTTCTTTTGGTAATGCCTGTCCGAAAAATGAACTGTAGATCAATCCCCAGATGATCGATGGTATCGAGAGAATCTCAAAGAATTTTACGAAACGTTTCATCCCGCGTGGTAGAACAAGTAGTTTTTGAGCTAGTATTGTCCCAATGAGCATCAGCAATCCGTAACCAACATCTGCGACCATCATCCCGAAGAAGACAAGATAAAATGGTGTCATCCAAGGTGTTGGATCTACTTCTTCATATTTTGGCAGACTGTACATTTCAGTCAGCAATTCAAAAGGTTCGACAAGCGGATGGTTTTTCAATTTAGTAGGGACTTCCTGCTGAATCTCTTCTGAGTTTGGTGTTTCGAAACTGACGTATATATCTTCTTCTGATACGGTTTCGTTTAACACATGCAGCAAATTCTGTTTTTCTTCTGCATCTACCCAACCTTGCAAAACGATCAGATAAGTCGCATGGATAAACCGTTCTTTTATTTTTTCTCGTTCTGCAACGGCAAGTGTGACTTCTTCTACCCATTCAAATTCTTGGATATAGCCACTGCACTGACCTAACGCTGTCGTTATCTTCTTTTGCTGCTCGTGAACAATGGATAATTGCTGCTTGGTCTCTTGCAGTTTTTCTTTAGGATTTTGTTCATAAGGATACGTTTCTTTATTGAACCCGTATTTCCCAGCAATTTCTTCTATAACAGCAACTGATTTTTTTAAAGCAACATACGAAAGATAAACTTGTTTTGGCGTATAATCTATTTCTTCCATATAAACGTCATCAAGCTTACTCAGTTCTTCCTTGAAACTTTCAAAATTTGCTGCACTCACAGTCCCCATCTCAAAAATGGTCGTCTTACTTGCATACATACTTGGAGCAATATCCAGCTGTTGCCAATGAAGAAGCCATTCTTCCTCTTCTTCTAAACGATCACGTTCTTCAGTTAGTTGTTCCCACTTTTCTTTTAAATCAAGGACTTCTTTCAATTTATTTATGAAATTTTCTTCGGAATAATTGGCTTCCAAATCTTGTAAGGAAAGTTCTTGACGTTTTAAATGGAGTTTCTTTTGACGGCTATCGCCGTGGTGTTGTATGAATTGGATAGCTTCTTGGATATCTTTCAACCGATTACCTAAAGCGCTTAATTTTGCTTCTTTATCAATAATCGTGGTATCTGGAAAATACTTCTCCACCCACTGGTTGTTTGTTCTATTTTGATACAGATCCCGGATTTCAACGTTTTGGATTCCTTGTACTGCTTGTAAAATCCTCTCCTGATTTCTTTTATCTGAAATGAGGGTCACTTTTTCCATCTTAGTGACGGCCATAAGTTTCTTTCACCCTTTCAATGATCGCACCGATCGCTTGACTCTGATGCTTTTGATATTGATCTTTCAAAGTTGCTTGCACCTTGTCTGCTTCTGCTTTCAATTTCATTTTTTCTTTTTCTAATTCTTGTATTTCGAATTGTTCTCTTTCTTCCACCAACTGTTTTAGTTGTTGTCGATAGTTTGTTTGGATCGTTTCCAATTCCTGCTCTTTTTCTGTTGCATAGATCTTCAGCTGCTGCCGCAGTGTTTGAGCACGCTTTTCATTTTCTTCTTCTGCTTTTCGGATTTGTTCCAAAGCTTCTAACACTTGCTTCACTTCCTTTCGATTTAAAAAAGAGGTACATGCTTTCTTTTTTCATTGAAAGTATGTACCTCTAAAGATAACTTAGTATAGGCAGGCCCCTTCAATAAAATGTCCTTCTC
The DNA here is from genome assembly GCF_029023785.1 of Enterococcus faecium. NCBI lineage: Bacteria > Bacillati > Bacillota > Bacilli > Lactobacillales > Enterococcaceae > Enterococcus > Enterococcus faecium. The sequence continues at coordinate 699,648 of NZ_CP118955.1, read as the reverse complement.
ACCCCTTGAAGAACTAGATCCTTGAAGCTTACGCCCAACCTTTTTATTTCTGCTTAATTTTTATTATAACAAATTAAGCAATATTTTCAACTATCGTCATGAATTTCACACGAAATTTCTCTTTACAGATAGTAACACAGCAAGAACAGATAAGTATAGGGGCAAGTCTTACATAGTTTAATTTTTTTATAATCCTTGTTACAATAGGTCTACTTTAGGGGGAATACAAATGAAACCAATCATCGGCATTGCCGGAAATCAACTGATTCGAGCAACAGATACTTTCCAAGGAAATCAAGTGAGCTATACACCGCAAGGATTCGTGGATGCAGTTTTAGATGCTCAAGGATTGCCTCTTATTCTGCCAGTCATGTCTCCAGATTCAGCTTCTCAACTGATTGGACAAATCGACAAACTCATTCTTGCAGGCGGTCAGGATGTTAGTCCGCAACTTTACATGGAAGACCCTCATCCAAAACTAACGGAAACAAATATTCAACGAGACCAATTTGAACAGGCACTGATCTTGGAAGCATTGAAACAAAGAAAACCAATTTTTGCAGTCTGCCGGGGACTCCAACTATTGAATGTCGTTTTGGAAGGTACACTTTATCAAGATCTTTCATTATATCCAAAGTGGTCAGTAAAACATGAACAACAGCCCACTGCCCCGCAATTTACGACTCACGAAGTCAAGATTGTTTCAGACAGTTTGTTAAGCAACCTTCTCCCCGATCCATATTTTGTGAATTCTTACCATCATCAGGCAGTCAAAGATCTTTCACCTTTATTAAAAGCCATCGCTTTTTCTAACGATGGACTCGTTGAAGCGGTTCAAAGCAAAGATGATATGCATAAAATCCTCGGTGTCCAATGGCATCCGGAACTTACCCACCGTGTACATCCATCTGAACAGCGCTTATTCGATTTCTTTGTGAATGAATTTTAATAGACTTTCTAAGGGGTTGTGAAAAAGCTGTTTAGTTTCGAGTATTAAGAAAAATTTTGTGAAAATGGCTTTCCACATTTTTGCATAAATTTGGCTTAATACCGAGAAACTGGCTTTTGAACACCGTTTATCGAGAGGTTGTGAAATCAGTGCCTTGACCTGAGTATTAGAGAAACAAAACGGAAAAATAGCTTCTCATATTTTACCGTTTTTTGAGCTAATATCGAGGGTCAGCTGATTGAACACCGTTTATCCGGAAAAAGAGACTGCGACACGACTTTTGTCTCAGTCTCCAGTCTATGGAACAATGTTCACTGGAATTCTTCTCAATCGTCCTTTCGATAGTCCAACAGCCTTTTGAGCTGGGTAATCTGCTGCTGCAGTTCCATACCTTTTGTTGTATCACGATTGAGTTTGCGTGGTAGTTGCTGTTCGATTACTTTTTTCACATTTGTTTGGTCGGATTTTTTTGCAAATTGTTGTTCAATAGGCAAAAACGGATAATGTGTCACGATTTGGAAACCATAAGAATTGCATAATAGTGAATAACCGGCAATTCCTGTCGTTTTTTGATAAGCTTTGGATAAACCTCCGTCAATGACAAATACTTTTCCATTTGCTTTGATCGGTGACTCCCCTTTTTTTACTTTTACTGGCGTGTGCCCATTAATAATTGCTGACCCTTCTTCTTTTGTGTCGAATTCTGCTAAAATTTTTTCACTGAACCACTCTTCATCTCGCAAGTGATAATAAGGATTGCTTTTCTCGATGTGTGTATGAGGCTCTGTGAGAAAATAACGTTCAAAAGTCGCCATTTTACTCTTACCGAATAAAGGCGAAAATGGCCCACTCCACGCATACCAAATCAAATCGGTTGCTAAATCTTCTTTTGCAGTCAGATCTTTTGCGCTTTCAGTTATCTGTTTTTCAAAAAAGCCCAGCAGTTCTTTTCCGCGATAAGATTCGTCTAATTCAAATGCTAAGAGCTGTCCCTTCTCGTCTACAGGTATACAGCCATGAAACAGCACATGCTGATTGTTCGTGAGATACATTCCCCCTTTTTCGATCAAAAACGTCATATGTTTTTGCATTCTCAAAGAGTGCTGGAATGAATACATCAAACTATCAATCACTTTTTGTTCCTCTTCCAAGATTTTTTTTGGATCATCTGGCTGGATCGTTTGAAAACAAGTTCCTTTCAACTCATAGAGCTGACCTTCTAAATCAACCGTTGATGCTTCATAGTCGATTTTTTCCAGCAATTTACGATCGTCCATTTTAAATTCAGGTCGACGATCCAATAACTGATGTTCTGATTTGAATTGAAGGATAGAAAGTGCCTGATGGATCTTTTCTAATTCTTCTTGCTCTCTTTCGGATAGATCTTTACTGTTTTTAGGCGCAAATACTGGATTCTTCTGATAAGTTTGATGAGCAAAAGAAAACAATGGACGTAAATTCAACCCATATTCTTTCTCTAATTCAAATAAATAATTATAGCGTGCTGCAATCCGTAAAAGTGTCAGTAAACATGCCTCAGAGCCGCAATACGCACCAATCCACAAAATATCATGATTTCCCCATTGGATATCTACAGAAGAAAAATCCATGATTCGATCCATCACTTTTGCTGCTTGAGTTCCTCGGTCAAAAATATCTCCAACGATATGCAAATGATCGATGACAGATTTTTGGATCGTCTGTGCAAGTTTCGTTAAAAATTTTTCTTCTTCCTTCATCAAAACAAGTTGTTCAATGATTTTTTTTACATAGTCTTTTTTTCCATTGATACGGTCATCGATATACAAGAGTTCCTCAATGATATAGCTATATTCTTTCGGCAATCCTTTTCGAACTTTTGACCGGGTATATTTGACTGTCGTAAACCGTAAAAGATCGATCAAATGATGGATCAGCTGCGATTTATCTTGTTCTTTGTACCAATCAGTCGTTAATGCATATTCTGGATAAGCCGTAAAAATAGTGAATTGGCTGATATCCGTTTCCGTCATTTGTTCAGAAAAAAGGTCTTTGATCTTTTCTTTAAGATTTCCTGAACCGATACGCAGAATATGATCAAAAGCAGGAAATTCGCCATGTATATCACTCAAAAATAACTCTGTTCCTTTTGGAAGCTGCAAAATTGCTTCGAGATTGATGATTTCCGTGATGACATCTTCCGTTGAGGGGAATTTTTCTGAAAGTAAATCTAAATAACGGTCCATTAAAACGCCTCCAAAAATTGGTATACTCAATATTATAAAGTTGTTATACACTATTTTCAATGAATATATATCCAATATAGTAAAATAAATAAAATAGGTCTATACAAAAAGAAGCTGGGAACAATAGATGTCCAGCTTCCTTCTGTATTTTAGGATTGTTTTATGCTTTTTTTCGTTCATTCCTCATAATTGAAATCGATTGTTTTAATGAACTCCATAATCCGCCTTCGCTATAAACGAGTACATTCGATTTGTACATGTTTGCAGACAAGATCATCAATAAGAATGTTACGGCTACAAGTACCAACAAGGAAATCAATGCTCCACCCATACCGACTGTCTCATTTGCTAAGCGAACCGGCATAATATATGAAGATAAGAATGGAATATACGAAGTGATCCGAATAACGATATTGTTTGGATCTGAAGCTCCTAGTATCAATCCAAGCATGTATCCGCCTAGAGATAGATAAGTCACTGGCAAAATTGCTTTTGCTGTATCTTCTGCTTTGTTGACCAAAGAGCCACATAAAGCTGCTAAAACAGAAAAAATCAAAATGCCAAAGATCATGAATAGAAGAGAATACCACAAGAATGGTCCAATCAAGTTATCCAATGAGATACCGTCTAATATATTTTTGACCATTTCCATATCTTTGAATTGACTGTATCCTATACCAAAAATAATACCGTATAATGCCATTTGCGTTAATGCAACAAGTAAAACACCTGTTAATTTTCCGTAAAAATGCTTTTGTGCAGTCGTACTGGACAGGATCACTTCCATGATCCGCGTGCCTTTTTCAGAAGCGATCTCTTGTGCAATGATCTGCGCATACGTCAAAATAATAATGAACAAGACAATCGTTGCTACATAACTTACGACATATTGGACTGTCGAGTTATCTTCTCCGACTGTCATTTTTCCTTTTGAATCAAAATTGACTTTTTGTCGAGTCAAACTTGCTTGTTGGCTCAAGCTAGCTACTTCTTCTGGTGAAATGCCTAATTGACTCGCTCGAAGCATCGATTGCAAGCCAGTCAGTTGTTGTTGTATCAGTAGTTGTGTACTTTGTCCTAATGAATTTTCGCTATAAAGCATCCCATTTATCTTATCATTCTCAGTTGAGACTACTAAATACGCATCGATTTTTTCTTCCGAAAGCTCTTTTTGTGCTTTTTCTTCAGAATCAACTGCTTTGAACTCAAAATCATCTGTTTTGACTTGGCTCATTTGCTGACTGATTTGCTCATTATCAGCCAATACGCCGATTTTATTGACATCACTATTTTGTTGAGCAAAGTTTCCTGCTACATAAATGATACCCAGCATGATAAAAGGGACTAATATCATGATCAAGAAAGAAATCGACTTAACATTTTTTAAATAGACATCTTTGGTAATAATCCAAAACTTACGCATCGATTTCACCTGCTTTCAATTTGAAAATCTCTTCCAAAGTTGGCGGTTGTTGGTTGAACATAGGAATGTAGCCGAATTGAGTCGCACGAGTAAAGATTTCTTTCCCAGCTTCAGGATCTTCTAAGGTAATCTCTAACGTATTGTCTTCATGAAGGATCACTTTTTTCACGCCTTCGATTTCTTCTACTTCCTGTTGGCTTAAACCAGATTCCAAGAATAACTTCGTACGGCCAAATGATTCACGAATCTCATGTACTTTTCCATTCAAAACCATTTTTCCGTTTCGCAACATGATCAAATGATCGCAGATTTTTTCTACATTATCCATATTGTGGCTAGAAAAAATGACACATGAACCATGTTTTTTCAATTCCAATATTCCATCTTTTAGCAATTCAGCATTTACCGGATCTAACCCGCTGAATGGCTCATCCAAAATGATCAATTTAGGTTCATGGATTAACGTGGCGATTAGCTGGACTTTTTGCTGATTTCCTTTAGACAAAGATTTTACTTTATCCGTCTTTTTCCCTTTTACCTGAAATTTTTCCATCCAAAAATCGATTTTTGGTTCAATCTCTTTTCTTGATTTCCCTCTAAGTTCTGCAAAATAAAGCAGTTGGTCTTGAATCGTTACTTTCGGATAAAGTCCCCGTTCCTCCGGAAGATAACCGATGACATCATAATCTTTCTCCCCAAGATGATGGCCATTCCATAACACTTCTCCTTGGTCTTGTGTCAAAAAATCCAAGATCAAACGAAAAGTCGTTGTCTTCCCAGCCCCGTTTTGGCCAATTAGCCCCATGATTTTTCCATCGGGGATTTGGAAAGAGACATGATCGACAGCTGTGTAGTTCCCAAAAGTTTTAACAAGATCCTTGACTTCTAACATTTCTTCACTCCTTCTTCAAGAAATCACATATATCCTTAGACACCAGACGTAAGCGATTTATTATTTACCAACAAAACGTAAACGCTCTTTTTGTTGTACATAAAATGATAGGACACTTTACTTTCTTTGTAAAGTGCCCTTTCCTCATTCCTGATGTAATTTATCAAATACGTTTTGTGCGACATTTTTCGGCAGTCCGATTTCTTGTAATTCTTCTGTCGTGGCTGCTGTGATATTTTTCAACGATTTGAACTCTTTAAGCAGCATTTTTTTTCTTTTTGGTCCTAACCCTTCAATTTCATCTAATCGGGAAGCAAAACTGTTTTTACTGCGTAGCTGCCGATGGAAAGTGATTGCGAATCGATGGACTTCATCTTGGATTCGCTGGAGTAAGAAAAACTCTGGTGAATTTCGCTCAAGCGGTACTACAGCCAAATCTGTACCGAATAGCAACTCATTTGTTTTATGTTTATCGTTTTTTGCCATGCCAGCAATAGGAATATCGATTCCTAATTGATTTTCTAAGACATCTTTTGCCACATCTACTTGTCCTTTTCCTCCATCGATCAAGATCAAATCAGGTAAAGGCAACCCTTCGCGAATCACTCGTGAATATCTGCGATAGATGACTTCTCTCATTGATGCATAATCATCCGGTCCGTTGACTGTTTTTATTTTATATTTCCGATATTCTTTTCTTGCCGGTTTTCCATCAATGAATACGACCATCGCAGCCACAGGATTCGTCCCCATGATATTAGAGTTATCAAAAGACTCGATACGTATTGGGGTCGGGATATTCATCGCGTTTCCTAAACGTTCAACTGCTCCGATCGTCCGTTCCTGTTTTCTGGCAATCAGATCAAACCGTTCATTCAAAGCAACTGAGGCATTCTTATTCGCCAATTCAACTAATTTTTTCTTTTCTCCTCGTTTTGGTTGCAGCACTTTCGTAGCTAACAAAGCTTCTACACTTGGCTTGTCGATCGTATCAGGAATCAAGACTTCTTTAGGAATGAAATGCTCATTTTCCTGATAAAACTGACCGATGTAAGTCAAGAAATCTTCTTCTGCTTCGTTATAGAAAGGAAACATTGAAACATCTCGTTCAATTAGCTTTCCTTGTCTTACGAAAAACACTTGGACACACATCCATCCTTTGTCAATCGCATAACCAAATACATCTCGATCCAGTAAATCAGTATTTGTCATTTTTTGGCGAGTCATGATTGTCTCAATGGCACGGATCTGGTCTCGGTACTCTGCAGCTTTTTCAAACTCCATATTTTCAGCAGCTTTTTCCATTTTCTGATGGATCTCTGACTCGATTTTTTCGTGTCCTCCGTTTAAAAAGTTTTTCACTTCATCAACGATTTTCGTATAGACTTTCGGATCTACGTCGAAATAATAAGGACACAGACATTGTCCCAAATGATAGTAAAGACAAGGCTCCTTCGTCTGACTAGGTTTGCATTTTCTTAGAGGAAATAATCGATCGAGGATCTTCTTTGTCTCATTCGCCGCACCGACATCAGGATATGGTCCAAAATACAGTGCTTTGTCTTTTAGTACCTTACGAGTAATCACCAAACGGGGATATTTTTCATTCGTTATCTTAAGGAAAGGATAGGTTTTATCATCCTTTAACATAATGTTGTATTTAGGATCATTTTTCTTTATCAGATTGATCTCTAAGAGCAATGCTTCGATATTCGATTCTGTAACGATGTATTCAAAGTCTTCGATTTCACTAACAAGCCGTTCCGTTTTCGTATTATGGCTGCCAGTAAAATATGAGCGGACACGATTTTTTAATATTTTGGCTTTGCCGACATAAATGATCGTTCCATTTTTATCTTTCATCAAGTAACAGCCGGGCTGATCAGGAAGTAAAGCTAATTTGTTTTTGATTCGTTCGTTCATCTGGTACTCCCCTTCATATTCAATTAAAGTTATTATAGCATGTCTGTCAAAAAAACAATCCAGCCTGACAACGTAATTATACTCAAAAAATATTAATTTGAATAACCTTAACTCAACCGCAAAAAAACCGAGGACGGAACTGGATTCAGTTCCACCCTCAGCTTATTTTTGCTGTAAGTTTTTATAAATATTGATCGATCATTTGACGTAGTTGTTCTTTTGAATGAACACCAACAGCTTTTTCTACTACTTGACCATCTTTTTTCAACATTAATGTTGGAATGCTCATGATACCGAATTGTTGAGGAGTTTCTGGATTTTCATCCACATCCATTTTAGCAATTCTGAATTCTTCTTCATCATATTCTTGTTCCAACTGATCCAAAATCGGTGCTTGCATACGACATGGACCACACCAAGTTGCCCAAAAATCAATCAATACAAGTCCTTTATCTGTTTCTTCATTAAATGTCTTATCTGTAATTACTTGTGACATATCAAAGACCTCCATTTTTAAAATCTATGACTAGTATAGCATTTCTATACTTGGATAGCGAACCATCTGCTTACCTTTAGTAAGTTTTACTTAAATTTAACAATTGTCGCACCATTTCCGCCTTGGTTTGCCGGTGCAAACTCAAAGCTTTTGACGCTCCGATGGTTTTTAAGATAATCAGTAATTCCCTTGCGAAGTGCGCCTGTTCCTTTTCCGTGGACAATAGTCACTTGAGGATAACCAGCTAGAATGGCAGAATCCAAATATTGATCTACCTCACTTAGCGCTTCTTCGTATCGTTTTCCTCGAAGGTCCAATTGATTCGGCACGTGACTACTAGATTCAGATCGTACAGCATGGATAACTCGTTGTGTCGGCTCTTTTTGAGGAGCAACAGGCGTCAGCTCGTCTTCGGACACATTCATTTTTAATATACCGATTTCTACTTGCCACTGATTCCCGTTTTTACGTAAAAGCGTCCCTCTTTGGCCGTAAGTCGTAACCAACACTTCGTCTCCCGGTTTCAACGTTTTTTGTTCTTTCGCCTTCTTCAATACTTTATTTTTCTTCAAAGTTTCTTCTTGATGTAGATTTGCTAATTGGGTCTTTGCATCGATCAACTGATGCTCTTTCACATTTCCTTGCCCAATCTGCTGTTGCATTTTACGAATATCAGCAATGATTTTTTCTGCTTTTTCTTCCGCCTCTGACACGACTTCATTTGCTTTTTTCTTTGCTTTTTCCATTTCTTTTTCACGTTCTTCAAAGAAATAGCTGTAAGCTTCTTTCAAATCATCGTGAAGTTCTTGTGCCTCAGAAACAAAATGACGCATTTCCAGATATTCGGTCTCTGCCATTTTCCGGCGATTCTCTAAATCTGTGATCATTTCGTTTAAATCTTGGCTCTCATCATTCATCAACTGCTTCGCTTCATCAATAACTTCTGTATCAAGACCTAATCGGCTAGAGATTTCAAACGCATTGCTTCGTCCAGGAACGCCAATCAGCAAACGATACGTTGGACTTAATGTATCCACATCAAACTCCATGCTGGCATTAATCGTATTTGCCCGATTATATCCATAAACTTTCAATTCAGGATAATGCGTTGTTGCCATCACATAAGCAGACTTTTTACCAAGATCATCTAAGATTGCGATTGCTAGAGCAGCACCTTCTTGCGGATCTGTTCCTGCACCGAGCTCGTCAAATAATACCAGACTTTTTTCATTGACTTTTGATAAAATATCTACAGTGTTCGTCATATGAGAAGAAAAGGTCGATAGACTTTGCTCAATCGACTGTTCGTCTCCTATATCCGCAAATACTTCCTCAAAAATACCGATTTGACTTTCTTCACCTGCAGGAATCGGTAATCCTGCTTGCCCCATCAGTTGTAACAGACCTAAAGTCTTCAACGTGATCGTTTTCCCACCTGTGTTAGGTCCTGTAATGACGATGGCTTGATAGTCTTTTCCGATTGTGATGTCATTAGAAACTACTTTTTCCTGATCGATCAGTGGATGTCTTGCTTGTTTCAAGACGACATGATTGTCTTCACTGATTCCCGGCACGATAGCTTTTACTTCTTTACCAAATCGTGCTTTTGCATTCATCAGATCCATTTTACCAATCACATAAGCATTGTGGATGATTTCTTGACGATGGGGAACAAGTTCAGCAGAAAGTTCACTTAAAATACGTTGAATCTCATTTCGTTCAGCGATTTGGTATTGACGCAAACGATTATTCAAATCCACCACTTGTTTTGGTTCAATAAATAAAGTCTGTCCTGAAGCACTTTGATCGTGGACTACACCGCCAAATACACCGCGGTATTCTTGTTTGACTGGGATAACGTAGCGGTCATTTCGCATGGTGATGATCGCATCACTTAAATACTTTGCATTTTTCCCACGGACGATCCCATCTAACTGTTCACGAACAGCTTGTTCACTTCGCCGAATGTTCTGTCTTATGCTCTTTAACTCAGGAGAAGCGTCATCAGTCACGCGTCCGTCTTCATCGATTGCTTCCTTTAAACGGCGGCTCAAAACAGGGATCGTGACTAACTGATCTGCCCACATATACAAACGTGCAAATTCGATTTCACTGTCAGAAAGATCATCAATGAAACGATTTAATTCGCTTGTCGTAGACAATACTCTGGAAACTTGTGCAAGCTCCACTCCATTCAAGTCTGCTCCGATCTCGATCCGTTTCATATGGGGACGGATATTTTCAAGTTTAGGTATAGGGATCCCGCCTCGCAGACGTTGCACTTTCAATCCATCCTCAGTTTCTTGAAGCCAGTTTGTGATCGTTTGTTTCTCACTCACTGGTACCAATTCTGCCAGTTCTTCTTTTCCTTGTGCAGTCACTACAAATTGTCTGACCATCTGTTTGACTTTTTCAAATTCCAATGTTTCAAGGATTCGGTTATTCATTTTATCACCTTATCTTTCACTATGAAAAAAGAGCTGTGCCGGACATACGCTACGCAGCCTTCTTAAATAAACTACTCTGTACAAAAAACGAAATATTTTCCAGCACTATTTTCCTTAATTCAAAATATTCGTTACCCAAAGCTCATACATCTTGTTGGTAAGAAATGGCGTTCTCTCAACGATAAAACGAGCGAAACTATGCTCGCCGAATTGATTTTGGACCACATCTAATGGAACAAAGGCAAGTAACTGCAAAATCAAAAATATAGTAACGTAAGCCATGATTAGTGACAGGATGCCTCCTGCAATCCAGTCTACCTGTCTCAAGATCGGCACATACGTCAACCCATGGACAAAAACCCCCACAAATCGGGTAAGCAGCCAGCCAATTAGCAAAATAATCAGAAAAGCAGTTCCTGCATAAAAAGCTTCATCTAGGTGAAAGGCAAATACCTGATCAAAAAATGCTAACTTTGATGTTGGGGTGACAGCTGGGTATGGAATGTATAATTCCAAATGACTTGCTAATGGTTTGTAAAAATGCTGGGCAGCAATAAATGACAATACATATCCAATCGCGAATATGATTTGCAAAGCAAACCCGCGACGTGCTCCAGAAAAAAACGCAATTAGCAATAAAAATAAAATCAGCAAACTCAGCATGCTACGTTCCTTTCTCTTCTAACTTTTTTAAATTTTTCTTATTTTGATAAAAGGATCTTAATTAGAAGATTTTTGTTTAATTTGTCCTTTTCGTTTCTCGTTTAAAATCTGTTGTGCTTCCACATGATTTTTAATGGTATGATCTGCTTGACCATTTTCTTTCAATACTTCCCGAGCTTCGTTCTCGATTGCTTCAATGCGTTTCACACGATTTTCAAGCTCTGTAAATTTGATCATTTTTTTCTTTAATTCTGCTGTTTCTTCTTCCAGCTCCAAGATTCTTTCTTGTTTCTTCAATTGATCCGAAAGCGCATTGACAGCCATCAAGATTGCTGCTTGTTCATTATCCATTTGTGGTGATAATTGTTTCAATTCTGCTAACTGTTCATTGATCAGCTTCGTTACGATATCCATATGATGCTTGGTTTCCCGTCCGATAATAGTATATGTTTGGTTGGCAATCACTGCTTTGTAGCGTGTTTTTTCGTGCGCCATACGAATCATTTCCTCCTATTTGATGAAAGTTTTATTTAGTGTACCATGAAGTTGGTTCTTTCACCGTTCTCCACAAATATTTTTCACATACTTAACTATTATATGATAAACTTTAAAAAAATGCTATGTCTCGCAATCTCTTAGAAAACGAAAAGTCGTGAGTTGCGGTATAGTTTTATGTATAAAAACGAGGAGAATTTTATGAGCAACGTCATTATCAAAGCAACAAACGACCAACTTAGTCAAATGAAAGCATACTATCGCTCTTATTTGTTAAATAAACAGATTCCTTATACTAGCTTTGCTGCAAAAAAAGACGGGACGACCATTACTGCTTATACATCCGGAAAAGTGATGTTTCAAGGTACGAATGCAGCAATAGAAGCTGATAAATGGGGGAAGGCACAGGATAAACAAGCCAAGCCAGCAAAAACAGCCTCTTCTTTGCCAAAAAATATCAGTCAATTATCCGTTTTAGGTAGTGATGAGGTCGGAAATGGCAGCTATTTCGGTCCGCTAACAGTATGTGCTGCTTATGTGAAACGTGATCAGCTTGCAGAATTACGTAAACTTGGTGTTAGAGATTCAAAAGAGTTAAAAGATAGCCAAATCATCCAGCTTGCTGACATCTTAAAAAAAACCATCCCCTATAAACTGCTTGTCTTATCTCCAGAAAAATACAATGAGATCCAACCAAAATACAATGCCGTTCGGATGAAAGTCGCTTTGCACAATCAAGCGATCCATTTGCTGCTAAAAAAAATCGAGCCAGAAAAACCAGAAGCGATTTTGATCGATCAGTTTACGCCAGAAGCAAATTTTAAAAAATATGCGCGTTTAGAAAAAAATCAATTACAAGAAAAACTGTACTTCGTTACTAAAGGAGAACAATATCATTTAGCTGTTGCTGCTGCTTCTATCATCAGTCGTGCCAGCTTTTTGGAAGAGTTACACAAAGCATCAGCTGAAGCTGGAATCACCCTTCCATCAGGAGCTGGAACGAAATCTGACCAAGTAGCGGCAAAACTATTGGAGAAAGGCGGCATGCCTATGCTTGAAAAATATGCCAAACTTCATTTTGCCAATACAGAAAAAGCTTTGAAGCTACTAAAAAAATAATGGAACTGTGACAAAAGTCATGTCACAGTCCCTTGTTCCGAATAAACGGTGTTCAAAAGCTTGCATCTGCGATAATAAGCCCGGCCAAACGAAAAATATGAAGAGCTATTTTTGTTTGGCTGGGCTTATTTATTACTGAAAATAAGTGGTCAATGCTTGTGTCAAACTTGCAGCAATCTGCTGCTGATAACTGTCTGTTACTAATTCCTTTAAATCACTATCATTATTCATATAACCCATCTCGATTAAAATAGAAGGTTGAAGATTTTCTCGAAGAACTTGATAGTTCCCAGTGGAGATTCCTCTTGAATCCAGAGGCAGATCAGTGAAGGAGTCAGCAATTGTCTGTGCTAATGTTTCCTCTTGTCCATAGTAATAATATGTCGTGATTCCAGTTGCTTCATTCGCATATTCCGTAGAGTCTGCGTGTAAACTGATAAAGACATCTGCCTTTTTTTCTTCACTGTAGTCGCATATATCTCCAAGCTGTACTAATTCATCTGTAGTATGGGTCAAATAAACCGTTGCTCCAGCATCCTCTAGCGCCTTTTTTACTTTTATGGCTGTACTTAATGTTATATCTTTTTCTTCTGTTTGTTCATCATTGCTTAATGCCCCAGTATCATTTCCGCCATGCCCAGGATCTAATACAATCACTGCATCAGATAGCTCTTCCGGTTTTGTTTGTATATTCTTTGTGACTTTGGTTCCATCTTCGAGGGCTAAATATCCAGTATAGCCATCATTTGTCTTGATTTGATAAGCATTTTTTGTTTCAGAAAGAAACTCCGCCAGCTCTCCGCCGTTTATAGTTGCAAGTGGGGTAGTTAGCGAGTCATCTGTATATAGTGTACGGTCATTTTTTCCGATTTTGATTAATGTCTCTTGTTCTGTATCATCAAATGATTCCTTTGTCTTTGTAACCGTACTGTTCGTACTGCTGACCGTTTGTCCAACTATCTTTTTTTGACCAAAAACATCTATTTGAAAACAGATAATAATGATAATGATTGCAAATACAAAAGCTCCAATTATTTTTTTCATTCTTGACTCTCACCTCGTAGATCCAGACTAAGGGCCAAAACTTAAAATCAGCTTAAGTAAGCAAAAAAGGGGCTGTAAAAGATATAACCGTAGAAAATAACATTACTGCTAAAATGATTTTTTTCATTTTTGGCATATCCTGAAATCTCCTTTTGACTATTCGTGGTGATTCATCTACCCAATAAATAGTTTCCTTCATTCTACAAACAATTAATTTCTACGTTATTAAATTAAAACACTTCCTGGAACACCGACATAATAAATAAAAATATACCCTGATAATCATGAGAGAATAACAAATTTGTATTTATGAAAAACTACCTATATAAAGAAGCAAGATATAACGATCTTCGTCATATCTTGCTTCTTCACCTAACTATTTTCTCCCTATATAACAGCTTTACGCTTCTCCTAATACACCATTCAAATATAAATCGATCAATTGCGCCACATTTAGCGGTTCTTCCACAGGTCTTTTCGACCGAGTGATGTAAGATGCTAACACTAAGAAAAAATGCCTTGCTGCGATTTCTTTTGAAATCCCATTTCTTAGCACAGATTGGTTTGCTGAAAAGATTTCTTCAAAAGGTTCACGATAATTTTTCTTCCATAGAAAGAAAAGATGATCTCTTGTTTCCTTTGAAAGATTGCTTTCAAGATCGTGAAGCATCAGAAACAAATCGACCAGATGTGTCTCAATCAAAAACTGCGCCATTTTTGTCAAGGTTACTTGAAATCCCGTTTCGCTTGTTTGAACGATTTCTCTCAAAGCTTTTCCAACATCTTTTAAGTGGTTTTCTAAAACTGCCGTATATAGTTTTTCTTTATCACCGAAATAATGATAGAGATTGGGCTGGGTGATCCCAACTTTTTGTGCGATTTCTCTTGTTGAAGTGCCGAGATATCCCTTGGACATAAACAAGTCAGTCGCTTCTTTCAAAATTTTTTGCTGTGTATCTTTGTTGTATCGATGGACCATTTTTCCACCTGCTTTTTGGTTATTCTTTTTCTTTCAATACACCATCTTCCATCATAAATATTCTATCGCATTTGTCAATCAGCCGTGTATCGTGAGTAACCATGATCGTTGCTTTATTTTTGTCTTTTGATTCTTTTGCCAAGATATCGACTACTTCTCGTGCCTTTTCTGAATCCAAACTAGCAGTTGGTTCATCTGCTAGAATAATGGACGGATCATTGTACAATGCACGAGCGATTGCGACCCTTTGCCGTTCTCCACCAGATAGTTCTTCTGGATACTTGTTGATCAACTTATCCACGCCAAGCTGCTCAAATAATTCGTTTGCTTCTTTTTGACGATGTTCATGTTTAATCTTATCTACTAATAATAACTGCTTTTTTACTGTCAGAAAAGGAACCAGATTGGAAGCTTGCAAAATAAAGCCAATTTCTTTAAAACGTAGTTTAACGCGTTCGCTTTCTTTTTGATTACTGAATTCTTGATCATTGATAAATACAGAGCCACTGCTAGGCGTCTGCAATCCGCCTGCCAAAGTCAAAAAAGTACTTTTACCTGAACCAGAAGGACCGATGATTGCAACAAATTCCCCTTTATCGATACTCATGGTTGTTTCTTTCAATGCTTTAACTACTTGGTCGCCATCTTGGAAACTTTTTTCTACTTCTTTAAATTCTATTGCTTTCATGTTCTTCCTCCTTCTTATCCAATTGCCTTCAACGGATCGATTTTTACGATTGTCCGAACAGAAAATAGTGCGCCTAACACAGCTACTACTAACATCAACAAGCTAATGACGCCAAAAAACAGCCAATTGCTTTGGAATGGAACCGCATCAGGTAGAACAAGGGATGTTCCCACTGTTCCTAATAGACCAAGAAGAATACCAACAAATGATAAAATGAATGTTTGTGCCACTACAGAACGCGCAATAAATCCTCCTGTGATCCCTTGTGCTTTCATTACACCAAAGATATTAATCTTTTGCATCGTCAGTACATAAATGAAAATCCCGATCACAATAGCCGCAATAACGATCAAAAATCCGATCATAAATCCAAAAGTCAATACTTGCGCATTATATCCAGGTAATTCATTGATGAATTTAGAAATTTTGATCTGTTCTAAATCTTCAGGTAAATTACTGATTTTACCTCTGACAACTATTGCGTTAATCCGTGCATTTTCACTTGTATCTTCTTTTTCGAAGCGGATTTCTTGGTAAGCATTGATGGTTGTATAGAGAACTGGTGAGACATTGAATTTGGCATGATCCGTAAAGCCAGTTAGTTTAAACGTCTTGTCACTACCAGATAACTTAACTGTATCTCCTATGGCTAGACCATATTCTTCTTTCAAACTAATATCGCCTACTGCCTCATCATCGTTATCAAAAGCTTTTCCTTCAACAAGATTGGGCATGATGAATTGATTTTTATCGATACCGAAGAAGCTAACATTGATTTTTCCTTCTTCTGTACTGTCTTTACTAGTCACGACTCCAGGTGTTTGGGCAAGATACGCCACTTTCCCACCTTCGACTTCTTCTACTATCTTCTTAGTAATCATGGACATCCCTAGATTTGAATTTGCATCTTTCGAAAGCACAATCGAATCTGCCTCCCACTTGTCGACTGCTGTTCGATTATCTTGAGCTAAGCCATAAGCTAACCCAGTCAAAAAAAATACCAGGTAGGCGATCAAAAACATCACCCCTGCAACTAACGCATAACGTAACTTTGAATGCATAATTTCATTTAATGCTAAAAACATTTAACTCCTCCTCCTGAAATAATCATTTTATACAACAATTTTATCACTTGATAAATTTTTGGCGAATATTATGCTCAAAAAATTCTTCCGCTATTTCATTATATGAATTTTTTATTCTCGATTGATTAATATTTATTATATCCCCACACAATAAAAGACCGTGATATTTCTCACAGTCTTTTATCTACTCTATTGCTATTTGCTCTCTTAGCTAGTACTTTAAAAGCTAACTCATTGAGGTAGTGAAAACGAGAGGTGTATTCAGACAGAAATCCAAAATCCTCAACTGCTAGCTGTGGAATCGTAGTTTTGTGTTTCACGATATCCGCAAGCAGGTTCAAATCTGATAATAAGAATTCTTGGCTTATCAGCTGTCCGCCAATTATTTCTAATGTATCCGGATGGTAGATCAGCTTTGCATTTACTGTTTTGTTTTCTTCGTCGTATTGTGGAAATAGATCAAATTCTCCTGAACACGAACCGGTATTTTGTTCCAAGAATGGCGCTTCATCTTCTGTCAGCCCTACAGTTCCTAAAAAGTAGTCTATAATGACTGCTGCTGTTATCTTTTGTCTGAGGTCGTAAGCGGTTGGCTGACCACTCAAAGTTAGCGCTACTGCTCTTGCCATATGTACAGCTCGAGTAACTAAAGGTAAAAAGAGATGCCGTTTATTTTTGTCAAAACTGACTGGGACGATATCTCCAATCGCATAGATGTCCGGATCACTTGTCTGCAGATATTCATTGACTATCACAGTCTCATCCTCATACAAAGCCACTTTTTCTTTTAACAATGTCGTATTAGGACGAGTTTGGGCAGAAAAAATGACCATATCTGCCTTTATTGTTTGAGACAGAAGTTGTACGGATACTACTTTCTCTTCTGATTTTTTCCAATCGATCAAGAATTCATTTGGATAAAAATTTATTTGCTTAGTTTGCAGCTGATTTTGAAAACTGTTGATCATATCCTTATCGAAATATCTTGATAAAACATTCGGCATATAATCAACTAGATGAATAATGTATCCTTTATTTCTCAAAGCATCTGCTAATTCCAATCCAATGTAACCAGCACCGAAGATCACTACTTCTTTTGCTTCTTTTAAAGCGGCAAGTACTTGCTTAGATTGCACTAGATTTTTATAGGTGTAGACATTTTCAGCTTCAATTTGTTTATACAAGGTGACAGGAGAGGAACCTGTCGCTACGATTAATTTATCATAGGTTATGGTCTCGTTTTTTCCTTCTTTGGATGCGAGGATGAGCTGATGTTTGTCTGGATCAAGTTCAGTTACTCTCCATTCGGTGATCAGTTTTGCCCCACTTTCTTGAAGAGTCCGCATGTTATGGGCAACTTCAGCTAAACTACGTATCTTTCCTTTTAAATAAAGGTTGATTCCATTTGAAACATAGCCTAGTCCATCTTTATGATCTTCATCGATCAGTAAAACTTCTGCTTTCGGTTGAAGTTTTCTTAGATTTAGGGCAGCTGTGATGCCTGCATGGGAAGCACCAATGATCACGATTTTCATGTTTTATTCATCCTTAAATTCAATTTTTCTAAATAACATTCTTTTAAAAATTGGTTCAAATAGGGGAAATCATAATTATATTCGTTGCTAGTGAATACAAAAACTTTAGCGGACTTCTGTGACGGGTACTCTTTCAATTGGCTAGTCAAAATGATATCATACTGCTTTTCTTTCTCGTATTCGACTAAATCATATTTGATCGTATTCAGCAATTGTTCCTGGATGATTTCTTTCACGATATCCGCCATTAGCCTTTCATAAGGAAGATCATAAGCAATTTGCAGACGTAATTCTAACTGCTTGATCAGCGTCCGTAAAATAGATGCATAGCGAGCAAATAATTCAAAGCGGGCATTTTCCTCGTCTACTTCAGTAAAATCAACAATAGCAAATGTTTGTCTGACCAATCTTTCACATAAAACCAGGAATTGTTTATCTTCTACTTCAGTTAACCGCTGTTTTAATCCTTCTTGGCCAAAAATATTCATCCATCCTCTAAAATAGGCAAAATGAGCGTGATTTTGCATCACTGTCAACGCAATCTTTTGCGAAATCTCTTCTGGAAAAACATAAAAAGAGAAATATTCTTCTATCGATTGTTTAAACGTTCGATTCAATTGAGCTACTACGTCGTCTTTGTATTTTTCGCTTATCAAAAACTCCTGGACATGCGAGTTATGTGTATCTAATGTAAAGTTACTGATCATGAAAAGATAAAAAACCAACGTTTCATTTTGATTCCAAGGAAAGGCATATTGAAAGAAGTAACGGGTCAAAAATGTATGGAGGTCCAATAAAAATTGTGTCGTTTGAAACAATCCAACAGGAAGATTGCTATAATCTGGTTTGGATTTTTTCGTACAGCGCATTCGCTTCTTCATAATGGAAAGCCATATTTCAAATTTCAATCGTCCTTCTTCTGTAATAGCAAAACTAAACTCTTTTTGCAGCAGATCTAAAAAAGTGTTTCCTGATAAATCACTGTATTCTTTTTTGTTTTCAAGATAGGGACGTCCAAACCAAAATAATTGGAAATAAAAATAACGAATTTGACTTTCTGGACCGGTCAGCCGCCCGCTTTTTATTTTCAGATGAAACTCATTTAAAGAATCATTTAATTCCTTCACTCTGCGAGACAAAGTAGCCGAACTGATATTAAGTTCCATGACAAGTTTCTGCCGATCAAATGAGCCATTTTCCAACAGATAAAGAAGTATCTGATATTTTGTAGAATAGCGCAAGTAACAATGATAATAAACATCGACTGCTGCTATATTTCCATGTCTGATTAATAAAATATTCCCTTCTTGGATAACAATTTCCAATTGTTTGATATTTTCCAAGTTAGCTTGTAAATAAAACAGATCTTCTTTCAAGGTAGCCCGATCAACTGATAAGCGGGTAAGTACGTTATTAACGGAAACCTCTCCTTTTTCCTCTAATAAAAGTTGGAAAAGTTTGATTTGCCGTTGTTCATTTTTTTCAAGCAAACTGAAAAGTTCCAAGTCCACTCCTCCAAGCATTTCTGATTTTAACAGCAGAAGTTTCCTTCTCATCCTTGAAAAAGAGGATCTGTGACAGTTATCACAGATCCATACAAATTCTAATCACTTAGCTGGTTGGCCCAGCTGTCAGTTCCCATGTGACCATGCCTTGATACGTTGCGCCAGGTTGAGCATTCGTACTGCTATTTACCTCTAAGAGTAAACCATCGGTATCGGGAAAGTCAACGAGAACCTCTCCTTTAGCTGTTCCATCACTCTCATAAATCAACGTGTTTTGACCTTGCTGAATCAATTGCTTTGATCCAGAATGATTGAAGTATAATTTTGTTCCGCTTAATTCTTGACCTTGATCATTCTTAAATAAAGAAGTCAATGTACCTGTCAGTTGCCAAGGAGACGTGCTTGGAAGCCGAGTATCCCGCACATCAAAAGAAAAATCGCCTTTTGCTTCATAATAACTTGTCTTCAACGGTTTGGGGAGATCGTTACCAAATGTAAAATCATCTGGTACATTAACTAATGTTAATTCTTGTTTGGGGACAAGAATTGTTTTAGCAGATGTTTGGACAACTGGGTTAGGAAGCTTAGCACCATCTGCTAATGTAATATTGCTGGAAAGTACAGCTGCCTTTGTCAGTATGCTGACGGATTGTACAGAAGTATCTACAGTATTTAATTGATAGTTGTAAGTAAGATGAATGGTATCTCCTATTTTGCTCAATAGATCTGCTGGGACAGAAACTCCTTGTTGAATGCCGGTATCTGCGATAGTTGTACCATTTAATTTTAAGGAACCATTGATATAAGTAGTATTTTCAGGAAGTGAGATCGTGATTTTTTTGTCGGTTATCGCATCCCCAGATTTTGTTAACGTGAATGTCACATTTTCTTGAATCGTATCTCCTGATAGAGCAGACAGGGGATCTCCTGTCTCAGGTTGTCTGCTAAGGTTTTTTAGCTGACTATCTGCACTCACAGATGGAAAATTAGCCACTGTTATTTGAGGAAGAGTGGTGATTCCAGCTTGTTCAGACTGCCATTTGTACGCAAAAGACGGATACATGTTAGTAAGTACATCGTCCACCAAGCGATAATCAAAATAATATTGCCCTGAAGCCAATGCAGGTAGTGTAGAAGTAGCTGTATTTACACCCCCGTTATTTGATTGGATCGTTTGGAAAAGTTGATCTGTCCATCCTGTCGCTAATTTTTGGGTTCCTTTCGAATAAAGCCTGTAATGGATCGAACCCTTTTTTAGTTCAGTTGCTGACCAATTGGCCGTGACTTGGTACGATGCAGAAGAAAGGAGCTTTCCCCACTAACTATCGGCTGTTAAGTTTGTTGGTAAAACCGTTCCGTCTAGCTTGTACTGCTCCAATACCTTTAAAGCAACAGGAGAAAGCAATCCGCCTTGCGCATCTTTCCCACTGTACACGATATTGGCTGTCTGATTCAATCCACTTGTGCTTGCTGGAGTATGAGTCAGTATTGCTCCTTGTGTAACGTTTTTTCCTGTAAAATAGTTGACTACGCGATCAAAGCGACTAAATGGCAACTGATCAAAACGTCCTTCAGTCAGCCCCATCGTCAATGTCCGACTATTGGTAGAGCCTGGAAGGTTCTGGTTATTTCCATCCACGTATTCTGTGGTATCAGCAAATGTATTATATTTTCCTGTTGAATCACTTGGTGAGATGTAACTATTCCACGTATTTATCTCTGCACTTGCAGAAAATGCATATGCTCCTGGATTCAAGTTTCCGCCAGTTAATTTAGGATAAAATCTACCTGCAGCTGGAGCTAAAATCGAATTGAACATACGATCTTGGATAATATTATTCGAATCATAAAAATCAACAGAAAAAACGGCCTTTTTAGACATAGAAGGTTGTAATTTACCCTTGGTCAAAATTTTGTTTGGACTCGTATCATATTTATCTCCGTTTTCTGTCATCTTCGCGACATTAGCTGTAACATCAAATTGAAGCGGGATATCATCCACGTTGAATTCGCCTCGCGTAATAATAGCAATAATATCTGCCAATAGAGTATTTGTATCCCACGACCCCATCCCAAAACGCAAGGTATGGCTTCCTGCTGATAATAAACTTCCGCTAGTAACCTTGATGGGGGCACCGGCAATATACAAGTAGGCGTTGTTCCAGTCAATTGCTTTTAATACATCACTGCTTGATACATGTTCCGGCAAATTGATGATCGCCACAAATGCAAATCCTTGTGCAGTGATATTCACCAAATCAAGTACATTTGTTAGTTTCACATGGCTTTCCCAATGAAAACGGACCGTGCCACCTTTCCAAGGATCATTTGAACCATCGTTCAAATAAGTAGCAGTCAATTTAGGCAATTGGTTAGCCCCAGTTAGTTGGACAAGCTTCCCGCCATTGACTGCACTACGTCCACCATTTGGAGGTACGATATTTTCATACGTGTATGGATCATAAGAAATGGCAGGAGGCGTTGCTCCAACAGCTTCTGCCGAAGGTGAAAAGGTAAATATACTTAAAACAAAAAACGAAGTAAAAAAGAAGGAGCAAAAAAATGAAAATTTATTTTGTAGCAACATGTTCATCCTCCTTTTCCTTTCTTCTCCATAACAACAACCACGCAAGAAGCCATAATTCTATACCAATGATCAAATAAAGAAAACGGATCTTTTGTTCATTCGTCTCCGGGAATACGCCATGTTGATTAGATTCTTTATAAATCGGTAGCTGTGTCTGCTGTTTTGATGCGCCATTGACTGAACCACTTGGATGCGGAACTGGACTTAGATCATAAAATGTAATCATACCTGAACTTTTGGTATCTGCTTGGACTGGCTCTTGCCAGCTGAAGAACAGCAAACTTGCAATAATCCCTCCCAATAAGATCGATGTTTTCAACGAAATCACCTCATCATGTTGTTTCTCCTTTTTTCTTTTTCTTGTGGACCCACAAAAACAGCAAAATCAACCATAACACTAGAACTGCAGCAACCAATCCTGCATAAAGCCATGGGAAAGATTGTTCTTGTACTGCAAAAACGGAATTTTCATTTACTTTTTGTGCTTTTTCTTTTTTGATCGTAAAGTTTTGTGTAAATCGCCATTCATTACTGTCGCCTGATTTTGCTATGATTTCTGCGCGGTAATCGCCGGCTTTTGCTTTATCACCAGCTAAATCAAGATTCAAGTGAAAATTCGAATTTGGTGCAACTAAAAATGCATTAGACGTATTTTCAATATAAAGCTGATTTTCATAAAAGATCTTGCTCGTAAATATCAAATTGCTGATAATCCTAGGCTGAGGATTTTGGAAACGAAGCTGAACAGTTGGCTTTGCGTTGACCTCGTCCAAATCTCCTGATAAAAGTTTCAGATCCGGTTCTATCGTCTCTTGACTTTCTTGTAAAACGACTGCGAGATTATAAGCAATACGATTTTTGATTTGTGCTCCTTCTGTAGCATTTTCTGTTTCAGCTTCTTCTTTAGGTGAAACATGAATACCCGCTAATACACGTCCCTTAAAGCTTTTTGCTGGGATTTTCACTTCTATAGGTACAGTTGTTTCTGCATGTGCTGATACATTGATTTCCTTTTTCGCAATGAGCAAAACGTCACGGACATCAAACGGCAATGTCTCATCTAACGTTGGTTTTTTTTGACTATAATCGATCGTTCCACCATCACTCGTTACCGCCGGATTGACAGAGACCTCAAATGTTCGTTCTTCATCTGAAGAATTGCTGATAATTACTTCTAGTGTCTGATTTTGTTCCGGTGCCACTAATAAATCAAAATAACCGATTGCTTTATCTATTTGGTTCTCTGGAAATACCGGTTTGATTCCAAAGTCTCCTGCTGAATCCTTTGCTTGGCTGATTGACGGAAAAATGAAAAATAGACTTAAAATAGAAAAAAACGAAACAAACAGTCATTTACTTTGATTCATTGTCCACCACATCCTTTCAACAACAACTGCGGTAAAAAATCCTTCACCTATAGTATTTTCACCGCAGTTTGTTGAATTTATTTCATACTCTATGCTACTGGGCCAGCCACGAGGTTCCAAGTCAAATCAGCCGTGAATGTTCCAGCTGCTGCTTTCGGCACTTTCAGTGTGATATTTGCTGGATCATAAACAGAAAGCCATGTTCCCAGACCTTGGTCTTTTGCTGCTGTAAATATTGGTGTCGCTGCACTTGCTTTACTCAACCCAGTTACAGTTTGACTAGTTGGTCCAGTGGATTCGTTATCTGACGTACTTTTAACAATGGATGTTCCAAAATCTAATTCAGCGCCTTGCAAAACTTGTGAACCGTTTACAAAATCTGAAACCGAAACTGTCACGTTCCACCCTTGTGCTTGGCCATCTGCACCTACACCTCGACGATCTGATACTTGGAGATAAGGTGTATCGTTTTTTGAAGCGTCTACTTGATACGTTTTTGTTCCGCTTTCAATCTCGTGTGTACCAAATGGCAATTCGGGAACTACATCCAGTGTTAAAGGACCTGTCTGGCCAGTTGCTGGATTTTCCGGATCTGCTGGCTCTACTGGTTTTGAAGGATCAGTAGGGTTAAGAGGCTCAACGGTATTTGTTGGTTCAGTAAAGGTAATATCTCCTTTTGAAGTCGCTTGACCCTCAGCAAAAGCTGGTGTTGCCAAGCCACCTAGAAGAAGTGTTGAAAGTAATAATGTCCCAATCATGTTCTTTTTCATAATAAATCACTCCTTTTTCTTAGTGACCTAAGTATAGTAGAGACAGTATGCAAAAAATCCTCATGAATTCATCCGCTTACTTGAAATTATGACCCTTTTTGTATAAAAGAGAAAAAAACAATAAAATCGTTTACATGAATATTCTTCCTTTTTTATTAAGTATGAAAAAATATTTCAATTTTATTTTTTCGTTTCAAATTATTCTATTAGTGACATCCTTGAACTATAAAAATAGGAGTACGGCATCATCTGCCGCACTCCTATTTTTTTTCGTCATTTATTTCTTAAATAAAACGATTCTCACGCAATTTTATTTTTTTGATATCTTCTACTGTTTGTGTTCCAGCTAATTGCATGACCATTTCCAATTCTGTTTTAAAGAAATCAAACACTTGATGGACTCCTGTACTTCCTCCTAAAGACAATCCATAAATAACGGGTCTGCCAATAGCAACAAGATCGGCACCTGATGCGATTGCTTTGAAAACATGTTGTCCACGTCGTACACCGCTGTCAAACACGATTGGTACACGTTTATCTACTGCTTCTGCCACATATTGCAACGAATCAAACGCAGCAGGCCCCCCATCTAATTGACGGCCACCATGGTTAGATACCCAAATTCCACCAGCACCAGATTCTAATGATCGATAGACATCTTCTTCTGATTGAACACCTTTCACGTAGACTGGCAAATCAGAATGAGCAGCGATAAATTCTACATCTTTTGGACTAAGTTTTTGTTTGGAAGATTTATATACAGCATCCATCGTTTGGCCTACTCCTGATTGATAAGCCTGAACGATCGGCATTGGCAGCGGGAAGGTAAACCCATTTCTGCGGTCTGTTTCACGGTTTCCGCCAACTGTTGCATCCGCTGTCAATACGATTGCTTTTGCTCCATTACGCTTGGCCACTTCAAGAATATCCAAATTGATTCCATTATCTTTGCTCATATAAAATTGAAACCATTGCGGTGCTTTCTCCCCGCCTGCTTCTCTTATCTCTTCTAAAGTACAAGAAGCGTAAGAACTTGCTGTATAGATCGTCCCAAAATCTGCTACACCTTTTGCAGAAGCTTTCTCCGCCTTCACATGAGCTAATCCATGAGCAGCAACTGGTGCCATGATGATTGGTGTAGTCAGCATTTCTTCGTCAAAATGTGTAGTTGTATCGGGTAATTCTACATCTCTTAATACATGAGGAATAATCAAACGATGATTGAATGCCCGTTCATTTTCTTGATAAGTAAATAAGTCGCCAGCACCACTGCTGATGTAACCATAACCACCAGCTGGAATCACTTGTGAAGCCGCGATTTCTAAATCTTCCATATTGATAAAATCTACTATTCCTTCATTTGTACCTGCTTGATATGTTTTTTCCATCTAAATGCCTTCTTTCTATAAAAATTGAATGACGAACAATATGATAGCGTTTACACTTTTTATATTACTCTTCGACATTGATACAGGCAAATAATCTGTTTACATTTCAGCCATTCCAGATGTCACTACTCTGGAAGAAATGATTGTAATAAAAATAGATAAAAAACCGATGGGACTCTGACAAAATTCGTGTCAAAGTCCCTTTTTTTGAATAAACGGTGTTCAAAAGCCATTTTCTCGGTATTAAGCCCAACCAAACGAAAAATAGGAGGAGCTATTTTTGTTTGGCTGTTCTTATTACTTGATGCAGGGCAGCTTTTTCACGACCTCTGATTCACGGTGTTTCTTTTTCATCAACATTTTTACGAAATACTGTGGAAGACTATTGAAATAAGTGTGGATTGTTTCTTTGTGTTTCAATCGTTTCTTGCCATTCTTCATTTAATTTTGGATTACCGTTTTCTTCCTTGAACTCATAAGGTCCTAATTCAAAAAGCCCAGACAGTATTTGATTCACGATTTCATATAGTTCAGTGTGATCAGACACATGATTCTTGAAGATCATCTCATTATCACCACGTTTGAACCTCACATTCGGGCTCTCATGATGAACCTCTATGCATTTTTCTCCTTTTTTTAACTGACGGACTTCTGAAAACATCTCATAAATATCTTCTCCAGTAAAACCTTCAGCAAGCGCCAGACTGTCCACAAGACCGCCTACTGTCAGTTCAGAGATTATTGCTTGATTGGAATGTATAGCTTGTCGCTTCTACTACGCCACATGCATTGCAACCGCCTTCTGATAGTTCGCTTTTTCTAATCAATTGAACTTCTTTCATTTTCTCTTCCTCCTCTTAATTTTCTACTTATGTATTTTTATCACCTGACATAGGTGACTCCTATCAACGCTATCATGTGCTTTTTTCCTCAGAAATCCTATTTATCCATTCCATCTATCCCTTATTCTTCTACTTTTCTTTCTCTAGCATATAAGAGATACGCATAGTATTCAAGCAAGGATTGTCGATATAAAAAGAACAAATACTGCTATTTTGATTTCTTTTGGCTATATTACATATAAATAAAATTTATCATACCTGCTCTTTTTGACTATATCATCATCTGACTTCTATACTTCGTTTGTATTAAAACTTAGGAGGAATCATTCATGCTTACAGGGTTAAACTTATTAAATAATCCTTTTCTAAATAAAGGAACAGCTTTTACAAAAGAAGAACGGGCAAAATATGGAATCACTGGTATGCTTCCAAGTACTGTCCAGACACTGGAACAACAATCTGTTCAAGCTTATGGTCAATACTTAAGCAAACAAACAGATTTGGAAAAACGTATCTTCTTAATGAATCTATTCAATACGAATCGGACATTGTTTTATAAATTGATGGGCGAACATTTAGTTGAATTCATGCCTGTCGTTTATGATCCTGTCGTCGCGGATTCAATCGAACAATACAACGAAATTTTCTTGAAACCGCAAGATGCTGCATTTCTTTCAATCAACGAACCAGAAAACATCAAAGCAAGTTTGAAGAACGCGGCAGATGGACGAGACATTCGTTTGATTGTTGTGACTGATGCAGAAGGAATCTTAGGTATGGGCGACTGGGGTGTGAACGGTGTTGACATCGCTATCGGCAAATTGATGGTCTATACTGCTGCTGCTGGTATTAATCCAGCACAAGTTTTGCCTGTATCGATCGACGCTGGTACTAATAATGAAGAATTATTGAATAATCCCTTATACTTAGGCAATCGTCATGCTCGTGTAGAAGGCGAAACTTACTATGAATTCATCGATCAATTCGTTCAATCAGCTACCGAATTATTCCCAGAATTGTTATTGCATTGGGAAGATTTTGGACGAGGAAATGCTGCAGCGATCTTAGAAAAATACGAAGATCAAATCACTACTTTCAACGACGATATCCAAGGTACAGGAATTGTTGTCCTAGCAGGTGTATTAGGCGGATTGAATATATCCGGTGAACAATTGAAAGACCAAATAATTTTGACATTTGGTGCTGGTACTGCTGGTGTGGGTATCGCAAACATCCTTTTAGATGAAATGATCCGTCAAGGTGTACCTGAAGAAGAAGCACGCCAACATTTCTATCAAGTAGATAAACAAGGTTTATTGTTTGAAGATACAGAAGGATTGACTCCTGGTCAAATCCCATTCGCTCGCAAACGCTCAGAATTCATTAATGCTGATGAATTGACAAACTTAGAAGCAGTTGTAAAAGCGATTCATCCGACAATCATGATTGGTACTTCTACCCAACCTGGAGCATTCACTGAAGAAATCGTGAAAGAAATGGCTGCTCATACACCACGTCCGATCATCATGCCTTTGTCTAATCCAACAAAATTGGCAGAAGCAAAAGCAAAAGATTTAATAGAATGGACGGACGGAAAAGCATTAGTTGGAACAGGTATCCCTGCTGCTGATGTTGAATATAATGGTGTAACTTACCAAATCGGTCAAGCAAATAATGCTTTGATGTACCCAGGTTTAGGACTTGGTTTG
This sequence comes from Enterococcus faecium, assembly GCF_029023785.1. Classification (NCBI taxonomy): domain Bacteria; kingdom Bacillati; phylum Bacillota; class Bacilli; order Lactobacillales; family Enterococcaceae; genus Enterococcus; species Enterococcus faecium. Next base: position 671,517 of record NZ_CP118955.1, on the reverse strand, counting down.
ATTGCTTCAACAGCTACACGAGTAAATGCTGAAATCATTTCTCAAGCTAGTCGAGCATTAGGCGGAATCGTTGATGTAACAAAACCAGGAGCAGCTATCTTGCCTCCAGTAGCAAAAATCACTGAATTTTCTCAAACGATTGCTGAAACTGTCGCAAAATCAGTTGTCGCACAAAACTTGAATCGTGAAGAAATCACGGATATCAAAGAAGCAGTTGAATCTGCTAAATGGGTTCCTGAATATAAATCTTTAGAAGATTAAGATCGTTATAGTAAAAGAACATACAGAAACTTTGTATGACGTCTAAAAAGAAAAAAGCGACTGCGGCAAAACAGCGGCCAGCCAACTCCTGCTCTTTTGCCGCTTTTCTTTGGCTTTTTTCATATGATACAGAATAAGAAAGGATCTGTAAAAATGGCACAAAAAACAACAACTGCAACTGCAGTTGAGGAAAAGAAAAAAGAAGGTTTTTGGTCCACAAAAATCACCGGCGTAAGTTTGCCACTTTATTTGATCATGGTCCTTGTCCTGATCATTGCAATGGCTTTAGGGAAATTACCGACGAATATGATTGGACCAATCGCAGTTTTGGTTATTTTCGGTAATTTATTTCATTTTATCGGGACAAAAATCCCTATCGTCAAAAGTTATTTGGGTGGTGGTTCCGTTTTTGCGATCTTCGCTTCTGCTGCGATTGCTACATTTGGGATCTTACCTGAATATGTAGTGAAATCCACAGAAAACTTTGTCAGCAATATGGGCTTTTTGGACTTTTATATTGCTGCCTTGATTACTGGTAGCATCCTTGGTATGAACCGTAATCTATTGATGAAAGCTTCTGTTCGTTTTATTCCCGTTGCACTTATTTCAATGGTCGTCTCCTTTTTTGCCGTAGGACTCGTGGGCATGCTTATCGGAAATGGTTTTGCAAATTCCGTTTTATACATCTCATTACCTGCGATGGCTGGTGGTGTTGGAGCCGGAGCCGTTCCTTTATCAACGATTTATGCAAATGTTTTAGGTACGGATGCTTCTTCTATCATTTCCCGCCTGATTCCTGCTACAGCAATGACAAATGTCTTAGCTATCATCGGTGCAGCATTAGTTGCTCGTGCTGGACAATCAATGCCAAAATTCAACGGCAATGGTAAATTAATGGAAAAAGGCGATCTTGGCGATGGAAAACCTCGAACTGTGAAACCTTCCATTCCACAGTTAGGTGTTGGTTTGATGGTATCATTGACTTTCTTCATCTTAGGACAAATTGGTAACTATTTTGTTCCTAAAGTCCATGCATACGCATTTATGATTATTATCGTTGTCATCTGTAAAATCGCCAACCTATTACCAGAATATTATGAAGATGCAGCTATCATGTTCAATAACTTGATTGTCAAAAACTTGACAGCAGCTGTTCTTGCCGGTATCGGTATTGCGTTGCTGAATCTGAATGTATTAGCTTCTGCTTTGACATGGCAATTTGTTGTCTTATGTCTGACAAGTGTTATCGCGATTTCAGTTGTTTCAGGATTTGTCGGTCGTTTGTTTGGTTTATATCCAATTGAATCAACTATTACTGCTGGCTTATGCAACAACTCGATGGGCGGAACAGGAAATGTAGCCGTCTTATCTGCAGCTAATCGGATGGAACTTATTGCTTTTGCTCAAATGGGCAATCGACTTGGTGGTGCCATCGTTTTGATCATCTCTGGTTTCTTGATGCAATTACTTTCTTAGTCAAAAAAACAAAAATACCTGATCATCAAGTATCCGCTTGATGATCGGGTATTTTTTTGATAAAGATTTACAGGATTTTCAAAAATCTTTTTTGCATTTTATCGGAATGATAACCGATGTGTTCATAAAATTGGTGTGCTTCTACTCTGTATTCTGCAGAATTAAGCCTTATTGCCGTTATTCCTCGTTTTTTCGCTTCTTCTTCTACGCCAGTCATCAAAGCCTTTCCGATGCCTCTTTTTTCAGCATATTTAGACACAGCAAGTGCCATAATATTGAACATTGGATCGCTAAAAATCGATTCATAGGACTCCGCTTGTACATAGCCAGCTGCTTTTTTAGAAGTAGGATCTTCATAAACCAAGAAAAAATTTTTCTCTGGCTCCTTCAGCAGTTTCTTCATTTGTCTCACCGTAACGGTTAATGGTATATCATACCCTAATTGATCCGCATTGATTTCACGTAGTGCTTCTGCATCTTCTAAACGCATTTCCCGTAACATCCAAATCACCAGCCAATTTCTGATTTTTTAAAATGAATTTTTTTATCATAGTATACTTTTTTTTTCATTTAGAACAATATGTTTCAGTGATTTTGACTTGCGTTAGTCTAGATTCTCCTAATGTTTGTAAGATGACAAAGGCATTGTAACAATTGACCAAAAGAACCACGAGGACAATTACTTGAAAAATAAAGGTCACTTTTTTTGGAGACAAAATCCTGCTAAATTTTGCTCCCCACAAACCTCCAATAACAGCAGCGGGGATAATATAAAACAACATAGATAAATCAAAGCGCATAAAGCCACTTGTTAAAGCAATCGTTACCAATTTAGCCAGTTGAGAAAAGAAAATCGTAGATAGAGAATACAGCGTTGCTTCTTTTATTGGCAAAGCAAACATCAGCATCAGTAATGAAACATTGATGGGTCCACCACCGATACCTAAAAAGCTAGCTAAAAAGCCCAAGATCCCCCCACATATAAGATACCAAATCCATGACGTTAGATGAAATTTTGGCTGATGATGCTTGGTGTAGAAGAACGCAAAAACCAAGGTCAATACCGTCAAGAAAATTTGGATCAGCTGCACATGCTTTTCATTTTCAAACAACCGTAAAAAAACTTCGAATACAATGTTACCGGCTATTCCTCCAACTACAGCTCCACCAGATACCCAACCGACAATCTGCCAATTCAGCGATTTCCCACTTGATACTTGTCGCACTGTCGAAACAATAGACATCGTGAATACCGCAACCGTTGAGTAAAAAGAAATACCTGCAATAGAATGGGCACCGATAAGATCAAGAATCGGTTTGATCAACACGCCTCCGCCCATGCCGGAAATAGCGCCAACTGTATTTGCCAGAACGATCACCACAAAATAAATCAGACCAATCATATCATCTTGTATATCCTTTCTCTTATTTATATCTTTTAGCGATTTTTACTCTTTGCTTATATTATACAGTAAAAGAAACGAACGAGGCTTCGAAAGCTTTTCTACTTTTTAAGGAAATGTAGTACTAAACGAAAAGAGGTTGTGAAAAAGCTGTCCTGCATCAAGTAATAAGAACAGCCAAACAAAAATAGCTCCTCCTATTTTTCGTTTGGTTGAACTTATTACCGCAGATGCAAGCTTTTGAACACCGTTTAAGAAAGAGGTCGTGAGCCTGCCGTTCAGCTCCGAGTCACAAGGAACAATTTCAAAAAACAGCTTCTCATGTTTGTTGAATATTGTGACTTGTGACCGAGGAGTTGGCAGGAGAACACCGTTTAAGGAAGAGGTCGTGAGCCTGCCGTTCAGCTTTGAGTCACAAGGAACAATTTCAAAAAACAGCTTCTCATGTTTGTTGAATATTGTGACTTGTGACCGAGGAGTTGGCAGGAGAACACCGTTTAAGGAAGAGACTGTGAAGTCAACGTTTTGACCTGATTATTAGAGAAACAAATGGCAAAATAGTTCTTCATATTTCGCCGTTTTTCGAGCGAATGCCGAGGGGCAGCTGATTGAACATCGTTTATTTGGAAAAAGGGATTGTGACAAGACGTTTGTCACAATCCCTTTTTTTATATCTTATTAATTAATTCATTCTTTTGTTCTATTCTTCTTCTTCCGCCATGAATGTATTGAATACTTCTTCAATCATGTCCCATTCTGCGTCTGTTTCGATTTGTTCTAACTCGCCTTCTGTTCCATCTTCGTTTTCGATGTATGCATAAGCTTGTAATTCTACATCTTCATCTTCTGAAACACCAGCAGGATATAAAAGAACATAGTTACGTCCAAATTCTTCTTGTCCGTCAACTGTTAGTAGGATTTCATATAATGTTTCATTTCCTTGGTCATCCACCAATGTGATGTGTTCGTGTCCTTCATGGTCGTGGGAATGGTTATGTTCTGTCATAAGATTACCTCTTTTCTTTTATTATTAAAATAATTGCTTACCTGAGCCGTCTAAATAATTTTGTAAGATCATCACAGCTGCTAATTTATCGATGACTTTTTTTCGTTTGGCTCTTGAAGTATTTGCCTGCTCTACTAGCATACGTTCTGCCTGAACAGTGGTTAATCGTTCATCTTGATAATCAACTGGCAAGGAGAATAGTTCTTTGATCTTTTCTCCGTATGACATGGAAGCCTCTGCCCTTGGTCCGATGGAATTGTTCATATTTTTAGGTAATCCAACTACAAACCGGTCTACTTCATATTGTGCTACTAATTCCTTCAACCGATCAAAGCCAAACTCTTCTTCTGCTTCATTGATCCGAATGATCTCTACTCCTTGAGCTGTCCAGCCAAAGGGGTCACTGATAGCAACACCTACTGTCTTAGAACCGACATCCAAGCCCATTACTCTCATAAATTCACTCCATGATTTGAGAGGTAGTCCTTGACAATTACTTCCATGATCTCATCGCGTTCGTGACGGCGAATCAAATTTCGAGCATCACGATAACGAGGAATGTAGGCCGGGTCTCCAGAAAGCAAGTAGCCGACAATCTGATTGATTGGATTGTAGCCTTTTTCTTCCAAAGCCCGATAAACAATCGCTAATGTTTCGCTCACTTCTTTTTTGCGACTATCGTCAAAACCAAAACGTACGGTTTCATCTGTAAAACCCATGATTCTACACCTCTTTCCCGCAAGGTAATTCCAGCTTACCTTCTACAACCTTATTTTACTCGAAGAAAGGGAAAACTACAAACAAATATTCCAAACTTCCGAATAAATTAAGAAACACTATTTGTATGTTTTTTTCCTTTTTTCTGTAGTTTTATCAAAAGTACTCTTTTCATAAAGTATACGCTATATTTCTTTGAATGTATGTTTTTACACAATTTTTTCATAATATTCATAAAAAATTCGAATAGCTGCTACTAATTTTTTGTTTTTGTTGCTTGTCCTGTCTCATAATTGATCGTGTAGCCATCTTGAACATTGTAGATAAAGACATTGAATTCAATTTTTTTGTCTTCAATGCTTTCTGCTTCCAATTGCACTCCCCTGGCTACCAGTTCATCCCCCTCAAAATGAGGAGTGACACGGTAGCGTACATGATGATTTGTTTCTTTGATATATGCCGCAATATCATTTTCGTGAGCAAGCATGTATGGAGCATTCAACGAACGTGTCCCTGTCATCAAGTTTTTAATGTTGTTATTTTGACCAGTCAGCTGGAAACCAATTAAATGGCTGCGATTATATAACCATTGCCCGTCACTTAATTTCTTTTGTTTCCAACCTGTCGGGTCAATATACAAAGGCTCTCTCTTTTCAGTAGGGAACAAATCTTTTCCAAGCATAGCATTGGCTTGTCCTACTCTGTTCAATTTATCAATATTTGAATAGCTTTCCCATGTCTCTTTGGAAAGGCTAAGATCCTCTTTTGTAAATTCCGGCTGATTCCCATTGATTTCTATTTCTTGATGTTTTCCATCATATTCTGGCACATCCGCTACTTGAGAAGCTTGTGGTGTGGAATCAAAAATAGTTGTAATCTGCTGAAAGATATCTGAATCTTTTTGTGTGGTGGAAACACCGAATGCCCCTGCAATCACAGCAGCGACGATCCCCACGATCGCCTTGGTTGTTTTTTTGCTCATTTCTTTACTCCTTTACTAACAGCTCCCTAAATCTTAACATATGTTCCCCTATAAATAAATACTAGAAAGAAATAGAAACAGCAAAAAATAAAACCTGTTTTAAGATGGCTTAAAAATACAAAAAAGAGACGGATTCCTCGTCTCTAATCAGTCACCACTCTATCTGTAAGGTATTTATTATTATTCAAAAATTTTCTTCATACTCAAGACAATACACTGATTTCAAAACCGCTTGGTAAACGGTGCGCAAAAGCTTGCATCTGCGGTAATAAGTCCATCCAAGTTAAAAACATAAGAAGTTGTTTTTGCTTGGCTGTTCTTATTACTTGTTGCAGAGCAGCTTTTTCACAACCTATTTTAAGCGGGTGACGGGAATCGAACCCGCGACATCAGCTTGGGAAGCTGGGATTTTACCACTAAACTACACCCGCAATACAAAAACAGTATACGCCTCTTTTATTCCTTCCTCAAGTTTTTTTATTCTTTACGCTTCTGGTATGTTTTGTAGTAAAATAAAACTAATCAATCAATTATTGGAGAAGATGCTATGACGGGAAAAGAATTAGATCTGTTGCTGGACACTTGTTTACTCGCTGGGAAAATCATGATGGAAAGCAATGCGGAGATGTATCGGGTAGAAGATACGATGAGTCGAATTGCTTTAGCTTCTGGAAATTTCCGTTTGGTCAGCTATGTCACTCAAACCGGTCTCTTTATTGGTCTTGATCGTACCTCGACCATCCGAATGGAACAAATTACCAACCGTTCGATTAATTTAGAAAAAGTAGTAAAAGTAAATGATCTTTCACGTAAATATGTTGCTTCAGAGCTAACATTAGAAGAACTTTACTGCGAACTGCAAGCAATCGACCGAGACCGTTCTTTCTTTCCTGTCTGGTTGCAAATCGTTAGCGCGGCAGTGATCAGTGGAACAATTATGGTGTTATTTGGCGGAAAGATGACCGATTTACCTGTAACTTTAGTCATTGGAGGATTGGGATACGCAGCTTATCTATATAGTTTGAAATTTTTTAGAATCAAATTTTTATCGGAATTTTTATCTTCTTTATTGATTGGCATAGCCGCTATCTACAGCGTACGTTTTGGCTTAGGAAGCAATCAGGATCTAATCATTATCGGATGTGTGATGCCTTTAGTTCCTGGAGTTCAAATTACGAACGCTATCCGTGATTTGCTAGCTGGACATTATGTCTCAGGAGTTTCTCGCGGAACAGAAGCGATGATGACCGCTACGATGATCGGTTTTGCGATTGCTTTTATTTTCCAGCTTTTTTATTAGGAAAGGAACACAAGTATGGGGACGATATTTATTCAGTTTTCTTTTAGTTTTTTAGCGACTGCGGCATTTGCCGTTATTACAAATGTACCTAGGCGTTCATTGATTTGTTGTGGTCTTTCTGGTGCTTTTGGCTGGATGATCTACTGGATCTGTGTTCAAATAGGCGGATCTGCTGCTTTTGGTTCATTGCTTGGTTCTTTAGGAGTAGCATTCATCAGCGATCTTTTCTCTAAACGTTTGAAAATGCCCGTAACGATTTTCAATATTCCCGGGATGGTTCCTCTAGTCCCTGGTGGTTTAGCTTATCAAGCGGTTCGGAATCTCGTTACTGAATCCTATCGAGAAGCGGCTCATTATGCGGTCCAAGCAATTATGATTGCTGGAGCAATCGCTTTAGGTCTTGTATTATCAGAAGTCTTTAACCATAACATCCGTAATTTCAAAGTAAAGCGTGACGCAATCATGATGAAACGAAAAAAACGGCTTTTTAAATAAACGAAGTGTAACAAAGAAAAGGTTGTGAAAGAGACGTTCAGCCTTGAGCGATGACAAAATATCTCACAAACATTGCGACAAGTAACCGCAGGAGCAATAAGAAGTAATTATGAGTATTAAAAAAAGTTTTGTAAAAATAGCTTCTCACATTTTTACATAAAATTGACTTAATACTGAGAAACTGACTTTTGAACACCCTCTATCTGTAAAAAAGGGGCTGCGACATGATTTTTGTCACGGCCCCTCTTCTTTATTCAAATTTTTTCCAAAACGTTCGTTGATAATAAACGATCCATAGAGCGGAAAGTATTAGAACTAAACCGATCACAGGAATATTCACTAACCAAAATGGATAAAACAAAGCCAACATTCCGTATAAGACGATAAGAATAATACTGATGATCAATGAACCCATCATAGTTGCGACTAAACCCAAACTTCCTGAACCTCTGTTAAATAATTGGTTAATATTGGTCCAGTTCAGCAGCAGCAACCGATAATCTCTAGCGAAATAACGTAGTGACAATAAGTAGCAACCGAATAAAGAACCAAATAGCAAGCTAGGGATAAAAAACAAAGGCAGCTGAAAAGACAGTCCGCTTAATAATGCGATCCCACCAGTTAAAAAACTCTGCAATATCCATCCGAATCTGAACTTTTCTTTTAAATATTGGTTCATAGAGATTGGCAAAGAACGGATAAACAGAAAATTTTCTTGATCCAAAGAAATAAGATTACTGATAAAAGAAGTCTGATTAACTGTTAAGAAAGCCAATGCGATCCCTACCAGGAAAACAACACCGATTAACTTATTATCTAAATCAGTTAATTTTATTTCGCCTCCTAGGGCAAAAGCAAGAATAAAAATGATTGGAGTTAACAAGGAAGAAGAAAGAACTTGCATAATCAAATTAGGTTCTTTTACTAATTGAGCATTGTAACTAAATAAAAGCTGATGCACATTTTGGTTCTTTTTATGGGTTCTTTTTATTTTGAACTCACTGTTTGAATCAGTCAGTTGCTCTGTAAGCTTTGGTACTATCAGCTGTTTTACAGCAAGGAAAAATCCCAGAGCCGTGATAGCTAGTATTCCCCAACCCAATAAACCTTGTTGAGAAAGTGGCTGACTGGCAGCATCATAGAATGGCAATAATATCGAAATCGGATGCCGATCTGTTAACTCATTTTCAATAGTCCCCGTTTGATGATTCATCCACATGATTCCAGCAAATGCGATCAGCATCGAGCTGCCAAGCAAGATACTAGAAACTGTTTTTCTATGTTTTTTAAACACTGCTGTTCGAGCCAAACCAAAAACAATCAAACTAGCCAGACAAAAAAGAATAATCAAAAATAGAGAAAACAAAAGGATTGAGATAATGATAGTAAGCAAAATCCCTAGATCAGCTCGCCATCCGGTTAAAATAAACATGACTAGAAGCGGAAAAACAAAAGGGATGATGGTCAAAGCAACTACCAAAATCTTTGCTGAAAAAACCTGTCCTTGTCCAAAAGGCAGAGGCAAAAATACTTGCAGGTCATTTCCTTCAAAAAAGATATTATAAATGACTGATATACTTTGAGTTAAACCTAACATACCAAAAAGTGCCACGTAATAAGTAAAGAAACCTGGCAATTTAACAAAGTTCATAGCAAACATAGCAAATCCGTAAATCAGTAAAAAAATCAGCCCTGAAAAAAGATTTTGAGACAAAAGATAGATAGTTAATCGCTTTCCCTTTTTTCCTTTCTCTCTTGCTTTATTCGTGAGCTGTGGATTAACATATAAAAGATTAACTCGAATTAATTCTAATAATTGTCGCTTATACATACGGTCCATCTCCTGTCGCTTGCCTTCCAGCCATTTTCAAATAAATCTTTTCTAGCGTTTCATCAGGTGAGCCATTCAATAATTCACTAACTGCCCCCTGATAAATCAATTCACCTTTCTTCAAAATAGCCAGTTTATCGCATAACTGTTGTGCGGTATCCAATACATGTGTAGAAAAAATGACTGTTTTTCCTTTTGCGGCATGAGCCTTCATCATTTCTTTCAAATCAAATGCTGCTTGAGGATCAAGTCCTTGCAAAGGTTCATCCAATACCCAAATATCTGGATCTGGCAGCAACGTGCCGATCAAAATCGTTTTTTGACGCATTCCATGTGAAAAACTTGCGATTGTTTCATTTTGATGACTATACATATCAAAAAGCGCTGTCAATTCTGCTAAACGCTTTTCTTTTTTTTGTGTGTCTAATTCATAGGCAGCTGAAATCAAGTCCCAATATTCTCCAGCCGTCAATTGTAAAAAAATATCTGGGGAATCAGGCACATAACCGATTTTTTGTTTGATACTCAAGCGATTTTCCGTCAATTTCATTCCATCTACTAAAATCGTTCCCGATGATGGTTCAATAATACTAACTAAACTTTTAATCGTAGTTGATTTTCCGGCACCATTATGTCCTAAAAATCCAAAAATTTCCCCTTGTCTTATCGAGAGAGACAAGTCTTTTAATGCTTGTTTTTTCCCGTAACTTTTACTTACATTGATGAATTCAATCATTTCTGTACTCCTTTTGTTTGTTATTACTTTTTATTGTACCCTTCGTTATTGGTGGAGTAAATGTCAAAAAGAGTGCATAACAAAAAAGGATAGAAACGACTAGGCTGCTACTTGGGTTGTTCTCTTCTACAGGAAAACACTCTTCTAACAGGTAAGATATGAGTCTTTGTTTTCTTTAAAATGATTCATTTTCTATCTTTTCTTGCATAAAATTCTTTAATTTATCAATACTTCTCTTTCCCATCTCTAGTTGTTCTCCATTTGCAAATGTTACTATTTCGTTTACTCTGCTAATAGATGTGATGTTTTCAGTATTAATGATATAAGCTTTTAAATCTTTACATAAATACTCATATTCGAGTGATTTTTTATATTTTTTAATTGTGCCGTTTACGAGAATCTCTTCATCTTTCAATACTAGGCCTATTTTATTTTTATAACCTGGCATGCTCATTAGATAAAGGATTTCATCGTAATGGACATAGTGATCGCTATTACCATAACGGACAGTTGTCCACCTTTTTTTCGTAGCATGTTGAACAGGATAGTTTTCTTTTTCTTTCAATAAGTAACTTTGGATGCTTTTTTTATTTTTTTCATAAGTGAATTCTTTTATCAAATAACCACTAGGCGTAATCTTTCGATTAATAACAGTTATTGCTTTATTCGGATGAGACGTTAGATAAACAATTTTACACTTTTCATTCTTTTCTCTAAGCATTTCGCCTAGTTCGATACCGCTATAATAGGCGTTCAAATCGATGTCTAGGAAAAAAATATCTGAGGAATAGATTTCATTATTTTTAATGAATTCAACAAATTGTATAACGTTCAATCCCTGAACGATCTCAAATTTCCAAGGACTTAATAAAATTCTGGATTCTTCCAAAATTTCTACTAGCATTTTTTCAAAAACCAAACTATCATCCAAAATAAATATACGCGTTACCATAAAAAGTACCTCCACTCGATATTTTACTATCAAAATCATTTCATACAACTTTTCAACATACATGTTAGGAATAAATTGTAATTCTCTTCACAATCTTTTCCAACACCTTTGAAACCGATATCAAATACTTTCAGGATGCTGCTTCTAAAATAAATATCAAACAAATGAATACATCATGCAAAAAAAGCCAGACAACCGACGTCCTTGCGTGTCAGCTGTCTGAGCTATGTTTATTTATTTTGTTCTTTTAAAAAGAACGATACACATACTGATTTTTCGGAGCAGAGACTTTCTCAGCGTTTGTAACAACTACAGATGGGATTTCACGCTTGAATGGTTGATAATAGTCTGATTGGATGGTTCCTTCTATTTTATACCATTCATCATTTTTAACCGTTACTCCTTCCGGCATATGCGTCAACAAACCAAAGACTCCTGAATCTGCCACACAATGGATAATGCCGAATCGGAACAAGAAGATATCTGTATTGCTATCGTTCGGTGTTTGGTAAACAAATCCTTCATAGCTGATTTTTTTGCCAATGAATTCGCTAGGGTAATTATAAATTAGCTCCATAACTTCTAAATAGTTTTCATCTGTGATCTTGATAGTTTGCTTATCCCCATACTTTTCTTTCAACTCATTCATTTGGTCTAAGTAGTCTGATTTGTTGAAATAAATACTGGTATCCGGCTTTAAGTATTGTGTCTGCATCTCCGGATCCCCTACTGATTCTTTACTTACTGGGAAATTAAATCCTTTGGCTTCTACGATCGTAGTGTCGAGACTAACTGTTGGAAACAACGTCCCCACGATTACTGGCAAAGCTAGCAGTACATAAGCGATTCCACGTTGATAAGGTTTTGACAACCCATGGTCATGATCGTGCTCGTGTGCCTTTTCCTCTGCTTTTCCGTTTTTGACCCACAAATACAGCTGAACTAAAGCCAAAAGAGCAGATAAAATCATTGAAAGAATAGCTAAGTAGCGATAATGGACATTGATATATTGATCGAGTTTGCCAGAAACTTGCAAGTACATCATCAATTCGAAATACCCAGATAAAATCAAAAACCGCAGCATATTTTTCCTCCTAAATAAATAATGTGAATCCAATAACGCTAAGGGCAATCAGTCCGATCAGCGATAAAATAAAGCGTCCTGTAAAATATCGTTTCATCATCAGTAGATTTTTGATATCGACCATTGGGCCAAAGACCAAAAAGGCAGCTACAGGTGCTGTGCCGAACAGACTTAACAAAGAAGATCCTATAAACGCATCTGCTTCTGAGCAAAGAGACATCGTAAAGGCCAATAACAGCATGATGATAATGGCTAAAATCTTTGTTGAGCCGAGCGTTAGCATAATTCTAGTTGGTAAATAAGTCTGCATCGCAGCTGCGATTAATCCGCCAATGATCAAATAACGACCTGTATCAAAAAATTCGTCGATTGAATGTGTCAACACATGCCCAGTTTGATGGATCAGCTGATTTTTTGGTTCATTCTTCTCACTTTGTTCTTCTTCATGGACATGATGATGGTGATTTTCTGCTACTTTAGACGTGATTTTTTCTTTCAATACAGCGTCTTTTTGAAAATAGGCAAGCCAGACACCAATCACAAGGGCAACAAAAAAGCTGCCTATCACCCGCCAGCTTGCCATCTGCCAAGAATTGCCAAATGCGATAAAAGTGGAAAAAATCACGATTGGATTGATGATCGGAGCAGTCAGCATAAAAGCAAACGCTGTGTGAACTGGTACGCCTTTTTTAACAAATTGATGAACGATCGGTACGATGCCGCATTCACATGAAGGAAAGAAAAATCCTAAGATCGAACCAGTAAAAATAGAGAATATACGATTTTCAGGAAGCCATCTCTTCACACGTTCTGGGGTCAAAAATACTTGTAAGGCGCCTGAGATAAGACAGCCTAATAATACGAAAGGTAATGCTTCAATAACGATCGATAAGAAAATCGTACTCATCTGCAAAACCGAATTTGGAATAAAAGAAAACATGAGTTTCCTCCTTTTTATTTCTAGTTCATTCGCTTTGCAAATATACGCTTTTATTCAAAAAAAAACAAGTTGCTCTGTAAATTTTTACACAACTCTTATTTTTTACCAAAGCACTTCAATTGACTTTTTCTGTTATTCCCATTAAATTAAGGTCTCATACATATCACTTCTATCACAAAAGGGAGAATAAAAATGAAACAAACCACTAACTTGACTGAAGTTCAAGACATACTGCAACAATCATCCGTTGTCGTCGTTTATCTTTCGATGCCTAATTGCAGTGTTTGTCACGCTGTTCGTCCACGACTAGAAGAACTGCTCACACATTATGATATTCCGGCACTTCATTTGGATGCATTTGAAACACCAGAAGTAGCTAGTAAATTTGAAGTGCTGACTGCGCCAGTTGTCCTGATTTTTCATCAAGGAAAAGAAGTCTTTCGGCAAGCACGGTTCATCGACTTTAAAAAAATCCGTTATCTACTAGATGAACTGACAGCAGAAGATGATTCCCTTTCTTATGAAGAAATCTTCCGAACAAAATAATCGTTGTCCAAACAGAAAAAAGCGATTGAACAAGTGAAAGTTTTGCCTTCATTTGTTCAATCGCTTTTTATTTTTATTCTGCTGTATTTTCGGAATGCGCATTTGCGTCAGAATGCAAGAAATAGATCAAGGTTTGCAATTCATTCGTCAAATCAACATTTTGGATCAATACATCTGACGGAGCATTCAATCGAGCAGCGGTAAAGTTCAAGATTCCTTTGATTCCTGCTTCCGTTAACTGATTGACTACTTCTTGTGCTCTTTCAGCGGGTATCGTTAAAATTGCTACTTCGATTTGTTGGATCTTGATTTGTTCTGACATATCTTCCATTGGATAAACGGGGATACCGTCTACGATGCGCCCAACGATTTCCTCATTCACATCAAAAGCACAACTGATACGTATGCTATTACTTTGATGGAATTTGTATTTTAGTAAAGCACTTCCCAAGTTCCCTACACCGATCAGCGCAACATTTGTCAATTGATCGTCGTTTAATGTCTTTGCAAAAAAGTGCATAAGATCTTCTACATCATAACCATACCCACGTTTTCCTAATTCGCCAAAATAAGAAAAATCTCGACGGATCGTTGCACTATCTACTTGAACGGCTTCACTTAATTCAGTTGAAGACACTTTTTTCTTTCCAGCATTATTTAAAATCCTTAAATAGCGATAATACAAAGGCAGTCTTTTAGCTGTCGCCTTTGGAATAATATGATCTTTCACGAAATGACCTCCACGTATTGTCTAATTACATCTTTGATTTCTCCATCATAGCAGTATTTATAGGAAAAAATCAATTCCATTGCTCAGATATTGTGAAATTTTATTCTTTATTCATTTATTTATCATTTCTGCAAATCTCGCAGTATAATGGAATTTATGGTAGACTACTAATTGAAAAATAGTTTTTTATTTGAGGAGAATTCACAAAGTAGAAAAGAGGATTCCATGATATTATTACAAGCCAATCAGATTGCTCGCCATTTTGGTGCAGAAGTCTTATTTGAAAACATACATTTAGAAATCAGTACAGGCGCTCGTGTCGCTTTAGTTGGTAGAAATGGCGCTGGAAAATCGACTTTATTGAAGATCATTGCTGGAATTGAAGCACCTGATGAAGGAAAGATCGCTAAAAATAAAACAGCGACTCTCGGATACCTCGCTCAGGACACAGGACTTGATTCCAATGAAACAGTTTGGAACGAGATGCTGAAAGCTTTTGAACAAGTTAGACAAATGGAAGAGCGGATGCGCGAGCTAGAGATTTTCATTAGCGAAGGTACGCCAGACACACCTGCATATACTTCTTATTTAAAAGAATACGACCGGCTGCAACACGATTTTTCAGATCGAAACGGCTATGGTTATGAAAATGAAATTCGTTCCGTATTGCATGGGTTTAAATTCGATTCTTCATTTTATGATCAGAAAATCGATACTTTATCAGGCGGACAGCGCACTCGTTTAGCTTTAGCTCGCATGCTTTTGCAACACCCTGACATTTTGATTCTAGATGAACCAACGAACCATTTAGATATCGAGACGCTTTCCTGGCTTGAGAATTATCTGCAAAGCTATACTGGTGCATTATTGATTGTTTCCCATGACCGTTATTTTTTAGATAAAGTAGTCAATGAAGTCTATGAATTAAGCAGAAGAAAAATGCGCCATTACAAAGGTAACTATTCGAAATATCTAGATTTGAAAGCAGAACAGCTAGCAAGTGAATGGAAGGCTTATGAAAAGCAGCAAACAGAAATCCATAAATTAGAAGACTTCGTTGCTCGGAACCTTGTTCGCGCCTCTACCACAAAACGAGCGCAAAGCCGCAGAAAGACATTAGAAAAAATGGACCGGCTGGATCGTCCTCAAGGGGATGAAAAACAAGCAAACTTTCTATTCAGTATAGAAAAGCCTTCTGGAAATGTAGTCTTGCAAATCGAAGATGCCGCTATCGGATATGATAATGTCACCTTATCTGAACCAATCAATCTAGATATCCGTCGTCAAGAAGCGATTGCTCTAGTAGGTCCGAATGGTATCGGGAAATCGACATTGCTGAAATCAATCATTCACCAGATCCCTTTTATCCGTGGAAAAGAAACGCTAGGGACAAATGTCACCATCGGCTATTACGATCAAGGTCAAGCTGATCTGCATACAAACAAGACGATCCTAGCAGAATTGTGGGATGAGCATCCTACCACTCCAGAAAAAGAGATTCGAAGTGCTTTAGGTGCTTTCTTATTTTCTGGCGAAGATGTAGAAAAACCAATCCCTCTGCTAAGTGGCGGTGAAAAAGCACGGGTTGCTTTAGCCAAGTTAGCGATGAACAAAGAAAACTTTTTGATTTTGGATGAACCAACAAACCATTTAGATATTGACAACAAAGAAGTATTAGAAAATGCATTGATCGATTATGACGGCACACTGCTTTTTGTTTCCCATGACCGATATTTCATCAATCGGATCGCGACAAAAGTCGTCGAACTCTCTGAAAATGGCAGCAAAGTCTATCTAGGAGACTATGATTATTATTTAGAGAAAAAGCAGGAAGAAGAAGAAATCGCCGAATTGTTGGCACAAGATGAGCCAGAATCTGCTCCTGCTCCCACGAACAAATCTGATTATTACCAAAGCAAAGAACAGCAAAAGCTTATCCGTAGCCTTCAACGAAAAATTACTCAGGTTGAAGAAGAAATGGCGCGGATCGATGAATGGATCGATCAGTTGGAACAAGAAATGGTCGCGCCAGAAAACCTGGAAGATCACGTAAAACTCAATGAGCTGAACCAAGATTTAGAAGCTGCTAGACAAGATCAAGAAACAAAATTGACGGAATGGGAAGAACTAAGCTTGGAATTAGAAGAATACGAGAATTAAAAGCCAATGGAAAGAGGTTGTGACAGCACTGTTGTCATAGCCTCTTTCTTTTTTATGCAGAAACATAGCGAAACCTTTCTCTTTTTCTTACTATTTTTCTCTACTGACAAAATAAACAATAATTTTCCGGCACAATTATTTGCTGTTTTTTACCATAACATAGTACGATCAACGTAGAAAAGGAGATGTTTTTATGAAAGTTGTTGTCATTGGCGGTGTAGCTGGCGGTCCTTCATTTGCCACTCGTTTCCGTCGATTGAATGAAGCGCACGAAATCATTATCTATGAACGCGGAGAAAATATTTCTTATGCAAGTTGTGCTTTGCCTTATTATTTAGGAGGTGTGATCACTGACCGTGACTCGCTGATCGAACGTACACCAGAAATATTGAAAACAAAAAACAACATCGATGTCTTTACTAAACACGAAGTAACAGCAATCGATCCTTCTACTAAGCGATTAACAGTTAAAGACCTATCCACAAATGAAGAAACAAAAACAGATTACGATAAGTTGATCATCTCTTCTGGTGCTAGACCAGATTATCCGGATATTCCCGGAGTTTTTGAAGCAGAAAACGGCTTTGTCCTCCGTAGTGTGACGGATGCGGATCGAATCAAATCGTTCCTTGAAGAAAAAAATCCACAACATGTCGTCATTCTTGGTGCAGGTGTTATGGGTCTGGAATTAGCTGAGAATTTCAAGCATCGCGGCTTAGACGTGACTTTAATCGATCAATTGCCACAAGTCGCTTTCCCTTATGATCCAGAAATTGCTGATTTAGTTTATGACAAATTGCTGAAAGAAGGATTAGCCGTTCATTTAGAAACAAGAGTTACTGAGATCCGTGATAAAGGTCGAGAAATAGTATTATCAGATGGCTCCGTCCTTTCTGCTGATATGCTAATTTTTGCTGTTGGTGTTTCTCCGAATAATGAAGTGGTGAAAGCAACCGGCATACAATTATCAGATACAGGCCAGATCATTGTTGATGACCAGTTACAAACCAATCTGCCGGACATCTATGCGATTGGCGATATTATCGAAACGACTAGTGTAGTGACTGGTCAGCCGATCCAAAGTATGCTTTCCAGTGCGGCCAATCGTCAAGGACATATGTTGGCAGATATTTTAAATGGTACGCCTATGCGCTATCGCGGATATATTGGTGCAGGTGTCGCAAAAATCTTTGATCATACAGCAAGTTATGCGGGAATGACAGAACATGCATTAAAAGCATCAGGCATAACAAATTATAAAACTGTTTTTATCACTCCTTTTGACCATGCCTATTTCTATCCAGAAGCTACAAGATTAAATCTAAAGCTGATTTTTGATGCAGATAGCGGTCGTATTTTAGGTGGACAAGCATTTGGAGAAAAAGGTGTCGATAAACGGATGGGAGAACTTTCTGTAGCGATCACCGGAAACTTGACAGTCTTTGATTTGCCTGATTTGGAGTTGCCTTACTCTCCACCGTATTCTACTACCCGTGACCCGTTGAATATAGCTGGTTATGTCGCAATCAATCAAATGACGAATATCGTAGAAACGATCAAAGCAAGTGATATACCCGAAAACGATTTGAAAGAAGCGTTCTTTTTAGATATACGTGAACCTAATAAAGCACCTTCTGGCAGTATCTCGGCAACAAAAAATATTCCAATGAATGAGTTACGAGATCGAATCAATGAAATCCCAAAAGATAAAAAAGTTTACATTACTTTCAGAAGAGGATTGAATACTTATACTTCTGCCCGAATCTTGGCAGGTTTGGGTATCAAAGCGATTTTGATTGAAGAATAAAAAAACGACCGCGGTGGGTAGCCGCGGTCTAGGAGTTATTTTTACTTGAGGAGTAAAAATGAAAAAGTATATAGGGTTGTTGGTTGGTATGTATATAGAATAGAAGATAAATGTGAAGAAATTGTGCATTATTTCTTCACATTTATTAGGTTATAGTTTAAGAAAGTTTAAACATTGCGCAATTTAATTATTTTAGCTGTTTCTTTTCATAAAAAAACATGTTGTGACTCTGAGACAAATCATAGTCCATAGTGATGTCTCTAGAGTAACTACGCCTAATATTACGAGGCATAATATTAATTCATCAGCACTAGTACCTAAACTAGCATCCCTTTCGAATATTTTTTCTTATATAATAAAGTTTGCTTTCACTCCTCTAATCTCACCAAATCGACTGGCTTGCGTTGTGTGATACTAGGAACTGATTTGTTTAGAACGACTTTTCTATTGTAATCATATTTTTCGCCATCCTCGTTGTCTTCTAATCCTTCAATGAATGATCCCTAATGTGTGTATTAAGTAATTTAATTTTTTTGTTCCTATTTATTTAACAAATAAATAATATAAAAGGTAAATAAAAAAGAGTGGATTTCTCCACTCCATGAAAAGCCGACTTTTTGGGACGCTTTTTTTTGCCAAGCCTCACATTTTTATAGCCAAACTTCTTTTGCGACTTGCTGCAATAATTGGATTTTCTTCCATTGTTCTTCTTCTGTTAAATGGTTTCCTTCTTCTGTTGAAGCAAACCCACATTGAGGACTGATACTTAGATTTTCCAATGGTACAAATTGTTGTGCTTCTTTTATTCGTTCTTTTATTTTCTCCGTATCTTCCAAATCTGGAAACTTAGAAGTAACTAATCCTAAAACAACTTTACTTTCTTTGTTACTCCAATGTCTTAAAGGAGTAAAATCTCCTGCTCGGTCAGAATCGTATTCCAAAAAGAAACCATCATAATTTGTTGAAAACAACTCTTCTGCAATGGGTTCATATCCACCGGAAAACAGCCAAGAAGAAGCGTGATTCCCGCGGCAGATATGTGTTGTGATCGTCAAATCTTCTGGTTTGTCTTCCAGTGCATTATTGATAATCTCTGTACAAATATGGGCCATTTCTTTCGGATCAATTCCTTTTTGAAGAAGTGCTTCTCTTTTAGTTTGATCAGCTAGAAACGCCCAATTTGTATCATCGAATTGCAGGTAACGGCAACCTTTTTCATAAAAAGCATGAATCGCTGCTTTGTAAGTAGAGGACAAGTCCTCATAAAAATCAGCTAGATCAGGATAAATCTCCTTGATTTTTGAAGAACCATCATTAGATAGAATCTCTTGTCGTAAAATCATCGTGGGACTAGGGATCGTTGCTTTTGCAACAAAAGTATCATCTGTTTCCACTACTTCTTTCAGAAAAGCAAAATCTTTTAAAAATGGGTGATTTGGATTGAAAGATAATTTATCTACTACCCGAATATTATAAGCTGGAGCTGCTTTTCCGTGGAATGTTTGATTATATCCAGTTTCTGGAACATAGCCTTCGATACCATTTAGTTCTTCTAAAAAATCAAGATGCCAAAATCCACGCCGAAATTCACCATCTGTAATTCCTTTGATGCCGACTGCTTTTTGGTCTTCCACTAATTTTTTTATTTCCTGGTCTTCGATTGCACGAAGTTCTTCTTTTGAAAGTAAGCCTTCTTGAACTTTTTTTCTTGCTTCTTTGATCGATTGCGGGCGTAAGAAACTTCCGACATGATCTACTGTAAATGGTCTATTTTTGCTCATTTCACTCACTCTTTTCTTTGTTTTTTTGTAAAAAAAAATCCTTTTACTAGCAAATACTAGTAAAAGGACGATTATACTCGTGGTACCACCTTTTTTCAGAAAAAACATTCTTTCTCTCAGCCTGACAATAAAATCAGTGGTCTTGGTAACGAAAGACTGTTCGTTTTTGCCTACCTTTCGACAAAAAATCCTCTAAGGCCATTTTCGACAGTCAACTTCTAGCTTTTTACACCAACCAAAGCCTCTCTTGAACCATTTTCTGTCTACTTTCCTTCTCATCGGATACTATTAGAATAAAATTAGAATAGCATGTTTGAAAGAAAAGTCAATAGGGAATAAGAACAAACAAAAACTAATTTGTTATTCTTAGTAATTGGTTTGTGGAATACAATAAAGCTTTTCTAATATGATAATTGTTCAGTCGTCCTTTCATCTTAGATCACTTCCTTAAAATGATCATACCCGTTTCAACCACATAAAAAAGGACTTAATTTTGAAAAATTTCCCATCAAAACTAAGTCCTTTTTATTATAGTTATACAAATTTGCTTATTTTCTCGCTATTTCCGATACATCTTGAATTCTAAGAATAGGTCATTATAGATGCCTAGGTATTTCGATCCTAGATCTTCGTAGACTTCAAGATGGGAGATCGTGTCATCAGATGGATAGAATTGTTCGTCCGACGAAATGTCTTTTGGCAATAACGCTTTTGCTTTTTCATTTGGTGTAGAATAACCAATATACTCTGCATTTTGTGCCGCATTTTCCGGTTCTAGCATAAAGTTGATGAAATCATAGGCACCTTCTTTATTTTTCACGGTTTTTGGCATAACGATATTATCAAACCAAAGATTGGAACCTTCTGGTGGGATTACGTAATGTAAATGTTCATTTTCCCACATCATATCGGCAGCTTCGCCAGAAAATGTCACTGCCACGGAGGCTTCTTCATTGATCATATACATTTTGATCTCATCTGCCACGATTGCTTTGACATTTGGCGTTAAATGATTCAATTTATTTGCTGCTTCTGTCAGCTGTGCCATATTCTTACTATTCAAAGAATAGCCTAAACTATTCAAAGAAAGCCCCATAACTTCTCGTGCACCGTCAATCAGCATCAAACTGTCTTTTAATTCCGGCTTCCACAAATCATCCCAATGCTTAATTTGATCTGCATCAAAGAATTTATCGTTATATACGATCCCTAAAGTTCCCCAAAAATATGGAATCGAATACTGATTATCTGGATCAAAATCCAAGTCTAAAAATCGTGGATCAATATTATTTAATCCTTTGATCTTCGAATGATCTAATGGAAGTACTAGTTTTTCTTTGATCATTTTTTGGATCATATATTCACTTGGTATAGCGATGTCGTAGTTTGTCCCACCTTGCTGGATTTTTGTGAACATCGCTTCATTAGAATCAAATGTTTCATAATTCACTTTGTATCCATATTCTTTTTCAAATTTCGTGATCAGACTAGGATCGATATAATCTCCCCAGTTATAGATGGTAAGTACCTTTGCTCCACTCATGCCACTTGTTTTTTCAAGTTGACGAACACCAAGCAGCAGCACCGCAATAATGATGAGAATACCTAAAAACAGAGATTGTAATTTTTTCATCGCAGCCGTGCCACCCCCTCGCGTACTCTTCTGTTTTTCTTCAGCCGTTTTGGACGGTTTTCTTTACTAATGAAGTAGTATCCAATGACCAATATCATGGAGAACAAGAAAACTAACGCACTTAGCGCATTGATTTCTAAACTGATTCCTTGTCTTGCACGAGAATAAATCTCTACTGAGAGCGTCGTAAAGCCATTTCCTGTGACGAAAAACGTAACCGCAAAATCATCAAGAGAATAAGTAAATGCCATAAAATATCCAGCTATGATTCCTGGAGAAAGATAAGGCAAAATGATATTTTTGACTACTTGGAAATTATTAGCACCAAGGTCTCTAGCCGCATCGACCATTGAATCGTTCATTTCCTGCAATTTTGGCAAGACCATCAAGACGACGATTGGAATGCTGAAAGCAATATGGGAAAGCAATACACTCTGAAAACCTAATCCGAATCCTAGTAGTGTAAAGAAAATCAAGAAACTAGCACCGATAATAACATCAGGAGAGACTAATAAGATGTTATTCATGCTCAACAACGCTGTCCGTGCACGTCGTTTCTTCGTGTAATAGATTCCCATAGCCCCAAATGTCCCGATGATCGTGGCGATCAATGCAGATAAGAAAGCCAGCATGAACGTATTCAATACGATAATGATCAAACGAGTATCTTCAAAAACAGCTTCATAATTTTCCCAAGTAAACCCTGTAAAGCTGTTCATCGTTCCTCCTTCATTGAAGGAATAAAAAATCAGATAGAAGATCGGTGCATATAAGAATAAAAAAACAATCCCTAAATAAAGATACGACCATTTAAATTTTTTCATTTATGAGCGACCTCCTTTTTTCTTCTCGCCTGTCAGGAGCATCACGATGAACATAGCAATGATTAAAATCACACCGATTGTAGAACCCATCCCCCAGTTTTGTGTAACCAAGAAATGCTGTTCGATAGCCGTTCCTAAAGTGATCACCCGATTTCCGCCAATCAGACGAGTCAGCATGAATAAAGAAAGAGAAGGAATAAATACTGCTTGGACGCCGCTTTTCACACCATTTAATGATAACGGAAAAATCACTCGTCGGAAGGTCTCAAAGCTATTCGCGCCTAAATCTCTGCTGGCACTGATCAAAGAAGGATTCATCTCTTCCAATGCATTGAAAATTGGCATAATCATAAATGGAATCTCGATATACGTTGCCACGAACAGAAAACTGAAGTCTGTGAATAATATCTGTTTCGGCCCGATCCCGATAAAATCAAAGAAATGATTCACGCTGCCGTGCACACTGAAAATTCCAATAAATGCGTAAGCTTTAAGCAGCAGATTCACCCATGTAGGCAAAATAATCAGCATCAGCCATAATTGCTTGTGCTTCAGTTTTGTTAAAAAATAAGCAGTCGGGTAACTGATGATCAGCGTGAAAAACGTGATCAAAAATGCATACCATACAGAATTGATCGTCATAGAAAGCGATGTCCCCGACGTAAAATAAGATAGATAATTATTCAGCGTGAATTGCCCATTCATATCAAAAAAAGATTGATAAATGATCATTAATACAGGCGCGATCACGAATAAACCGAGCCACAAAATATAAGGGACGGAATAGATCCTGCGCATTGTTTTCATTCTTGTCCCCCCTATTCTTCGTAGCTGTCAAGACGTGCATCGAATTCTTCTTCAGACTCGTTGAAACGCATGACATGGATATCTTCTGGCTCAAAGGCCAATCCTACTTTGCTTCCTTCTTTAGCTTTTTTCGTTGAATGGACCATCCATTCATTTTGCTGTTCATCATAACAGATGATTTCATAATGGACACCACGAAACAGCTGAGTATCAACCGTTACGACTAGTTTTCCTTTATCTGGTGTCGTGATCGTCAAATCCTCTGGGCGTAAAACAACTTCAACTGGTTCATTTAGACGCATCCCGCCATCGACACATTCAAATTGCTTACCAACAAACTCAACTAGATTATCTTCGATCATTACACCGTCCACGATATTGCTCTCCCCAACAAAATCAGCAACGAAATGATTGATTGGCTCATCATAAATATCTACAGGTGTACCACTTTGGACGATTTTCCCTTTATTCATGACAAAAATCTCATCACTCATTGCCAACGCTTCTTCTTGGTCATGAGTAACAAAAATAAACGTGATTCCTAATCGTTGTTGCAGATCCCGCAGTTCATACTGCATATCTGTACGTAGTTTCAAATCAAGCGCCGATAACGGTTCATCTAGTAGCAATACTTTCGGTTCATTTACAATTGCTCGTGCAATCGCTACACGCTGTCTTTGACCACCAGACATTTCACTGATCTCCCGTTTTTCGTATCCAGGAAGCTGGACCATACGCAAAGCATCTTTTACCTTCTTTTCGATATCTGATTTGGACATTTTCTTGATCTTCAATCCAAAAGCAACGTTATCAAAAACATTCATATGAGGAAAAAGTGCATAATCTTGGAAGACGGTATTTACTTGTCGCTTATTAGCTGGCAAATCATTCAACCGTTTCCCTTCAAAATAGATGTCCCCTTCTGTAGCTTCGGTGAATCCAGCTATAATACGTAGGATCGTTGTTTTACCACAGCCGGAAGGACCAAGCAGTGTATAAAATTTTCCTTGTTCGATCTCAAAACTTACTTTTTTTAATACTGTTTCATCATCATAGCGTTTCACTACTTGATCAAATGAAATGATTGGTTTCCCCACGTTTTTACCCCCTATATTACAAATATGATTGCGTTGCAACAATCAATACTTTTGTTCGTTTTTTGAGATGATTCCTTAATTGATGTTGTTTTGTCGCTTGATAATAGATCGACTGTCCTGCTTTTGCCACATAGACCGTCTCTCCTAAGCTTAACTCTAATTCCCCTTCTAATACAAAAATAAACGTTTCAGATAATGAAGGTTCAAACGTCTTATATTCTCCTGCACCTTCAAAAGTCAGCAAGACAGGCTCCATTTCTTTTTCATTCGAATCAGCCACGAGCCATTCCAATTCATACCCGTTTTCTTCATCAAAATAAACCGTATGATCTTCTTTTGAATAAACCACTTGCAGATTCGCTGCTTCTTGATGAAAAAATTCTTCTGGAGTCACACCTAAGACTTCAAGAATAGAAAAGAATGTTTCCATTGATGGTGAACTTAAATCTCGTTCCAACTGGGAAATATACCCTTTTGACAAATCTGTGCGTTCGCCTAGTTCTTCTTGTGTCAAATTCTTTTGGATGCGCAAATTTCTTAACTTCTCACCAATTTCCATAATTTCCTCCGAATCGAAGTTTTCTAATAGTAAACTTCCTGTTTACTACCACTCGTATTAGTATACGAAATTTATTGAAAAAGGCAACCCTTTGTAAAATTTTTTTTGCTGAATATTTCTTTATCTTTTGGAATAAATTCTAGTTGTTTGATTCTTTATTTTTCACCTAATTTTTGTCTAAATTTACGGAAGAACAAGAATAAAAGAGTAGGCTTTATGGTATGATAAAAGAAAATTTTAAAAGGAGTGTCTCACGAATGAACGCTTTTCGATCTTTTCAGGTAATAAAGGAACCTGTTTTCCATACAGCAATCAGTGATCTGCCATTTACTGAATTGGCTGAAAATGAAGTCTTGGTAAAAATTGCCTATTCTGATGTCAATTATAAAGATGCATTGGCAATGAGCGAATCTGGTCAGGTGATACGAACATATCCGATGACTCCAGGGATTGATTTATCCGGAACTGTCGTCCAAAGTAACAATCCACGTTTTTCAAAAGAAGATCTTGTACTTGCTACTGGTTTTGGGCTTGGTGTCACCTATCCAGGCGGTTACAGCCAATACCAAAAAGTACCAGGAGACTGGTTAGTCCCTCTACCGAAAAATATGACACTGCGTCAAGCGATGATTTTTGGTACAGCAGGGTTTACTGCTATGTTGTGTGTGAACGCTTTAATCCGTCAAGGTATGACCTCCGATAAAAAAGTTGTCGTTACTGGTGCTTCTGGCGGTGTAGGCAGTACAGCGATAGCCCTGTTACATAAACTAGGATTCCAGTCAATCATTGCCTTTTCCAGAAAAGAAGAGTCTGTCACATGGCTAAAAAGTCTAGGTGCTTCTCAAGTCGTACGACCTGATGAATTTCTGCCAGAGACAACAAAAGCTTTAGGAAAACAGCAAATCGACTATGTCATCGACACAGTAGGTGGCGAGCAGCTAAGTAGTCTTCTTCCATTGATCTCTTATAACGGTGCAGTAGCTTTATGTGGCAATGCTGGGGGAATCAAACTAAACGCGACTGTCTTGCCTTTTATTCTGCGAAACATCCAGTTGATTGGAATTGATTCTGTCAATGTACCAATAGATCAACGTCTTTCTTTATGGCAACAGATGGCGGATTTGCAGATTGCAGATGAACTGGTCGTCCAAGAGATTACTCTGGATCAATTGCCTGAAACAGCATCTAAACTACTTGCTGGAACACACCAAGGAAGAACACTAGTAAATGTAGGTGACCATAAATGAAGATTCTAATCACAGCTGGAGGAACGACTGAAAAAATCGATCAAGTACGTGCTATTACAAATCATTCGACAGGACGATTAGGGCAAGCATTAGCTGATTATTTAGCTGCCAATCCGGATACCACAATCGATTACGTGACTACGAAACAAGCACTGAAACCGAAAAGACACTCCAATATAACGATTTATACGATCGAATCTGCACTGGACTTATTTTTACAATTAGAAGCACTAACGAAAAAAGAACACTACGACGCGATTATCCACAGTATGGCAGTCAGTGATTTTACTCCTGCTTTTAGTTTTTCAGAAGAACAGCTGGCAAAAAACCTACCCACTTCTTCAACGCAAGAAGAACTGGACAATTGGTTTGCGGAAAATGAACAGACAGATACCACTGTTTCAAAGATCTCTTCTGACACCGAGCATCTTGTGCTCGTTTTGAAGAAAACACCAAAAATCATTTCTTATCTACGTGAATGGCAGCCAAAAGCAAAAATCATTGGTTTCAAACTATTAGTAGATGTACCAAAGGAATCTCTTCTGGCAGTCGCAAAAAATAGTCTGATAAATAACAAAACTGATTTTATTTTCGCAAATGATTTGACGGAAATCCATGGCGAGACACACCACGGCTATCTCTTATCTAAAGATGGAACAGTGGAAGAAGCTCAAAGTAAATCTGAGATTGCTGCATTGATTACTGAGAAAATTAGACTGGAGGAATCAAAATGAAAAAGATCTTACTAGGCGTTACTGGAAGTATTTCTGCTTACAAAAGCGCTGATCTTACAAGTCAATTCGTCAAATTAGGTGCCCAGATAGATGTGATTATGTCTAAAAGCAGCACACATTTTATCACGCCATTAACCTTGCAATCTCTGTCGAAGCGCGCAGTCCATACAGACGTCATGCAAGAATCAAATCCGCAGGTAATCAATCATATCGAACTAGCAAAACAAGCTGACTTGTTTCTCATCGCGCCTGCTACAGCAAACATTATCGGCAAGCTAGCAAATGGCATTGCAGACGATCTTCTTTCAACAGTCGCAATGGCGCTTCCAGTGGGAACACCAAAATTGATTGCCCCTGCCATGAACACGAATATGTATCAAAACCCGATCACTCAGCGTAATCTGGAAACATTGAGATCTGTCGGCTATCAGGAAATTGAACCAAGAGAATCTCTTTTAGCTTGTGGAGATTTTGGAAAAGGTGCCTTAGCTGATATTCAGACGATCATCGAACAGGTCATGCTGACTCTTAATGAAAGAAATGCTTAGAAAAAAGGAGTACTTATGAAAAATACAAAAAACTTTACATTAACTGCGATGTTTTTAGCTATTTTGATTTTATTAGCTGTTACGCCTTTAGGTTTTATCCCTATCGGTCCAATCAATGCAACAACCATGCATATTCCTGTAATCATTGCTTCGATCGTTTTAGGACCAAGACTAGGTGCTTTTCTTGGCGGTACATTTGGACTGATCAGCATGATCCGTAGCACAGTTATCCAAACACCTTTGTCTTTTGTCTTTTCTCCGTTTATCCCAGTCATCGGAACAGAACATGGAAGCTGGAAAGCCTTGCTGATCGCGTTTATTCCTCGTATCTTGATTGGGGTGGTTCCTTATTTCGTTTATAAAGGTCTGCGCAAACTAATGAAACAAAAAGCAGATTCCGTTTCTTTATTCTTAGCTGGACTTTCCGGTTCATTGACCAATACGATTTTAGTGATGAATATGATCTACTTTTTATTCCAGCAAGATTATGCCAAAGTCATCGGAACAAATTTAAATGCTGTTTATTCAGCTATTCTAGCGGTTATTTTTACAAGTGGTATACCTGAAGGAATCGTCGCAGGTCTTGCGACTGCAGCAGTATGCAATGTCTTGTTAAGATACTTCAAGCACCCTTCTCTTACTAACTGATAGTCATCGTAGCCGATCTCTGATTTTTTTCTCTTTTGGTGTTACTATTGAATGGAAAGATTTGACGTCGAAAGGATGATCCAAATGAAAATTTTTGTTGTAGGTGCAAACGGACAAATTGGCCGACACCTGATAAAAGATTTAGCTCCAAGTTCCCATGAAATTTTTGCAGGGGTGAGAGATGTCGCTTCCCAAACATTAGTAAAAAAAGAGAATGTTTCGTATGTCTCTTTTGATTTAACTTGGTCCGTGGAAAAAATGACCGAAGCATTCAAAGGCATCGATGTATTAATTTTTGCTGCCGGCTCTCAAGGAAAGAATCTTCTGCAAGTAGACTTGGATGGCGCAATCAAAACAGTGATCGCAGCTGAAAATGCGCATGTCTCTCGCTATCTGATGGTCAGTGCTGTTTATGCAGATGAACCAGCAAAATGGCCTGAGTCCATGACAGATTATTATATTACTAAACATTATGCAGATGAATGGCTGAAACGAACTAACTTAGATTTTGTCATTCTTCAACCAGTCACATTGACTAACGATGAAGAAGTTACTTCCATTCAATTAACTAAGCCTAATGAGAAGGCATCAAAAACGATCACTCGCTCTACAGTTGCTGCTGTACTTGCCGCTCTAGTGGAAGAAACGGATATTTCTCGTACGACTCTAGTACTTTCTGAAGGTAGCAAAGAGTTGAATACAGCATTCCAAGAATGGGCAAAGGAGGGATAGATCCATGCGTGCCATTTCAATCAAGCATCCTGGTTCTGTAGATGTATTAGAACAAATTGAAGTGCCTGTTCCTAAACCAAAACAAGGCGAATTACTGATCAAAGTCCATACAGCAGCTGTCAATCGAACAGATATTATGAAAAGAGAATCAGTCTCTTTGAAACCTCCCTACCCTATTTTGGGAGTCGAAGTAGCTGGAGAGGTAGTTGAGAATAAAAGTGATATCTCCACTTTTACTCCTGGGACAAAAGTATACGGATTAGTCAATCTAGGTGGTTATGCCGAATATGCTGTGATGCCTGCCGATCGTGCAATCCTTCTCCCTGATACGCTAGACTATGTTTCTGCTGCTGGAATCTCAGAAGTTTTTTTGACTGCTTATCAAACACTTTACTGGCTTGGAAAATTACAAGAAGGCGAAACTGTCTTGATCCATGCAGGAGCAAGTGGTGTGGGAACAGCAGCGATCCAATTAGCTAGACAGCTTTCTCACGCGAAAATCATCGTTACTGCAGGATCAGAAGAAAAACTCGCCTTTTGTAAAGAACTTGGTGCAGATGAATTGATCAACTATAAAAAACAAGACTTTCAAGAAGAGGTACGAAAAATCACTGAAGGTCGGGGAATCGATGTTATTTTGGATTTCATCGGCGCTTCTTACTGGGAAAAGAATTTAGCTTCTATAGCCGTTGATGGACGTTGGGTCTTGATTGGTATGCTAGGTGGGACCATCGTGCCTGAGATAGACCTTGGTGTATTGATTGGGAAACGTGTCCAACTGCTTGGTACATTATTGACACCTAGAAGTGATCAGTATAAAGCAGAGCTCGCACAAACTTTTATGCAAAAAGCTGGGCCTTTTCTAGAAAATGGCAAGATTCGGCCAATCATTGACCGTACATTCCAATTCAGCGCAGTCAAACAAGCGCATGAATATATGGAAGCAAACAAAAACATCGGAAAAATCATTTTGAAGATAACTGAATAAAATCATGCTGATCAAAAAAGAGGCTGGGACAGAAGCGTTTAACTCCAAGAAATAAGAAGAAATTCACGAAAATTGCTTTTCAAATTTTTGTGAATTCCAGCTAATTTCCAAAGGAGTTGCTTCTGCTTCCGCCGTTTATACGTGTTTAGAGCGTGGGACAAAAGTAAAGAACACTTTTGTCTCACGCTCTTTTTCCGAACAAATGGTGTTCAAAAGCTTGCATCTGCGGTAATAAGTCCAACCAAGTTAAAAACATAAGAAGCTGTTTTTACTTGGCTGTTCTTATTACTTGATGCAGGGCAGCTTTTTCACAACCTCTTCACTAAACAGTGTTCAATCAGCTGACCCTCGGTATTAGCTCAAAAAACGGCAAAATATGAGGAACTATTTTGCCGTTTGTTTCTCTAATACTCAGGTCAAAACGCTGATTTCACAACCTCTTTTTATTTACGTTCTATTTCATTCATTTTCCGAAGCAAATCGAGCTGCTTGTATGCCCGCTTGTCGCCCAAAAATAATGATCTCCGCAACTGAATTTCCACCGATCCGGTTGTTTCCATGTAAGCCACCTGTGACTTCACCAGCAGCATATAACCCCCTAATTGGCTGGTTTTCTTTATCTAATACTTCAGTGTTCGTATTGATTTTCACACCGCCCATCGTGTAATGGATTCCTGGTGCGATTTTGATCGCATAATAATTCGGAGACGATAAGTCATGTTCCATGGCTGTGGCACGGTTGAATTGAGCATCTTTTTTCTCCGCAACATCCGTATTCCATCCATCAACTGTTTTTGCTAGTGTTTCTTTTGGTAAATCGATTTTTTCTGCTAATTCTTCCATTGTCTTTCCAGTTGTGACATATCCTTTTTGGTCATAAAATTCAATAGCTGTGGCACGATCACGCACGCCTTGGTCAAAAATCAAATAAGCTGATTTTTCAGGCAATGCTGTAATTGCTGCAGATACTTTATCCCTTGTATCCATTTCATTGACAAATCTTTTCCCCTCTTGATCGACCAAGATTGCTCCTTCTCCGCGAACAACCTCACCAATCAAGACCCCCTCATCCTGCTGCACAGTTGGATGAATTTGTATTTTATCCATATCAACGGTTTGTCCACCTAATTTTTCAATCATGGTGATACCATCTCCAGTTGATCCTTCTTGATTTGTCGTAATATAATCAGCTAAATCGGGACGATATTTTTCAATAAATTCTTTGCTGGCACCAAAACCGCCTGTGGTAACTACGATTGCTTTTCCGGTGACCTCTTTTGGTTCTTCTCCTTGAACATGTACAGTCACTTCATTGACCGTTTCCCCATTTTTCTTAATGTCTGTCACATCTGCGTTGACAAAAATAGGGATTTCCCGCTCATGGACGTTATTCAATAACCCCTCCACTAAGTATCCACCAATAGCCGAGCCATCAGACGGACGATGTGTCCTCTTTTCACTCATCCCTCCAGTGATCGTTAAGTTGTCCAGTTTGATACCGTTTTGATCTAGCCAATCGACCGCATCAGCAGAGTGATCGACAAAGTATCGAAGCATTTCTTTATCATTCGTTCCTCCACCACCTTTTAGCGTTTCTTCATAGAAGGCATCATTCGAGTCTTTGATTCCTTCTTCTTTTTGAAATTTTGTTTCTGAAGCATTCATACCGCTTGATGATTTAGATGTGTTTCCTCCGGCAACAGGCATCTTTTCCAAAATTACTGGATTCAACCCAGCATCTTTTGCTTCGATAGCTGCTGCCATCCCTGCACCACCAGCTCCAATAATCACGACATCATAAGATTCTTTCATTTCTTTTGGATCTGTATATACTTGTTCAGAAGCGCCTGATGATACTTCGGCAGATTCCTTCGTACTAGAACTTGTCTGCGCTGTATTTTTCTGATCTGCGCCGCATGCGCTCATAGCAAGAAGTGCAACGGCTGTTAATAAACCAGCAACTAATTTTTTCATTTGTATCCCCCTTTTCTCCTTATACTATATTAAGTGATTTTTTTCACAATATCAACTCTGTTTTTCTTTAAGTCATATAGCTTTGGTAAACACACGCTTCTTAGTATAATTAAGGATATACATGAAGGAGTTATTTTATGAATCATTTGAAAACCTTTTTTACGAACAGTACAAAAACTGCTGGCAGAATCACAAATGGAATCTATATTTTATTACGTATCATCGTTGTTATTATGTTGGCTGATCAGATTTGGAACCAACATTGGGGAAATACGATGCTTTTATTATTGACACTGATTTTGTTTGAAATTCCTTATTTCCTAGAAAAGATATTAAAGATACAGATTCCAAATATGCTAGAAATCATTTTGTTATCTTTTATTTTTAGTTCAACAGTTTTAGGAGAGTTAAGTGATTTTTATGGCTATTTTTCAATGTGGGATACTTTTCTACATGCATTCAGCGGATTTTTAGCTGGGGGTGTCGGCTTTTCCCTTGTTTATTTGCTCAATAAAAATACAAAAACCATGAACTTGACTCCTTTATTACTAGCAGTTGTTTCCTTCTGTTTTTCGATGACAGTTGGTGTTATGTGGGAGTTTGTGGAATTTTCAGCAGATAAATTACTGCAATTCGATATGCAAAAAGATACGATCATCCAGCAAATCAATAGTGTGGAGTTAAGTAAAGACGGAAACACTGTCTATCATGTTCCAGATATCACTCGGACAATCATTGAAAGTCAAAATGCAGATGGTAAAACAGATAAAACAATCATCCAAAATGGTTACTTAGACGTGGGAATCATGGATACTATGAAGGATTTATTTGTTAATTTTATTGGAGCAGTTGTTTTCAGTGTATTTGGTTACCTCTATAGTCGAAACGATTACCAAAAATTTACGTTCATCAAGAATTTTATTCCTAAAAAAATCAAACGATAAAACATGCTAAAAAACAAGAGAAGGGGCAGTGACAATACTTTTGTCACTGCCCCTTCTTTTTTGAATGTATGGCATGCCATTAGTTATCCGATAGTATTAACTCAAAAAAGTAAGATATGAGGAATGACTATTTCGTTTTTTATCCCAATACTGAGGACTTATTTCACCATTTCGTTATTTATCTAATTTACTTAAAACCTGCATAACTTTTTCATAATCTGGATTAGGTGTGCCGTCTAGATTTTCAGCAATAAAAGTAAAACCCATTTTTTTATAAAGAGCAATCGCCTGATGGCTCCATGTCTGTGTGTGAAGATAGATTGGTCCGTCCGTATGGAGGGTAGGAAATTCTTGCAAGACTCTGGCAGTCAATGCTTTTGCGAGCCCTTTTCCTTGGTAATCTGGTTTCACTGCTAACCAATGAAAAACAGGATACACTTGCTCTCTTGATTTTTTTCGCCAAGCGGTACAGGTTGCTACTTTTTCTCCTTTTTTTGTCTCTACAAAAAACATCCTTCTTTCAAGTTCTTCAGGATAAGGAGCAAAGTTTTGTTGAAAATACTCAAGTGCTTCATCTGTCGTTTGAAATTCCCCAACGGAAGTCTCAATCTCCGCCCAAGCAGATTCATCTTCTTTTTGATAAAATCGAAATTCAAAACCTTCCGCTAAAGGCGTGATTGGAACATTTTGTTGAAGTGGTCTTGTCATCCAGATTTCTGCGTAAGGTAACGTTTTATCTAACATTTTTCTATCCCTCCTCGTCTCCATTATGCCAAATAACATATGACTCAGCTACTTATTTGACTATAACAGATAGAGATATAAATCAGAACCAGTCATCTGCGCCAAATTCATTTCGATTAGCGTATACCCATGTTCCTGCCATACCTCGCATGAAATCTCCTAAAGCAGAAGAAGGAATACCTCCACCAGGTGCGGGTGTTCCCGGACTAGGAAGTGGTACTTGCGGCTGCAGATGCTCATCGGTGGAATCAATAGTTGACAAGCGTTTTTTCTTCGTTTCCTTCTGGTCATCTGATTCATTCTGATCTGCCGACTGTTTAGCAACAAATTCTTTTTCTGATTGTTGTTTTATTTTAGGCTCTAAAATTTCATTTTCCAATCCAGAAACTTGTGGGGCCAAATGAGCTTCTTGCCTTATCGTTTTATTAGATTCTGAGATTTTTCTAGATATTCTTGCTGGCTGTAAATTTCTTGTTTGCTTTGCTTCCCCTGTTGGAGAAACTGCATGAGCCATTTGTTGTTTTTTTTCTGACAAGTTTTCTTCTTGTTTTTTTTGTTCTTTTTGTCTTATCTGTTTTTTTAATGGTAAAACGTGTAAAAGCGACTGAGCATGGAGTTCTTGGAGTGAATACGGGTCATGATAACTATACATAATCGTAAAATCACCTGTTTGTTTGGTCAAATAACCATCCTCCAATGGTACTTCATTGATTGTAACCGATACATCCTTTAACGGTACGGGTTTATCTAAGGAATTTGTTGCTGATTGGATCAACTCTTCTTTGTTTATTTTTTCGTTTGGATGAACAATAAGATCATGGCCTTCTAATGAACGATTGTCTGGTATATAAACATAAGTAAAGGTAATTTCCCCTCCTGATTGCTTCCTGTTATTCATCAGTTCTGAGTGAAGTACTTCAAGGATCTCCGACCAGTGACTTTTTCTGTCTAATCCGTTTGCTTGCATCCAATCAGAAATAGAAGTGACTTTTCCGTCTTGTTCATAAGTCGATAAATCTATATTTGGCACTCGATCAGAAAATTCAGCAGGTAGGCGCAAATCAGGAATACGATTTACACTACTCATATGTGTTTCTGCTTGAAGTTCTTTATTTGTTTGACTATCTATAAAATGAGTGATGACAGTCGATGAAGCAGCAGATGCTTCTACATAAACTACAGCTGTTGTTTCTGCCACATTTGATGTTTTCGAGTCTATATAAGTTAATACAACGGGATATTCTCCCGGAGTTGTAGTATCTACTGTCCCGTTCATTTTGATTTCTTCTTTATTTCCTGAAGTTCCATCGCTTTTTGTTACATATTCAACAAGATCTTTAGGGGCGTAACTCTCTCCTGTTCTTAAGTGAAGATCTTTTCCTTTGATAGCTGTTTGATCAGCACGAACATGGATCACAGCAGATGCAGTCATTGTTTTTAAAGCAATTGGATCAAAATAGGACAAGGAAATAGTAGATGTTCCTGTATTAGTCGTATCCACGATATTCCCATTGTTTGAAATTACTTTGGACATATCTCCTTGTGTTCCATCTGCGTTCTTCAGCCTTTCTACCAGATCAGATATCGAAACTTTTGTCCCTGCCAGAACATCGATTTTCTTTCCTTCAAACTGTGAATAATCTTTTTCATATACATAAGAAAC
The DNA here is from genome assembly GCF_029023785.1 of Enterococcus faecium. Taxonomy (NCBI): domain Bacteria; kingdom Bacillati; phylum Bacillota; class Bacilli; order Lactobacillales; family Enterococcaceae; genus Enterococcus; species Enterococcus faecium. Next base: position 636,168 of record NZ_CP118955.1, on the reverse strand, counting down.
TTGTGCGCTTCCACCGTTCTTTATATCTGTCAAAGCATGATTCAAAATATCAGTGATCTGTTTTAACTGATCACCTTTTGTAGGATCAGTCATATCGGAAAAGATAGAAAGCGGCACACTGCTTCCGGTTTCCGATGTCCATAATGTTTTGTTAGGAATTAACCAGTAGTGGTTTATCGTTGGAGGATAACTGACTTTATTATAGGAAGTCAATGCAGGAAGTAGCTGTTTTCCATTTGCATCAGTGAAAGTATGAGTAATAGTGATAGGGGAATCAGTGGTCTCAGAAACAGAGGTACGTACGACCTTGATGGTTTGTGCCGTTGCCTGAACGGGTACATGCATATAGACACCTACAGATAAACTGATCAGCATCGTGCGCATCATAAACTTAACGTAGTGTTTTTCAGAACACGACCGTTCCTTATCTAAACGACAAGCGTGTTTATTTAGTTGTTTTGAACGTCTTTTTGAACACATTTATTCTTAGTCCTCCCTACTCTTGTCTAAACATGAAGTAGTAATTTTCATAAGATGATTTCATTATATAAATAAAATCAAAAGAAGATGGACTATTAGGAGAGTATTTTTTTTGATTTTTTATTGTTTCAAGAAAATCGGAATAATAACTTATGTAATTTTTAATTTTGTTAAGTAATATATCTAGTTATATCTAGTTACCTTTTCTTTGAAAAAAACATAAATCAGCTAATAAATATGTGAGACAAAGCTGCCATCCATAAATACTAGCTGATTTTTTCAGTTAAATGTCTATTTTTTTCTCTGATGATGATATTTCCAAAATATTCCCAGTCATCTGGAGTCGGTGGATTTTTCCAAATTATCTGTTCTTTATTAAATTTTTCAAGTAAACAATCAGATAAATAAATATTCGTACGAGAAGTGATTCGACTCTCAATCACAATATTGTAATTTTTAAATCCTTTCACTTGAGAAATAATGTAATCGGTATAAGCAGATCCTTGCGAAAAATCAATACAGACATGAATCGGTGCTTCAAAATATGATACCGGACAAATACCGACCAATAAAAAGAGATAATCATAAAATAAGCGAATCATGAAACGTTCATCTTTTCCCAAGAAATAGCGTTTATTCTCTTGTATGACCTTTTGGATTGCTGTACTGAATATTGGATACGTCTCGAAGAAAAACTGTAGCTGCTTTTTAGACGTAAAGCTAGTCATCTCAAAGTCGAATATCCAATTTTTTCGATTGACATGCATCATACCCATACGAAGTTCTTTTCGTATATATAGTCTTTCTTCTTCAGAGATTTCAATCGAAAATGGTAATTGATCAATCAATTCCACTGACATTTTTTGACTAATCATGTGGATATCATGAAAATGAGCTTCCGCAAGTCCAAATGCGCCATCTAATTCAAATTCTTCTTCCGTGATCAAAAACAACATGATATAAGAAATCTCATCAATGATCTGCTCTTTAGGGATATGAAAAAAAGAAATATGTGATAAATCCTTGATGATCTTCATTCCTTCTGAGCTCTTAAAGTATTCATCTGAAAAGAAACGTTTTCCGATTGGTTGATTCCCATAGGCCCTCAACAAACTAATAGTGGTTAGCAAATTGAATTTGATTCGTTTTGTTGCAGACAGTTTTAAATTGAACAGATATTCAAAATATTGCACGATACTCTTTGCTTCATTCATGACGCTTTCTCTAAATGGCATAGAAAAACCATTAAAGACCCCGAAATATACCCCAAATAATACGTTCCGTATGTTTATTTCTTCCCCAACTAATATGTTTTTCTTTAACTTTATTTGATGCTGTTCAAGAAAAGAGACTAATTCTCTTCTTTTTACATAGGCTCTTGATATGCTTAAAAAATGATTCTCTGCAAATTTTTCGATCGTTACTTTTGAATCCACGATCTCCGTTAACAGTCGAGCAATTTTTGATCGTTGAAAGTAGATTCTTCTTAAATTTTTGATATCCGTCAAATTCAGACGTTCGACATGGATCTCTGCTTCTTCTGAAATTTGGATCTCTGGCTTTGTTTTGAATTCAGTAAATTCTTTATTTAATTCTATGATATAATTTCTTGTTTTAAATTTAGACAAACCTAATGTTTCATATAACTTAGGTAGCACTACATAATTCTTTTTCTCAAATTCTAAATATCTAGCTAGCAGCAGTTTTTCTCTATCTTCCTCTTCTATAAGGTAATCCAACTTCATATCCTACACCTCAAAAAATGCCTCATACCAATTACTTGATATGCAGATGAAAGTTCATCTTTTCACCTATACTGATTTTATGATGGATTATGCTTGTTTTTTCATCAGTTATTCTCATTTTTTATCTTTTTTTTGAGAATATTGCAAAAAATGGAAAAATTTATGAGGAAATATTCTATATTTTTTGTTTTATTGTGTTAAAATGTACAAGATTTGCGCCATTTGCGTAAACAACCACAAAAAAGAGCAGGGCGGCCACCGTCCTGCTCTTTTACTTATTTTAAGTTCCATTACTTATTAATTGGCTAAACTTCTGCTTGTTTCTGATATTGCTTGTTTTTCTCCAATGATCCGCACTTCTGTTTCTAAAGACACATCAAATTTTTCTTTGATTACTTCTTGGATGTGCGCAATCAATTCAATATAATCTGTCGCTGTCGCATGATCAATATTGACGATGAATCCAGCATGTTTTTCAGAGACTTGTGCACCGCCCCATTTCAGGCCTTGCAATCCTGCTTGTTGGATCAGCTGACCTGTATAGTGTCCTACTGGGCGCTTAAAGACACTTCCGCATGAAGGGTATTCTAATGGCTGTTTTGATTGACGCAATTCGGTCAACTCATCCATTCTTGCTTTGATTGCTTCATAATCCCCTGTTTGCAAACTGAATCGAGCTTCCAATACGATAGCACGTAATTCTTGGACTTTACTGTGACGATAAGAAAATACCATTTCGTCTTTTGTCAAAGTTTTCAATGTTCCATCTTCAAGCAAAAGATCCACTTCAGCAAAAACATCTTTGATCTCTCCGCCATACGCACCTGCATTCATATAAACCGCTCCACCGACACTTCCCGGGATGCCGCAAGCAAATTCAAATCCAGTCAATGATTCTGCCAAAGCTGCATAAGTCGTATCAATCAGTGAGGCACCTGCTTCCGCAATGACCATCGTTCCTTTGACATGAATCTGTTTCATTTCAGTCAGCATGATGACTACACCGCGAATCCCGCCATCTTGAACGATCAGATTGCTTGCATTTCCTAATACCATCCAAGGTATATCATGGATTCGGCAATAATCGATGATTTGCTTTACTTCGTCTTGCTTTTTCGGGAATGCAAGGACATCAGCTGGTCCGCCTGTTTTCGTAAACGTATAGTTCATCAATGGTTCATCAAACAATAAAGTAATCGTGGCTAAGCTTTCAACTATTTCTTCTTTATTCACTGAGGATTTTCCTTTCTTTTCTCAAACGTCCTCATTATTCTATCACGCTTAATACAATCTTGCCAGTCTTGTTCAAAGTTGATGACGGTAGTGATCTTTAAGCACTTCCTCACATAATTCATGACTTCTTACAACTTCTTTTTGTTTAAGCATTTCTGTTTCCGATTTACCTAAACGGATCTGAGAAAAGAAGGCCTCTACCATTGGCTCAAACCCGCGTTTGACTAGCGTGTTTGTCCAGTCGCCAAATTCTTTCACTTTTTTTCCATCAGCATCTTGAATGACAAGCTGGGTCAGATCGTTTACTTCATAAGTACCATTTTTACTTGTTACTTGATATTTTTCTATATTAGCGCCACTTGCTAAATCCATCGTTAAAATAGCCGTTTGATTTTGTGTTTCTAATTGTAAAATGGCATATTCCAAAAATTCTTTTGTTTCTCTTATCTGGTATTTTGTTCTCAAAATGGGTTCATCCAATAAATACACCGCTGTATCAATAAGATGTAAAAACAAATCATAAAGGACGAATTCTGTCGTTTCTTTTGCCGCTATTCGATTTTTTTGCAGGTGGATCAACCGCTTATCTGGGATACATTTCAATTCTTCTACCATAGGAGCAAAGCGCCGGTTGAAACCGATCATCAAAATTTTTTGGTTCTTATCAGCTAATTCTTGCAATTCACGAACTTCATTTAGATGGACACTAAGTGGTTTGTCAATATAAACATGGATACCATTTTCTAGACATTTTTTGGCTAATTCATAATGTACTTTTGTTGCTGCGTGGATCATACATGCTTCGATTTTTTCTTCTAAAAGCTCATCGATCGTTTCATATAGATGTTGGAACCCGTACTCTTTTTGAATTCTTTCTTTTGTTTCTTTATTTCTTGTTGCAAAATAAAAATCAAGTGTTCCTTGTTTTTTCGCATAAGTTGGTAAATATGCTTTTTCTGCGATATTCCCTACACCGATTACACCAATCTTCATCGACTTTCCTCCTGGATCATTTAGTTACTTTCATCTTACACCATTTTTTACTAAAATGAGGTACAATAGTATCGCAAAGGTAAGGAAATTAATTCGAAGGAGTGTGCTTTTATTGAAATTTATCTCTTGGAACGTAAACGGGCTTCGTGCCATCGTAAATAAAAATTTTTTAGAAGTTTTTCATGAGTTAGACGCCGATTTTTTCTGTCTGCAGGAAACGAAACTCCAAGCAGGACAAATTGATTTAGATCTTCCAGGTTATTATCAATATTGGAATTACGCAGAACGAAAAGGCTATTCCGGCACAGCGATTTTTGCTAAAAAACCAGCATTGAATGCCACTTACGGAATGGGTATCGATATCCATGATACAGAAGGCCGTCTGATTACTTTGGAATATTCCGATTTCTTTCTTGTAACCTGTTACACGCCAAATTCTCAAAGCGAATTAAAACGTTTAGATTACCGATTAGAATGGGAAGAAGCCTTTTATAATTATTTGGAAAATCTAAAAAAACAAAAACCAGTCATCGTGTGTGGGGATCTAAATGTCGCTCATCAAAAGATTGATTTGAAAAACTGGAAAACGAATCAAAAAAATGCTGGATTCACTCCAGAAGAAAGAGCGGCTCTTTCTCGACTGTTGGATAACGGGTTTATCGATACATTCCGTTATTTTTATCCAACCCAGGAAGGTGTCTACTCTTGGTGGAACTACCGATTCAATTCAAGAAAAAACAATGCTGGTTGGCGGATCGATTACTTTTTGACGAGCAAAGATTTAGAGCCAAGACTAGCTGATGCAAAGATCCATACGGACATTATGGGCAGTGATCATTGTCCAGTAGAATTAGATTTGAAATAAAGAGGATGTGAAAAAGTCGTTTAGTTTCGAGTATTAAGAAAAATTTTGTGAAAATGGCTTTCCACATTTTGCATAAATTTGGCTTAATACCGAGAAACTGGCTTTTGAACACCGTTTATCGAGAGGTTGTGAAAAAGCTGTCCTGCATCAAGTAATAAGAACAGCCAAACAAAAATAGCTCTTCATATTTTTCGTTTGATTGGGCTTATTGCCGCAGATGCAAGCTTTTGAACACCGTTTATTAAGAGGTTGTGAAATCAGCGTTCTGACCTGAGTATTAGAGAAACAAATGGAAAAATAGTTCCTCATATTTTGCCATTTTTTGAGCTAATACCGAGGGCCAGCTGATTGAACACCGTTTAGTGGAGAGGTTGTGAAATCAGCGTTTTGACCTGAGTATTAGAGAAACAAACGGAAAAATAGTTCCTCATATTTTGTCGTTTTTTGAGCTAATACCGAGGGTCAGCTGATTGAACACCGTTTAGTGGAGAGGTTGTGAAATCAACGTTCTGACCTGAGTATTAGAGAAACAAACGGAAAAATAGTTCCTCATATTTTGCCATTTTTTGAGCTAATACCGAGGGTCAGCTGATTGAACACCGTTTAGTGGAGAGGTTGTAAAATCAGCGTTCTGACCTGAGTATTAGAGAAACAAATGGAAAAAATAGTTCCTCATATTTTGCCATTTTTTGAGCTAATACCGAGGGTCAGCTGATTGAACACCGTTTAGTGGAGAGGTTGTGAAAAAGTCGCCTACTTTCGAGTCGTAAGAAATTTTTTTGAAAATGGTTCCTCACAACTTTGCATAAATTTGGCTTAATACCGAGAATTCATGATCCCTATCTAACTCCAAATCACAAGGAATAAGTTCAAAAACTAGCTTTTTTCAACAAATATTACATAAAAAATTCTATGTTTTTTGTTAAATTTATTTGCTTTTTTCAAAAGTATGTTACAGTAATTTCCCAAGGAGGTTTTACAGAAATGAATTTTGTTGCCATGGATTTTGAAACTGCCAATCATCAGCCTTATAGTGCTTGTTCTCTTGCGCTAGTCATGGTAAAAAACAGCCAGATCGTTGATGAATTCTATACATTGATACAGCCTGAGACTCCTTTTTTCTGGCGAAATGTCCAAATTCACGGAATCCATCAAGAAGACGTACGCAATGCGCCGAAATTCCCAGAAGTCTGGCAAACTATCCAACCATATTTTCAAAAAAATCGTTTAGTCGTTGCACATAATGCTGCTTTTGATACAAAGGTCTTAGCGGGATGCTTAGATTATTATCATCTTGAACAGCCTAATTATCTTTCTTTATGTACAGTGAAAAGTAGCCGTCGCTTGTTTCCTGAATTTCCAAATCATCGATTGAACACTGTGTGCGAAAATTTGAACATCCAATTAGATCATCACCATGATGCATTGGAAGATAGTCGTGCATGTGCGGAAATCCTGCTTTATCAAGAAAAAAAATTCGGGACAGATCCATTGAAAAAACTTGTGACTATAAAGTAAAAGAATACTTATGAAACACACAAAGAGGTCGTGAGCCTGCCGTTTCACTCCGAGTCACAAGGAGCAATTTCAAAAAATAGCTCCTCATGTTTATTAAATATTGTGACTGGTAACCGAGGAGCTGGCAGGAGAACACCGTATAAGGAAGAGGTTGTGAAAAAGCTGTTCTGCATCAAGTAATAAGAACAGCCAAACAAAAATAGCTTCTGATATTTTTCATTTGGTTGGACTTATTACCGCAGATGCAAGCTTTTGAACACCGTTTACCAAGAGGTTGTGAAATCAGCGTTTTGATCTGAGTATTAGAGAAACAAACGGCAAAATAGTTCCTCATATTTTGCTGTTTTTTGAGCTAATACCGAAGGTTAGCTGATTGAACACCGTTTATTCAGAAAAAGGGACTGTGACACGTATTTTGTCATAGTCCCTTCGTGTGTTTTTCTGCCTTCTCAAAAGGATGACAGTTTCTCACTCTTTTCCTATTTCTTCTATTCAATCAAATAACTCATTTTATATACATCTAAAAATTCGCCTAGATCTGTTCTTGCCCCTCTAGGCATGACCGCTTCGATTTGGAAGCCCATTTTTCGGTAAAGGTGTACGGCTCTTTCATTACGAACTTGAACGTCAAGCTCCAATCGAAAAAGTACACCCATTTCCTTCGCCCAACTGATGATTTCTTCTAGCATAAGAGTGCCTAGTCCCATTCCCCAATATTCCTGCAGAATACTGATACCGACTTCTCCCACGTGAGACAAACGAAATTGACTGTCTGCCTTGACAGATGCTGTTCCAATAATCGTCCCTTCATAGATTGCAAGCAGCAATAAATTATTATTGCTTTCGTATATATAATCCAACTCTTCTTCTAAGGTTTCTGGTGGTAACAGGAGTTCTGCTTCATCCAAAACTAAAAATTCTGTCTCCTTATTGACTTGTCCCATCATCAAAAGAATGTCTTTTGCATCTCCTGGCACTGCTTCCCGCAAGATGATCCCAACTTCTTCACTCATGATTTTCAGCCCATTTTTCTAGAATTCGCTGTTTGAAGGTTTCACTTTGCTCCCCGTATGAGATTAGTTTCACATACCGTTTTTCTAAATCTGTATCACTTTTTTCTAAAATCAGTTCCAAATAATCCTCCGGCAGTGCTTCTTCTAATAGATTTCCCCATTCGACAACGGAAAGCCCATCACCTTCAAAATATTCATCTAACCCTAAATCTGCTCCGCTAGCTGCTACCCGATAAATATCCATATGATACAACGGAATCCGACCTTGACTATATTCTCTAATAATCGTGTATGTCGGACTTTTGATCATTTGCGTTATCCCTAATCCTTGGGCAATTCCTTTCGTCAACGTTGTTTTACCCGCACCTAGATCACCAGTCAATATCAGATTGTCACCTGGCATTGCGGAATGACCAATTGCCTCTGCGAATTGTTCTGTCATTGTTAATCCTGATAGTTCGATCATTTTTCATCTTCTCCCGCTCTTCTTTCTTTTTGCCAGTATATCGCGTAATGAAGTTTTTTTAAAGAAAAAATGAACTAGTCAAGAACAGCAGCTGCTGTTTTTGGCTAGTTCGCGTGTATTTGTTAATCAATCAATGTTTGTGCTGCTGTGATAATCGATAATTTATATACATCTTCTTCATTTGCTCCACGAGACAAATCAGAAACCGGTTTGTTCAAGCCTTGTAGAATTGGTCCGATTGCTTCAAAGTTACCGAAACGCTGAGCAATTTTATAGCCGATATTTCCTGACTGCAATTCTGGAAATACAAAGACTGTTGCTTGACCAGCTACTTCTGAATCTGGCGCTTTCAGTTGTGCAACTGAAGGAACATAAGAAGCATCAAATTGCAATTCGCCGTCGATCATGTATTGTGGCGCTAGTTTTTTAGCGATTTTAGTTGCTTCAACTACTTTGTCTACTTCTGGCGATTTCGCTGAGCCTTTTGTCGAGAAGCTCATCATTGCTACTTTTGGTTCGATATCGAACAATTCTGCTGTTTTTGCAGAATCTACGGCGATTTCAGCCAATTCTTGCGCAGTTGGATTCACGTTGATCGCACAATCCGAAAAGACATATTTTTCTTGATCTCTTCCACGTACCATGATCATCGCTCCGCTTGTCCGACTGATGCCAGGCTTTGTTTTGATGATCTGAAGTGCTGGGCGAACAGTGTCGCCAGTCGAATGGATCGCTCCAGAGACCATTCCGTCTGCAATCCCCATATACGTAAGCATCGTACCAAAGTAATTCACATCTTTTAAAATCTTTTCTGCTTGTTCTTTGGATGCCTTTCCATTTCTGCGTTCAACAAAAGCATCCACCATTTCATCCCACTTATCGTAATTATCAGGGCTGATGATCGTAAAGCTAGATGTTTTGATTCCTCTGGCATGCGCTGCATTTCTTATTTCTTCTTCGTTCCCTACTAAAATGGGTTCCACAAGTTCTTCTGCTTTCAACCGGGCAGCTGCGCCTAAAATACGAGCATCAGTAGCTTCCGGGAAAACGATTTTGATCCCACGGCGAACAATCTTAAATCTTAAACTATCAAACAATTCCACAAGATGACCTCCAGACGTTTTTATATGTATTATCATACACTATTCCAGAAAAAAAGAACAGTTTATTTTATCTGTATCAGTCAAAAATGCTGGAAAAATTAAGTTTTTCACATACATAGCGAACTGCGCTATAACAGGAAAGCGCTGTTTTATTACACTGTTTCAGGCAGTTGCCAATCAATCGGTTCTTCTCCTAACGCAAGGAGCGCATCATTCGTTTTCGAGAAGGGTTTGGAACCAAAAAAGCCACGACTTGCAGATAACGGACTGGGATGTGGAGATGTTATGATGATATGGCGACTCTTATCGATCATTTTGATTTTTTCTTGTGCCGGTTTTCCCCACAAGATAAACACGATTGGTTTTTCCCGTTCATTTAATTTTTCAATGATCGTGTCTGTTAATCTTTCCCAACCTTTCCCGCGATGAGAATACGCTTGCCCTTCCCGAACGGTAAGAACGGTGTTGAGTAAAAGGACTCCCTGTTTAGCCCATGACACTAGATTTCCATGTTGAACAGGTGCGATTCCAAGATCATCATAAAGCTCTTTATAGATATTTCTTAACGATGGCGGGATCTTTACGCCAGGTTGCACAGAAAAAGATAAGCCATGAGCTTGATTTTCTCCATGATAAGGATCTTGTCCTAAAATCACCACTTTAACTTCTTCATAAGGAGTCAATTCCAATGCTTCATAGATATGATACATATCTGGATGGATCTTTTGGGACGCATATTCTTTTTTTAAAAATTCTCTTAGATGCAGATAATAATCTTTTGAAAATTCTGAGGACAAAACTTCTTGCCAACTGTTATGAATGATTTCTTTCAAAAACTCCACCTCCTAATAAAAAGAATAACTCACATTTTCTTCAATCACAAGGGACAATCTTCACCCTCAGCACTTGATTAATATGGTAAACTAGGAACAAGAAGCAGAAAGGAACGATAATCATTATGATCAAATTAATTGCATCAGATATGGACGGCACATTATTAGATGCCCATATGAGTGTTTCTCCTGAAAATGCCGAGGCGATACGTTTTGCAAATGATGCCGGTGTTGAGTTCATGGTCGCTACTGGTCGAAACTATCAAGAAGCTCGCGCAGCTTTAGATGAGGTAGGAATCGATTGTGCGATGATCACTTTGAACGGGGCACAGGTATTTGATAAAGAAGGAAATTCATTGTTTACCGTGTCGATTCCAAATAATCAAGCAATCTCTGTTTTAGATATTCTAGATGCTAACGGTATTTACTATGAAGTAGCAACCAACGATGGTCTTTATTCTGAAAATCAAGCGAAACGAATTGAAAGTTTTGCTTCCATGGTGGCTACCCATTTACCTCACCTTACGTATAAAATGGCGATTGCCATGGCCTCAGCTAAGCTGGAGTTATTGCACATCACATACGTGGACAGTATTCGTGCTATTTTGGAAGAAAAGAATCTGGAAGTTTTAAAAATTATTTGTTTTCATACAGAAGGGCCAGCTGTATTAGGTCCAGTTGGAAAGCAGATTTCTCTTTTAGGCGATCTAGCCGTTACTTCCTCTGGTCAAAACAATATCGAAGTGAACCATAAAAACGCTCAAAAAGGAATTGCTGTTGCCCATGTCGCTCACGAGCGTGGGATTTCTTTAGAAGAAGTCATGACGATTGGCGATAACTTCAATGATGTCAGCATGCTGCAAGTAGCAGGAGTCAGTTTCGCAATGGGAAATGCAGAAATCGAAGTAAAAGATTATGCCAAATATACAACGGACACAAACCTTGAATCTGGCGTAGGAAAAGCCATATTGCGCGCGATTGCAGAAGACTTGTAGTTTTATCTAGAAAAGAGGGATATAGATGTCAGAATTTTTCATTCAGGAAAAGCAGCTTGGACGTGCAACTCGGACAATTGTCAAAAACGAAAAAGGACATTCCCTGTTTTTGATGGTTGGTCGCTGGGGAACAAAGGGCGATGCATTGTCTCTTTATGCCATGAATGGCGATCTCGTTGCTCACATCAAGCAGATAAGCCTGACATTCGGTACGCGTTTTGAGCTGTATAAAGAGTTCGAAAAGGTGGGAACCATGCAGAAAATATTCAATTGGCCCGGTGACTTTTATTATATTCGTAGACTTCACTGGACAGTCCAAGGTGATATCTATAATCATCAATATCAAATCCATCATTTCAATCAGCAAATCATGAAAATGGATAAAGCAACACTTTTTTCAGGAGATTACTATGTATTGGATGTCTCAAATGATGAAGATGCTCCAGTTTGTATTTGTATTGCTGCGGTTTTAGATTACTGGCTCTACCGTAAAGACAAAAGTCGCGATAAGCCTGTTTCTTACCGACTTAACTTAAGTTAAAAAGATGTACCTGAAATGCGGAAATACGCATTTCAGGTACATCTTTTTAGATATTCTTTTGCATATGATCATAAAGATGACCACTGATCATCCGCTGACCGACAACTTTGAAGTCATGGCGTTCGTATAATTTTTTAGCCTTTGGATTTTTTTCATCCACACTTAGACCGATGACGGAGCGATTAGCTTTCTTCGCCAATTTAGGTAATGCTTCTAATAATCGCGAACCGATGCCTTGTCCTCTAAAATCTTCTGATACACTGATAGAGTCCAAATACCATTCGTTGGGAAACGTTTCTTTATCAATGAACAAACGTGTAGACGCATCTAGCTGATATTTCTCTAAGATAGGTACCAGTGGCTGATCGATGATTGATTCTTCTTCATCTGTATAACCGTAAGCAACTCCTGCAACTTTACCGTCTATTTCTTCTACGATACCTCGTGAATAACTGTAACGATAATTTGGATCAGTGATTGCTTCTTCTAAAATCTCTAAAGTCTTTTGTTCCCCTGTCTGCTTCAAAAATGGCAGTTCCATATCTTTTAGAATCACTAAGATCAATGGGGCGATTTCTGGAGCATCTTCTTTTCTCGCAAAACGAATCATAGTTTCCTCTCCTTTTCTCCATTCTAACATGCAGAAAAAGAAATCGCAAAATCGTTATTTTAAAAAATCTTCAATCTTTTCAGTAATGAAATAACCATGAGTAACGATTCTTGCCGCTTCAGTTCGGCAATAAGGGCAGACGACTGGCATTTCTTTATCATTATGTTCGACTACATTATTGACTTCTTCGTATGCAAATTTTTTTCCGCAATTAGGGCATTTCATTTTTTCCATGTTATCTCAACTTCCTTTCATCTTTACTCTCTTAGCTTACTCTTATATTGTAAAAAAGAGAAGCAATATCCTTCTTCTATGCAGATATCCATACCTGACGGTCCTGTTCTCCATCTATTAATCGGACTTTATAATAAGGACGTTCATCTTTGACTAGAAGTGTCCACTCTTTCACTTTTGCTTTTTTCCCGTAGTAGCTGACTGCTTCCTTCATCGCTGCTTGCGGTTGTTTGAATTCTTCCGTTTTTTCTATATCAAAAAGATGTTCTGCGGCCTTTTCCGTGTCATTTCGTACGGTTGTTTTCCCAGTGGATGGATTGACTGCTATGACTTGTCCTTCACAAAAAAACTGGTATTCATATGTTGCATTCGTAGGATTCTCCAAATCTTTTTCAACTGCAAAATGAATAGCAGATATGTTATGTTCTTTTGTTTCGTTTTTTACGATTGCTGCTGCTTTTTTCAATGAGATCCGATATTCCTGGTCACTAATATCATCCATGTGAAAAGCGGCATTGAGCAGTCCCGTCATACCGGTAATCCCTATTACGATGAGGGCAGCAACACCAAACATCATTTTTTTCATTCTTCATTCTCCTGTTTCTTTTTTTTAAAGAATATCAAGAAATGAACGAATGAAAAATCGAATGAAACGAAAAAAAAGTGACAATTTTGTTATCTTTATTCGTGCAGTTCTAATGGCAATCCGTCTGGATCAAAGAAAAACGTCATTTTTTTTCCTGTAAAGGTATCTTCTCTAATCGGTTCTGATTCGATCCCTAAGGACTGCAATTCTGCAATTGTTTCTTCAATATCGTCTACTTTGAAAGCAAGATGACGCAAGCCACAAGCTTCTGGATAGTTTGGTCGTTGTGGCGCATTAGCAATTCCAAAAATCTCCAATTCAGCACTTCCTAGTTTCAGATCTAATTTATAGTCATCTCGTTCTTTGCGGTAATTTTCTCTGATTACTTCAAATCCTAATTTATTAACATAAAAATCACGTGATTTCTGATAATCTGAAACAATGATGGCTATATGATGGATCGTTGTAAGGTTCATATGAGCACTCCTATTCTTCGTTTAAGCTCGGATCTATATTAATCTCCAGTTCCATTGTAAATGTGTCAGATTGAAAAAAATAGCTGTTTTTCCTTTTTATAAGAAAAAAGGAAAAAAAAACAGAAAGTAGGTCCTCCAAGACACTCTTCCTGTTCCCAATATAATAAATGAAAGTAAGAAATTATATTTTCAAGAAAACAAACAGAAAATTATCATAACACAAATTATTTATAATTGAAAGACTAGTTTTTTTTCAAGAAAAGCATACAATAGATTGTGTTAGTAAATACAGAACACACTACATTTAGTGTCTTAAGGAGTCCTCATACATGAAGTCATATTTTCAGTTTTTAGCTCATCAGCTAAAAGGCTGGCCGCAACAAAATTATTATCTTTTCTTTTTCAGTCTTGGCTGCCAGGTCATGACTCTTGTCAATAGTCCCATCACTTGGCTGTCCGTTATTACATTTATCGGTACCACGCTTGGTGTATTGTGTATTTTATCCATCAATGCGGCAAAATCAGTCAACGGTATTTTAGGTATTTTGTCTGCGATTTGTTTTATTATCGTTGGGTTTTCAGCAAAGAACTATTTAAGTATCGGTGAACAGATTGCTTATATGATCACATTGGATATCCCCGTATTGTTAAGTAAAGAATGGAATCATAATATGGCTTCAAAAATCCGAAAATTCACTGGAAAAAGCTGGTTTATCGCAATCATCAGTACTTTCCTTGTCTATCTTGTTTCAGGATTCCTGATTGGTCGTTATACAGATGATCCTCGGCCGTGGGTAGATGCCATTGCTTTTTCTATTAGCTTGACTGCTGGTATCATCAGTTTCTTGCGTTACAACAACCAATATTACTGGTGGTTAGCTTCAGGGCTTGCTCAAATGGTCCTTTGGTATATTTCATTTACGCATGGATCTGCAAGTTTGGCGATGTTCGTGAACAGCTCTGTTTACTTGCTGAATGATGTCCTTGCATTTACCGTTTCACCTTGGTATAACCAAAAAGAACGTGAACGTATGCAAAAAATGGAAGAAGAATACTACAACGCACAACAACACGCATAAAAAAACTGAGCGTGGGACAAAAGTAAAGAACACTTTTGTCTCACGCTCTAAACACGTATAAACGGCGGAATCAGAAGCAACTCCTTCGGAAATAAGCTGAAATTCACAAAAATTTGAAAAGCAATTTTCGTGAATTTCTTCTTATTTCTTGGAGTTAAACTCTTCTGTCCCAGCCTCTATTTTTTATAGTAATTCCTTCAGATACTTTCTTGCCTCATCATTGAAACGCAGTGATTCTTCTAACTTCTGATAATATTCCAACGCTTGTTTCTGAGCTTCAGTAAAACGATAATGTTTTCCTTTCCATTTGTCGATTGTCTCTTGCACATTTCCAGATTGGATATCTTTCACTACTAGTTGCCATTTTTCTTTTGAGACTGTACGGTCTTTCTTATCAGCAGATTGTATAGCTTCTCGTTCTTTACGCAATACTTTTAAAAAACCATTTCTGACTATCCGAGGAATGCTGTCGAAGAACCCTTCTGTAAAACCATAGCGACAATATTGCTTCCAAATAAATAGATAGATTTTTGGTTGGATGAATCGTTGGTTTTTCGCAAAATATTCCATCTGAGCAGTGACTTCTGGTGTTCGTTGACGTTTTGTCTTTCTCAACACGGAAATAAATGTTTCAAAATAAGCATTAGGATGTACTGGCACTTCTTCATATACGATGGATTGCCAATCTTTACGTAAAAATGCGCGATAGTTGATCAAGAATTCTTCTACATCCTTTACTAATTCTTCTGCAAAGTCGTCAAATAGTTCTTTTTTTATCTGTCGCTTTTTTGACTGCCCATTGATGTGTTCACTTATTTTCTTGATTTCATTTTCCAATGCTTGATAATCCGCTATGTAAATCGGCATTTCTACTTGGCGAAATTCTGCGAGCCGCTGAGCTAATTTTATATCCGGTAAATATGGCTGTTTCATCCGACGATTTTGGTACAAGACAAAACAGTATTTTTGCCATAGTCCTTCAGGAAAATCGATATTCTTCTGCTTAAGCCATAATAATTCGTCTAAGGCCAGATCAACTTTTGTCATTCCCTGATGGATCGAAGCTGCCACTGTCGGAGAGACATGCAGGTGATCGGCAAAGTGGTTGATGCCTAGTTTTAGGATCTTTCCGGTTTTTGGCGATTTAACGATGTATTGCACTTTTAATTCTCTACCACACTCACAATACAATTTTTGCTGGCTTCGTTTTGTTCGAAAAAACGGATTGATCTTGAAGTCAGAAAACACCCAATCTGTTGCAGCTAAATAATGTTCTTCCATAAAACGAGAGCTGATTAGATATCGGCGGTGCTTATCGACTAGTTCCCGCTGTTTTTTCGTTAATTTTGCATAGATCTCCCAACGTTGACTGCTTGTGTATTGTTTAGAAATTTTGATGGGATAGCTTTTGCTGATTTCTTTTGGAAACCATTCTTCAAAGACGGATTGCCATTCTTCCACGGCTGTTTCTTTCCTTTCTAATTACAAAAAGCTGGCTACTAACATAACGTTAGCAACCAGCCAGTGTTTCTTGCTAAATTAGTGAGTTGTTCCGGCATTTCCGGAAATATCTTCTTTATTTTCTACTGCTGCTTCAACTGCATAAGTCAAAGAAGAAGCAATGTCTTCTAAAGACATAGAAGGCGTACCCACTGGACGATCGATCACTTGATCGGGTGAGAATGGCACGTGGATGAACCCACCTCGAATTGCCGGGAATTGTGTTTCGATCAAATGAAGCAAACGATACATGATATCATTGCAGACAAATGTTCCTGCTGTATAAGAGATGTACGCTGGTAGACCATGATCTTGTACATTTTTTGTCATTGCTTTGATTGGCAATGAGGTAAAGTAAGCGGCTGGACCGTTTTCTTCTAAAGCCGTATCGAATGGCTGATTTCCTTCATTATCAGGGATTCTTGCTTCTGCTAGATTGATTGCGACACGTTCGAACGAGACTGCTGACCGCCCACCTGCTTGTCCGACACAGATCACGACATCTGGTTGGTGCTGTTGGATGGCTTCTTTGACTACTTGACTGCTTTTTTCGAATACGGTCGGTACTTCCACTTTGATGATTTCAGCACCGCTGATTTCATCTGGCATTTTTTTTACTGCTTCATAGGCTGGATTCACTTTGTCCCCACCAAATGGATCAAAACCTGTTACTAGTACTTTCATCTGTTGTTCCTCCGTCCGATTGATTTAACATATGGTTATCTTTTATCATACCATTTTCCTTGAACAGCGTAAATAAAGGAAACAATAGTTTAAATAACATAACAGATCAAACTTAATATATTCTTATAAAAAAATAGTGTTCCACTACAATGTTAGAAGAGGTTGCGACAATTATTCTGTCACAACCCCTCTCTTCTATTATTTAAATAGAATCATATAAGCAATTTGGAAAACTAGCATAAATAACGCAATAAACAACTGGTTTTTGATCACTCCGTATTTGTCTTTCATCTCCAGCATCGCTACAGGCACGATATTGAAGTTAGCAGCCATCGGTGTCAGCAGGGTCCCACAAAAACCGCAAGTCAATGCAACCATTCCTATTAACGCTGGATTCGCTCCATGACTAAATACGAATGGTGCACCGATCCCAACCGTCATCACGGTGATGGCCGCAAATGCATTCCCCATGATTACCGTAAATATCACCATGCCAAGAGCGTAAATGATGATGCCGATGTTCACATTTCCTTCTGGAACGATCGTACCTACTGCATTGGAAATCACTGTCCCAACTCCAGCGCTTGTAAATACCGCACCTAGAGAAGCTAAAAGCATTGGCAACATGCTTAACGGCCCTACTGTGCCCAGCATATCTGCTGCATCATCTAAAAATGTACTTGGTCGATTATCTCGAGAAAAGAACATCAAGATTAGCATGGCTGCAAAAACACCGACGCCCACGCCGACTAAAGCACCTAAATTGGTAAATAGAGCAAACAAGATCGCAAAGACACCGATACTCAAAGCTGGAATAAAAATTTTCATTCCTAGTTTGTCTGACATTTTTTCCATATATTCTTTTGATGGAAGCCGGCTTTCTCCTTTGCTGACTTTCTTAGCAATTGCTGGTATGGTCATCGCAAAGATCAAGCCACCGTTCACGATTGCCGGAAGCCATCTTCCTCCTGCAATAACTACCCCTAAGACCGTCCAGAAAAAGGCTGACCCATAACGATGAGGATTGGTTTTATCTGTTAAATTTCTTACTCCAGTGTAAATCAATACGAGTCCCATCACGATATAAAGGATCTCCAGTAATTTATCGCCTAATAAAATATCAGGATTTGTAAAAAAGTCCATCTTATTGCCCCTTTCCTGGATAATATTTCTTCGCTAATTTCTTTTCTTTAAGATAGAAGTAGACACTTGCCACAACTAAAGCCGTGATAGCCACTGGAACTTCCACTAAAGCAAGCTGTCCCAATGTTACGTCATATCCTAGATCTTTCAGTGTTGATTGGACTAGCAACGCCCCTGCTCCTCCGATGAATAGTACTTGGCCAAAGAACCAGCAGACATTTTCCATAGCTGAAGCCATACCTTTTAGTTCTTCTTCATGCTTAGGATGGACTTCTAACCCTTTTGATTCGATGGTCCCCAATGCCATCGGTAAAATGATTGGACGAACAAATCCAGCAACTCCACCAAAACTCACGTTAAAAGCCGCAAAGATCATTCGAAAGATCCCATAAATATCTACAATCATACCAGCAGATACTTTCTTGAATCGCTTGATCAAGGAAGCCGCTGATTCTTTCAGACCATTTCTTTCAAGCGTTCCTGTTGCCAACATAATGATGATAAAAATCGCCATCCCGCGATTGTTTACAAAACTTGTACCTAAAAGTTCTAACATTCCTTGAATGCCAAGACCGCCAGTCAAAGCTGTAACAACTAAAGCAACCATTACGATCAATATCGAGTCTAATTTAAATGCAAACCCGAGAATAACAATCAAGACGCCTAAAAGGCTAAGATAATTTTCCATATATTTTCCTCCATAAAATGACAATATTTTTTTAATTATAAAGCAAAACACATAAAAAATATAGTTGTTTTCTCACGAAATAGACACTATTTTTAAATATTTTTCGTTATTTTTTTATCACAAAAATTATCTTACTTATTGTAAGGTAAAGCTTTTTTTAATTTATTGCCCGATAATATATAGAAATAAGGTCTAGTTACTGTTTTTTTTAAATGATTAATAAATAACAACTTCTTTCTATGAAATTGCAAAGCATTCATCTTCTTTTCCGCTAACGATATATCCGTCAGTGCTTGGTACACTTTACTAAAAAGTATGAGATTGCCGATATCTGGATAGGTGTGCTATACTACAGAAAAAGATATACGATCTGCCACCGGGTAGGATAAAGAGGATGATCATTCCATTAGGTCTTTGAAGGGATGATTTTCCTCTTTTTGTGTATTTTTTTATAGTTAAGGAGGAATGTAAGTATGGCATGGATGGAATTAATCATAGCAGGAATTTTGGAAGTATTCTGGTCAACGATGATGAAATGGAGTGATGGTTTTTCTAAAATCAATTATTCTTTTTACACAGTGATTGGCATGATTGCTAGTTTTTACTTTTTGTCAAAGGCAATCAAAAGTTTGCCGATGAGTCTCTCTTATCCTATCTGGACAGGGATTGGCGCAGTTGGTTCGGTCATAATTGGTGTGGTCTTGTTTCATGATAAGCTGAATCTTTCCACTTGGTTCTTTGTGGGGATGCTACTCATCAGTATCATTGGCATCAAGATTACTAGCGGCCACTAGACACTTGGAATAAGTACTGATCAGAAAAAATAAGCCTTTTTATTTAATATTCAATTTTTTTATGAAAAAATAAGAAATAAGTCCAATGACCTAGCGACTTCTCCACTCATCAGGTGTATGCTTGTACTATCTATAGAAAAGGAGTGAATATTTTTGAAAAGTCTTTCGGTCCAAGAATTATCCAAGAACTTTGGTCACAAACAAGCCCTCAGCGATGTCAGTTTTAGCTTATCCCCTGGCAAAATCGTTGGATTAGTAGGTCCTAATGGCGCTGGAAAAACAACGATCATGAAAGCTATTTTAGGACTGATCCATTACTCAGATGGAACAATCTGTATTGGTGAAAATGAGATTTCTCCCTCTAGTCATAAAGGGTTGGAACAAGTAGGAGCATTGATCGAATACCCGGGTATCTATCCATTCTTAACAGGCTATGATCATCTGAAGTTATTCTCTGAAACCAACGATGTATCTGCTATCGACACTATCGTGAATCAGCTCAAGATGGAAAAGTACATTCACAAAAAAGCGAAATCCTACTCGTTGGGAATGAAACAAAAATTGGGAATTGCTCTTGCCTTACTGAACCATCCGTCTATCGTTATTTTAGATGAGCCGATGAACGGTTTGGATCCACAAGCAACAAGAGATGTGCGAAAAATCATTACCGACTTGGCTACTCAGGGCACCTCTTTCTTGATCTCCAGTCACTTACTCAGCGAGCTTGAAAAAATGGTCGATGAGCTGATCCTGATCAATCAAGGAAAGATCATCAAACAATGTACAATGGCTGAATTGAACCAAACAGCGCAAGATTTCATCGTTATCTCTACAACAAATGATCTAGCTGCTCGAACGATCTTGACAGAAGCTGGATATACTTTGGAAGATCCTGATAAAATCAAGCTTTTAAAAGAAAACGAAGAATTATTAGGAACCGTGATCCAGCTATTGTCTGCACAAAATATCCATGTGACAGACGTCCAGCATCTGACGAATGATTTGGAATCTTCTCTATTGGAAATTCTGGATTCAGTAAAGGGGGAAGAAGAAAAATGACATTGCTTGTAAAACAAGAATTATTTAAATTGATCAAGAAAAAGTCAACTGCTGTTTTATCTGTTCTATTAGTTGTTTTGCTCATAGGAACAGCACTTCTAGCCAAAAAATACACGACGATCATTGATCCAGTTGAAATGACTGCTCAGCTTTTTAGTGCCACATCTTGGATTGTCTTTATCATGATTGCAGCTGCAAGCACGATCATTTCGATGGAAGCACAATATGGTACATTGAAAAATCTCCTTTATCGAAAGTATTCTCGAGGAGAAATATTAGTAAGCAAATGGATCACATTAGTTATTTATTCTGTTTATTTATACCTTTTAGCTATTATTGTCACTGTGTTGATGAAACTGATTCTTTTCCCTTCGATTTCCTTCACGGAGAAGGTTTCTACTGGTCAAACACTGATCCAAAGCTTGTTCACTTATACTTTGGGTAGTTATATCGGTTTATGGCTGATTTTAAGTTTAGTGTTGATGATTGCTTGCTTTATCAATAGTTCCGGTGCATCCATCTCAGCAGGAATCGTCTTTTATTTTGCTTCGTCAATCATATCTGGTATCCTTATTGCACTCATCCAAAAATGGGAGTGGATCAAATGGAATCCGATCAGTATGTTGAATCTGCAAAACCAAATTGGAAACGAAGAGATCATGAAGCAATTGACTCATCTTTCTACTAATCAAATGCTATTCGGTAATTTAGCTTACATCGTTTTGTTCTTAGCATTAGGATATCTCGTATTTAAGCGAAAAAATGTATGATGACTCATCAAAAAAGAGGCTGTGAAAGAGACGTTCAGCCTTATTGCCGATTGGCTGTCTCTTAAACACCGTTTATTCTGAAAAAGGAGCTGTGACAACATTTGTGTCACAGCTCCTTTCCTAGTATGTTTTTGAATAAACGACAGGCTCACAACCTCTCTTTATACTTCTTTTATACTTCTATACGTGAAGCATCCCAGTGGCAAATAAAACCATTGCAATCACTCCGACCATCGTCACACCTATAAGTAAAATCTTATCTAAGTGGATATGTCGTACAGGCTCGTTTTGCTCCTTACGTGCTTTGAGGTAAAAATAAATGCCTGGCAAGAAAAGAACAAGAACAAGCATTACTTCATTAAAGGCTACGACTAGCATAGCCCATACTTGAAAGGCACTTGCTAAAAGCCCTACTAAAAATTGGACCCATTCTTTCCGCTGATAAGAAAGTTTCATTTGGTACAATCCTAAGAAAAGCCACGTGAAGAAAATAGCTGCTGTACCAAGTGTGTAAGCAAAGTTATAAGCACTGTCAGTGAATAATAATGAAAGTAAAAAGACATTCGTACATAACGTCGTCAATACGATAGCATAAGTTGGTGCCCCATTTTTGTTGAGTTTTCCCCATGCTTTAGGCAAAAGTCCGTCTTCAGCCATGTTTCCCATTGTTTCAATCGGTAAGATCGTCCATGAGAGCCAAACACCAACTAAAGAAATGATCAAACCGCCGTTGATCACGACTGCTCCCCATTTACCAACCATCATTTCAAACACATAGCCCATAGCAGGCTGCGCCTTGATCGTTTGCAGCTGATTCATCGTCATTGTCCCATATGGAAGCATGGAAACCAAGACGTAAATAATAATCAAGCCGAATATCCCTAGAATCGTTGCTTTCCCAACATCTGATTGTTTTTTTGCTCGTGAACCTACGACAGAGGCTCCTTCAATACCAACAAATACCCAAAGCATCACCATGATGCAACTCAATACTTGACTGGAAAACGGGATCGGCTGTCCATTCGCATTCAATATAATGTCGCTAGAAAAGTTATCAATGAATTGTTGGATCGAAAACGTGCTGATAGCTACTACAATAAATAAAAATAATGGCACTAATTTACAGAATGTGACGATAGCATTGACGAAACTAGCATTTTCGACTCCCCGATTCACTAGCCATGCATATCCCCATAAAAAGACTGTACTCATCACGATCGATGCCAGATTTTGCCCACCTTCAAATACTGGGAAGAAATATCCTAATGCGCTCATCAACAATGTTGCAAAAGCTACGTTGCCTAACCAGCATGTGAGCCAGTAACCCCAACCGCTGATAAAACCAGCGAAACGGCCAAAACCTTCTTCTGCGTAACTAAAGATCCCGCCTTTTAAATCTGGACGTTTTTTATTGATATTATTGATCGACAAGGAGAGCATCAACATTGCTGTTCCTACGAGTACCCAACTGAAAATAGCTGGGCCGCCAGCCGATCCGGAGATGTCCGTCATAATACCAAATACGCCACCTCCAATCGCTGAACCAATTACTAAGGCAGCAAGTGGAATTAAACCAATTCCTTTTTTCTGTTGCTCTGTATCCATGTAAGCATCCTCCAAAATAAAACCGCTTTTATCAAAAAGTATAACAAACCTTTTTTATTTTTACTTAATTAATAAAAACTTTAATAGAAATATAATTCTACCGGCTTTTTTCTCATTATACAAGCAAAGCGCCTAGTCCCTTTCCAAATTACACCACCAAAAAACTTAAAAAAGATGCTATACTAAAAGGAAAGAATTGGAGGATGATCCATGAACATTTTATATATATCGATTTCAGGAAATACGCGTGCCTTTGCCAAACATCTAGCAGAATATGCTGAAAAAATGCATGCAGAAGATCCTGTCAATCCTGAAGTTACTTTAAAAGAAATCCATGAAAATAGTGATTTTACGAAAGAAACAGAACCATTTTTTACTTTCGTTCCTACTTATTTAGACGGCGGAAATGGTTTAGATAACGGTGATACAGAAATCTTGACCGAAACGATGCGTGAATATCTGGAACATGAAGACAATCATAAACTTTGTCTTGGTGTAGTCGGTAGCGGAAATAAAAACTTCAATAATCAGTATTGTCTAACAGCCAAACAATATGCACAAACATTTGGCTTTCCTTTCTTGGCAGATTATGAATTACGGGGAACACCATCTGATGTGACACGAATTTATCAGATTTTAGCAGAAAACAATAAATAATAAAAAAGAAGAAGCTGAAAAATAGATTTCAGTTTCTTCTTTCGTTTCTATTGTTTCTATCATATTAAGCTTTGACATCCATCACAGGTGCTTTTGCTTTTGCTTTACCTGTTTTTTCCAAGACAAAGTTTTTTACACGATCCATATTGGTTACCAAGACGATCATGGATGTTTCTTTGCCTGCTGCTTTGATCGCTTCTAAGTCAGCTTCTGCTACAAGCGTATCAGGTGTCACTTGCTGCCCTTCTGTTACTTTCACATCAAATGGCGTACCGCCTAAGTCAACTGTGTTGATTCCCATATGAAGCAAGATTTCTAAACCATTTGGCGTTGTGATCCCAATAGCGTGTTTCGTTGGGAAGACAGAGCTGACTACCCCAGTAACTGGAGAATAGATATGTCCGTTTTCTGGTTCTACAAAGTAGCCTTCACCCATCATCTTTTGTGCAAAAACTGGATCACTTGCTTTATCTAAAGAAACAACTGTTCCGTCAGCAACTGATGAGAGGATAGTCACACTTTCAGCTGAAGTTTGAGGTACTACTTTTTCAGGCACTTCATTTACTGTGGCTGTTTCAGTCGCTAATTCTTCTTTTTCTAAACGGTCTTTAGGAATACCGAAGAAGAATGTAGCAACGAAGCCACCAGCATAAGCTGCCAATAATCCAAGGATGTAGCCTAACCATTTACCGTCAGAGATCAATGGGATCAAAGCGGCTCCTGAAGGTCCAATAGCGATAGCCCCGACATTTCCGATCATTCCGATCACTGCCCCGCCGATACCTCCACCGATACAAGCAGTAATAAATGGGCGTCCTAGAGGTAATGTTACTCCGTAAATCAATGGTTCGCCGATTCCTAGGATCCCGACTGGTAAAGCTCCTTTGATCATTTCTGTTAATTCTTTATCTTTTTTGCAGCGAATCCATAATGCCAATGCTGCACCCACTTGTCCTGCACCAGCCATCGCAAGAATTGGAAGCAATAGCGTACGACCAGTTTCATCAATCATTTGCACATGGATTGGAGTCAAAATTTGATGCAGTCCGAACATAACCATCGGCAAGAATAATGTGCCTAGAACGAAGCCGGCAAATGCTCCACCAACGCCAAGTACCCAGTTGATCCCACCGACCATGCCATCAGAAATGAAACCTGCTAAAGGCATGATGAAGAAAATTTCAATCAGACCGATGGCAATCAATGAAAGAGTTGGTGTAACGATGATATCTACCGCATCAGGTACTACTTTATGCAGTTTTTTCTCAACGATTGACAATAGCCAAACAGCGAAGATGACACCTAGGATCCCACCTTGTCCAGCTGCAAGAGCTTCACCAGTAAATAAGTTTTTCAGTGGTGCTTCCGGATTCATCCCTGTCAGCATCACAACGGCCCCGATAACTCCACCAAGAGTTGGTGTTGCACCAAAAACTTGTGCAGCATTGATACCTGTATAGATAACTAGGTAGCTAAACATCCCGTTTTTCAAGATGTTCATCACATCGATATATTGTTGCCATGTTGCTGCATCAAGTGTTCCGGCTGTGACTAAGTTTGCTAAAACTGCGGCAATCCCTGCCACGATCCCAGTACCGACAAATGCAGGAATCATTGGCACAAAGATATTAGAAATGTCTTTTAATACCGATTTGATTTTAGATGGTTTTTGTTTCGATTTTTGTGCCGCTTTCATTTCTTGTGCCCGTTCGTTTACACGGTCTTTTCCAGATGCTGATGAATTTGCTGTAGCTGCACTTACAGAAGAAAGTTTTTCTCCTAATTTCACGCCTGCCAAATCAACCATTTGCTGTGCTACTTTGTTCACTTTCCCAGGTCCGATGATGACTTGAAGCTGTTCATCTTCTACTACACCAAGCACTCCTGGAATCGCTTTTAATTCAGAGACATTTACAAGATCATCATTGATGATCTTCATACGCACACGAGTCATGCAGTGGACAATGCTTTCTACATTGCCCATGCCGCCTGCCCCTTTATAAATTTGTTTTGCCAGTTCTTCCAAAGTCAGTTCGTTTTTTGCCATGGTCTTTTCCCCCTCATAAGGTCCCTTTTACAAATCCGTTTGCTTCAGCTAATTTTGCTTGAGCTTCCTCTTTATCACTATTTGTCAAAATCATGACGATAGCCAGCTTAACATTTTGATCTGCTTCTTCAAAGTACTTTTCAGCTGTTTCGTAATCAGCTTCTGTCGCTTGCATGATGATTCGTTTTGAGCGTTCGATTAGTTTTTCATTTGTTGGTTTGACATCGACCATCAAGTTATTGAATACTTTACCTATACCAATCATACTGATAGTAGAAATCATATTCAAGATAAGTTTTTGTGCTGTTCCTGACTTCAATCGAGTAGAGCCTGTCAAAAATTCTGGACCTGCA
Source organism: Enterococcus faecium (assembly GCF_029023785.1). Classification (NCBI taxonomy): domain Bacteria; kingdom Bacillati; phylum Bacillota; class Bacilli; order Lactobacillales; family Enterococcaceae; genus Enterococcus; species Enterococcus faecium. Next base: position 610,098 of record NZ_CP118955.1, on the reverse strand, counting down.
TCGACTTCGATTGGGAAATCCGCGTGTTTACTGATTTCGGCTTGTTTATTGCAAGAAATCGTTCCTGTGACAGCACCGATCGATTTTGCGTAATCTAATCCACCGATCACATATGGTGTACGACCGCTAGCTGCGATACCAATAACTATATCATTTTTTGTCAAATTCAGCTTGATTAGATCTTCTTGCCCTAGCTCATAAGAATCTTCGGCCCCTTCGACAGCTACAGTCATTGCTTCTTCTACACCAGCAATTAGACCTATGACCATTTCCGGTTCTACACCGAATGTCGGTACGCATTCAGCAGCATCTAACACACCTAGTCTTCCACTTGTTCCGGCTCCCATATAAATCAGACGTCCACCTTTTTTAAAGGACTCAATCGTGTTAGCAATCACTGGTTCGATACTTGTCAGTTCTTTTTCAACCGCAGCGGCCACTTTCTGATCTTCTTTGTTCATTAGTTGAACGGCTTGAGAAATACTCATCTCATCTAATCCAAAAGTTTCTTGGTTTCTGCGTTCCGTTGTTAGGTTCTCTAAATTGATTTTGCTCATTTTTATCTTCCTTCTTTTCTTATAAATTGATAGTTCATACCAGCTTTGATTTGGTTGATCAATGGTAGCTCTTCTTTGATAACTTTAGCTACTACATTCACTTTTTCATCCGCTGGCAAATCATATTTGGTTAATTGGATCTCACCCATATAGCGCAAATACTTTTCGTTATCTAAAGTAATAGACCCTTTCATACGCGTAGCTGTATTTCTTGCTGGGATAGGCGGAATCTCTCGAAAACGTGCATCTGCGCTTCGTATGACATCTCTTGCATCGTCTTGCCGATTCGTATGCTTCCCTAATATATATTCGTAAAATTCTTCATCTACAGGTTCCGTATGGAGCAAGACTGTCTGTTCTTTTTGGAAAGAAGCAAATTGCTCCTGAACGTTTTCTGACAGACCTGCATCTCCGATGTAAACAATATCCGTGTTACTTGCTAATAGATCTAGAGCGCCTGCAAGAGGATGGATCCCTCGATGTTCTTCCAAAGTTGGCAATCCTTGATATAGTGGGCCTCTCAACTCTGTATCTCCTGGTACAAAACCTTGGACAAGGAGACCTTGAATTTTGAGCCATTGATTTTTTTTCTGATACCATTCTTTGTCCAGCCCTGTTTCGGGACGTGGATAATAATTATGCCAAGCTTCAATCTGTGAGAAATCAGCTTCTGCTTCTTTCAATTCATCGATATCTTTAGGCGTGATCGTGCTAGCATTCAAACTGATTTTCAATTGATGTGACCAGTCGGCAATCTGCTGATTGGAAATATGATAATCCATTCTTAAACCTGTTACACCAATTGCTTTCAAAGGCGTTAGATCTTCTAATGAAAAACCCGCTCGTTCCAATGCCTCTCCTGAAATATCGACCATCAATTCTAGTTTATTCTTTTTCGCTTCGCTTCCTAGTTCGATCAATCGCTTTTGATATGCCGAAACATCATCTTCTGGTATATGCATGGAAGTGAAAATACCGACAAAGCCATTGGATGCCATTTGGCGGATATACTGTTTCTTCTCTTCTGACAAAGAATCGTTCATAAATATTGAAAAGCCAAACATATTATCCCTCTTTTTCTGTATCCGTCTTCATTTCTATGACTAGAGTATATATCTAAAGAAACAAAATTTCAATACTTTTATTAAAATAATTAAATTTCATTTCTAAAGGTTGAGTTTATATTATCAAAAGAATTGTCATAACCTAAAAAAGACACTGCTAAGCAAAAGCAGTGCCTTGAAATATTTTATTTAAATAACACAAAAACATAATTACTCATAAGAAACCAATTCTGTATTATCTACCATGAATGTAAAGAACCCCTCATTAGGCATCGGATGAAAATAAGCATTGATCACTCTTATCAAGGCATTATGGCAAACTAACAGATAGACATTTTCTTCGTCTTCGATGCATTCTTTCAATAAAGGAACGATCCGTGCATACACATCTAAGACTGACTCCCCATTTGGGAATCGTACAGCGAACGCTAAACGTGCTTTTTGAAAGTTCTCATCTTTGCTTGGCAGTCCATCATAATCCCCAAAATCCATTTCTACCAATCGTTCATCAACGGTCAGCGGCAAGCTGAGACGATCAGCAACTGCTTGTGCTGTATCTCTTGCTCGTTGAAGAGGGGAATGGATGATTTTCGTGATTGGAACAGGCAAATCTACTACCTTTTCTGCTAGTTTCTGTGCCTGCATCTGTCCTTTTTCAGTCAGCGGCACATCTGCCCGTCCGCAAACTAATCCTTGTGCGTTCCAAGTTGTTTCTCCGTGTCTCGTTACATAAAGCATGTGATTCTCTCCTTCGTTGGCAAAGTTCCCCTTAACCATACCTTGTTGTTCTTGAGATTACAAGGGTTAGATTCTCTCAAGAGAAATAATCTCAGTAGATACTTTATCCAGGAAGGTTTGATCATGTTCCACTAGTAACATGGCAGGTTTCACGTTCAAGATCAGTTGTTCTAATTGTTCTTGATTGAAGACATCCAAATAATTCAATGGTTCATCCCATGTATATAGTTCAGCTGGCTGTGATAAAGATTTAGCCAATTCCACTTTTTTCCGTTGGCCCATACTCATCTGCTCGATCTTGTTATGAAAAACATCTCTTTCCATCCCAAGCTTTCGGAGGTTGTTCAAAAATGCTTGGTAGTCTACTTGGTTTTTCTCTGCAAATTCCGCCAACGTTCCTCGATTGTCTTCATAATTTTGGCTTGCATAACTAATGCTCAGATGTTTTGGCTGGTATTTTTCTCCTATAACCTTGCCGTTGAATGCCCCCAGAAGATAATGGATAATGGATGACTTTCCTGCACCGTTAGGACCTGAAATCGCCACCCGCTGATGAGGCTCGATTGTAAAATGAATTGGCTCGAATAACAGATTTTCATACCCTAATTGAAGATCTTCTACGCTTAAAAGTCGCTTATGGTGAGACGCTTGGCTATTCATCGTCAAAGAATCGATATATTCGATATCTTTTAATAGTTTTTCTTTCTCGCTGATCTGGGTCTCCATCCGATTCACGATTGCTTTGGATCGTTTCATCGTCCGTGCAGCATCAGCACCCACTGCTCCTTTATTCACTCGTCTAGATTCAGTATCGATGAATCCGACTTGTTTCTTTGTTTTATCTCCTTCTCGGGAACGAGACCATTCGGCTTTTTCAGCTGCTGTTTTCTTTAGCCTACTGACTTCTTTTTTCAATTTTTCATTTTGAGCCATTTCAAATTCATCACGAAGTTTTTTCTGTTCTTCATAGATAGAGAAATTCCCTTGATAAAGTTCCAGTTGACTTTTTTCGATTGCTAAAACATGGTCCACTACTTCATCGATAAATCCCCGGTCATGGCTGACCACGATGAAGCCTTGTTTTTTCTTTTTCAAATAAGCCGCTACTTGTTTTCTACCAGAGATATCCAAATGATTCGTTGGTTCATCGATTAACGGGAAATGAGTGTCATCCACAAATAAAAGTGCCAGTAGGACTTTTGTCTTCTCTCCCCCCGATAGTGTGCTGAATTCTCTCCATAAGATTTCAGGATCTGTTTGCATCAATTGGAGCTCTCTTTCGATTTCCCATATCTCAAAATCCGTAATATCATTTAACACGTAATAGGTTAAACGTTCTTTATCTTTTGTCTGTTGCGGGAAATAGGCAAATTCTTGCTGATGGATTACTTGCCCTTGATAAGGTAGTTTGTTTTGTAGAATATTCAGTAAAGTTGTCTTTCCTCGACCGTTTCGTCCGATAAGTCCTAGTTTCCATTGTGTGTCAAAATTTAGATTTGCTTGTTCAAATAATAATGTGCCTTGGCTGTCGTAGCCGAATGTCAGATTTTTTATTTCGATTTTAGACATTTTCCATCACCTCGTAAAAAAAGACCAGTCCTATTTTCAGAACTGGCTAAAGAGGATGCAAGGGTTGGATACACACAAAAAGACCCATACATCGAAAAAACCAAGCCAATCCCGAAAATCTGCACACTGCTTCCTTGTCTCCACAAGGTACAGTCTGAATGCAGCTTTCATCAATCGACTTAATTTTTCAATGCACGGATCCCTCACTTTGTCCTATATTTGAAATTACGATAGCATAAAGAAAATGATTTTGTCAACTACTTCGGGAGGATGGTGAAAAATCTGCTAAGTGTCTGTCCTAAGATTTTTGTTTTTTCTAATGTTTGCCTGTGTTCCATTGCTTCTTCTAAACCTATTGGACCCAAATGAATACTTAAGACAATTGGGAGAAAATCAGAAAGTCCTTCTAGCTCTTGGTCTCTACTTCCGCAAATAGCGATTATTGGTTTTCGATATTTTTTTGCAAGCACTGCTACACCGTATGGAACTTTTCCGTGGATCGTTTGCTGATCGATCCGCCCTTCTCCTGTAATGATGACATCTGCTTGTTCGATCTTTTTTTCCAATCCAGTGATTTGGCTGACTAAATCGAAACCAGAAACCATCTTCGCTCCCAACAAAAAAAGGGCTCCACCAATACCGCCTGCTGCTCCACTTCCTGGAATATCATCTAAATCCACCTCCCAGAAATCTTTTATTTGCTGAGCAATCTTTCCTGCTTGTTTATCTAAGAAAGCTAGCGTCGTATCTATTCCTCCTTTTTGTCTTCCAAATTGCCAAGCAGCTCCTTGTTGACCTGTATATGGATTGGTAACATCTGCAGCGATAATCAATTTTACTTTAGAAACAAGAACGTTTCTTCGATCAAAATGAAGTTTTTTAGTAGATAATAAAGGATTTCCTTCTGTGTACCCTTCTAAAGAAGCACCCAAGGATTGGAGTAATCCTAGACCACCATCGCTACACCCGCTTCCTCCTAAAGTGACAATAATTTGTTCTACTTCTTGAAGCAGTGCATCTTTAATAAGTTCTCCTAAGGCATAACTGGAAGCAAGTCGGATAGTTTGATCCGTTGGTTTATCAAGTAGATCTAACCCCAATGCTTGTGCAGATTCGATGACTGCGGTGTTTTTTCCTTGCCAAGTTGTCAATAAATAGCTGATTTTTCGCTGACGGAATAAGAGATCCATCCCATCAATGGTACGCCATGTTCCCCTGAGCGCGTAATAGATTGCTTCTGCAGTATTTTCTCCGCCATCTGCAATCGGCACATTGATTTTTCTTCCTTTACGATCTTCCCAGCCATTTAGAACTGCCTGATTTAGTTCAAATGAAGAAGCACTTCCTTTAAATGAATCAATTGCCGCCAAAATATCCATCTGTATCCCTCACTTTCTTCTTAAGTAAGACACTTTTTTTCATTTTTTTCAAACAAAACAATGCTATTTTCTTCCATTTTTCTATATACTAAAAGGGAACTCATTGAATAAAGGAGAGAAAAAACATGAAAATCGCAATAGCTGGGGCCGGAGCAATGGGCAGCCGAATCGGATTGATGCTACATCAAAGCGGAAATGAGGTCCTCTTGATCGATCGTTGGCCTGCTCACATTGAAGCCATTCGTACAAATGGGTTGATTGCTGACTTTAACGGTAAAGAAGTGGTCGCAAAACTGCCAATCTATTCACCAGAAGAAATCATCGAAAGCAACGAACACGTGGACTTGATCGTAGCATTAACAAAAGCCAATCAATTAGATGATATGTTTTGTTCGATCCAATCCATTATTACTGACAATACTTATGTTTTGTGTTTACTAAATGGATTAGGTCATGAAGATGTACTGGAAAAATATGTGCCAAAGAAAAATATCTTATTTGGGATCACGATGTGGACAGCTGGTCTAGCTGGTCCCGGAAAAGTCACATTGTTAGGTGATGGAGAAATCGAACTAGAGAACTTGGAACCAGAAGGCGAAGCATTTACAAAAAAAGTTGTAGAAGTCTTTCAAGAAGCAAATTTAAATCCGATCTATAGCCATAACGTTCGTTATTCCATTTGGCGAAAAGCTTGTGTAAATGGAACATTGAATGGTTTATGCACGATTTTGGATTGTAATATTGCTGAACTAGGCGCGCAAAAAGCGGCAGAGAGCATGGTTCGAACAATCGTATCTGAATTTGCTTCTATCGCAGCAAAAGAAGGAATCATACTAGATCAAGAAGAAGTGTACCAACATATTGCTTCTACTTATGATCCTGACAACATCGGGTTGCATTACCCATCTATGTACCAAGACCTGATCAAAAACCATCGTTTGACTGAAATCGACTACATCAATGGTGCCATTTGGCGAAAAGGACAAAAATATGATATTGCTACACCATATTGTGCCTTTTTGACCCAATTAGTCCATGCAAAAGAAGGAATCCTTGGCGCAGAATAAAAGGCTCTCTGATGAGAATCAGCTGAATCAGCAGCTGGTTCTCTTTTTTTAAGCCCAATAAAAGATCAAAAAGAAAACACAACTCTCATGATGCCATAAGAATTGTGCTTGTTTGTTTCAGTACATAATCTCTTCAAAATGTAGGTTTTTTATTTGTTTTCAACAGAGGAGAGGTCATATTCGTATTGCTCATAAATAGTGGAATCGTTAGTGATAAATCGTTTTGCCCAATTTTCTGCATCATAAAATTCCAATAGCTCTGATAGGATTGGCTTAAATGGTGTATGCAGAAATTCCGGTAATTCATCTAAATCACGTTCTCGAAGCAAAAAAATATTTTCAGGACGATAAAAATGATAATGAGCAATCGCTTGATTATCCGTCACTAGTTTCTTTTGAAAATACATGGATTCAAATGTCCGCAAAGTCACTCCTTGCTGACCCTCCCGCAACAGTTCCAGAATCCCGCGCGATTCCCCTGTTTTTTTCAGGTACTCTTCATAAGTAAGATATCCAGGTTGTTCATTCCCTCGATGTGGAAGAATGAAATAGTTGGTCGTAACATCTCTTTTTATAAATTCCTGCTTATAGCTTTCTGCTCGTTCTTTTCTCCCATTATTCGTTGCACCAAAAAATAGATCCGTCTTTGGTTCGCTAGAAGAAAAATTCATATGTTTCGAATAAAATGAACTATTATGTTTCAGCCCAAGTTCTTTTGCTTCCAAAAAATCAAAATGATAAATCTCATCGATTGCCGGTTCATCTTGTGCCTGCTTCAGCATCGCCTCGTGTTCTGCTTTGAAGTGATTCCAAAAAAATAACACAATTTTTGCATTGGTAAATGGGCGCACGCGTCGAGCCATCTCCATATCAAATCCATAATCTAAAAAAACGATCAGCTGATAATTTGCCAACTGTTGTCTAGCTGATTTAATGAATTCCGACTGTAGTAAATCTTTTCCGGACCAAACATCTAAAGAGCGGATGGAAGGCAAAAAATAAAGTGATTTATTTTTTGCAACTAGCAGTACGTCATTTTTGTTCATCTTTTCCGCCTCACTTTCTCTGTCACTTTTTCCTATGATAGCCTGTTTAAATAGTAAAAAGCCAGTAAAACGTTTCCTATATTTGTATGAAAATTTAACATTTGTATGAAAATATGATGAAATAAATCATTCTTCTATTAAAATTCGCCTAAAAGTTTTCTGAATAGTTGTAATTGTCTGAAAATTTGTTATCATTAGTCATTGTTAAATATTGCTATTTATTCTTAATATAAATTTTGATTGTGAATTTAAAAGAAAGAGGTCATTTATGGAAGATAAAAAATTGAAAAAACAACTTAGCTCCAGACATATCACCATGTTAGCTTTAGGTGGAGCAATCGGTGCAGGTCTATTTAAAGGAAGTGGCGAAGCGATTGGGATCGCCGGCCCTTCTGTATTGATTGCTTTTTTGATTGGTGGGCTGATTTTATATATCGTGATGAAAGGTCTGGGAAAAATCGTTTTAAGCGGTGGCGACACGCATCACGGATTATCTGGTTTGATACGCCCTTATCTAGGTGCTCATTCTGCTGATTTTACTGATTGGGTCTACTGGTCTATGTGGATTATCAATATCATCGCTGAAGCTGTTGCAGCTGCTTCCTTTTTGCAGTTGTGGTTCCCGCACATTCCAGCCTGGGTATTTGTTTTTATGTTGGCTGTTTTAACTACGATCATCAATCTTTATTCGGTACGGTTATTCGCAGAAACAGAATATTGGCTGGCTTTTGCTAAAATCAGTGTCATTATCTTACTGATCATTTTTGCTACTTATCTTGTCGGTCAGCAAATGTTGGGCACAGGCGTTTTCCCTACCCTTCAGCAATTGACTGACCATGGTGGGTTTACTCCTCATGGTATGAAGGGAATCATCAGTTCTTTGCTTGTAGTTATCTATTCTTACGGCGGTTCTGAACTGATTGCTATCACGGTAAGCGAAGCAGATGATCCTAAACGTGCGATTCCTAAAGCAATCAAAGGTGTCATGGGAAGAATCATTTCCTTTTACATCATTCCTTTGTTTTTGCTTTTGATTCTTTTTCCTTGGAATACTTTAGCAGGCACGAATGTCAGTCCTTTTGTGATGGTATTTGAAAAAATGAATATCCCATTTGCAGCGGATATCGTCAATTTTGTGATTGTCCTTGCTTTGTTCTCATCTATCAATTCGGGTGTGTATGCATCTTCAAGAATTTTGTTCTTCCGTTTGAAGGATCGAAAAGGTTCCTCTAGAAAACTAGCTGTTTTAAACAAGCATCAAGTACCGCAACGTGCTGTTTTATTTTGTACCAGTGTTCTTTATCTTGGTGTAGCTCTTTCTTATTTTGTCGGTGACAAATTATTTGGCTATCTGGCAGGTTCCCTTTCGTATACAGTATTATTGATCTGGATCATTATCAGTGCGGCATCCTTTGTACTGGCACTAAGAAAAGGAACATTATGGGATAAAGGAATCAGCTTTTTTGCATTAGCTGTCTTAGGATTGATTTTCCTTGGTATCCTGTTCACGAACTCCATTGGGGTAACTGTATTGACTGGCCTGCTTTACCTGTTCATTTATTTCAGTTATCAAAAAAAGAATGATGCGTTCGTATTGACGAATGAATGAAATCGATAGAAAATTTTATTTTATTTATGTGGAATAGATGGAGCTATTGAAGAAAGGAGTTGTGACAAAAGTCTTGTTGCAACTCCTTTTTCCGAATAAACAGTCTCATGACCTCTTGGTAAACGGTATTCAAAAACCCTCTGTGCAAAATAATTGATTGTTCTCCATGCTCATGACATGATAGAAGAAAGGAATGAAAAAAAGGAGTTTGTTTTAAATGAAAAAGTATTGGAAGTTTTTGTTGATGATCGGTGTTTCAACGGTAGTTATGTTTGGTATGATGTACTTGAATGTCTATGCGCTCGATCATATCTTCTTCAGTCGTACACGAGTATTCATGGCGTTGATGATGGGTGCAGTCATGGCAGTCATCATGCTGTTGTTCATGTGGAAAATGTATGAAAACAAAAAGATAAATGTTATGATCTTAGCCGCTAGTCTTCTTGTTTTTGCCGGTTCCTTGTTTATGGTACGAAGCCAAACTACTGTCAACGACACAGCTTGGATGAAGGCCATGATTCCTCATCATTCTATCGCTATCCTGGCAAGTAAACGAGCTGATTTAAAAGATCCTGAAGTAAAAAAATTAGCGGAAGAAATCATTCAGGCACAAGAAGAAGAGATCGACAAAATGAAAAAAATGATCAAAGAAATGGAATGACCATTATCCGTCCAAATAAAAAAAGAGAATGTTCCAGAAGTTATCAGCTTCAAGAAATAAGAAGAAGCTACTTCTGGAACGCCGTGAATAAGGGGTTGTGAAAAAGCTGCCCTGCATCAAGTAATAAGAACAGCCAAACAAAAATAGCTTCTCCTATTTTTCGTTTGGTTAGGCTTATTACCGCAGATGCAAGCTTTTGAACACCGTTTATTAAGAGGTTGTAAAATCAGCGTTCTGACCTGAGTATTAGAGAGACAAATGGAAAAATAGTTCCTCATATTTTGCCATTTTTTGAGCTAATACCGAGGGTCAGCTGATTGAACACCGTTTATCGAGAGGTTGTGAAAAAGTCGCTTAGTTTCGCGTATTAAGAAAAATTTTGTGAAATGGCTTTCCACATTTTTGTATAAATTTGGCTTAATACCGAGAAACTGGCTTTTGAATACCGTTTATTCGTAAAAGGGATTGTGACAAAAGTCTTGTCACAATCCCTTTTTATGTTTTTATTGTTCTAATTGCGCTGTCTTGCTTACTGCTTCTTGCGGTTTCACAAATTTTTTTGAGATTCCCCAACCTGTGAAGGCACTGACCATCGAAAACACAGGAGAAAGCAAACTGAAAAATACGAATGGCAAGTAAGTGAGTGTAGGAATACCAAATGTACTTGCTACGAAACTTCCGGCAATTCCCCAAGGCACTAAGTAGTTGATTACTGTTCCACCATCTTCTAGCGTTCTACCTAATACAGTTGGATCAAATCCTGCTTTTTCATAAGTTTCTTTAAATGCATTACCAGGCAGAATAACAGATAGGAATTGTTCACCAATAAAAATATTTACTCCGATACTTGTCATCAATGTTGTAAAAATCAAATTTGGTGTGTTCGTCATCTTTCTTGATACTCGTTCCATCACGGTTGAGATCAAGCCAAATTCGATCAACAATCCACCTAATGACAAAGTTAGAATAATCAATGACACAGTAGGCATCATACTTTCGATTCCTCCGCGGCTAAGCAGTGAATCGATTTGTTGGTTTCCAGTATTTGAAACAAACCCTGATTCGATGACCCCAGCCAACTTCGTTAAGGAAGTTTGTGGGTTTTGAATAAAAATCATTCCTACTGCTACAGCGATATTCAACAAAATCGTTAAAATTGCCGGCACCTTTTTCCATGCACACAGTAACATTAAAAATAAAGGAATCAGTGACCAGATTGAAATAGTAAAGTTTGCTTCTAGAACATCAGTCACTTCACGAATAGATGAAAGACTTGCGGCTTTACTTGTGTGTCCTAAAATCATGAATAAAAAGAAAGAAACAACAAATGCCGGGACAGTTGACCACATCATATGCTTGATGTGTTTGAACAAATCGGCATCAACAATAGCTGCTGCTAGATTTGTTGATTCGGATAATGGAGACATCTTATCTCCAAAAACGGCACCTGAAACAATAGCTCCAACAACCAGCGCTGGATTTAAGCCTAGTGTTGTCCCAATACCGAAAAATGCAATCCCAATCGTTGACATAACAGTAAAGGCACTCCCTACAGCGCTACCTACGATTGCACACACAACAAATACAGAAGGGACAAACCACTGGACACTGATCAATTTGAACCCAATGACCATTAGAGTTGGAATGATCCCTGCTTGTATCCATACAGCAATCAATGAACCGACTAAAATAAAAATAAAGATTGGGATGATTCCTGGTTTGATGCCATTGATGATTCCTTCGTGCAGCCAATCTGTCGGGTATCTTTTTATCACTGCATACAACATGACCATTCCGATCGCTGCTAAGATCGTGATATTAGGTGAGACCTTTAATCCGACAACGCCAATCGCAATGCCTAAAACAATAACCATTAATACAAGTGTTGCTTCTAAAAAACTTGGTGTTCCTTTTTTTCCCATGATAATCTCTCCTTTTTTAGTTGTTCTTATGTTCTAAAAAAGTTAAGATATCGGATTACTCCGCCGCAATTCATCCGCGATTCCTCCTTTATAAAAATAAAAAGACCTGTTTTAAACTAAGGACGAATGACTCCGCGGTACCACCTTAATTAAAAACAGATCTGTTTTTCACTTTCAAACTTTTATTCAAATGTATGGACTTTCCATGTAATTCGTCAATTAGGCTTGATCGGTTCACAGCGACCACCGACTTTCTGAACAAAACACCTAACCGCTACTGCGTGAAAAGTTGACTTGTACGAAGTTTACCTTCCATAAGATCATTTGTCAATGAAAAAGAAAATATTTTTTCATTTTTCTGAAAATTATTTTTATAACTTTCACACACAAGTTTATTTTTTACTAGAAAGTAGCACCCTCTTGTTTTTTTCTTGCTACTATTTCTTGATGTTCTTGCTTGATTCTTTCTAATAGCTTTGGCTCTTTCAACAGATCAAGAGCTGTATTGGCGAGTAGTTCTGCTGCAATCGCAATAGAAGCAAGGCCTTTGTCACTTTTAGCAGCAGCTTTGAATTCTTCTGTGTGTCCGGCAATATATGTCTCAGAGATTGCTACCGTAGGCTGGATTGTTGGTATGACTTGGCTGACATTTCCTACATCAGAAGAACCGAGACTTGTTCTTTGTTCCGTTTCTATTTCTTCATCTGGAACACCTGCTTCTTTTGCATGCTGGAAGAATAAGTCATCAAAAGAAGGAGTAACGATGACATCATCAACTGCATTTTGGAACAATCCAAACTCAAAAGTCGTGCCCGTACTTATCGCAGCACCTCGTACGATATTTTCCACTTTTTCATATACTTTATCTAATGTTTGCCGATTTCCTGCACGTAAATAGAAACGTCCAGCAGCGTAATCTGGAATGACGTTGGCAGCTACTCCTCCGTCTGTAATGATCCCATGGATATTGACATCTTTTGGCAATTGCAAGCGTAGAGCGTTGATTCCATTAAACACTTGGATCAATGCTTCCAAAGCATTTACTCCTTTTTCAGGTGCTGCTGCTGCATGGGAAGCGACACCGTAAAATTTGATGTCGACTGGATCATTCGCTAAAGATTCTGTCGTTTTCCCATAACGAAAAGCTGGATGGACGCATAACGCTACATCGACATCCTCAAAAAAACCTTCTCGAACAAAGCTGCCTTTAGCTGATCCGTTCTCGCCCCCTTCTTCCCCTGGGGTGCCATATACACGGATTTCTCCACCAGTTTCATCAATGAATTGCTTCACTATGCTGGCGGCTAATACGGAGTAAGTACCAAACAAATTATGCCCGCATGCATGACCAATACCTGGTAAAGCATCGAATTCTGCCAAAAAGGCAATTGTGGGACCGGGTTTATTGGAAATATAACGTGCATCAAAGGCTGTTCGGTGTCCAGCTACTTCTTTTTCTACCCAAAACCTTTCTTTTTCTAATTGTTTAATCAACGCTGCTGAGGAATAAAACTCATAGTTACTTACTTCAGGATGTTCGTGGATATCTAGAGCAAGTGCTTGATATTCTGGTAAACGATATTGGATTAGATCCTTCAATTGGTTTGTTGAGATTGTTGTTGTCATAAAAAATTCCTCCTATGCTAGTCATTTTTCTTATTTTCTCCCGAATGTTTCCCATGCAGGCACGCTTGATCCTTTTGATGTTTTCTCGATTACTTTGACTGTGTCTTCTGTTTGATAAGCGTCTACTATTTTTTGATACGTTTTATTGTTTTCATCTTCTTTTCTTGCAACGATGATATTCACATAAGGACGTGCATGGTCATCCACTGGTTCTAAGAAGATGGCATCAGAAGCAGGATTAAATCCAGCATCTACAGCTACACCGCTATTGATCACTGAAATGTCTACATCTGACAAAGCACGTGCTGTTTGGGAAGCATCTAATTCAGAAATGTCTAGATTTTTTCTATTCTCGGTAATATCAGAAACAGTGGGCGCTTGTCCTTTTGCCTTATCCACTTTGATCAATCCAGCAGTTTGCAATAACAGAAGAGCTCTGCCGCCATTTGTAACATCATTAGGGATTGCTACTTTTGCTCCGTCTTTGATATCAGCTACATCCTTCAAAGTGTTAGAATAAATTCCCAGCGGTGCATTGACAGTATTTCCGATCGATACTAAATCAGTTCCGTGTTCTTTATTGTAATTGTCTAAAAAAAATTGATGTTGGAAAGAATTCAAATCAATCGATCCATCTGCTAAAGCCACATTTGGTTGATTGTAATCTGTAAATTTCACGTATTCCAAATTAATGTTCTCCTTTTTCAAACGGTCTTTCACGTTGTCCCATACATCTGTATCTTCTCCAATAATCCCTAGTTTTACGATAGTTTCTTTTTTGTCAGTTGTATCTGCTTTTCCTTGGCTACACCCTGTCAACCAAATAATTGCTACAAATGTAATGACTACAAAACGAATAATTTTTTTCATTTTTTCTCCTCCACTTTCAATGTGTAATTTTTTTAATCAGTTGATTACTGATAAATTGACTTAAAAAAACTAAGATTAGAATCAATAATGTAGCCACAATCGTTACATCTGTTTGGAATCGATTATACCCTCTCGATATAGCAAGATTCCCTAATCCGCCTGCACCTACTGCTCCAGCCATGGTAGTCAGTCCGATCACGTTGATGATAGTCAACGCCGAGACCCGAATGATACCAGGCAAACCTTCTAACAAATACACACGTAAAATGATACCGATTGGACTGGTTCCCATCGCTTCTGCCGCTTCGATCACCCCAGGATCAACTTCTAGCAGTGCGTTCTCGATTTGACGAGCAAAAAACGGAACAACTCCAAAAATCAATGGCACTAAAGCTGCTTTCGCACCAATCGTCGTTCCAACTAAGAAACGAGTAGTCAATGCTAAAAGAGAAAGCAAGATAATGAAAGGGATGGAACGAATGATATTGATCAGCTTATCAAGTATTTCAAATAGCAGACGGTTAGCTAGTAATCCATTAGGGCGTGTCACTACTAACGTCACACCTAAGATGATTCCAATCATCCCGCCAATGAATGCTGTCCAAAAAGACATATATAGTGTTTGCTTCGTCGCTTCGACAAATTCATCCGGAATCAAATAAACATTGGGCAAATATGTTTTAAAGAAATCAGTCATTTTATCTTCCTCCTTCGATCACTTTGATACGACTATCTAATTCGTTTTTTTGTAAAATATTTATTTTTACACCAGATTTGATCAAATAATCCAATGCTTTTTTCCGCTGTTTGGTTTCTCCAGCTAAAGTAACGATCAAACTCCCTAACGGCGTTTCTTGTAATAACTCTACATTGCCATATAAAATATTCGCTGTTACTTGATATTTGCTGTACAGATGAGCGATTAGAGGTTCGTTCGTCTGATTTCCAATATAACTTAATTCCACCAGCCATTTATTGGCGATCTGATCGGCAAAAGCAGAATGGGCAATGATCGTTTCTAATGCTTGGTCAAGATGAGTAGCTGTTCGAATAAAATCTTTGGTCAATTCTTCTTCAGGATTGCTGAAGATCTGGATGCTGCTACCTTTTTCAACGATTCTTCCATCTTCCATAACCGCTACCTTGTTGCAGATTTCTTTGACAACTTGCATCTCATGAGTGATCAGGACGATTGTTAAACCTAACTGGCGATTCAATTTTTTTAACAATGCAAGGATCTGAAGGGTCGTTTTCGGATCAAGTGCACTGGTTGCTTCATCACATAATAATACCTTAGGTTCATTCGCCAAAGCTCGTGCGATTGCTACTCGTTGTTTTTGTCCCCCCGACAGTTGTTTAGGATAAGCAGATGCTTTTTCTTCCAAACCGACAAGTTCCAGTAGTTCATTCACTTTTTGACGACGTTCCTGTTTCGATTTTCCAGAATACTTTAAAGAAAAATCAACGTTGTCAAAAATAGTTCGGCTTTCCATTAGATTGAAATGCTGAAAGATCATACCGATGGCCTTTCTTTCTTTTCGCAATTCTTTGGGAGAGAGCTGACTCAAATTCGTCTGATTGACAATGACTTCTCCTGCTGTTGGTTTCTGCAGCAAATTCATCACACGAACTAACGTACTTTTCCCTGCACCTGAGTAACCGACGATTCCATAAACATCGCCTTTTTCAATCGTTAAATCTACAGAATCTACTGCCTGTATCTCTTTTTCTTTTTGTTTGAAACATACAGAAACATCTCGCAATTCAATCATTAAAATTCCTCCTTATCTAAAAAAAGCGTCCTCAAGAAAATGAAAATGTCATTTTCTTGAGGACGCTTTTTTGCGTGTTACCACCTCATGTTCAAGCTGTGTTCACACACAACTCCTCTTCAAGTACGATCATACTCTAGCAAGATATCGGTCGCAGCCGTCATCGCCTTACATCTATGCTCGGGATGAATTGCTCGATGGCCATTTTCCAATAGTCGTTCCTTGCTTCTTCTCAGCTACCGAAGCTCTCTGTCAAAGGTTCTTCTATCGTACTTACCATTTCAATGCAAATAATATTCAAAAAAAAAGTCCTTTTACTAACATAAACTATGTCAGTAAAAGGACGACGTATCGCGGTACCACCTTTTTTCGGAAGTTTCCTTCCCTCAAGCCCAACATCTCAAAAAGAGAGATTGGCGTTCGTTTTAACGGTCGAACAGTTCCGAATTTGCCTACTTATCGACAAATTATTCTCCAAGGCCATTTTCAGCTTTTCTTACTTGACTCTTCTCACCAGCCAGAGCCTCTCTGCAAAGTTTCCAAACTTACTTTCCTTTTCAACGAAATCGATATTTTGTTGTTGGGATTAATCTACATGAGGAAAACTGAAAAGTCAAGTACGAAATTCAAATTATTTTTTCTATATTTATTTTTCTGTTTTTTTATTTAACATTTCAATAACAGTTCGAAGATCTTTTCCTTCCGCAAGAAGTTTCAATTTTTCCTTTTCTTCGACGGTATAATTTCGGACAAAACTGGAATCAGGTATCAAAACAACGCCTAATCCTGCTCGTGAAGCAGCTGTTGCTCCTACTAAAGAATCTTCCACTGCAAAGGCTGAACTAGCTTCTAATCCTGTTCGTTCCAAAGCTGTCAGATAAGGAATCGGTGAAGGCTTGTTCTCCGACACTTCGTCTCCGAATGTAAACGTGTCAAAGTAATCAGCTAATTTAAAGTGATCCAAGATATCTGTTGCTCTTTTCGTAACAGTGGTCGTAGCAATGCCTAGTTTCATATGACGTTCTTTTAAGTCTGCCAATATTTCTTTTGCATATGGTTTTAAGTGGATGGCTCCGCTTGTCAGCTGTTGATAAAAATATTCTTCACGCTTCGCTCGGACTTCCTGTACTTTTTCAGGGCTACCTGCTGCTTTCACTAAAATATCAAAACTTTGTTTCCAGTTTTTTCCGCCCCAAGCGTCAACGATTTCTTTTGGGATATGGATATCAAATTGCTGAAATCCCCAAAGCCAGCCATCACGATACGTTTTTTCTGTGTCAACTAACAAACCATCTAAATCAAATATTGCACCTTTCATCTATACATTAATCCTTTCCAAAACAATACACATAGTTTAGCACGACTGGTCCAAAAAGAACAGAAGCAAAGAACCAGCCTTCTCGTTTATAAGAGTTCTTGGAATCGACGGATATAGATTTTCTTCACAGCTGTCACAAGCGCCAGATAAGCGATGACTGTAGCAAATAACCATAACCAGTAATTGCCAGGAAGTGGCATCAAGCCTAATTCAGCACCAAAACTTGTAAAAGGAAGGACAGAACCGACAATAATTCCTAATGTAGTGATAACAAACATGGCAAATGTTGCGTTGCTTTGGATAAATGGTACTTTCGGTGTACGCAGTGCATGGAGCACTAAGGTTTGTGTCCATAGTGATTCGACAAACCATCCTGCATGGAATAATGCGATGAAAATCACTCGCTGTGAACTATCCAATGTATGGAAACTTCCGCCCACTACAGCAGGACAAATAACAAAATACATCAACAAGTAAGTAGTAATATCAAATATCGAACTTGTTGGACCAAAGTAAACCATGAATTCCCCAATACTAGATGCATTCCATTTTTTTGGCTCGTCCAAATATTCTTTATCCATCCGATCCCATGGCAAGGAAATGCAGGAAACATCATAGATCAGATTCAAAAACAAAAGTTGTAAAGGCAGCATTGGTAAAAATGGCAGGAACGTACTTGCAATCAGCACGGAAAACATATTGCCAAAATTAGAACTTGCTGTAGCCTTGATATATTTCATGATATTCCCAAAAGTTTCTCGTCCAGAAAGAAGGCCTCTTTCCAAAATCGTCAAATCTTTTTCTAAAAGGATCACGTCTGCAGATTCTTTCGCAATATCCACAGCTGTATCTACAGAAATACCGATATCAGCCACTTTCATTGCAGGAGCGTCATTGATACCATCTCCTAAAAATCCGACAGTATGACCATTTTTACGTAAAGCTGTCGTCAAACGTGCTTTTTGCTGAGGATTCAATTTTACGAATACTTCATGGTCTTCAGCTACTTGTGCTAATTCATGATCACTCATTTCCGAGATTTTCTCACCGGTAACCAATTCATTGATCTCTAGACCTACTTGACGGCACACTGAACGTGTAACTAATTCGTTGTCCCCAGTCAGAACTTTTACAGCTACACCATGTTCTTTCAGAGCTTTCAACGCTTGTTTCGTTGTTTCTTTTGGTGGATCAAGGAAAGCAAGATAACCAATCAAAACCATGTCTGACTCATCTTTGACTGAAAATTCTCCAACGACGCTTGGATTGGTCTTTTGTGCGACACCAATCACTCGTAAGCCATCTTCATTAAGTGACTGTACTTTTGCAAGTACGGCTTCTTTTCGTTCTTTTGTTAATGGTGTAACAGTACCGCCAAGATCAATAAATTTAGAAATGTTCAGCATTTCTTCAATCGCGCCTTTTGTGATCATTTGTGTTTTACCAGCTGGATCAGCAACCACAACACTCATACGACGACGTTCAAAATCAAAAGGAATTTCATCCACTTTTTGATAATTGATCTTATCTGTATCTAAAGTTTCTGTTGCTTCATCAATGATAGCCACATCTAACAAATTTTTCAGCCCTGTTTGATAGTAGCTATTTAGATACGCATGGCGCAAAACACGATCATCTTCATTTCCTTCACAATCCATATGATATTCAAGAATGATTTTATCTTGTGTCAATGTCCCCGTTTTATCCGTACATAACACATCGATTGCACCAAAGTTCTGGATGGCATTCAAATTTTTGATCACTGTTCCTTTTTTGGCCATCACACTTGCTCCTTTGACCAAATTCGTCGTAACGATCATTGGAAGCATTTCAGGTGTTAGACCAACTGCTACAGATAGTCCAAAAAGAAAAGCTTCTAGCCAATCCCCTTTTGTAAGCCCATTGATGACGATAACTGCTGGAGCCATCAATGACATAAATTTGATCAGTAGCATGGATGTTTTATGGATGCCTAATTCAAAGCTTGATTGAATTGGTTTTTCAGATAGCGTTTCTGCTACATGACCAAATAGTGTTTCATTTCCAACAGAAACAATGATTCCTTCCGCACTTCCACTGATGACATTACTTCCCATAAAGACAAGATTTTCGTAACTTGTTTCGCTTTGCTGATCGTCTTCACATACTTTCGCATGCTTTTCTACTGGATAGCTTTCCCCTGTCAATGCTGCTTGGGAAATGAATAAATCCTTTGCGGACAATAAACGCATATCCGCTGGTATCATATCCCCTGCTGAAAGCCGAACAAGATCTCCACAGACGATTTCTTCCATAGGAATCTCTGTGTACTTTCCATTACGTTTTACAGCTGCCGTTACTTTCACAAGTGATTTCAGTTTTTCAGCCGCTTGATTGGAACGTACGGACTGAATCAACGTCATTGTCCCGCTGACGATAACCATAGTGAAGATAATGGCTACACCGAAAAGATCTTTATCTCCAGGAGCTGCTAATACATATTCCGTGATGAATGAAATAATTCCTAATGCGATCAACACTAATGTAAATGGCGTGATGTATGCTTTCAATATTTCTACAATGAATGGTGTTTTTTTGCCATATGAAATCGCATTTTCACCGTAATTTTCTCTTGAACGTTCGATTTGTTCTTCTGTCAATCCATTTGCTGATGCATGGAATAGTTCAAATAATTCTTGTTTCGTTTTTCCAGCAAAAGCTGCATAGATTTTTTGTGTATCTTTCTTTTTTTCCATCTCAATCTCTCCTTTGTGTCCAAAAGACAGCTGTTCTCGCTGCTTTTGGTCTTTAGCTATTCATCGGATCGATAGAGAAAAAACTGAAAGGGGCTGAGAACAGATAGATAATAGCCCTGGCCTTTCCTCTAGATCCTTGTTTTTCGAATGACTGTCATCCATTTGTTCTCATCTCCTTTACTAAGTAATTTTAATTCATGACTTCCAATCATTTTTCGAATAGTTATTTTTCCAATTAGACCACCTCCTTTTTATTTTTCACCGATGGGGATTTGCGGCAACAAAAAAACCTCTCGCCAAATACTCAGCGAAAGGTTTGAAAAAGCATATTAAAAAAAGCTTCTCAGATCTCATCGTTGAGTTTTGACACTGTACAACGTAAAAAGCAGATACCTGCTTTTAGCTACCTTATGAAAAGCCTTATCTCGACAATTCCTGTTCTACCCATTGGCGTCTCTCGACGTTTTTGGGCAGTAGCCTATGTTTGTATAGGAGCCTCACCTAACAAATCTTATTCGGTTTTCCTTCGTTAATATAACAACTAAAAAAGAGGATGTCAAATCAATTTTCCATGTTTTTCATACTTTTTTTAAAATACACACGTTATATTCCTGTCTCACGCGGTTTTATTTGTCTCATTTTCCACCTCCCGCTATAATAGAAATATAGTAGGAAATGAGGTGCTGTTATGGAAAGAACACTTGTTATTATCAAGCCAGACGGCGTGAGACGCCATTTAGTCGGAAGCATCATCCAACGTTTTGAAGCAAAGGGACTGGCCATTGCTGAAATGAAGTTTGAAACTATGACTCCTGAATTAGCAAAAGAACATTATCAGCACTTGACTGAGCGCAGTTTTTTTGATGAACTGATCGATTACATGACTTCCGGTCCTGTCGTTTATCTTGTGCTGGTCGGCGAGGAAGTGATCGATATCGTCCGTAAGATGGTTGGAGCAACAAAAGCTGCCGATGCTGTTCCAGGTACGATCCGAGGAGACTACGCGCTGCCGGGGACTGAAAACATCATTCACGCTTCTGATTCCCGTGATGCTGCGGTAAAAGAGATCGCCCGCTTTTTCCCGCCATTCGATATAAACAAACCGTCTGAAAAAGCGGCGAAGTGATACAAATTCTAAACTGCTGGCCATTGCTGAACCCAGCAACTAGACCAGCAGTTTTTTCTCTAAGGACCTCCGTTGATTCTTTCCTAACATATATTCGAGCACTGTGAAGAATTCTTGGTAGTCTTTCGTCTTTTCTTCCCCTAAAGCAGCAGAAATCAATCTTTGATAATAATCTGCCATCAATGTTTCATAGATCACTGTACTTCTTTCTTTATGTGCTAAGCTCCGTTTCATATCTTCATTCACACTACGTGCCTTTTTCAACCGACCATTTTCTATATAAAACGAAGTCAGGTTCATTAAAAAAGTAAAGAGATACTGCTCATGATTGTTCAACTGTGCTAATCGTCGCATTCTTTTTTTGATTTTCAAATAATTGTTCTCAATGAACCGATCACTGAATATCCAAGGAAAATCAGCTAGAATAGATAGTTCAAATTGACCATAGTCTGGTATCTGCATCAAGTATTCTTCAATGATTCGGCATTCATAACGTAAAAATTCAAATTCTGTCTCAGATACTTCTGTTTTTTCGACCATGTGAAGATTCAAAACCAAATAATACAGATCTTCTGTTTTCTTAAAATGCCTACGGTTATTGCTGATCTCTTTATAAGGATCAAAGCTGTCTTCTTGTACCCGATCTAGCATTCGTCTTTTTTTCTTTAACTTTATTGGTTCATCCAGCTGGTTTCGCATCCATTCATATTCTGCAAGTGTCATGTTCATTCGCTCTAAAAATGATCTCAATGTTACAAATGACATTTTTTTCACTGAATTTGTCTCAATCCCGACTAGAGAAGTCTTAGAACAGATTCCTTCCGCTAATTGGGACTGTGTCAACTTCTTGTTGACTCGAAGTTTCTTGATCAATTCACCATCATACATAATAGTTCTCCTTTTTAATTTAAATTTTTCCACATTCAATAAATAGATACGTTAAAAAGGAAAAATACACGAAAAAAATAAAAAAATGTTTTTTTCATAAAAAATACCAACCTTCAAGCATTAGAATGTTGTCTAACTACTGAAGGTTGGTTTGATTGTTTATTGATTATTTTTTTGCTGTTCAACGTCTGTTCTTGTTACTGGATATAAGTTGGTTGTTGTTTTATTACCATTTTTTGAAAAGACACTTGTCGAATGTTCGCCTTTTTGCTTTTCGATTGCTTCATTACGTTCCGCTTCATTTTTATAGTCATATTTTTTCGGATCAATCGTCTCAAATCCGTTTGGCACATAAAACCGCAAGAGATTTTCCTGATTCAGCTTATCTGAAAGACTTAACGCAGTCTTGACTTTTTCCTGATCTTTGGAGATTTCCTCATCGATTCCTGCTGCTTTCGTATCGATGATTTCTCCTGTCTGATTATTGTAAGCTTTTCCTCCTAGGACGGTGTATTTGGGTGTCACAAAGTTCCCATTTCGAAAAGCAACTACTTGATCATGCTGAGAAGATAATAAGTCTGTACCAAAATGAAGATAATCTTTATCATCGATTCCCAATAGATGTAGTAATGTCGGCAAAACATCGATTTCTCCACCGTATTCATGATTGACTGTCCCTTTAGTATAACCAGGCATATGGATCATCAATGGCACTCGTTGCATCTGTGCGTTGTCAAATTCATCCCATGTATCTGGATCTTTACCAAGAGCGCTTGCTAAATCTTTATTATCTGTATTCGAGATCCCAAAATGATCCCCGTAAATCACAAAGATTGAATTTTGGTAAATACCAGATTTTTTCAAATACGTAAAAAATTGTTCCAATGATTGATCCAGATAATGTGCCGTTCGAACATAATTATCTACTGTGCTATTGCCAGTATTCAAAGATGGAAAGTCGAAATTCTTGTCATCCGTATAATAAGGCGTGTGGTTGGTTACGGAAAGAAATTTCGTGTAAAACGGCTGTTGTAGATGCTCAAGATATTGGGCAGATTCTCTGAATAAATCTTTATCTAATATCCCATAACCTAACGTTTCGTCGGATTCATCAAAATAAGATCGATCAAAGAAATTGTCATAACCTAAGTTTTTATATACATGATCTCTATTCCAAAAACTAGCTACATTCCCATGGAAAACAGCGCTTGTATAGCCTTGCTTTTGTCCAAGGATCGCTGGTGCGGCTTGAAAGACATTGTCTGACCCAAGTTCTGTGAATAATGAGCCTTGAGGTAAACCAAATGTGCCAGTTTCCAACATATTTTCAGCATCACTTGTCTTTCCCTGTCCTACTTCATGAAAGAAATTGTCAAAGCTGATCGTTGCTTGATTCTGGAAAATACTATTTAAAAACGGTGTGACTTCTTGTCCGTCTACCTTCATATTAATCAAAAACTGCTGGAAACTTTCTAAATGGAGAACGATCACATTTTTCCCTTTAGCGATCCCAAATGTTTCGGGATTTGGCTCTGCATAATGTTTCTTTGTATAATCTAAAACTTCATCAATCCCATTACTGCTTGCATGCGCGCGAACACTGCTAGTCATTCCTGTTTTGATTCCGTCATAAATAGTATACGCATCGATTCCTAGATATTTGACAATATATGAACGGTCAAATGTTCGCTGCAGCAATTGTGGACGGTTGGCTTCGCTCAGCGCTAGATTTCCTGAAAAAATAAGCCCTGAAAGACAGGTAACAGCGATAGCCATCGGTTTGCCGACAGGGTTGCTTTTGATAGGTATTTTCTTGACCTTCAACCAAACCAGTAGCCCAATGAACACAGCGATATCCAGCCAGTAGATGACATCATGGGGCTTCATCAAAGAAAAGGAGCTTCCTGACAATCCTTGCGACACTTTCGAAAAGCCTAATACAGATTTGACTGTAATGAAATCTGTGAATTCCCGATAAAAAATAATATTCAAGTACAACAAAAGCGTATTTAAAATATCAATGATCAAAAGAATAGCTAACGCTGGCTTTGGCTTTTTAATATACAAAGAAAGGCCAAAAAACAATAAGGTAGTCGCAATTGGGTTGATCCACAAGATAAAGTACTGGATCGTACCTTCCACACCTAATGAAAAATCTGCATAGTAGGCAATGATCGTCTTCAGCCAGAAAAAGAAAACAGCTGTCAAAACGATTGCTAAACGATTTTGGCACAATTTTTTAAGTTGTGTCACGTATATCACTTCTCTCTATTCACATTTTTTCTTATTTTGCTCCTGAAAAATGAAAATTTCCTAAAAAAGTTGTTATCTTAAGATTTTTTTATTCTTTCTAAAGATTATTCCGTCCACTTTTCACAGCATAAAACCGCTGCGATGTAAGCGATTAAACTAATGAAGAGATAAAAGTCTTGTGGTGACCGCTTCACTCCACGGTATTCAAAAGCCAGTTTCTCGGTATTCGTACAAAAAAAGAGGCTGTGACAAAATTCTTGTCGCAGCTCCTTATTTCTTGATGCAGGACAGCTTTTTCACAACTTCTTCCTTAAACGGTGTTCTCCTGCCAACTCCTCGGCCACAAGTCACAATATTTATAAAACATGAGAAGCTGTTTTTTGAAATTGTTCCTTGTGGCTCAGAGTTAAACGGCAGGCTCAAGACCTCTTGATACACGGTGTTCAATCAGCTGACCCTCGGTATTAGATTATGTCAGGACGCTAATTTTACAACCTCTTGGTAAACGGTGTTCAAAAGCTTGCATCTGCGGTAATAAGCCCAACCAAACGAAAAATATAAGGAGCTATTTTTTGAAATTGCTCCTTGTGGCTCAGAGTTAAACGGCAGGCTCAAGACCTCTTGATACACGGTGTTCAATCAGCTGACCTTCGGTATTAGCTCAAAAAACGGCAAAATATGAGGAACTATTTTGCCGTTTGTTTCTCTAATACTCAGGTCAAAACGCTGATTTCACAACCTCTGTTTTTCATTGTCCATAGGATTGATATTGTCCTTGTGATGACTCATTCGTAATAATTGAGGCTTGATTTTCTTCACTTCCCGTTATCGTTTGTCCACTGCCAGAATCTGAAGGACTTGTTCCTGTCGACTCGTTTTTTTGAGAAGAGACAGTTGTTTTCTTGACTTGTTCATTTGTCTTTTTCCATTCCGCTAAACGATCGGCGACCACTTTTTTGTCTACTTTTTCAGAATAAGCGGTGATCACTTTTCCATTTTTCAAACGGGCTACTTTGTCGCCATCATGAGTCAAAAGCAAAACGGTCAAATGCTTGTCTTTAAATTGATATTGTCTGAGAGAAATCGCACTAAGTACGTCATCGATATTAATAAATTGATTTTCTTCTTTTCCTTTTGGCAAATAAATGTCCAATTCGCCTTTTTCGTAATTGGCAGTTATTTTATACTCCGCCCACCAATAAGTTGAGAATTCTTTTTTGAAATTATCTACTGATTCTTTGCTTGCTACGATTTTTTCTGTTTCTTTCTGAGCAAGATCTGCTGTCATTTTTCCTGAAAATGCTGCGGATAAAATAAGCAGTAAGAAAAAACCGAATAACCAAAAGAGAAGAAACGGTCTTTTTTTCCTCATGCTTTCCTCCACTCCTATTTAATTTTGACTATTCTATTATATACAAAAAATGAAATAGAAAGACAAAAAAGTTGAAAAAGATCGTAAATAATTGAACTTCTTTTTCACAAAATGGTAAGAATGGAGAATTTCACGCATTTGCTCTCAACTATTCTTTCTTAAGCCTCAAATCCGTTTTTATCTGATACGTCTTTGAACCAATGACCCGATTTTTTGATTGTTCTTTTTCCATCTTGTGCTAAGTCTACTGAAATAAAGCCATATCGATTCTTATATGCATTGGTCCACGACCAGTTATCCATACATGTCCACATATGATAGCCTAAACAATTGGCACCTTCTTGAATGGCTTGATGGACATATTTCAGATGAGATTGGACAAATTCGATCCGATAATCATCGTGGATCATGCCATCTTCTTTGATAAATCGTGCTTCGTTTTCTACACCCATACCGTTTTCAGAAATAAAGCAGTCGATATTTCCATAATGATCTCGTACATTGATCAAAATATCATAGATTCCTTGTTCATAGATCTCCCATCCGCGATAAGGATTCATTTTACGACCAGGCATTTCATAATTGTCGAAATAATCCTCAGGCATTGGACCGTTTTTAGTATCGATTGGTGTTTCTTTTGCTTTTACCCGGCGTGGCTGGTAATAATTGATACCTAAAAGATCTACTGTATTTTCTTTGATAACCGTCAAATCCTCTGCATGGATCACAGGCATGAGATCAAGTTCTTTTACTATCTCAATCAATTCACTTGGAAACTCGCCTTTTACAGCTGGATCAAGGAATGAACGATTGAAGAACGCATCTGCTATTTGCGCTGCTTTAACATCTTCAGGGTTTGATTCGTCTCTTGGATAGCTTGGTGTCAGATTCAAGATGATACCAATAACACCACCTTGCTCCATTTCATGGTAAGATTTGATGGCTAACGCTGAAGCCAACGCTTCATGATAGCCAACTTGGATCGCTTTTTTCATATCTGACTCTTCTGGATAATGCCATCGATATAAATAACCTGCTTCGACTGGAACGATTGGTTCATTATGAGTAAACCATTTTTTTACTTTCGAACCAAACAATTCAAAACAACTTTTGGCATATTTTTCATAGGCTTCAACCGTTTCTCGGTTCAACCATCCGCCTTTTTCTTGCAGATACATCGGCATATCGAAATGATACAGATTCACAAAGGGTTCGATACCGTTTTCAATCAACTCATCAAAATAACGATGATAGAAACGAACGGCTTCTTCGTTGATTGTTCCAGATTCATCAGGTATCAAACGGCTCCATTGGATAGATGTTCGAAATGAATTATGCCCAGTCTGTTTCATCAACTGTACATCCTCTTGATACTTCGTATAAACTTGCGAGGTTTTTTCAGGTCCTACTTGATCAAAGAACTTTTGCGGTTCTTTTTTGTACCAATAATCAAAAATGTTCTCTCCTTTTCCATCGCCTGAAATCCTTCCTTCTGTTTGTGGGCCACTTGCTGCAGAACCCCACCAAAAATTTGCTGGAAATTGATATTTTTTCATCAAAGCACCTCTTTTTCTTTTTTAGTTCGTTTTAGTTGATTCCATGTATGATATTTTCCATCACAATCACTTTTTCATTTTCTTCCTCTTCTTTTTTGATTCGTTTTAACAGCTGTTCTGCTGCTCGTTCCCCGATTTTATCTGTTGGTGGCGTGATCGTGATTTTCGGAAGGATACTCAGATCGTTTTTATCTAAATAATCATAGTGACTGAACGCAATATCCTTCCCGATTCTGACACCTTCTTGATTGAAACATTCGATGGCACCAATCGACATATTGTAATTGCTGACAAAAATAGCAGTTGCCCCTTTTTCTAATAATGCTTTTGCCCCGTAATAGCCGCTTTTTCTAGAATAGTCTCCTGTAAAGACCTCTAATTGGATCGATGGATCATTTTGGACCGCTTCTTTGGCTCCTGCTAAACGTTCTCTTGCTACGTAGTCTGTTTGAGTGGCAGCAATAAATCCGATTTTTTTATGTCCTTGTTCACCATGATGAGCGATCACTTTTGCTACACTTTCTCGATCATTCACTAATATTGTATCAATACCTGCTGGTCCTTCTGGACAATTCAATGCGATAACTGGAATACTCATTTTTGTGAGCATTTCAAATCCAGACCACTCTTCTTCGGATAAGAAGACAATCAGCCCATCGATCACATGCTTCATCAGGTATTCAATTTTTTGTTCAATTTTTTCTGGCTGATCGGCAAACCCGCTTAATAATAAGCTATACCCATTTTCTTCAGCTACTCTTTCGATCCCTGAGACAACTTCCGACCCAAAACGGCTGGAAATCCCGTTTATCAAAAGTCCAATAGAGAAGCTTCGATTATTCTTCAACCCTTTAGCAATGATGTTTTCTTTATAGTCCAACGCTGAAATCGCTTCTGCTATTTTTTTCATGTTCTTTTCCTTCAGTTGCTGACCATTCAAGTAACGGGAAACTGTTCCCACTGAAACACCAGCCATCTTAGCCACATCACGGATCGATGCCATACATTCTCACTCCTGCCAGTTACATTTGATTTCTCTTTCTTGTTGTTCGATTATGATGACCGCATTCTTTGCATAGTGTTGCTTGTCATCAATATCCATATAACTAAAGTCTTCAGTAGAGCAACTTCCTCTCACTATTAATTATACTTAAACAAGTATTTGAACCGGTTCATTTTTAATATAGCATTTTTTTAAAAGATTGCAACACTTTTTTAAAACGCTTTCTGAAAGTGGCGGATTTTTTGCCTTTTTAAAATTTTATTCTAAAATTTACTCTATTTGTGGGTGTTTTGTGCGTTTTTCTCTTCCATCCGTTTGAAGTTTTACATTCCAATGGTATAATTTCTTTATCCTATCAAATGGGGGAAGTATTTTGAAGAAATTAATCGTACTATTTATTTTGTCTGCGGGACTTTTGACATTGACTGGCTGTGATTTGTTTGGCGGCTCTGACCAATCCTCGGACGAAACAACCGATTCTTCTGTCTTAAAAGCGGAAAAAGCAGATATCACCAACAGTGTATATACGCTAAAAGTACGTAAAGATATGGATTTATCCGCGGGACAGTTGACATTTACAGATAAAAAAATGGAATGGACACGCACGTATCAGACACAAGGAACTGATTCTTCTGAATCATCTGAAGAAAAAACAGTGCTGACAGATATCAAGATCACTACCAAAGATGACGAATATATTATTTCAGGAAAAGAAAATAAAAAAGAAACAACAGTCATATTTACAAAAATCGGTAATTACCGTTTGAAGGATGAGGATGGCAACATCTACAGTCTATAGTGCCGTCTGTTGGATCTTCTTTTGTTTCTCCCCTTCTTTTCTGCTATAGTAAAGAAGCAAGATGATTGTAAAGGAGACGAAATGGATGATCGATAGTCCTGATTATTGTAC
The DNA here is from genome assembly GCF_029023785.1 of Enterococcus faecium. NCBI lineage: Bacteria > Bacillati > Bacillota > Bacilli > Lactobacillales > Enterococcaceae > Enterococcus > Enterococcus faecium. The sequence goes on along the minus strand of NZ_CP118955.1, from coordinate 581,057 downwards.
ATGTAATAACAACAAAAATATCCATACAGAATTTAATGACCAAGGAAGCTTGAGCATATGCGACAACTGTCACAAACTAGTCAAAGATTCATTTAAAACATTTGAATCTTATCCTGTTCAAAATTATGTAAAAAGTAGAAGAAGATAAACAAATCCAAGCAAAACTCACTATGGCTGATTTTTATGAACTTCAAACTCAGCTTCTTCCTTTGATCAAGCTTCATCAGTAAAACAAACAGTGGATCATTTCAGTTTACAAATCAAAGAGTAAAGATTTATTTATTTCAAATATTTGAATATAAAATAACCAAACGATAGAAAGGCTTATTCTACATCACGTAGTAATTTTTCTTTCCCGTCGTTTGGTTTTTTATTTTTAGCCTAATTCTTGACCTTTTGCATGCTGGTTATCCGTAAAATATTTTCCAGCAGGCTTTCCTTCCAATTCAGCTAATTTTTCTTGGATCTGACGGATCACCTTTTTTGCATCTTCTGGATTTTCTACAAAATCGAATTTATCCCCATCCACTTGTATTTTAGGACATACATCAAAATCTTCATACCATTGATTATAGCGGGTGTTCAACGTTTCATAATAGGTATATAACGTCTCATCGCTTTCTAGCTGTTCATAGTCACGCCCACGTTTTTTGATACGTTCTAGCATCGTGTCCAAAGAAACTTTGATATGGACCATCAAATCAGGCCGTTTTTTTGGAGCAACATCATCTAACTCGTTTAGCATCGTATCTAATAAGCTATCGTACTGCTGTACTTCGATATCCGTTACCCGACCTAAATCAGCGTTTAGATGGAACAACAGGCTATCTTCATAGATGGATCGGTCTAGCACATTGTCATCGTTCACTAAAGCATTTTTCATTGCTAAAAATCGCTTGTTCAAAAAGAAGATTTGCAATAAAAAAGCGTACTGCTCAGGATTTGAATAAAAGAGCGGCAATACTTCGTTATCTTCGACATTTTCATAAAATGGTTTAGAATCAATCTCTTTTGCAAGCATATCCGTCAAACTGCTCTTACCTGCACCAATCGTTCCTGAAATCAAAATCACTGACATACAACCCTTCCTCTTCTATAAGTACTCGCCTACGTAAGTTTCAACAGGCAATGTTTCAAAATCATATTCACGTACAGCTTGGTCTGATTTTAAATACGTATGGAGACTTTGTGTAATCATCAAGTTCGTAGGTACCGTCTCTTCTTGTACAATGATCATCGGTTTTTTCAACATAGTTGCCACACCTAATTCGTAAGCCGTTCCTGGATCGATTGTTTGATGCTCAAAGTCAAGGATAGCAACAACAAATTCTGCATTTGTCAGTTCTTCCATATCTTTTTCGTATACTTCCTGCGCCCATCCAGCGCTGAATAGTTCATAATTGCTTTCTTGGTGATGACGTGGAGAGTAGAAACTTGTGACTGTTTTGTTTTCCTCCAACGCTTTTTCGATACGACTTACTCGATCGATTTGCTCCTCTGAAAAAAATGGTCCTGCTAAATATATTTGACTCATTATTTTGCCTCCTTCAATAATAACTGATTTTTAATAGATACTGCTCGTAATTCATTGACCAGTTCCAATGGATTGTTGGAAAAGATTACTTGATCCAACCATTTTTTATCCATAAAATCCTCTTTTGCAAAAGTTTCTAATAATTGTTGCAAGCCGCTGTAATAACCGCCAATATTCAATATTCCGATTGGCTTGTCGGGCGTCAGACCGATTGCTATCCAAGAAAGAAGTTGTGAGAATTCCTCCAATGTACCTAGACCTCCAGGGAAAACGAGGACAGCATCTCCCTTTTCAAATAATAATACCTTTCTTTCATCGATCGTTTCTGTAGGAATAAATGTAGTAACATCTTTTCCAGGCAATTCAGTTTCAAAAAGCCCATTCGGATAGATACCTGTGACTTTTCCGTTATTTTCCAGTACTGTTTTACTAATCACTCCCATAATCCCGGAGTATGAACCACCGTAAACCAGTTCGATTTCTTCTTGTGCCATGTATTTTCCTAACGTTTGCGCAATAAATTTGTAACTTTCTTTATTACCAAAACGGGAACCGCAAAAAACAGTAAGTTTCATAAAAAAACACTCCCTAACTCAAAAGTCTATCTTCATTCTACACGTGTTTTTTTAAAATAAAAGACTAGATTTTGTAGTTTTTTAGTGGTATATAGGATAGACACCACTATATATAGTATTTAGAAAAAAATCATTTTTCAGCTATTTTATAGATAAAACAAAAATAAATAACGTGTTTTCATCGATATGAAATGACTTACTTATAGAAGATACTGGGATTTCGTCCTATATGCCAATAACGTGTATTATTTTAAACAACAAATACTTGTTTCTTTTATTAACGAAAAAATCATTTTGTTCTCGTGTTATGTTTCACTGATAAATGATGTTTCTCTAAATAAAAAAGCCGACGAACTAAACGATCAAAATTTGATCATTTTTGTTCATCAGCTTCTCCTAAAAATCTTTTTGTTAACGATAAATAGCTGGATTTGTAAAAATATCACTTGAATCGTCACTGCTGGAAGAAAATTCAGTGATAACCGCACCTGTTGCGCCTGCCTGGAACTAGTGTTTGATATTGGGCTCGAACGTGTACTGATCTCTAGCATGAAGAATAATTTCTTTTTTTACTGTATAATAACTTTCTTTCCTTTTTGGAATAGTACAGGAAAGTTTTTTTGTTTCCTTTCCTTCGACATAAGGTATACCAGACCCTTTCGACAACGAAAGGTTCTCATTTTTCCTTCATCGTCATTTCAAGGAGGGTGCCGATGCTCTGGACAGTTTCGATCGCTCCTAAACCAAAATCTGTATATTCGATTCTTTCTAACTCTGATTCTTTCATACCATTCCTGCCTCAAGGTACATCTATTGTACTTTTTTCTTGTAATCCATTCTGCCTCTCCTAACTAATTGTCAAATCATCCCAAGATATGTCTTCTTCCTCTTTTTCTTCTTGGATGATTTCTGCATTCGGATCTACTGGTTTTTTCAATAATAAAATGGTTATTCCTGTGACAAAAGAACCAGCTAACAATGCACCAATGAATGCCCATGGTCTGGTCATCGTAGCGACTGCAAACATTCCCGATGCCGGAATACGGCTATCTGCGCCCCAAAACATGCTTAATCCGCCACCTACTGCCCCACCGACTCCCGTTGCTATGACATTGCGTGCCAAGTCGTTCAATACGATAGGGAAACATCCCTCTGTGATCTGACAGATCCCCATAGGAAAAGCGGTCTTCAATGTATCGATTTCTTGACGATTGAGTATATTTTTACGAATGATTTTCCCTAAGAAATAAGCGATCGTCAAGCCGAATGGGGTTACCATCGAAGCTAAAATCAATACAGTGATTGGTTCATAGATTCCTTCTGAAAATCGTGCCACACCCCCTTATCCAGAATAAATGGTAATCCAGAAACAGCCGTGTATCTGCGGTAATAAGCCTAACCAAACGAAAAATATGAGAAGCTATTTTTGTTTGGCTGTTCTTATTACTTGATGCAGGGCAGCTTTTTCACAACCTCTTTTTTTATTTATGTTTCATAATCAATATGGTAAGGATGCAGCTCCGTATGGTAGACCGCCTCCGAATATTCAATCATTTCCCCAATTTGCGTAGACGATTTCCGTATCCGTTTGATGCCGATCTGTGCGTCTGTTTTCAGAATTCCTTGTTCTTCTTCTGTTAAAAATACTGCCGAGAAATCATCAGAAAATGAGTCAATAGTATATCCTTTTTTCGTCAGCAAACGATACAAAGATTCTTTGCCAAATTCTTCTCTGCTGAATTGCATCATTTCTTGTGGAAGATAATGAACAAAATAAATATAAGGCTGATTGTTCAAATAATATAAGCGCTTAAAACAAACAGCTTGCTCACCGAAAAAGGAAAACAAAGGATCTTCCTTCTTTATATGGACCAATTGCAAATCCAGCGTTTCTTTCCGGACTTCATATCGGGAGTTCTCCAAGATTTGCGTAAAGCTTGCCGCTTTGGATAATCGATTGTAAGGACGATTGCTTAGAACCGTCGTCCCACGACCACTTTTCTTTGCGACATATTCATCTGATGCCAGCAGTTCGATTGCCTTTCGGACAGTGATTTTGCTGACTTGAAACAGTTCTTCTAATTCACTTTCTGTCGGCAACATCGAACCGACTGGATATTTTCCTGAGAAAATATCTTCTTTAATTTTATCTGCGACTTCCAAGTATAGTACACGTGTCCTTTTCATAACGTCACCCTTTGCTTTACTATTACTAAAAGAATAGCACATAAAAAATAAAAAAAGAACACAAATCACATGTGAGAAGTGTGTTCTTTTTCATTCAGCTGCTTTAATTACAAGTTTACGCCATTTGAGGCAATTACTTCTTTATACCAATCAAAAGATTTTTTCTTTGATCGATTCAGTGTCCCATTTCCTTCATCGTCTAGATCCACATAGATAAAGCCGTAACGTTTACTCATTTCTCCTGTTGATGCACTGACAAGATCGATACATCCCCAAGGCGTATAGCCCATCAAATCTACACCGTCTGCTACTGCATTAGCCATCGCTTCGATATGACGACGTAAATAATCGATCCGATAATCATCAATAATCGTGCCATCCTCTTCCATATGATCAATGGATCCAAGACCGTTTTCAACAATGAATAATGGTTTCTGGTAACGATTGTATAATTCATTCAATGCGATTCTCAGCCCTTCTGGATCGATCTGCCAGCCCCATTCACTTGCCTCAAGAAACGGATTTTTTACTCCTCCCAGCAAGTTCCCTTCTGAAGTTGCTGCTTGTGGATCAGTCTCATTGATTGCCGTAGACATATAATAACTAAATCCGATGTAGTCCACTGGATATTCTTTTAGCAACTGGAAGTCTTTTTCCGTTTGCTCTAATTTTTCCGGATCGACTCCATATTTTTTATGGGTACGCGCTGTGTATGCAGGGTATTCTCCACGTACTTGGACATCCGTGCAGAAAAAATTGAATTCTTGGTTTTGGATCATTGTTGCTGCCTGATTGACTGGATTGGCATCGATGCTGTAAGTTGTTGCATAGATAATCATGCAGCCGATTTGGATATCCGAACGCAATTCGTGGCCGATTTTTACGGCTTTGCTACTTGCAACGAATTGATTATGCCATGCTTGGAAAATATTTTGGTACTCTCCTGCTCCATTGCTTTTTACTAATCCTTGACTTAAAGCTGGAAAGTGAAAGGCCGAATTGATTTCATTGAAAGTCATCCAATATTTGACTTTACTGCTGTATCTCTCTAATACTGTCTGAGCAAATCGTTCATAGAAGTCGATCAGTTTTCGATTTTTCCAGCCACCGTATTCTTTTGCCAAATGAAGAGGCATTTCGTAATGAGAAATCGTGATCACAGGTTCAATATCATATTTTAAGCACTCATCAATCAGCTGATCATAAAATTCTAATCCCGCTTCGTTAGGAGTACCTTCGTCTCCATTTGGAAAAATTCGTGTCCAGGCAATCGAAAAACGATAACATTTGAATCCCATTTCCGCAAACAAGGCAAGATCTTCTTTGAAACGATCGTAATGATCGATTCCTCGATGATTCGGGTAAATATATTTTTCTTGATCAATCGTCCAGTCAAATTCTTCACTGCCGATAATCGCAAAGCGCTGCTTACCTCCAGGCATAGCATCTGCAACGGATAGTCCTTTTCCGTCTCGATCATAAGCCCCTTCTAATTGATTTGGCAGCAGTTGCTCCACCCCATAAAAATTTTTCTGAAAAACGTGATTGCATCCTGATTTCCTCCTTATTTTACAATTGCCAGAACATCTTCGTTTGCAATAATCTCTTTTTGGTCTAATTCAAGTATATCGGCAAATGCATCAGTATTCGTAATGACAACTGGAGTGATTACGCTATAGCCAGCTGCTCTAATTGCTTCGATGTCAAAACGAATCAATAAATCTCCTGCTTTGACGAGATCCCCTTGTTTGACTAAGATCTCAAAGCCATTCCCATTTAATTCTACTGTATCCATCCCGATATGAATCAAAATCTCCGCTCCGTCAGTCGTTGTGATCCCTACAGCATGTCCAGTTGGAAAAATAGTCGTGATCTCTCCGTCTGCAGGTGCAACTAGTTCTCCTACTTCTGGATCAATAGCGATACCTTTTCCCATCACGCCAGAAGAAAAAACTTGGTCTGGTACTTCACTCAATGGCAGTACTTTACCCGTTAAAGGACTTTTTAAGGTATGCCGTGCTGAAGTAATCGGTTCTCCTGCATTCGCATGTTTGTTTTCTAATTGATTGTCTTGTGTTTGTTCGTCAAATCCTAAAATCAATGTACCTACGAATGCAAGAACAAAAGCAATTCCTGTAGCTATTACTGCTACTGTCACATTTGACTCTACACCATCCACCGTATTAATGAAAGTCGGAATCGTCAATAAGCTGACTAAACTGCTGGAGAAAGCTTTTACTCCGGAAAATCCGATAATAGCTCCACCAATACCTCCAGAAATACAAGCGGCAATGAATGGTTTCTTCAAAGGTAATGTCACACCATACACAGTTGGTTCAGTGATTCCAAATAACGAAGTCACTGTAGAAGAAATCCCTAATGCTCGAAGTTTCGTATCTTTTGTTCGCAATGCTACAGCTAAAGCAGCCCCACCTTGTGCCAAGATGGCTGGAAGAAGCATTGGCATCAATACATCAAACCCATATTGTTCGATATTCAAAAACATGATCGGTACGAATCCCCAATGCATGCCGAACATCACGAATACTTGCCATAAACTTCCCATGATTAGACCTGCTACGATTGGACTAAATCCATAAATCGAGTTGAAGAGACCGCCTAAAGCATTACCGGCAACCGTCCCGATTGGTCCTAAAGCAAGAAATGTTAATGGAACCATCACTACTAAAACGACAAGCGGAACTAAAATCATTTGCAGAAATTGCGGAATCACTTTTTTTACGAATGGCTCTAATTTACTTTGAACCCATACGGCTAGAATGATTGGTATGACAGAAGAAGTATAACCAGATGGTGAAAGAATCACTGGGATCCCAAAGAAACTGATAGCTTCTCCCGCACCAGCAACTGCTGTGATAGCTGGATACACAAGTGCCATAGCAATTGCTACTGCTAAAAACTGGTTGGCTTTGAACTTTTTAGCTGCTGTAAAAGCAAGCATGACAGGTAAGAAGGTAAAGACACCATCTGCTGCAGCAAACAATATTTGATAAGTACCGCTATCAGCTGTCAGCCAGCCCATCACCGTTGCCAATGATAAGAATCCTTTCAATACCCCGGCGGCTGCCATCGCCCCTAGAAAAGGTGTAAATATACTAGAGATAATATCGATCAGACGATTCAAAATATTTTTGGACTCTTCTTTTCCATCCTCCGAAACTGCAAGACCTTCCTCATCCACGATCGATTGATAAACATCTGCTACATTACTGCCAATCACTACTTGATACTGACCGCCACTTTGTACGACTTGGATCACGTCCGGGTCTTCTTTTAACTTTTGCGTATCTGCTAAAGATTCATCTTTTAATCTGAATCGCAACCGCGTAGCACAATGTACTAAACTTTTGACATTCTTTTGTCCTCCTACCGCTTCCCATACACGACGACCAACTGCTTGATTATCCATTGTTTTTTCCTTCTTTCTTTTTTATTTAAAAAATAAAAACCCAGATTGAAAAAAACAGTCACAAACATTCGTGAACCTATTTTTTCAATCCAGGTTTTGCCTGCCATACAGTAACAATCCTTATGATTGGATGCTTTTTTTCTCACTTACTACTCTTTGAATATGAATCGTTAAATAAATCTGCTCTGCGATCCCCATTTCCTGTTTTTGCGTTTGTCGAAGATACTCATTGATCCGTTCGACACAATGAAACGCTTTTGGATACTTTCCTTGAACTAATGCGTAGAGAAATTCATCTTGCTCGTCAGATCCTTCCCCTTTGAGATAACGCTGGGCAAAAAACTGCAGATGAGTAATGATACGCTGATAATTCAAAGATTCTTCATCGAACACGATGCCGAAGAATTTACTGATGATACTCAGTATATCTCTTACCATTGTGGTAGCGGTCATCGTCACTTGCATGTCTTCGTTTCCTTGTTGGCTATTCACAAAATGAAAGGCAATAAAACCGGCTTCATCCTCAGAAAGTTCCACACCCGTCTTTTGTTTCACGAACAAAAGAGCCTCTTTCGCTGCTTGATATTCTTTCGGATAAAATTTTTTTGTTTCAAATAATAATGGATTAGGCAGTTGGATATTTTCTTTTGCTCGTGTGATCGCATAATGAAGATGATCGGTCAATGTCAGATAAATATTAGGCGAAAATTCAACTTTTAGTTTATCTTCAGCCAGTTCGACTACTTGTTTGACCCATTCGATCTCCTCTGCCGGAATATCAGCCATCAGCTGCTGGAATTGGTTTTTAGCAAAAGAATCTCTTAAAACAAATTCTTTTTGGACCGCTTCTGGCGAAATCTCGTCCCCAATCTTTTTTTGAAAAGCTAGTCCTTTTCCCATACAAACGACTTCTTCCCCGAATCCATTTTTCGAAATGACGACATTGTTATTCAAAATTTTATCAATTTTCATTTTGCTTCGCCCTCTCAAGAAAAATAAAAAAACCTAGAATTCGCCTACTGTTTCTTAGCTGAATTCTGGTTTTGCCTGCCGTACAGTAACAATCCATTTCTTATTCAAAATCATCATACCATCGAATTTTTATTTATGCAAGCCTTTTCATATAAAAAATAAAAAAACTGGAACACAAGTCTATCTAGAAAACAACCAAATCAGAGATGCACCTCTTTGCGTTTCTCTTTTTTTCAGCAAATTGGTTTTTCCTTATCGATTCATATCCTTTGGCTGTTTTTAATCTGTAACGACTTATGTCCCAGTATCCTAAAATGTTTTTGTCTCTAGATTGAAAGCAGATCTCATATCATCTGTCGCATCTTTTATCGATGTAACACTTTCCAGTTCTCCTTGTACAACTAGTCGCGTGACGGCGTCCATGTCGCCACAAGTAATTAGTGTGACAATTTCTTTTCCCTCGACTTCATTCAGTAATTGGGTATCTGTAGGAGCAACTTTTTCTTTAAAAAATGTTTTGTATGTATACACATTTTCTAAATCTGTCAAATAGATCTTGGCACCCATCTCTAAATTTTCTAGCGGTGTAAACAGCAATTCAGGGTTCGTTGCACGATGGCTTGCTAAGGCATAATTTCCTTTTCCCATTTCTTGATCTGGAGATAATGTTCCTGCTCCGTAAAGTAGTGACGTATTATCCAAGCCTTTGAAAACCGGTAAATTGATTGAAACTGAAGGGACTGCGATACTAGCAATCACTGGTAGATCTGTTCCTCTCATTTGCGACCTCATGACCCCTTCTGTCGTCATTGGTTCTACCGCATCAAAGTCAAAACTGACATCTTTATCGTTATTCTTTTTCAGATCTTCTTTTGTTACATTCGCTATAGCATATTTATCTCCTGTCTCTCTGACAAGATAATCCTTGATCTGTTCATTGAAAATCAAAGCTAGTCCTACTAATAACAAGAGGAACAAGAGGATATTGACTAGCCATCTTTTTGCTTTTCCTTTTTTTTTCATTTTCTCTCCCTCCAGACTCATTTTACTGTTTTTCTTTTGCTCTTTCCAACAGCCGAATGACACATTTCTACAACTCTGTGTATTTTTTTCGTACACCTGCGCTTTTTTCTACAGGATATTTCAAATTATTTTTGATCAATTTTTCTTCAATGATCTCATCTAGATCCAGGTGAAGGTTGTCTGCCATCATGTATGAATAGATCAATACATCTGCCAGTTCTTCTTTGATTCGTTCTAATTGTGTTTCTTTTACTTCTTCCGGCGTTTTCCATTGAAAAAGTTCTAACAATTCAGATGCTTCCAAAGAAATAGAGATAGCCAAATCTTTTTCGTTATGAAATTGTCGCCAATTACGTTCATCTCTAAACTGGTTGACTTTTTCCATACTATTCATTTGCTTGCCTTCTTCCAATCACTTCTTACTTGATTAATCATACCATTTTTTTACATAAAAAATAGATGATGCTTTTAAAAAAACTCCTGTTTTCTTTTATTTAAAATAAATGTCATAGAAAATCAATAATTTAGGTAGCCACCATGTGTATGCAGTAGCGTGTCTTCTTCCCTTGAGGCTTTTTGTTTTTCGATACGTTCTTCTTCCCAAACAGACAACGCTACTAGAATCTCTCTTAATGATTTTCCTTCTTCGGTGAGCGAGTACTCTACTTTAGGCGGGACTTGGTTATAGGCTTTTCGATGGATACTTTCATCTTGTTCTAACTCTCTTAACTGCTGGGTCAGCATTTTTTTTGTGATCGTAGGGATTTGCTTGCTTCTCCACGCCTAAAATAAGCGATATTGCTCTTCCCTTTATCTGGTGTAAGCAAAGCAGTTAGCATTTTGACGATCGTGGGTTCCGCTTTTCACTTCTTATCTACTTAGTATCATGAAGTATACTTTCGTACTAATACTAAGTAGCGGAAGTGTCAACTACTTTGTTTAACTACATAGCAAAAGAAACAGAAGGGTGACAACGGTCATCACGCTTCTGTTTCTTTTGAATATGCTGTGTTGTTGTCTCTATCTCCGTGTAGACTTTCCTCAAACTTATCCTTTGACAGTAAGTCAGTAGGCTGATTTGCTCTTTCTAGATGCCAGATACATTTCTACAAAAAAATAGTGATTCTGTTTTGAAAATTCGATTTTTAGTTCTGCATTTTCGTAAACATCCAACATTTTTTTCGCACTGTATAGACCTAACCCGCCATTTTTTTTAGAGGTTTTTCCTCTTTTGACCATCTCCGATAGCGTCAAATTCGTTGGATTTGCCTTGTTCGCTATACTAAAACGTGATCCCTCTTTTTCTTCCAGCAGATTGATCGTAATCGGACTCTGATCGGCTACACGATGATCGAATGCGTTAGAAATAAAAATAGATAAACAGCGAATAAAAACAACCAGATCAATCGGGATTGTTTTCACTTCGACAGGAATAACTACTTGGATCGGGATTTTCTCCGATTCTGCTTTTTCTAGAAATTTTAAAAAGACACCCCTGACAGCTGGGGATACAATATTTGTTAGCTGTTGTATTTGCGGTTTTTCAAAAATAGCTGCAGAATGATCTTCTAATATTTCTAAAAATTCCAACGTTTCTTTTTTATTTTCCTGAAGAGTAATTTTTAATGAAAACAGTAGACTTTTATAATCATGTTTGAATTCCTCTAGATGATGGTAATATTCTTCATTTATTTGATACAGTTGAAGCGATTCCTGATGTTGTCTTTCTTTTACTTGGAAACTGATCAACATAATGGAAAAAAACAAAGAAAAAAAACTGATGACTATCGACAAAAGAGATAGAAGCAGATAATTAGATGAGCGGAAGTGAACACTTCCCAATACCAAGTAAATCACGCCCCAGCTTAATAAAATACAAATACCTCCAAAATAGTGTTCAGTTGGATAAGTAAAAAGCAAGTTGAGAAATCTCGTCTGTTTGTCTATACTTTTTACTAATAGATAGAAAATAAATGCGATAAGTAGTGCAAAAAAACTTGCTGTTCCAAGATGTCTCTTTCCTAAATAATCCATCAGATCAAAAACCAGAAAAAAGCTGAGTCCAGTGATAGCAAAAAAAAGATTACTGATCAAACAGCTGATAAACAGGTTTTTCGTAGTAAAATAAAAAAGAAACATCAATAATAAGCCAACTAGGTAAGGAAAGCTCACTTTAGGGATAGGAAGTAAAAGTGTCACCACCATCAAAGCTATACAACCAAAGCTGTTTTTTACTAGCAGTTGTTTCGAAAAGAATAAATAGATACCTAAATCTAAAATCAAAGTAAAGGTCAAATAAAGTGTCACTGTTGCGACCATCTTATTCCTCCATTGTTTTGTTTCAAAATGTACACATATTTTTTTAATAGGAGCCTGCATATGAAAAAGTATTTTATCATAGAAGATAACCAGTTTCACAGCGAATGGATCATCAGAGAATTGGTCAATCATCATATCGAGAATATCGTGCAGCTCACTTCTATCTCTCAAATCAATCAGTTGATCCAGTTGGGCACTATTGATAATCACGATGTTTTCTTTATCGATATCGACTTGAAGCAATCACTCACAGGTATTGATGTCGCCGAACAAATACGTAAAAAAAATGCACATAGTAATATTGTTTTTTTCACCGCTTATACGAATTTTGCAGTAGAGATCATCAATCGGAAAATCCTTCCGATTGGATATATCAGAAAAGACAGGAATTTATCTGAACAAATTCGTCAAGTGCTAGAACAGATCAATTGGAAAGAACAGCAGATCGTAAATGTCGATAAAATCTTTATTGATCAAAAAGGTGGAAGTCTCGTCCTGTATCCTCGGGAAATTTTATATATTGAAAGTATCAAAGGTTTGAAAAACCAAGTTATGGTCAAAACAACTACAGAAGATAAATTAGTGAATACTTCTTTAAAACAATTGAAGACAGAGTTAGAAAAGTATGCTTACTTTTTACTTTTAAAATCTTACTGTATCAACTTATCGCAATTGCAGAAAATTGATTCTGCTCATTATGTGTTAGAATTTTTCAACGGTGACTCCTTACTCGTTGGTCGAAAGATCTTTGAAAAGACAAAGGAACGTTTCCATGACTTCCAAAAAACTGCTTCGAGTTGATGAATAAGAGCTGAGACGTAAGCATAGCAGATTTCAGGGAGTGGGCCTTGAATCGGCTCCACTCCCTGAAATCGTTGATATGATTTTACGCTTCCTCTTCTGTAGGAGCATCTGTTAACGACCATGTGAATGTTGAAACGTAGTTGTCTACAGCATAATTGGATACAGGAACAAATAATTCCACTGATTGTCTCCCTTGTTCCACATTCTCTCCTAATGAATAAATCCATGTGCCAATCCCTTCATTTGCTCCTGCAGTTACTAGATCTACTGCCTGATCTGCTGGGATTTCGATTCCTTCAGCGCCAGTTCCAGAAACGGTAGATGGCATTCCACTGCTATTAGTTGCGCTATTTCGAATCACGGCGTTTTTGAATTTCACCTTTGAACCAGTTAGTTTATTCGTATCAGATGTTGTACCAATAAATTCTGTTCGTTTGACTGATAATTTCCAACCGGCATAATTTCCGCTTTTATCCGTTACTTGTACGAAATTCTGTACTTGTGTTTGTGCTCCAGTACTGTCCGTTCCGCTTTGTAATGCAGCATATACTGTTTTTGCTGTACCTAACTTGATTGTTCCAAAATCAAGATCTGGAGCTTGGTCAATCGTCAGTAATCCGGATGTTCCCTTATTTGGTTCGTCAGGTGTAAACGGCGTATCGGGATCATTTGGATCAACAGGAGGAACTGGAACAACGTCTTCAGGATTTGCAGCATCTGGTTTGGTCACAGAAATCGTTCCTTCTGTAGTGGCTGAGCTCTTATTCTCAGCAAAAACACTTTGTGTACATAATAATAGACTTCCAGCTAGAACGGTACTTAATGCAATTGTTTTTTTCATTTCTTTTTCCTTCTTTCTTTTAAAATAAATAATCCAGCAAATAAGCCAATAAGAATGACTCCAACAAGTATCAGCCATCGCCAGTCAAATGTTTCTGGCTGATTTTTTAAATCAATATCCTTTTCATTCAATTGGTCCGCTGCATCATCAGTTATTTCAAAATCGGTATGGAGATTCCAGCGTTTTTCTTTCCAAGCACCCTTCACAACCGCTTGATAATGTCCCGGAGCTAATTTTTTTCCTTCTAATGGGACAAGTAAATCAAAATTTGTATTGGGTGCTACATCTATTTTTTCTTTTTTTATTGAAAGGTAAGGCTCTTTTGTTTCTTTTTTGTAGATTTCAACCGATGTAGTCAAGCCGAACATATAAGAAGCATTTGGATTTTGAAGATTCGCCTTAATCACATTTCTTCCATCGCTTTGATCCGCATAAGCTTTTTTTAATTTCAAATCTGGGGAAGACTCTTTTTCGCTATTTCGAATCAAGATTGCTTTCACTTGAGAAAACTGATTGACGACACCAACTGTACTTTTGTTAGAAACGTTCTCTTTTTTTTCTTGAAACGTGATCCCTCCTGCGACCACACCAGCCAGCTCTTTTTCTGGCGCTTTCAGTGAAAGTGTCTCAGTGACCGCACTTTGAGGAGGAACAGTTATTTCTCCCACTGTTTTTGCTAAGTTTTTCATATCATAACTTAATGTTTCATCTAATTTACTTTTTGATTCTCCATATTCGATCACACCGTTTGAATTCGTCGTAGCGGAGTGGATCAATGTCTCAATTGTTACTGATTTATCTGTTCGGTTAAAGACCGTGTAGGGGATTTCCTGTGTTTTCCCAGGCTCCATTCTTACATTTATATATGTTTTGTTCTTATCAATCTGATTAGCCGGTAATTCAAAATCTACCGCAAAATTGAATTCGGAGGCATGGACAGGTGTCTGCCAAAGGATGAATCCAAGGAGAAGGATCATAAGTAAAGAGCAGTTGTTTCGATGACTTTTATTCCATATTCGATTCATCAATCATCCTCCTTGATCTTTATTCTGTCGGCGCATCTGCTAATGTCCATGTTATCTCTGCTGAGTAATTACCAGCTATCTGATTTTCTTTGGTTAAGACAAGTTTAAACGTCCGACCGTTATTTAAATATTCTGAATAATCTGCTTGCACATTCGTTGAATTTTGTCCTCTGACAATTTCCAGTTCTTCTTCATTCACTAATTGATACTCCTCTCCTTTCTTGAAATATAGGACATCCTGCATAGAAAATCCTGCATCATTTGTGAAAGGCTGAGATAATTTTATCGTTAAGATCCACGGATTTTTCGTTTCTCGCTGATCATAAATCCATAATTTTTCCTGTATATCCATTTGGCCAAATGCTTCTTGTGTCAAACCAGTTGCTTTGATCTGACCAAAATCGAGTTTGGAAGGGGCAAGAAATGAGAGACCACCTTCTACTACGATCTTCGTAGCAGGTGCAAAAGGCGGGGCATCATGATAAACAACTGGCGTATCACTTGGATTGTGATTCCCAATTTCATCGTTGGTACTTGGCTTGTTCTGCACACCCTTAGCAGTAGCTTCTCCTGCTTGGTCGTTTAATACAATTTCTAATACATCTCCTGCAAAAAGTTGATTTTCTGGGATAGAAAGAACAAATTCCCCTGTATCATCAATAGTTGTTTCTGACAAAACAGCTTGATTTTTTTTCAATGAAACCAAGGCTCCTGCTTCACCTGTACCTGTGATCGTGCGAGAAGCTGCATTGATTAACGTGGTACTTAAATTAGCAGGTTCAGGAGGAATCACATCGACTGTCGTTTTGGCAGAGTCCAGTTCTGTCACTTCTTGGCCACCTCTTACTTTTTTAGCAGCAACTACTTGCACTTGATCCCCCGTTGTTAGTCTTTCTTTGTTGGGTACTTGAACTTCAAACAAACCGCCTTGTTCGCCTTCTCCCCACGGATTATATCCTGCCCCTTTATTTTCATCTGTTTGTCCTTGTGTGAGAGTAGTAATTTCTACAGGTGATTTCGTCGTATCTGCATAAGTAATACGTAAAGTCACTTCTACTTCGCCTGTCCAAGCATCTCTTGGCTTTGCCTCGACACCTTCGGGAACAACGACATGCCCATAGATTTTTTTATCTGCATTCGTTGGTACTCTTAAGGATTCAATCATCGGAAGCTGGTTATTGGCACTGATTCGATTATAATTTTTCATTCCGGCACCTGTCTGAGCAAATTCATTTGTTAAACCTGCACTAGGGCTTGATACAAAATTACCTAAGTCGGTTCCATTGATCGATAAGTCTGTCATATCAGAAAAATAATCCGGATCTTTTTCAAAGTTATCGAACGTTGCTCCTGCCTTTCGCCATAAAGCAATTTCTGAATGAGCGATCTTCAAAGAAGAATCGCCATTTCCTTGAAATACCCAGCCACCTATGCCATTAGTCTCGCTTCCGATCCGTTTGTTTTGGAAATCGAAATAGGTAGGAGATTCTAAGTCTACATTCAACACATCCCCACTGATGATGCCAGTCTTATCTTCCCCAGTTTTCCCGACCATGACTAAATAAGTTTTTTCGCCAGCCATAAAGTTCAAATCAATATCTCCAGTTGTATCTACGGTAGCTCCGGAATCTGCGCGTATATCGATATTTGATTTTTCTCCAGTAACCGTAAAATCAGCTGACCCTGGACTTTCTAGAAAACCAGAAGCGTCATAAAATTGGATCGCTTGGTTTCCTTGATTGAGTCTGTTCACATAAGATTTGCCATCCCCTGCATTTCTTACCTTCAATGAGCCTCCATTAGTTACTGTTAGTTTTTGCGTACCGTTCTCAAAACGAACTGCGCTAGAACGACCACTTTGCTTATCAATATCGATGACTGATCCGGCTCCTTCTACGATAAAAGAAAGTCCTTTCCTTACAAAACGCATCCCATTGTTTCCAGGTTGGTCGCCATCTCCAGCCATTTTGACCGAGATTTGTCCACCACTTGATACATGGATTTGACTAGAATCTCCTTGCAGGCGAAATCCGCCAGTAGTCGCTGTATTGATTGTGATTTTCCCATCATTCGACACAGCGACTCTTGATCCTGAGCCTCTCATTTGGATAATTCCGCGATTGTTGTCGTTGGTAATATTGATCTTTGTATTTACCGAAAATTCACTTCCTGAGCCACTAACTTCAAATGTGACATTCCCGGGTAGCGTATCGACAGCCTCTCCTTCATCGCTGACGCCATCTGCCCGATCATAGTCAAGAGAGACCTTTGAACCACTCAAGATATGGAGTCCTGGTGCTGTTTTTCCACTGCCCGTCTCATCACCTGAATCTAGAAAACCATAGAATTTTCCTAGATATGGTCCACAAA
Organism: Enterococcus faecium; assembly: GCF_029023785.1. Taxonomy (NCBI): domain Bacteria; kingdom Bacillati; phylum Bacillota; class Bacilli; order Lactobacillales; family Enterococcaceae; genus Enterococcus; species Enterococcus faecium. The sequence continues at coordinate 563,977 of NZ_CP118955.1, read as the reverse complement.
GCTGACTACCATTGATTACATTTAGCTGATAGCTTCTACAAAAATAAGCTTTACCCGGAGCGGCATTCATCCCTTCTTTCACTGGTTGGACATCCAATACACCGGAAACACCATCTAATGTGACAGTTGCACGAGGGGCGTAAATCAGGCCTAATTTAGAACCATCATATAAGTCAAGTGTCCCGGTAAATTTTATTTCTCCCGTAAAATGATATCTGCTTCCCCAAAAATCGGACATATAAGCAATGATAATGGCATTTCCATCGATATTTGGTATCAACCCACCTGGATGAGCTGCCGTTCCTTTAAAATTCTGAAACTCGATCGACTGAGGTGTCTCATTGATATAGATGTGATGTTTGCCGAAATTATGAGCAAGTCCGCCAAAATCGATAACGATATCTCGCTTGATCTCCAATTCCCTGTCTAAAGTCAAAGGCTGAGTTAAACGAATCTTAGCTACTGATTCGTCTGCGAGAAGCTGCGTCAGTTCTTCTGTTGTGGCAGCTTCGCTGTACCCATCCGCTGAAACAACTCTAACCTGTACCTCTTCACTGCTATCAGACGTTTGTTCAGCTACTTCTGAGGTCTCACTTGTCTTATTTTCTTCTTGCCTTGTATTAGAAGTAGGCGCCTCACTTTGGGATTCTGTAGTTTCAGAAGTAATTGATTCTTCTGAAAAAGTAGTCTTGTCAAAACTTTGATTCTCTGATTGCGTTGATTCGCTTGTTTTCTCTACATCGGCAAAAACGGATGTCACCATCAAGAGAGGGAAGACAAACAAAATCGACGCAATCAGCTTTTTTACATATTGATTCATTCTCCACCATCCTCTCTGACGTTTTGACAATTTTATTTTAACGTTTTAATTTATTTGTAATTGTACTTTCATATTTAAAATATGTATGTTTATGGAAAATTTTTCTGTTAGGTGAAAATTTCTTTTTTGTACAAAAAAAGGCTGTGACAAAAGTCTTGTCACAGTCCCTTATCCCGAACAAGCGGTGTTCTCCTGACAACTCTTCGGCCACAACCTCCATTTTAACAATAAACCTGTAAATGTGAGGGTAACACTTTGATTATCACAGGTAATTTATCCCCTTCATCCCCATCAACATTCGTCGTCAATTCTTCCTCATCAGCTAATGACACAACTAATTGCTCACAAGTAAGATAGGCTAGATTTTTCGTAGATTCATCTACTCCTTTTAATAGGTCTGGCAATGTTTTAAGCGTATCGATCAAAGAAGAATCTTTTAAATAAACCAAATGGAGCTTACCATCATCCACTTTTGCATTTGGAAGTAATGTTTCAAAACCGCCGACTGAGTTAGTTAGTCCTATCAGCAAGGTACTGCTCTCAATTTCTTCCTTCTTTCCATCAACTTCTACGTGAAACGAGTAGGATTGTGTGGAAGCTAACTGTTTGATTCCTGACATGAAATAAGCTAGTTTTCCAAATTTCGTCTTCTTCTCCGCATCTACATCATTGATTGCTTCAGGGATAGAGCCAATTGCGACGACATTCATAAAATAGTCGTCATTTATTTTTCCAATATCCAATGGCTTGACTGATTCAATCGAAAAATGATTGATCGCTTCCTCAGGTTCTAGCGGTATCCCTAATGCTCGAGCCAAGTCATTCACCGTACCCAATGGGAAAAATCCGAAATTTGGCCGATGTTCTTGTTCAGCGATTCCACTGATTCCTTCGTTGACTGTTCCATCTCCGCCCATGACAAACACACTATGATACCCTTCCGTAGCCGCTTCGCGAGTAAAGTTTTTTGCATCCCCTGCTTTTTTTGTATGCAAGACGACCACTTCATCAAACACCGATTTCAATTTTGCTATCGCTAATTGCTCAAATTCCTTTGCTTGTTCACCGCCTGAACTGGGGTTTACCACTAATAAAACTTTTTTCATCACTTTCTTTCCCTTCTCATTGATTTCTTTAATATAACGATAGCATAAAGAAAAAAATTAGGCTGTGATGAAGTACTGTTCATGAAACATTCATTTATTTTTTGACAAGATAAAACACCCATACTATAAAACTGAGGAAAATTAAAACAATGATATAGGAAATAAAAGAAAATGATAGGCATTGTATACCTAATAAAGTAAAAATCTTAGGTGGCAGATAAAAACACAAAAATAGCAAGAGAATGTAATAGCGTTTCTTCCACTTTTTGTTATCAGACCTTATAGCGATCAGAGGAATACCAAATGCATAACTGAAAAACTCTTGATGTACTGTTAATATGTCACGACCTTGAATAATAAATGCGACAATCCCCGCTATAATTAGTGTGCCTAACACCAAAACGGAAAATTGATGAATATATTTTATATACAAATGATCCATTGTACTTCCTGCCTTTTTATTTGTGAGAAAAACAAATCCGTATACGTGAATAACTTCTAGAAATAAAAGAAATTTGCAAAACCACTCCATTTATCTACTTCTACGTGCATTTTTTAATATCGTTTTCTTTATTTAAGATTATACAGAAAAATATCTAGGGTGGCTGGATTCTAAGTAAAAAAAATTTTTAAAATAAAAAGAACTAAATCAAGTAGTAATTAAACTACTGTTGATTTAGTTCTAATAAAAAGATTTAGATGAACAGTTTTATTGATTTAAATAGTTCATATTTTTTATTTATACCGCTTATTTACTACTTGCTGTACTAGAATCTGAAGTGAATGTACTCAAAACATTTTCAAAGTCTTTGTCTTTGATTTTTACATTAGCGTCTTTCAATACTTCGCCAATTACTTTATTCTGGAAGGTACTGTCACTTAATTTTGTGTCTGTTGCAATTTCTTTCAATTCTTTTTTGTATTTATCCATGTCGTTGCCTTTGTTTTGGTTTTTCACCATTTTAACCACATAATATTCCGTAGTATAAGTTGAAGCATTGGTAGAAGTGATCACATCAGAAACTTGACCATCTTTCAACTTAAAGGCTGCTTCTTTGACTTCTGCCGGAACCGTTGTAGTAGTGGAATCAAATTTCACTTTTCCGCCATCTTCTTTTGTCGTAGTATCAGTTGACTTGTCTTTGGCTAATTTAGAGAAATCGTCTCCCTTATCAGCAGCTTTCTTCACATCTTTTGCATCATCTTCACTTGCTACTTGGATAATTTGAGCTTCCACTTCTGGATGGAAAGATTCCCAAGCCGTTTTTAAATCTTCATCGGTCAATTTGATATGTTTCTTTAGACCTTCTTGAAAGGCTAGACTTTGTTTGATACTGTCTTTGAATGTTTGTTCTGTGTAACCTGCAGATTTCAATTGTGAATCAAATGAATCACCCAATTGTTTCTTTGTTTGATCATATTGGGAATCGATTTCTTTGGTTGATACGTCATCTCCATATTTATCTTCAAATACTTGATAAACGATCAACTGTTGCACAGCGGAATCTGCTCCTTGCATTTTTTTCAAGCTATCCATTACTTCTTGTTCGCTGATTGTACCGCCTTTATAACTAACGGCTGTTTTTTCACCGGCATTCGTACAGCCTGACAATAAGCCAGTGCCTAGTACGATGGCAAGTGCTAAAAATCTTTTTTTCATTTATCAATTCTCCTACTTTTCGTTTTTTGCGAATTGCTAAAAACAAAGGTGTTCAAGATGAAAATCATCAAGAACACCTTTACTAATCTGCTCGATACGTCCTGAATAGATATAAGGCTACACAATCCAGAAAGTTCGCTCAGCAGAATAAATGTCAAGTAGCACATCACACCTTAATATACTACTTCTTTTGTTACCGCTTTTCAAGTCTATCTTGCGTTCCGTATTTAACGTAACTAATTCTTAGAACAAATGTTATCGATTTTGTTTTTCTTCTTCCGCTGCTGGGATATTCAAATCAGACACTTTTATGTTCGATTTTCCAGACATTTTTTTGTTGTTTTTATTGAAAAAAATTGATTTTTCATTTGTTTTCTAAAGCATGATCTTCTTGTTTCCTATTTTGGTCAGATATGGATCATGCATGACCACGATAACTAACGTACCTTGGGAAGCCTGTTGCGATAAGATTTCAACGACTTGCTCCTTATTTCGTTTATCTAATGATCCAGTTGGTTCATCGGCTAAAATGATTTTGCTATTCTTCAATAAGACTCTCGCACAGGCGATTCTTTGCTTCTCACCACCAGATAATGTATAAACAGGCGTACTTAGCTTCTTGTCTATATTTACTTTTTTCAATGCTTCATACTTTACTATTCGTTTATCCGAAGCATTTAAATTCGAAAACTTCAAGCCAATGTCTAAATTAAAATTGATCGTTTCATATTCAATCAATCCGAAGTCTTGAAAAAGAAAAGAGAGGGCATTTCTTTTTATCAAGCGCTTCTCTCTTCCAGTTAAATGTTTTGTTTCTTGATTAAATAAATAAAATTGCCCTGAACTGAATTGATCATTCAATCCTAATATATTCAATAAAGTACTTTTCCCTGCTCCGCTCTCTCCAACTACAGTCACAAAATCCCCAGCATCCGCAGTAAAATGGTCCAAATGAAGAATGGTTTTGTTTCGAATGATTTTTTTTGCACTTTTTATCGCTATCAACGGTTCCAACTGTTAACCTCCATTCATCAACAATAACTGACTTTTCTTTTCTGTAGACAAAATAAAAATAACTGAAAGAATAAAATCAATGAAACTAAAGAAAAAAATATTAAAAAGATACTCAGGCTCTCTTTCTATAAGGAAAAGGAAGATTACACTTGTCATTCCCCATTTGATGAGGTTCATTATGAAGAAATCTTTATATGTTTCGAAGAGCGAATAACCACTTAAACGAAAGATAGAGATTTTCCGGCAATTGTAGACAAAATATATGCGTAACATGACGTAGCTCAATAAGAAAAAAGAAAAGAAAGTGAGGAAACATACCTGTATCAAATAATGAAATGACCTGCTTAATACCTTGACAGCTGCCTCTTCTGTTTGAGTATACGGAAATGATAACTGCAAGTTATCACGTAACTGGCTTTCCTCAATCAATTCAAATAGCATTTCTTTCGACAAAGAGCCTATCTTGATCTTTAACGGCGGATAGATTTCTCCACTGAGAATATTCCTTTCCCAATAAGTACTGTTTTTCAATGTCAGTACTTCCACAAGCGGGTAATGTTCAATCCATGAGATAGAAGGAATAAATGTATAAATGGGTTGATTGTTTTTTATAAATAGAAATTTTGGTTCTTTTTCACTGATTTCTTGATAATATTCCGTTATTTTTTCTAGATTATTTTTTAAACCTGTATGTCTATATCGTTCAGGAATCAATATAACAGGGTGCGCTTCTTCTTCGGTTACTTGGATCAAGTTTCCATGGTCATCAGCCAAAGGAAATTTCTTAAGATAATTCGGATTTATTTTTATCCCTCTGCCGAACTGTTCGTTTTCTTCATTCAAGTAATCTGATACATTGACTAATATACTTCCGTTTTTATTCAAAGTTTCATATAATTCCTGATCTGCTGCTGATGCAAAACGATTGGAATAAATAAAATCCACATGGTTTTTCCCGATGGTTACTGGATAAAACACATGATAGTCTTCACCAGCAATTTCTTTTGGCGGTTAATGGGAAACAGCTAACTGTGAAGAAGAAAAAACGATAGTTGCTAATTCGACATTGGCAACGGTCAAAAGAAGAGAAAATAACAACCAAAATGTAAAAAGAATGTATTGGATATAGTTGAACGCTTCTCTTAATGAAACGATTTTTTCAACTAATAGAAGAGAAATCAGAGAGATACCATATATTCCGCTGAACAAGAAAACGTACATCTGGAACAAATAAAGAAATTGCTCCTTATAATACATAAAAATAAAACCACCAATGATTCCTGCAATTATGAATGTAATAATGATTTTCTTTTTCCCCAATAAACACCACAATACTTGATGTAATGAAAAGCCATTATTCAACAATAAACTGATTTCTTTATTCATCAATAAGAAAAAGGATGATAACAAAAGGAATAAAAGAATCAATCCAATAGTTAAATACACTCGATAATTATATACGTCTGTACTTGAAATAACCGAATACGAATAGCTATTTTCAAAGTCTTCAAAAATATTAGTGGCATAATCAGTGTGAAATGCTTGATTGAATCGTTCCACAAATAGTGAAATGAACCGTTCATAGGCTTCTTTTTCTCTCGTCATCAAGAAAAATTCACCTTCAAAATCTTTTATTTTGATCGATTCTTCAATGGACGTTACGCGAAAGGAGGTATTAGAATAGGTACCTTCTCGTGAGAAGATTTGACATCCCCTTGATAATACAATGTCATTTCAAGCTTTGGCTGTATCTTGAAGTTCCAAGATGTATCTACTTCATTGGATTCATTTACTGTTTTTTTCATATAAGAAAGCTCAGTTTCTGATGAGACATTTTCAAATACCATGATTAGCTGCTCATATTCTTCTTGCCCAATAAAATGTTGTGGCAATCGAATCGGAGTATAAGTATCTGTTTGATGGAAAAATTCATTTGTCCGATAGAGTACCTGTTTATTTATACTAACCAAGGCAAAACCACTCATGATACCGGTCACTATGATTGTGAGTAAAACTGTGAACTTTTTTTGATTATCACCACTCTCCCTTACTTAAATGATTCTTTGATAAAATCATACCGTTTTTCATCAAAAAAACGTATCTATCAAGTGTATAGGTCATGTAGAATAAATCTATATACTGTAGAATCGAAAGGAGAAGAAGATGAACATCGGAGAAAAAATACGAACTTACCGCAGAAATTGTAAGCTTACGCAAAAAGAATTAGGCGAAAAAATTGGTGTTTCCGATAAAACGATTTCTAGTTGGGAAAATTCTCGTACAATGCCAGACCTTGAAATGCTGTCACTTTTACATCAGACTTTAGGTCTGCCGATTGATTTTCCTTCTATTGAATCAGCTACCGAATCAATAGAACCAACATTGCCAGACGAACCTCTTGTTATCAAGAAATCTTATTCATCAAAACAACCCTTCTCACTCAAAAAGACACTATCTTTCTTTCTGCTCGTCTTTTGTTTGGTCTATCTTTTTCTTATCAATTATCAATACAAAAATGAAACGATTGATCGATTCAATCCTTTTTTGAAACCACAAATCGGCTATACCACACTCCCTGTAGGATACGTGGACAATTCCATCGAACATTGGGTATGTAATGATATCTTTGGCCATGGTACATGGCTGTCTTTTCACGCTGGAGAGGTAGAAAAAGAGAAAAACCATGCTGTAATCAAACACAAAGGAAAACACGTCATGAACGTTCGCCTGCTCACTTGGGAAGCCATTCCCTCAGATTACCAAGAACTTCTCAGCAAAGACTATGACGATGCCTTAAAAAGAAGCCCTCAGGAGCCAGATAGGCATTAAGTAGGAGATGAACGTAGAGATAGAAAAAATCAATGCACATGATCTTATCCAAAAAACAGGGGTACAAATTAATTGAAAAAGCCTTGAGATGAAAGTTCCTAAATAAAAAAGTTCAGAATGATAGGTATTTCTGGCTTATAGTATAATATTTACGCCACAGCCTCCCAATGATTCTTTTTGGAATCATAATCAAGGATGGACATTCACAAAAATATTTTGCTCATTCGATCCGAATAGATTAACGACCAATCTAGTAAGTAATATAGATTGGTACGTAGTCAAGCTGCACATAATTTAGATCAATTTTAGTTCTTTTTTATATTTCTATGATCTGCTCATTTACTTTTATATGATGGCTTACAGTAACATAAATAAATATGATAATCGCTGGTAGTTTATCCAAGAGTACTCAATAAAATACAAAATGGATTGTTCAAGCGCCTATCATAATGATAAAATGAAACAAATAAACGATACAAGGAGGAAGAGACTTTGAGTAATGGCAAAAAAATTTTTTCATTGTAAAAATTGTTCAGTTGTTAATCTATGGGATTTCGGTAGCATGGGCATTTTTTATAGAGGAATCACACCAAACTGGCCATTTTATCTCTTGTTAGTGGGAATATTAGTAGGAAATTTTGCCCCTCTTCACTATCGTACCAACTTTTTTTCAACTGATTCTGGCCTTTTTCTTAAAACAAAGACGCGAAAATTAGAAAACATTATTGAAATGACAATTACCTGTATAATCATTTTCTTAGTTATATTCCTAAACGTCTTCTAATAAGAATCTCTTAAAATTAGCTTGTTACAGTTAGTTACCTAGTTTATATAACACAGTTATCTTATCTTCCTTATCAACATCTTTTGCCAACCCTTTGTCTTAAATTCGAAACATATAAGCAGAGCTACGAACACCAAGACTGTTTCGGCTCTGTTTTTTGCATCAAATTCACTCTTATATAGCTGATAATCTTGGCTCTTTAAAAGAAATTATTTTCGCTTCATTTTATTATAAAAAGGCTAGGAACCTGATAACATCAAGGTTCCTAGACTTTATTTAAGTATTACCCCACAGACCCTTCCAATGACTCTTTTGGGAATCAGAGTAAAGGAATAAGCTTTGTATAGATATTTCATTTAACAAATTACTATAGACTGACAGTATATAGCAGCAGATATTATCATCGGGAACGTAGCCAATATCGTAACCAAAACAGCAGATAGAGAAGTTATTTGAGGATTCAAGTTATTCTGTTTCAGCTATGAAGTTAAGTTCATTTACTATAATTGAAGATAATTGATTTTTTTCTAAATGATTCACGTATTTTTTTAAGCTCTTTAGTAATTGTTGATTAAGGGTTATTGTATCTCTTTATTACAACTTAAGATATTTCTTACCTATCTGATTAGTTTCATATCTTTTTGAATTTCTTCCATATCAATAATCTTATGTTTATTTACGACTCAAAGATAAAGTTATGGATAGTTGATCGATTAAGTACAATAGATATTTGCAAGAATTATCTAAATCTGAAAATAAAGTTGATTTTATCATCAAGATATTATAAAAAGAAGAAACGGTGACATAAGTCGCTAAAAAAGAAGCATGTGTAACTCTTCAGATCAATTCTCCCTATATTTAGTCGTCCAAGAGAATATGATTTAAGCGCAATGGGATTGACAAAAATAGATACTGGAAACATTGAAGATAAATATAAAAAATAAGGAGCACTCGAAAAAATAAGCCATTTTCGAGTGCTCCTTATTTTTTATAGAGTGTAACTAACTTATGTCACACCTCCAATTTATTCGTATTTCTTAGCGCTCAATTACTTACATAGATAGTTAAAAACATCAGCGCTACTTCCAACAACTAAGATTAGTGATTCAGTTAAATTAATATTTTGATAGAGATTAGATAAGACAACGATGATTGAACATCACATTGTAAATGATCATTGAAACTTTCGACACCTTATTTATTTTTTGTTAACGTCAAAGATTTGTAAACACTCCCAATTATTGATAGTATTCAAATGACACTAAGCAAGATCAAATCAGTCGTTTTCCATGTACTATTAAGAGACAAAAATGTGTATACGTACCAGTGATCAAGAGATAGATAGATCGAACAATGATCGAATACTTGGAAAACTTTCTTTACCTTTATAAAAATTAGACTATGAAATAATGTAGAAGAAAAGCAAATTTAATAACGCTGCGATTCCATGTGTAACTGTATTTAATACTTAATTGATGAATTCGTGCTTTCGTCTAAATTCTATCTCCATCTTATTACACTCCGTTTCATTCGTGAGATTCCACTATACACAAAAGATATTCTGTTTACGTAAACTATATACTTACTTTTTTAAAAATTTTATTAGGATCACTAAAAATAGCAACAAGAGCACACCGATCAAACCGCTTACAAGTAAAAATGCAGTACACTTTGCCTGTTTCACTTTTTCTAAGGATTCCTTTATTTCTTCTGGTTCAACAACGATTCTGTGTCCACGCACCAGTAAACGGTGACTGTTGATCATATACGGAGTACAAGTAACCAGTGTGACTAGATCTTGATCTTCTTGGATTTGCAGCGCTTCTGTTTCTGTGGGTTCTACGGTTTTGATTTGATCGACTTGATACGCAAGATACTGTCCGTTAATTTCAATATAAAAGTGATCTTTTATTTTTAATTGAGGTAAATTTGTAAACAATTTTGCTTGCGACAAGCCTCTATGGCTAGAAAGTACCGCATGTGTCGATTTGCCTCCAATAGGGTATGAGGTTCCCTCGAGCAGACAAGCTCCTTTTTCCAATAGTTTCATCGTTGTTTGATCAAAAATCGGTAAGTTGACATTGATTTTGGGGATCGTCAAAATACCGATCGTATGTTTCTCAAAATAGGTTCTATCCTTTTTCACAGGTTCTTTTTTCTTAGTAAAGGGATCTGCACCTGGATTTCCACCTTCTTTTGCTAATTGCTGGTTTTTCTTTGTCATGTTTTCTTGGATTTTAGCCATGACTTCTTCATTTTCTTTGACCGCTTGTTGCTGATAATGAGAGATGATCTGCTGATCCAGATAATTATTCAGCGCGTCGCTAACAAATGGATAAGCTAGTATCCCTATTCCTGAGAGAAGCAAGAAAAGCATCAGCAGATCTAGAAGTTTTCTTTTCTTTGGTTTCATTCGTGTTCTCCTTGTGATGACTGTTTGATAATAAAAGAAAAAGGAGCATTTGCGTAATCCGCTGCTCCTTTTTCCAATTCTTGCAAAAAGACTAAATCTGACTGTGCTTGCGTCTAGCAAAGTACAGTCCAGCAATCAGTAGAAGGACTACTCCTGCACCGATATACACATAGATTCCCTTACCGCCTGTTGAAGGAAGTGTACCTTTGTGTTTATTTGGTATTTTTTCAGGAGAAATCAACTGTCCTGCTGTTACATAAGATTGTTCATCGATAGTAAATGCTACACGGTTTGTTAATGGAACATATTTTTCTGGCGCTTTCGTTTCTTCCAGATAGTACGTGCCATATTTTAGACCTGTCACATCGATTAAACCGTTACTTGTGGTTGTAAAAACCGTTGCTGATTCTTTCGCCGATACCCAGCTGACGGCTTTTGTGGATGGGTCGATCGATAAATATTTCGCTGTGTCACTATCTTGATCACGAACGACGAATTCTGCTCCAGCAAGTGTTTGATCTGATGTAACGTCACCATCTACTTTAACAAATCGTTTGCCCCCAGTAACGACATCGACTGACGGTGGTGTTTGATCATTTGTATGCCCGTTATCGACATTTGCTTGGTTAGAAAATCCTTTGGTTGGATCTGCTTTTTCGTTCAAATGCATATAGTAAACGAATTTCAATGTACCGCCAGGAGTTAATGAAGGAATATAATTCGGATCAACTGAAACCGTGAATCCGTTTGTTTGCTCAGTGACAGAATAATTTACTGGGTCGATTTCTTTATTTCCATCATATAAGGCATAAGCATACGTTCCTGAAGAATCATTATCAAATGTCAAAGCAGCGTCATGAGTATCGATAAGTTTGAATGTTGTGTACTTGTTTTGCGTCCCTTCTTTATCAGCGATACCTAATGGGATATTGACAGAAATCTCATATTGAATTTTTTCACCGATTGCGACATCTTTTCCATTCAATTGAGGTGTTGTTTTATCAACTTTAGACGTATCATTTTTGATGGTCTTTTCTACTGGTGTTTGGCTATTTGCCAGGATCTCAAAAGGCGTGATTGTTTGCTTTTCAATCATTTCCGCATTATTAGGAGCTTTTACTTCTTCTAAATTATATTTTCCAACTTCTAAATGATTAACGATCAACTGGCCTTTTTCAATCGTTGCCTCGGCAAAGTCATTGTTGCCGATGTCATAAGAATGACCAGTAATGAAATGTTTGGCTTTGGTTTGATCAGTTGTCCAAGTGTACAATCCATCTGTGACACTTTGGATGTATTTTTTGACGCTTGGTGTTCCTTCTTCTTTAGAAATAATAAATTCTGCTCCATTTAGTGCTTCGTTTTCGGCAGTACCGATTTTTGTAACTTTCAACGTTCCATCATTACCGACTGTATTTTTAGGGTAGAGATGGATAGTATCTAGTTCTTCTGTCCCGTATTTATAAGAGCCATCTGCTTGTTTGATCATCTCATATACAGGGAAAGCTAAAACCATGTTTGCGGCAGCTGACACTCCGTCTTTTGGTTCTTCTTTGATCGTGTAGACTGCATCTTTCCCATTTTGTTTTTTAGGTAAAGATAAAGTGACATTTCCATCAGCATCTGTCGTTCCTGAAGCAACTGGTGTACCAGGAGTCAAAGACTGGACTGCTTGTTTTGCTGCATCCACGGACGCTCCTTTATCTCGTTGCGCATAAAATTCTTGAGTGACGTTATAAACTGAAAATGAAATATCGGCTAATCCTTGGTATTGATCGAATTCGCTCATTTCTTTCCCGCTGTTTTGGATTAAAGGATCGGGTAAATCAGTCATTTTCTTTTTATGAAGGATGACTTGAGCTGCTGTCTCCTCTGCAAACACTTTTTTTGCGCCGAAGCTGTTTGTGAGTAATGGTAAAATAAGGAAAAGTACTCCTAACATAACGTTTATTTTTTTATGATTTTTCATTTTTTCACTCCTGTTCTTTTTTTGATAAACAACCAGATTGCAAAGCTTGCGAATACCATACCAACAACGCCTAAAAGTGTATTTTTCGTTTCGTTTGTTTTTGGAAGAAATGGACGGCTATTTTCTTTTTTATTGACTACTTTCAATATACTGTCCGCCTCTTTATCCTCAGAAAGAAAAGTTGAAATGGTAAACGGAATTTCTGTTTCACTTAAAATATAACCAGAAGGTGCTTCGATCTCTTTTAATCGATAACTTCCTGTTTTCAACCCGGAAATTGAAAAAGCGCCATTTTTATCGGAAATCAGGTGAAGCGCATCTGATTCGTTCTTTGTCCACTTGTATCCGTTGGCTGTTTGCTGGAGGTAATTTCCTGCTTTGTTTTTAATAAGGAATACTGCGCCAGCTAATCGTTTATCTGGTTTATTTGTCTCGATTTTGACAAATTGCTTACTCCCTGTATATACAGAAACTTTCTTTGTACTGATACCAAAACCAAAATCCAGTGTTCCGTTGTTGTTGATTTCCTTGTTCGCCTGTGCTGTACTGCTTAGCTGCATCTGATAAGAAATGGTCAGTTTTTTTCCAGCATATTTTTCCAACGAAGGGATCGAAAATAAAACATCAAATCCGTGAGGTTTCTTGTGTATGACAAAGCCTTCTGTCAGCTTTTCTCCATTCGATGAAATCGTTAAACTATTAGGTAAAAACGTTAATGCTTCATCCGCACTATCTGACAATTCGAACTTTTGATAGTCAAGGATATTTACAGGAATTGTCGTATGCAAGGAATAAGTGATTTTTTCACCAATCGTAAAATCATTTCTAGGCTCTTCTAATACCTTCTCAAAAGGTGGATCAGGGTAGTCGTTTTCTTCATTTTTAGGATACAAATGGATAGTTGAAAGTTTTTGATTGTTTTGTCCATATACAGGAAGAACAACTACCATATTCTCTGCCTTTTCTTTGACGACTTCTGGTGCTTTGGATTCAATGAAAAGATACGCTTTATCTCTTTTTTCTTGATCTTTAGCGGCCAGAGAAAAAGAAGCGATACCATCTTCGTTGTTAAGAGTTGTAGTTGTTGCTTCTGCGGTAAACATACCGGAAGACGCACCGTTTTTTGCGATCTCTGTTTGTGCTTCTTCTACCGTTTTGCCCTTTTCCCGTAGATGGTAAAAAGAATCTGTGACATCATAAACTTGGAATGTGACACCATTTAATCCTCGATACGTTTGTAATAACGCTTTTTCTTGTCCGTCATTTGGATGATTTTTCGGCAGTTGCCCGTTTGGGAAAAGCAATTTGTGTAAAGTAATCTGAACCATTTCTGTTTCTGTTTCTGTTGCTGCCTGAGTAAAAGCTGGTTTAAATAGTAACAAGAAGAGACACATACTAAGCCAACCAAGTTTTTTCATATTTAGCTGCCCCCTCTTTCTTTTTTCAAAAAAAGATACCAAATAGAAAACGCACAACCAATCATCCCTACTAGATAGATTCCTAAACGGCCAATTCCTCCCGTTTCAGGTAATGGTACTTTTGCCTGATTCGTGATGTCTAAAGAAATCTGGTTGTTTTTGGCTCCTGGTGACAGAACAGATTCATGATCTTGTCCATCCACTTGAATTGACCCATCTTCGTGTATAACTATAGTAACTGGCTCTTTTAGACCTTGGTATCCTTCTGGTGTAAAAGTTTCGGTCAGCGTATAAGTTCCAGGTTTTAAATTTTCGAATAGAAAGGTATCTGTTTCTTGTCCATCTTTTGGCAATTCTAAGTCCATTTCTGGTCCCTGCAGTCTGAATTTTGCTCCTTTTAATGTCTGTCCGTTGTCTTCTTTTTTGTGTACCGTTAGATCAAACGCTTTTAGTCGATTTTGATGAGTGAGCGTCCATACATTATTTGTCATCTCGGTATTTTTTCCCGTGTAAATGATTTTTCCATATTTATCGATTTGGAATTCATAATTTCCCGGCGAAGTATCATATCCAGCAGGACCAGCTGTTTCAACGACTCGATATTTACCAGGTGTGAGTGAATCAAAACTGGCAAGACCTTTTTCATTCGTTGTTTGGCTGTCAATTGGCTGATAAGTACCATTTGCTTCTTTTTTCTGTAGGGAAAATGCTGCTCCTTTAAGATTTATCTCTTTGTCCGTCCCTTGCATCGCATACTTACGTACTGCTATAGGAATTTCAACAAAAGGATTTTCAATGGTCAACTGGATCGTATCATCGGAAGTAGTGACTGTTTTTCCATCAATGGTTACCGTACCCTCAGAAGCAATCTTGATTTCCCAAGTAGTCTTCTTGCTTAATTCATGACCTTCTGGAGCTTTTGTTTCTGTCAGTGTATAAGTCATTTCTTTTTGCAATTTGACATTTTCCGGAAGAGAATAGGTCCCATCACCATTATCAGTTAGTAAAGTATCAATAGAATCTCCTGTTAATTTGAAAACAGCGCCAACGAGATCCTTTTCTCCTGTAGAGGAATTTTTCGTTATTTTTAAGTCTAACGGTGTGAATTGTTTAGTATTCTTCCATGTCAGTGCATCTATTTGTTGAGAATCATATCCTGGTACAGGTAGTTCTTTGATTGTTTGGTAACTGAATGCTTGACCTTGATTATTATATTGAGGCAGTGATAGTATCTCTTGATAACTTTCTCCACTATTTGCAGAGAGTTTGTCGACGTCTGCACGTTCCCACGAATTTGTAGTATCTTTAGCTGGTTTAGTGATGCGGATATATCCGTTTTTCCAAGCTGCAGCATTTGTCGTATGTTCCCGTTGAATCTCAAAAGTAACTTGATCTGGACGATCAGCTAGATTGTTGTCAAATTCTTCCCATAACTTTTTGATGTGAAGACTGACTCCGGGAGCTTTAGCAGATGGTATACCGAATTCAGCTAATTCATTGGTATCAATGTTTGGCTGGAAAGTTGTCCTGCCGTTCATTTGATACCAGAAATTTGGATGGAAGTCCTCATTTTCTGTTTGGATTCTCACTTGGTAATGGATTTGGATTTCTTGGTCTTTTCCTAAATAGATCTGATTGCTCTTGATGGTATTTCCTTCTATGGAAATAGATGGAGTGACCGTTGTAGGACTTGTCCCCACACTCTTGACTGAAAGTGTACCAGGCTGATAAATGAATGGTTCTGCGATTGGATCATTTATTTGTCCATTGCTTACAGTTGCTGAGATCTGTACAGCTTTTTTGGCTAGGTATTCAGAGATATCTGTTGCATGATCAGCTGATTCATAGTAAAGATCGCCTTTTTCATCTGATGAAACCATTTGTCGCATACGAGACTCTACTTCTGCTTTTGAGAGACCAGCTGCCGGATCGCTTTGAAGTTGGATGCCAAGACCATGTATTTCGATTCCTCGTTCTTTGAGTGCCATCGCTTCTCCGATGGTTGCGATAAACGTACTGTCGATTCTTCTGGATAGATTGTTTTGGTCAGGTGCATCATAGATTCTTGAGATTAGAGAAGTATTTCCCGGCCGATCTTGCGTATTAGAAAACTGAGTTCCGTAATAATTGCTGCTTGATTGTGCGTGTACCCGCTGTACTTTATAGGAAAATGTTGGTACACCATCCGTCAGCAAAACGATCACTTTTTTATGTCCATTTGGAACGGATAGCATGTTTCCTGCATCTCTTAGTGCTTTTTGTGTAAAAGTACCACCATTTGTCCATGAAGGTGTAATGGATTTTACTTGATTTTTCACTGAATCAAATGAACCCATCTGTACTGCACCGTTACTGTAGCTATATCCTTCGATTGAGTAGCCGACATATCCCATATTGATTTTGTCTGTGATACCGCTATCTGCTAAAGTATCGACAAAACGATCGACACCAATCTTTACTTCACCGATCCGATTATTGTCGTTCATACTTCCAGACCAGTCTACGACCAATACGAGATCAAGAGGAGTGATATTTTTTTGAGTATTTCCTCGAACATTCAGATACAAGTCAAACAATCCAGGAGTCGCTGTTTCTTTGGCAAATTTTCGGATGGCATAATCGGCATCCTCTTTTTCCCCACCATATTCAATATAAGAATTGTTGCGATTGGTTGGATTGCCATCCCACCCATTCAGCCCGTCCCATTGCTGTTGTCCTTGGCGATTGCCCTGATGATTACGCACATATTGACTATTATCCGGTTGCCACATTGCCTTAGGGTATGTTCCTTGCTCATCTGTGGTATATTCTGGTTCAATCGTAGCTAACCCCTTAGGTTTCAACTGTGCATTAAATAATTGTGGTTGTTCAAACGGACGATATTCGTCTTTATCTAACGATGAATCATCCGATATCTCATGATTTTCATAAGAAGTTGATGTTTCAGACGTTTTTTCATTTGTTTGTGCAGTTTCCTGATTCTTATTATCTATAGAAAATGAAAAGGAAACAGGTTCGGATAAAAGTAACTGACCCGTTTTTTCTTCTATCTGAATATTGAGTTGAAATTCTTTGCTCGTACTCGGCAACTCAATGGTCCATTCTTTTTCTTCAATAGTTTGAGAAAAATAACCTGCTAGCCATTTTCGTTGTTGTTCATCTGTGTATTCTTGATATTCCTGAGAAACATAAGAGGAAAGCAGATTCGTTTCAGGTGCATCTTTTGAATGTAGCTGGAATAAAAATCGGGTTTCTTGCGTTTGCGCATTTAATCGATACAAGATCGTTAGCTGATGATCTATTTTCCTAATACTTACTTTGCCGTATTCATTGTTTAATACTTCTATGGTTGATTCTTCATTGGCTGCCACAGTCTCCCCTTTTTGGATATGGAAATAGGTGACGAAAAATAGAGAAAATAGACAGAAAACGATAAAATAATTTCGCTTCTTCATTTATGGATACCTCCTTAGAAAAAATTTAATATTCAATTAGATAATATAAAAAAAAGAAAAAATTCACTAATCTTTCTAATTCTCTTCTCTTTTGGCTCTAACTATTCAATCAGTGTTATTTTAAAGGAAATTAAACTTGAGATAGATTAATAAATATATCTAATAATTAGTTATTGAAAATAGGTTATTTATTCTTTTCTCTCACAAAATATACTCATTAAGTGGTAATTTTGAGATAAATTTAAAAAAAATATTTCTAAATCCTGTATAGTTTTTTTAGAAAATCGAGACAAGTATTTACAAGAAAAAATAAATACGGTATTAATAATAAAAACATAAAAAGAAGGTGAAGAATTGATTGAAAAAATTTTATTAGATGACCATGCGAGAATGAAATTAAGCGTGTATGGAAAGGTGATGACCTTACGGCCGGGGGAATATAGTTTAGATCATGTACGAGAAAACTTAGATTTCTATTTCAGTGCGACTCGTTTCAAAAAAATCCTATGTGATATACAAGATGATTTAGGACAATTTACTGATATTAAACTGTTACATAATAAAAATAAGTTATCCATTCCTGAACAACTTGTTCAATATATCCAATACCAACATTACCTATCAACAGAAAGTGTTCCTTATAAATTATTGATCAGTCTTCTGACCGAACAAGATGAAAATCTTGCAGCTTTTTGCAATCGCCAATTTATCAGCCGCTCAACGTGTTTTCGGCAAACAAAAAAATTGGCTGAATATTTGAAGGAATACAATATCAACTTGAATTTATCGAATCTTACCTTATCTGGTTCTGAAATGCTGATTCGCATCATCTTTTTCAATTTCTTTTGGTTTGTTTCATTAGGGGAAAGCCTGGATAGCATTCCTTACAGCCAAGAAGTTCGTGCATTGATTTATAAGCACGAAGGATCGCAACACAAGAATAAGTTTGATTTAGGAAAAAAACAATCCAGCCTCCATTGCCTGATTTGTTTGCTGAGGATCGAAAATAATCATTTTACGGATATCTATAGATTATCAAGAGATTCCTTTATTCCAAGCGAAACAAACATTGACTTTTTTTACGACTTCTTCAAAATTGCGAATCTTCGTTTAGATATCTTAGAGGTAAACTCTTTGTTTTACTTATTCTATTACTGGCCGCTTCTTACCTCTAATCAAGACATTCGTGTGCCGATCGTTCATCATTCGTATGAACAACCGAGCAATGAGGTCAAAGATATCTTAGAGGAATTTCAGAAGCATTGTCAGACATTTATTGGTACACTCCAGTTTGAAAAAGAGCCAGCTTTGCTTTTGAATCTCTATCTATCAATTGGTAATTTTAGCATGTTCAAGCAAAAAATTCCTTTGACCACACTATTTATCTCTTCTTATATTAAAGATAAATACCCACTTTTACGTATCTTGACAATCAAAATCGAAGGTTTTTGGAAAAAAATCGCACAACGAAAAAACTATACATGGCTGAAATCATGCGTAAGTGAATTAGCCTTTCTACAAACCAGTTTACTTTATCCGTATTATTCAGAAATCGATGAAAACTATAAATTGAAAGTTGGGTTTGTTAACGTCTCTGAACATCTGATTTCCGAAGAAATCTTGAATTTAGGAAAGAAAATCCCCTTTGTAGATATCGAGCTACTCACACTTCCCATCACTGAAGAATATGACTTTTTCATCTTTGGTTCACCTCTACTGATTCCTGCTGGTCTTGATTCTTCTAAGTATACAGTCCTTGATTTTTGTCATTACAGCGATTTTGAAACTGATCTGTATCAACGTCTTTTAGAAGTTCATCATCTCAAATTACAAAATTTGTTCTCTAATTAGCTGATTTATGTAAAAAAGTGGCTATGACATAAGTTCCTAAAAAGAGCTGAACCCTTATCTATCAAGGGTTCAGCCATCGTTTCTTTATTCAGATTTTTCTTCAGCTATGAAGTTAAGTTCATTGACGATAATTGAAGCTAGGTGCTTTTTGAATAGGATTAATCACTTTGCTAATAATAAATTTTAATGATTAGTTTTCAATCGTATTCAAGTTACGTGGTGTGTTTTTGGTAAAAAGCTACTTATCAATTAGTTTCAAAGGTTCTACATTAGCAAAATTATCAATTTTTGTAATTTAACTAGTAAAACGATATTCCCAAGCTTTTTCTTTACGCTTATTATTAACAGAATATCTAAGCATATACTTATATTTTTAGCGAAATTCTTTATAAATCTCAATAAATTTCATCTGGATTGTCATAAGTAATAATCCCTAATGCTATGCTTATCTTTATCAATAAATTCAAATAAAGATTTTTTTACATTGATTAAAATATGGAGGCTCAAAAAAATGAACATTTTCTCTTTTGGATAATTAAATGAAATACCATCTGTATAAGATTCAACATCCATATTAGTTAATTGAATCTTTTAGTAAAGAAATATCCCTTATTTTTTTATTAAAGATTGCTTATTAAAGCAACAACCTACCTTGTACTTACTTTCTTGTTTTGTCCCCTCTACCTGTCCACCGCTAGTAATACCACTTACGTTCGTTATATTTAGGAAGAAGGTCGCAAACCCTTCCTCTAAAGAAAAAGGATGATTAAACTCTTTTTTACAAATTTCTTTCTGTCTTGGCCATTCTTCAATGTTTACAATGGTTTTGTTAATCAGATTGATAAATTTGTTGGGATAATTTAATATTGAATACCATAAAGAACGCATAGATTTATCTAAATTATTAATTGCAGTCATTTTCATATTCTTTTGAATTAATAGCTGAATGGGCCACCCCGGCTCCCTCTGCAAAATGCTCGATATCTCGATATAAATTTCATATTCTCCAATACTCTTGTCTATTGTTTTTTTCAAATTTATACAATTGACTTTTTCCTGCCAGATACCTCAAAAGGGAGTTGGTTGTTGGCAAAAAATACACCTCCTGAAATATTTATTTTTTGCAGTATTAAATCTTCATCAACTTTTTGTCCTTACATACATATCTGCATATATATCCAGCTTTAATCTGTCATCACTTGAATTTTATCAAAAGTATTCGTTAAATAGTTTATTTATAGTTTTTAATATCTCTTTGGATAAAAACTTTTTTAATCATCGTTGGAGAGTATTGGGTCATTATCACCTGAATACCCTAGTCTTAAAAAAATTGGGTTAAGACATAAAAAAATTCAATTTGTGCAGCTGGAAAAAGACCTGCGTCTACTTCATCAATTAGCAAGATTCCTCCTTCAATTTCTTAAACGATAACAAGACTCTTACAATTGTCCAACATTATCTTCACCTACAGATATTGATTGAAAGTTATATTCAGAAGTATGTGGTTGCTAAAGAGTTTACCGCCCCACTAATAGTATCAATTGCTGCGACAAATTATATCCAGTAAGCTCTAACTTCAAGCCTTTATTTTCTTCAACATATACATCAGTAGCAAAATCATAATCACGAGAAACAATTAGAGTTAAGCAATTTACATTAAGATAAATTATCATTGGATTCATTGCATTTCTAGCTCTCTTAACACTGGACTATTTTTGCTATAATCTTTTGATAAATTTAACTTTAGATTTTTCTTTTCTACTCCATCATATAGTTCAATACCAACATCCAGTGAACTAGGTAAATCATAGTTTTCTAAGAATCTAAAGTGTTCTGAAAATACAAATTCATATGCTTTATCCAACAACGTTTTGTATACTTTCAAATGATTTGGTTTAATTGGATTCTCAGTATAACCTGTTGAGAATATAGTATACCCTATCGTTACATATCCCATTCATTATTATACCAGTATTTCTTTGTGATACATAAGGGTGTAAAAATAGCTTCTTATACTAAAGACTACAAGTAGTTATTGAAGCAAGTCTTCATAAGACACCTGTAGAACATCCCTAATAGCTCTCAATTGATCCAACTTAATGTGTTGGCGGCCGCTTTCAATCTTAACCAATGTTTCCCTAGTTATAGCGATTTTTCTAAGCTGTAGGTCTCTAACTAGCTCGGTTTGACCGATTCCTTTTTCTACTCGGAATCGTCTAATATTGCTACCGATTACATTTTCTCTATCAATAATTTTTTCCTCTTTCAAGAATAGCACACCTTTTGGACTAAAATTAGTCCTTTTTCTTATTAATGTTAAAGATTTGGTATGCTACAATGGGACTAGTATTAGTCCATATTCAATTTTAAGGAGGAATTTTTTTGAAGAAATTTGCAATCATTTTAACCTGCGTTTTACTCATCGGAACTATAAGCGGGTGTACCACTTCTGACACAAGTTCTACAAGTACGGAAACTAGTACAACAACCTCAGAAAAGAATTACCCAATACATTTTTTTCCGGTTCCAAATGGATTTGAAGCTTATTACCATGATAAAAAACTAGATGTCCCTTTATCAGAAACTGAATCTATTGAAAAGATTTTGCCGATTGAAATTGAAAGAAATCAAGACGATATAAAACTAAAAGCTGATCTTCCCTTACTGAACAGCACTCAAATTGATAGACATGAAAATATCAAAGTTAATATTGAAAAAGGAGCGTTAGCACAACTTTATACTGAAAAAGTTGAACAATTTTTTGAGGCTGGTGTCAATAAAGACTTTTCAAAAATAAGCGATTATTCGGATAACTTTTTTTAATGAAACACAATATGAAATCACAAACTCAACTTTTATGGCTGAAGATATGTACAATATGACGTTAAAAAAAATAAAAGCTTACGACCATCCATTAAATCTGACACTAAATTATGGATTACCCTCTTTTGTATTAGCAGGTTAAGTTGATTATGAATATTCACCAGATTATTTGGAGACACCTCTTCAACACGAGAACAATGATATTAATTTTAAATTCGTCTAAGAGTCAAAAAATAAAACATGGTTAGTTGATCAATTAAGCGCTATAAACACTAGCTTTCATGAATTACCTAATCCTGAAAGAGAAGTTGATATGGTCATTAAAATCTCCTAATAAAAGAAGCGTTGAAAGAATGAGCTCTTATTCAACGCTTCTTTTATTGATTCAATTTGCATTATTATTTGAACGAGTAATCTGATTTCTAAGCAGTTGTAAAACTCCTTGTGGCGGATAATAGAATGAGCATAACGATTCGACATTGATATAATATATATTAACAAAAATAGTTTTTATTCACTGCAAACTAAGACAAGATCCACTATACTCAAGTAGTAACCGATTGGTTAAATTGGATTTACAAAAAGACACCGATGGAGCCTCAAATTACTCCATATGGATTTAGGCATACCCACTGTAGCTTATTGTTTGAAAGTGGTGCTTCGATAAAAGAAGTACAAGAACGATTAAGTCACAAAGATATTAAAACTACCATGAATATCTATGCTCATGTCACACCACAATCTGTTAAGAAAACTGGTGACCGATTCGCAAAATTTATGAGCGAATAATTCTAAACGTAGCCAATCATTAAAATCCAAATAAAAAAATGCTCGAAACGCTTTAATATCAACGTTTCGAGCAATGAAATAGATATTACCCCACAGACCCTTCCATCTCATAACTGATCAATCGATTGAGTTCGACTGCATATTCCATTGGAAGTTCTTTGGTGAATGGTTCAACAAAGCCCATGACGATCATTTCAGTTGCTTCAGATTCGGTCAGGCCTCGGCTCATCAGATAGTAGAGTTGTTCTTCTGAGATTTTTGAGACTTTGGCTTCGTGTTCTAAAGAGACTTGGCTGTTGTGGATCTCATTGAATGGGATCGTATCGGATTTCGACCATTCGTCCATGATGATCGTGTCACATTCGATATGAGAGATCGAACCCGCACTGTTTTTGGCAAAGGTTACTTGTCCTCGATAGTTTACTTCTCCGCCGTCTTTTGAAATTGATTTAGAGACGATAGAGCTAGATGTATTTGGTGCATTGTGGATCATTTTTGCACCCGTATCTTGGATTTGGTTTGCTCCTGCAAAGGCGATGGAGAGCATGGTGCCTCGTGCACCTTTTCCATCTAAGTAAACACTTGGGTATTTCATCGTTGTTTTTGCACCTAGGTTTCCGTCGATCCATTCAACGGTTGCGCCTTCGTATGCTTTTGCTCGTTTGGTTACTAAGTTGTACACATTGTCTGACCAGTTTTGGATCGTTGTGTAACGGCAATACGCATCTTTTCTTGTAAAGATTTCTACGATGGCGGCATGCAGGCTGTTACTTGAATAAGTAGGTGCCGTACAACCTTCGACATAGTGGATGCTTGCTCCTTCGTCAACAATGATCAGCGTACGTTCGAATTGCCCCGTGTTTTCCGCATTGATCCGGAAGTACGTTTGTAATGGAACATCGACTTTGACGCCTTTTGGCACGTAAATAAAGGTCCCACCTGACCATACGGCTGAATTCAGCGCTGCTAATTTGTTGTCGGTTGGCGGTACAAGTTTTGAAAAGTACTCTTTGAATAATTCAGGGTATTCTTTCAAAGCAGAGTCAGTGTCAGTAAAGACGATTCCTAACTTTTCGAATTCATCTTTCATATTATGGTACACGACTTCTGATTCATATTGTGCGGAAGCACCGGCTAGATAAGCTCGTTCAGCTTCTGGTATACCAATCTTTTCAAATGTATCTTTGATTTTTTCTGGTACGTCTTCCCAGTCACGAGCGGGTTTGTCACTTGGTTTTTGGTAATATTTGATGGCATCGAAATCGATGTCTGAAAGGTCGGGGCCCCATGTTTGCATTGGCATTTTGTTAAATGTTTCTAGAGATTTCAGACGGAATTCAAGCATCCATTCTGGTTCGCCTTTGATTCTTGACATCTCACGGATCACTTCTTCTGTCAAGCCTTCTCCTGTACTGAAAACCGGTTCGACATCATCGTGAAACCCGAATTTATATTCTTCTAATTCTGGTACGCCCATGTTCTCACTCCTCTTCCTTGTGGTAATGATGGAAAGCTGCGGTACCATCGTTTTCCATTGCTTTTCCTAGTGCTTTCCAGGCAAGTGTCGCACATTTGATCCGAGCGGGAAATTTAGCTACACCACCAAGCATAGCAGCATCGCCTAATTGGTCGGGATCTTTGACTTCTTTTCCTTGGACAAGCTGTAGAAAGTCTACAGTTAAATGTTCTGCTTCTTCTATTGATTTTCCGATGACGGCGTCTGTCATCATCGAGGCACTTGCCGTACTGATGGAGCAGCCACTGCCGTCAAAGGCGATATTTTTGATGATTCCGTCTTTTACATCGACTTGCAATTCGATCACATCTCCACATGTGGGGTTGTTCAATTCGATCTTGCTTGTCGAGTCAGTCAAGCTTCCACGATGATGCGGATGGGAAGAATGATCCAAGATCACTTGACGGTATAAATTGTCTAATTTAGATAGTCCCATGTTGGAAAAACTCCTTTGTTGCCATGATTGCTTCAACTAAACGGTCGGCGTCTTGCGTTGTGTTGTAGAAATAAAAGCTCGCGCGAGCAGTCGCTGATACTTCAAGGTACTTCAATAGCGGTTGCGCACAATGATGACCTGCTCTGACGGCTACCCCTTCCATGTCTAAAGCTGTCGCGACATCATGGGGATGTAACCCATCCAAATTGAATGCAACGACTCCTGTCCGAAAATTCGGGTCTTGTGGACCATAAACAGTCAATCCATCAATTGCTTGTAATTTTGGCAACACATAAGCGGCTAGTTCTTCTTCATATCGATGGATATTGTCCATACCGAGTTTTTGCAAATAATCGATTGCATGGCCTAATGCGATAGCGCCGGCGATATTTGGTGTCCCTGCTTCGAATTTCCAAGGTAGTTCTTTCCATGTACTGTCGTATAATTCGACAAAATCGATCATTTCGCCACCAAATTCAACAGGTTCCATTTCTTCTAACCATTTTCGTTTACCATATAAAACACCAATACCTGTTGGTCCGCACATTTTGTGTCCGCTGAAAGCAAAGAAATCACAGTCTAGTGCTTGGACATCAATGGCCATGTGCGGGGCAGATTGAGCACCATCTACTACGATGACCCCGCCGTTTTCATGGACAAGTTCAGCTAATTCTTGAACAGGATTGATGACACCTAAGACATTGGATACATGAGCAATGGAGACGATTTTGGTTTTGTCCGTAATCTTTTTCGCTGCATCCTCCATATCCAGGAAGCCTTCTTCTGTTAGTTCGATATATTTCAAGACAGCACCTGTTCGTTTTGCCAACTGCTGCCACGGGATAACATTAGAATGATGTTCCATGTAAGAGAGCACTATCTCGTCTCCTGCTTTGATATAGCGGTCGCCGAAGCTTCTGGCTACCCAATTCAAGCTTGTCGTCGTACCACGAGTAAACAGCACTTCTGCTGTTTCTTTTGCATGGATGAACGCCCGTACTTTTTCTCTTGCTTGTTCATAATCATGGGTCGCGCGTTCTGCTAACGTATGGACACCGCGATGAACATTGGCGTTATCGTGTTCGTAATAGTACGCTAATGCCTGGAGTACTTGTTTTGGCTTTTGGGTCGTCGCTGCATTATCCAGATAAACTAAAGGTTCATCATTGACGTCTTGAAATAAGATAGGAAAATCATTGCGTAGCTTTTTAGCATCGATCATCCATTCAACTTCCCTTCGATTACTTCGACTAATTCTTTCCGAACTTGTTCTACAGGGATTGCTGTTAAGACAGAACCGAGGAATCCTCGAATCACTAAGCGCTCTGCTTCTTCTTTATGCAATCCTCTACTCATCAGATAGTACATTTCTTCTGGATCAACTCGTCCTACACTGGCAGCATGTCCAGCAGTTACTTCGTTTTCATCGATCAAAAGAATAGGATTCGCATCACCACGTGCTTTATCAGAAAGCATCAAGACACGACTTTCTTGTTGGGCATCTGCACCTTTTGCCCCTTTCAAGATGTGGCCGATACCATTAAAGGTCAATGTTCCTTTTTCTCGGATCACTCCGTGTTGCAAAATATGCCCGATCGTATGAGGGGCTTTATTGGTTACTCGTGTATCGATTCCTTGGATTTGTCTGCCCGAGCTGATTGCCACGATTTTGACTTCTGCGTGTGCACCTTCTCCTGCTAAATCTGAGTCAAAGTCAGCGATCACATGACCGTCATTCATGACACCAATTGCCCAGTCGACAGAAGCATCTCGTAAAATGTGCCCACGGCGATTCATATAAGAAGTAATATTTTCTCCTAATTGATCTACGGCTGAATATTTGATTTTTGAACCAGCTTTAGCGATGACTTCCACGATGATATTACCTGATGATTTTGCTACTTGTTCTTTGGTTGTCTGGAAACGTTCCAGATAAGAAAATTCACTATGTTCATCTGCCACGATCAACACATGCTTGAAGAAGTGCTCATCGGATGCGCCATCTTGAATGAATAAGGACTCGAGTGGTTCATCGATCACGACATTTTTAGGCACATACAGGAAAATACCGCTGTTCATAAAAGCTACATGGAGTGCAGTCAATTGGTCTTCGTTCATGTTTACTGCTTTTTTCATATAATATTCTTGGACTAGTTCTGGATATTCGATCATTGCAGTGAACAAGTCGGTAAAAATGACTCCTTTTTCTGCTAATTCCACAGGCAGTTGTTCAAAAATCGTCCATGAACCTTGTTGGACAAGCACAGGATTGTCTTTCATTGCATCAAATGCCGGAATCGTGCCTGTTTCACTGATGGTTTGTGTTTCTTTCACATCAAATAACGACCAGCGATGGAATTTCACCCGATCGATATGCGGCAATGGCAGTTCATCTGCTTTCGCTAGTGCGTCTTGACGGAAGGTTCTCATCCAATCAGGTTCGCCTTTACTTAAAGAAAAATCATTTACCGCGTCAAGATAATCGAGCCAGTTTTTTTCTTTCATTCTTGCTCCCCCTTACGCTTCTTCTTCTTTATAGTCGATTCCTAATTCTTTACTGATACCAGCGTAGCCTTCTGCTTCCAGACGTTTAGCTAGGTCAGCATTCCCTGTCATGACTACTCGGCCTTCCATCATGATGTGAACGACATCAGGTGTGATATAGTTCAATAATCGTTGATAGTGGGTGATGATCAATGCACCGAAATTGTCTCCGCGCATTTCATTTACTCCTTTAGCAACGACTTTCAAAGCATCGATATCCAGACCTGAATCGATTTCGTCTAAAATTGCAAATGTAGGTTCTAACATCAACAATTGCAGGATCTCATTCCGTTTCTTTTCTCCGCCAGAAAAACCTTCGTTCAGATAACGTTCAGCCATTTCTTCTGGCATATTTAGTAAAGCCATTTTTTCATCTAACTTTTTCAAAAATGCCATAACAGAAATTTTGTCGTTTTCATCACGTTTCGCATTGATCGCTGCACGCATGAATTCCGCATTCGTGATACCTGGTATCTCACTTGGATATTGCATAGCTAAAAATAAGCCAAGTCGCGCACGTTCATCTACTTCCAAGTCTAAAACATTTTTCCCGTCAAACAAAATTTCGCCTTCTGTTACTTCATAGTTTGGATTGCCCATGATAGCGGCAGATAAGGTAGATTTTCCTGTGCCGTTAGGTCCCATGATGGCATGGATTTCTCCGGTTTTCATTGTTAGGTTTACGCCTTTAAGGATTTCTTTTTCCTCGATCGACACATGTAGATTTTTTATTTCTAAGACAGACATGCATTATACCCCCAAATTCTCTTTCGTTCTCACTCATTTTAGACTAATTGAGAATGAAGCGCAATGACCTTCCTTACTAAAATCAAATATCTTTTATTTATTATTAAACAATTTTGATTTCTAAATTAGAATAGGTATAAAAAAGATGAGAAATAAGCCATTACAGACTTATTTCTCATCTTTTTTGTTCCATACCTTATTTTGCATCAGCCTTTACTGGTTTAACAGAGCCGCCCCATTTGTCTGTGATCCATTCTTGGACTTCTTTGCGGTGAAGCACTTCAATCAGTTTTTTGATTTTGTCACTGTCTTCATCACCTTTACGAGTCGCAATAATATTCACGTAAGGAGAGTTGTCCTTTTCAAGCAATACGGCATCTTCTAATGGATTCAACCCTGCGCCGTAAGCGAAGTTTGCGTTGATTGCAACTAGGTCACCTTCATCATTTTGGTACGTAGAAGCTAAAAGTGATGGGTCGATCGTATGGTTGAACTTCAAGTTCTTAGGGTTTTCTTCAATATCATCGAATGTTGCTGTTTCCAGATCTACTCCATCTTTGACTTTGACTAAGCCAGCATCTTGTAGAATTGTGATGATGCGTCCCCAGTCTGATTCAGAATTTGAAGTAATGATTGTTGCACCATCTTTTAATTCGGAAACATCTTTGACTTTTTTAGAGTACAAGCCCATTGGTTCGATGTGGACAGCACCGGCATTGACAAAGTCATATCCTTTTTCTTTGATTTCTTTGTTCAAATAAGGAATATGCTGGAAGTAATTGGCATCAATGTCGCCTTCTTCCAAAGATTGGTTCGGTAATACATAGTCATCGAATTTGACGATTTCAAGATCGATTCCTTCATCTTTCAATAATGGTTTCACATGTTCCAAAATCTCTGCGTGCGGTGTCGGTGAAGCGCCGACTTTCAATGTCGTGTCGTCTGCTTTATTTGCTGAATCTTTGCTGTCGCTGTTGTTACCGCATGCTGCTAATCCTACAGTCAGCAAAAGCGCTGCTGCAAATCCAAAAATTTTCTTTTTCATATCCTACATCCCCCTATATCCTATTATCTTTTGTCTGTTTTCTTAGTTAAGAAATCACCGATTCCTTGAACGATAAATACGATTAGTAAAATAATTAAAGTCGCAACGAATGTCACTGTTAGATTACCACGCTGGTAGCCTTCCTGCCAAGCAAGACCTCCAAGTCCACCTGCGCCGATCGCGCCGGCCATCGCAGTAAATCCGATCATCGAGATCGTTGTAACTGTTAATCCAGAAATCAATGCGGGAATACTTTCAGGTATCAAGACCTTCCAGATGATTTCCCAGTAACTTGCTCCCATTGCATCTGCTGCTTCCAGTACACCAGGGCTGACTTCACGAAAAGCAATCTCTACTAGACGGGCATAAAATGGTGCTGCGGATAAAACAAGAGCTGGAATGGCTGCTTGCGCACCTAGCATAGTGCCTACGATTGCTTTAGTAAATGGAATGATCAAAACCATCAGGATCATAAATGGCGTTGACCGGAAAATATTACTGATGATCGATACGATTCCATAAATGATTCGAGCATACGGTTTGTTTTTGCGTCCAATAGAGTAAAGGATCAATCCCAAAACTAATCCGATGATCGTCACTAAGACCATTGAGATTAATGTCATATATAGTGTATCAAGGATAGCCTGATTCATCGTTTCCGGGTTGATTTGTTTAAAATCTAGATATGTTTCTGAAAAGCTTTTATCCACGATGGATCACCTCAATTCCTACTCCTTGTTCTTTGATGAACACTTCTGCTTGATCTAATTCTTTGGTTTCACCAGTCATCAAGACAGTCAATGAACCAAAGGAACCTTCTTTCACTTGTTTGATCTTTCCATACACAACGTTGACATCGATGTTATAGCGTCGAATCGCTTGGGAAATGACTGGCTCGTTGGCATTTCTTTCGCTAAAGGTCAAAGTTGCCAAACGGCCGCTTGGATTTTCTTTGATGAGTTCAGCTAATAGTTCTGTCGAATCAGCTTCTGGTTCGATGTCTTGTTGTACAAAGCGTTTGGTTACTTCTTTTTTCGGTTGTCTGAAGACAGTCAATACGTCTCCTTCTTCTACGACTTTCCCCAACTCCATCACAGCGACTTTGTTGCAGATTTTGCGGATCACATTCATTTCATGTGTGATCAAGACGATGGTCAAATTCAATTTCTTATTGATCGCTAACAATAAGTCTAATACTTCTTCTGTTGTTTGCGGGTCCAATGCGCTAGTAGCCTCATCACAAAGCAGGATCTCAGGATCATTTGCCAATGCTCGTGCGATACCGACGCGTTGTTTCTGTCCGCCGGAAAGTTGTGAAGGATATGCTTGTCCGCGTCCTTCTAACCCGACTAAACGCAACAGTTCTTCTGCCCGTTCTTTACGTTTGCTCTTTGGTACGCCAGCTAATTCCAGCGGCAGCTGGATATTTTCAAGTACAGTTCTTGACCATAACAGGTTGAAATGCTGGAAGATCATACCGATTTTCTTTCGGAATGTACGTAATTCTTTGTTTTTTAATTTTGTAATATCTTGATCGTTTACGATCACTTCGCCGCTCGTGGGAAGCTCAAGTCCATTCAGGAGACGGACTAATGTACTTTTTCCTGCGCCAGAATAGCCGACGATTCCATAAATATCCCCTTTTTCAACGTTTAGTGAAACGTCATTGACGGCTTGGATGTTTCCGTTTTTCCCATTGAATGTCTTTTTGACATTCGTTAGTTGGATTAATGACATGCCATTCACATCTTTCTCTTATGATTTTTCAAACAAAAAAGCCTTCGCCCTCTTGCCTTAAGCAAAAGGACGAAAGCTTGAACTTCCGTGTTACCACCTTGATTTACCGTTACTTCGCAATAACAGCCTCTTCCAGTACTTGGACTTAGCTTCTTTCCGTATACTGTCGCGCTGTAACGGGCACTCCCGTAGTAAGTTTGCTTACGCTCGCTTACTCTGCTCTAAGACCATCTTCCATCTCATTTTCGTTACCCATTTTCAGCAAACAGGGCTCTCTTCAAACGTCCGTGACATGTACTCTTCTTTTCAAAGCTTTCTCGTTTCATATAGGATTGCTTATGATTATAGCAACTGGAAGAATCAGTGTCAACTTTTTTCAAGTGATTTTCTGATTTTATAATTCGTCAAATTCTTTTGGATCAACATCTTTGAAACTTAAGATCCACGCATTCATTTCATCTGAATCATTCAAGATATTGATATCTTCACCGATTTTATCATTAACAGAAGAAACTGTACCCGTTAGCGGGCTGGCAAATTCATTGACCGCTTTTTCCGCTTCAACTTCGATCAGAGGTTCATCTTTTTTTAGCGATTGTCCTGCTTTTGGCAGATTGGCAAACGTGATGTCTCCAAGTTCTTCTTGCGCTTCATTTGTCAAACCAACACAGTATTCTTTTCCATTAAATAAGATCCAAAGGTTGTCCTTTTTCTTCAAATGCTTGCCTGCCATTTTATATCAGTTCTCCTTCATAAATTTTTTCATTGAATCCAATTGCAACAAGCTGGTCCTCTCGTAAGATCAGTGGTCGCTTGATCAGCATACCATCTGTCGATAAGACTTGGCTCGCTTTTGAAGCCGTAAACTCGCCTACTTGATCTTTCAGTCCAAGTTCCCGATATTTCATCCCGCTTGTGTTGAACAGGCGACGGATTGGTACTTGACTCGTTTCTAGCCAAGTCTCAATCGTTGAGGCCTTCGGTACTT
The DNA here is from genome assembly GCF_029023785.1 of Enterococcus faecium. Lineage (NCBI taxonomy): Bacteria > Bacillati > Bacillota > Bacilli > Lactobacillales > Enterococcaceae > Enterococcus > Enterococcus faecium. Next base: position 532,033 of record NZ_CP118955.1, on the reverse strand, counting down.
CTTTGATCATATCAACGGTTTGATAACTAACGCCATGCTGGTCTAACCACGCTTTGGCTTTTTTGCATGTTGAACATTTCGGGTACCAGTAAAAGGTGTACAATTTTCTTACCTCCTTGAAGATCTTGCAGGTGCTTCATTTTGGTATCTCATCGATAATATCAACCCGATACCGATCATGTTCCCTAAAATCGAGGATCCTCCCTGACTAATGAAAGGCAATGGGATCCCTGTTAAAGGAAGTAATCCGATATTTGCTCCAATATTCTCAAAGACATGGAACAGCAGCATCATGATCAAACCGCTTGCGATATAGGCGTAAAATTCATTATTCGTATCGAAACACACCCGAATCATACGATAGATTAAAATAAAATACAAGAAAATGACGAATGCACCACCGATAAAGCCGAAGTTTTCACCGATAACGGTAAAAATCATATCGGACTCACGAACAGGCACATAGATATTGCTTACGTTGAATCCTTTACCAAACAAGCCACCGGTACCAATTGCCAAAAGTCCTTGGGCCGGCTGATAACTCATTCCTGACGTATCATGGAAAGGGTCCAGCCATGAATCAATACGTGCAAACTGATAAGATTTGAATCCAACTTTATAAAGCAAGTCTCTTCCGCCTTCAGTCGTAACCAAGAAGATCGTTCCTGCTCCAACGACTACTGCCAAGATTACTACAGGTGCGATGATGCGCCAAGAGATTCCAGACATCAGGAAAATCCCGCCAAAGATCGCAAGAAAGACAAGCATCGTTCCAAAGTCATCTTGGGCCATGATCAATGCTAAAACCGGTATTGTCACGATCAAGAGCTTCCCAATCAGCCAAAAGTCCGATTTCATCGTCCGTTCTTTTACTTGCGTATTATGTTTAGTTACGATCAGTGCCATCATCAAGATGTACGCAATCTTCATCAACTCTGCTGGCTGGAAAGTAAACGCACCGAATCGAAACCAGTTTTTAGACCCTGTTGAAGCAGCTAAATTCTGATCATAGAATTTGAGCAAGAGTCCCATTACCACTAACCCCAAACCATAAAGGTAAGGAGTCAGTTTCCAGATCCATTTGGAATTCAAATGCATGATGACAACGATTGCTGCCGCTCCAACTAAATACCAGACAACTTGCATCCCTACGCCTTTCAAGACTGCTGGATTGTTCGGATCATGGCTAAGTGCTACATATAATGAGAGCAGACCAATCAAACATAACAGAAAGACTGGTAAAATCACGCCATAATCAATACGATTATCGTTCGAAGCTTTTAATTTTTTTTCCATGTTTCATCCCTTTTCTTAAAAACCATACTGCTGATTATTATAGCGGTCCAGTTAGATAATGGAAAGTCTTTCCATAGACATTTGGGAAAAATTAACTTTCCGTTTGTGCAGTTGCTTGAGCAAATGCAGTACAAAAGCCTACTGCTTATCTTTAGTGTATCATAGAACTTTTTTTGATACATGCAATTATCTACCAGCTGAGATTCTCCTCGCTGTGAGAAGTTTCTGTGCTTTCATTGTATCGAAGGATCTCTTCGGCAATCTCTAGCAGCTGATCAGAAACCAGATTGGTTCGTTGGATGAAATAAAAATATCGATGGAAATTCAACGGAGTCATTGGCACATTTTCTGGAACAGAGCGCTTAGACAAAATCGAGCGACCGATTCCTTCCTTCAGCAACGCAACAATTACATCGTTACTTTTCACGATCATCTTCTTATCTTGGATATTCATCTCTTCAAAATAACGCTGCGTGTAATGAAAAACACCAGAGTTTGCTTCTCTTACAAGCCACAATTTGCTTTTTGGGTCCCCAGCGATGACTAGCTGGTCTTCCATCAAAGAGTATCTTTGTACGCCGGAAGTCTCTAATGGCTTTTCGATAAAACCAAAATCGGATTCATGTTTCGCTACTTGTTCTAATGATTCATGAGAATTCGCGATTTCGATCTCAAAATGCACTTTAGGAAACCTTTTGATCAGATGTTTCATCAACTGAGGCAAAAGATAGACAGCAAAGGTGTGGGAAGCAACGATCCGACATACTTCTTCTTCATTTTGTTCATTGAGCAATTTTTGCTGAGTTTCTTCCCATTCTTCTAACAAAACCAGTGTCCGTTCATATAATAAGTCGGCTTGCTTAGTTGGAAGCATCTCTTTTCTTCCGTTACGTTGAAAAAGATCGATATTCAATTCCCGCTCCAACTGTTTGATTTGATTCGAGACTGCTGGTTGAGATAAAAACAGTACTTCTGCTGCTCTGGAAAAATTTCTTGTTTCATATACTGCTCGAAAAGTCGTTAATAACTTAAACATGGCACCACTTCCATAACTTTTTATGATAATTACTATAAAAACTATTTGATTTAAATATACAAAAAACCATCTATAATAGAAATGTACAACAAAACAGTTGCTGATCCAACTAGTAACTTAGATGAAGACAATCAGCTGTCTGCTTGCTCGTAATCATACATTCCTATTCATTTTACAATGTATTCGTTCATCTTGGTACTAAAATCTATTAAATAAAAAGGAGAATATTATATATGAAGAACTTTTTGAAAATTATTCCGATCCCGATCTGCGGGTTGATCCTTGGGTTAGCTTCCCTTGGAAATCTGTTTAAAGACTATCACCATGTTGCTTTAGGCAATCTAACTGGCGGTATCTCTATGATTCTTATGATATTCATTTTTGTTAAATTGTTTATCTTATTCGAACACACGAAACAAACGTTGCATGATCCAATCATCGCCTCCGTTTCACCAACTTTTACGATGTCACTCATGGTTATTTGTACTTATTTTGTTTCATATGAAAGTATTGCACCAATTGTCAAATTCATTTGGCTGTGCGCTGTTATCTTCCAAGTGATCCTTGTCTTTTATTTCAATTATCACCATGTTATCAAAGCTGATCTTTCAATTGAAGCAATTTATCCAAGCTGGTTTATCATTTACGTTGGATTTGGGGTCATCACTGTAACTGCCGGGAACTTCTTCCCACTTATTGGAAAAATTTTCTTTTGGATTTCATTGATCTGCTATGCGTTTTTATTGCCGATCATCATCAAACGTGTCTTTTTCGTAAGAAATATGGCTCATCCGACACGTCCGCTGATTACGATCGTTGCAGCACCTGGTTCTCTTTGCCTAACAGGTTATCTTAAAAACTTTGCTGAACCTAATTTTTATCTTGTCGTAGCATTGTTCGCTTTATCTCAAGTATTGTATTTCGTTGTGCTGTCTATGCTTCCACGTTTGTTCAAGCTTCGTTTTTATCCAAGCTATGCAGCCTTTACATTCCCGCTTGTTATCTCTGCAACAGCTATATTTACTACTGTTCATTACTTCAACAGTTTAGGTATCTATAGTAGCGTATTGGATTTCTTAAAAGTTGCGGAATGTCTGTTTGCAAGTGTAGTTGTCTTCTACGTTCTTGCTCATTACGTACGTTTCTTAATTAAAGAACATAGCAAACATGGAAAATTTGTTTCTAAAAAAATCGCTTAATAATCGATTCAATAGGTTGTGAAAAAGCTGTTCTGCATCAAGTAATAAGAACGGCCAAACAAAAACAGCTGTTCATGTTTTTGTACTGGTTGGGCTTATTACCGCAGATGCAAGCTTTTGAACACCGTTTACCAAGAGGTCGTAAAAGAAGTGGTCAGCTTCAAGAAATAAGAAGGAATTTACGAAAATTGCTTCTCAAATTTTTGTGAAATTTCGGCTTATTTCCGTAGAAGCTACTTCTGGAACACCGTTTACCAAGAGGTCGTGAAAAAGCCACTTAGTTTCGAGTATTAAGAAAAATTTTGTGAAAATGGCTTTCCACATTTTTGCATAAATTTGGCTTAATACCGAGAAACTGGCTTTTGAACACCGTTTATTCGAAACAAGAGGTCGTACAAGACTTTTGTCACGACCTCTTGTTCTTTTGTCAAAATACTGGTTTAGTGCTACTATGTTCGAGTATGCTTTTAGTATTTATTGACGAAAGGAACCGATCAAATGAAATCATTGTCACATCCAATAAAATCTGTAAAGGATTCAGCGGTCCGCGAAATCTTACCCGGTTTACTGCTTTCTTTTGCCATCGCTGCCTTCAGCAGGCTTCTTGCTATTTATCTGCCACAGTTAGGTGGAGCGACTATTGCTATTTTATTGGGTATTTTATTAGGAAATACTTTTTTTAAACAGCCTGTTCTAGCAATCGGCACAAAATTTGCTGAAAGCAAACTATTAGAATTCTCTGTTTTTTTACTAGGTGCAACTGTCACAGCTCAAACGATTGCTCAAATTGGTGTAAAAGGAATTGTTTTTGTGTTACTGCAAATGTCAGTCACTATCATCGGTGCTTACTTGATTGGTAAAAAACTGCAATTCAGCGATACTTCTTCTTTGATGATGGCTGGAGGAAACGCTGTTTGTGGTTCTTCTGCTATTGCTTCAATCGCCCCTTCCATCCATGCGAAAGAGGAAGAAAAAGGACAGATCATCACACTAGTCAATCTACTGGGTACTGTGATGATGTTGACTCTCCCTTTTCTTGGATTACAGTTGTTTGGTGGAAATCTCATTGAAAAAAGTGCACTTTTGGGTGGTACACTCCAATCTGTTGGTCAAGTAGTCGCTGGGGCAAGCTTACTTGACAATTCTGTTGTCGAATTCGCCATGCTATTTAAGATTCTACGTATTATGATGCTCGTTGTTGTTGTCTATCTGTTTGAAAAATTCATGCACAAGAAACAACCAGCTCTGTTTGAAACGCCAACTGATACGCAGAAAAAACGAAAATTACCGCTTCCTTGGTATGTATTAGGGTTTGTGATCTTTTGTTTGGTCAACAGCTTGTTTTCTTTACCTGTAGTTATTGACCAATCGGCACATTTTATCAGCAGCTGGTTTGAGATCACTGCTTTAGCGGCAATTGGTCTGCGTTTAGACTTTGCAAAATTCATGAAAGAAGGTACACGCTTCTTATCTTATGGATTAGCTGTCGGGCTTCTCCAAACAGTGATGGCTTTACTATTTATTTGGCTGATCAAAGTTTAGAATGAACATGAAAAAACAGTTGTGATTCTCGCATGGAACAATGTCCGAATCACAACTGTTTTTAATTTTGCAGATATCCTTCTAACAACAACAATTGGCGTTTGATTTCAACCCCATCTATTGCGTTTCCCATATATCCTGTCAGTTTTCCATTTTGCCCGATCACTCGATGACAAGGAATAACGATTGGCAATGGATTGGTTCGATTTGCCTGCCCAATCGCTCGCACAGCTTTCGGACTATCAACAGCAACGGCTACTTCTTTATACGTTCGGATTTCTCCATAAGGAATGGTCGACAAAGCTTTCCAGACATTTTGCTGAAAAGGCGTACCTCTCTTTATAGATAAAGGAACATCAAATTCTTTTCTTTTTCCCGCAAAATATTCTTCAAACTGTTCTTGTGTGCGCGTTAAAATTCGCTGATTCGCTGATTCGCTTTCTGAAATTGGCTGAAAAGATACAGCAGTCAATCCGGATTCATCTGCATCTAACCATAAAAAGCCGATAGGTGTGTGTATTTTCATTTTGTTTGCTCCTAGTCAATAGACTGGAACTTCCTCCTTTTTCTCTATCCAAAACTACTTGCCAACTAATAAAAATTGTTCTTAAAAGTTTGATAAACCGAGGAAACATGGTAAACTAAATACGTTAGTTTACAAAAAGAATACCTGTTCTTTTACGTAAAATCAAATTTTAAAGGTGTTATTTAAGGTTTATTAAATTTTGAATGTAAACCATATATAAACATACGATTGAAAGGATAGAAACGATGAAAGTATCAATTGTTGTCCCATGTTTTAATGAAGAAAAAACTGTTCCTCTTTTTTTTGATGAGGTTGAAAAATTCAAAGGTGCCCATGAGTTCGAATATTTGTTTATTGACGACGGATCAAAAGACGGTACGTTAGCAGCAATCAAGAAGCTAGCCTCAGCTTATCCTTATGTCCGCTTTGTCTCATTTTCCAGAAATTTTGGGAAAGAAGCGGCTCTGTACGCTGGATTGCAAGCTTCTACAGGAGATTTAGTGACCGTGATGGATGTTGATCTGCAAGATCCGCCCGAACTGCTTCCTGAGATGATCAACCGGATCACTACTTCTGATATCGATTGTGTCGGCACCCGGCGTTCGACTCGTGAAGGCGAGCCTGCGATACGCAGTTTCTTTGCGAAAAAATTCTACCAGTTGATCAATAAAATCAGCGATACAGAAATGGTCGATGGCGCTCGTGATTTCCGCTTGATGACTCGTCAAATGGTGGATGCCGTCCTAGAATTAACAGAATACAACCGATTTTCAAAAGGATTATTTAGCTGGGTCGGATTTAAAACAGAATATATTTCTTATGAAAACCGCGAACGTGTGGCTGGCGAAACATCTTGGTCCTTCTGGAAATTATTCAACTACTCGATTGATGGTATCGTGAACTTCTCGGATGCACCGTTAACGATTGCTTCATTTATCGGCGCTTTGTCTTGTGTCGGTTCTGGTATTGCAATTTTGTTCATTATTTTGCGGGCATTGTTGTTTGGTGATCCTACATCAGGATGGCCTTCCATGGTCTCGATCTTCCTGTTCATTGGTGGAATCCAATTGTTATGTCTTGGAATCATCGGGAAATATATTGGGAAAATCTTCTTAGAAACGAAACAGCGTCCTGTTTATATCATAAGAGAAACAGAAAAAGTGAAGCCAAATGAATTGAAGCCTCACCAATAATATACGTCAAATGAAGTAAACATTTTTTTAAATGAAAAAGGACTGTGACAAAAGTCTTGTCACAGTCCTTTTTTCCGAATAAATGGTGTTCCAGAAGTAGCTTCTTCGGAAATAAGCCGAAATTTCACAAAAATTTGAGAAGCAATTTTCGTAAATTCCTTCTTATTTCTTGAAGCTGACCACTTCTATCACAACCTCTTTCATATCTTATTACTTCTTCATTGCTGCTTTTAGTGCTGCTGCTAATGGGCTTTCTTCTGGTTCTTCTGCTTGTGCATATTTTTTCAGCAAGCGTCGTTCTTCATGTTTGGTCATTTTCTTCTTCTGCTCTTTTTTATCAAGCAATTTTTCTGTCGTTCCATCGTATTTACAACGGAAATAAGCACCGTTTTTACCTTCGATGATTTCCATTTTCCGGTGACATTGCGGGCATCGATGATTAGAGACTTTTGGATCTTTTCTTCTGCGGTAGTTGCAATCTGAATTGGTGCAGACATAGATTTTGCCGTCACGTGTGTTTTTCTCGCGCAGATTGGCCCCACATTCTGGGCATTTCTTTTGGGTAATCGAGAAATCTTGATATTCTTGTTTGCTTGATTTGATCTCATTCACCAAGCGTTTTGTTTCTTTTTCGATTCCATTCAAGAAGGTTCCTGCTTGTTTCTTTCCTGCAGCAATAGCTTCAAGGTCTTTTTCCCAGCTTTCTGTCAAATCTGGTGTTACTAAAGAGGGATTTACCAATACTAATAATTGCTTACCTTTAGGAGATACTTGCAGTCCTTGAGGGGTACGTTCCATCAGTTCAGATTTGATTAGTTTCTCGATAATCTCTGCACGCGTAGCTGGGGTTCCCAGACTGTATTTTTCCATTTGACCAAGCAAGCTTGCTTCTGACAATGGTTTAGGCGGTGCAGATAGTTCTTTTTTGATGGCGAAATCGGGATTGATTCTCATTCCTTTTTCCCATTTGACTGTTTCCGTCTCAGTTTCAGTTTCGCCTTTCCATCCTGCTTGGACGACACGATTTTGCCGAAAAATGAATCGTTCTTTACCAAATTCAACCGTAACTTTTGTTTGGCTGACTTTATGGGGTTGAGCAAACAGTCCTAAAAAACGAGAGACAATCATTTGATAGATTTTTTGCTCTTCATTACTTAATTTTTCATAACGTGCTCTGTTTTCAGTTGGCAAAAGTGCATGGTGATCGGTCACTTTACTGTCTTGGAATACTTTTGTCTGTTGGACGATGGCTCCGTTTTTCAAATACTGCTTGACCTCAGGAGCAAAGTCGCTGACTGCTTGCAATCGTTCTTTCATCGTACTTTTCATGTCATTTGTCAGATATTTGCTGTCTGTACGCGGATAAGTAACGATCTTATGGGTCTCATACAAACTTTGTACAAGACTTAATGTTTTCTTTGCAGAATAGCCATAGCGTTGATTGGCTTCTCTTTGGATCTCTGTTAAATCATAAGGCAATGGCGCAGATTCCGTTTTTAATTTTTCTTGGACTTCTGTGACAGTTCCTTTGCTTGTACTGATCAATTGAACAAGTTTTTGTGCTTCTTCTTGTGTTTTTAAAGCAAATTGATTTTTTTGAAGCATTTTGGCTTGTTCTTTTCCAGCTTGCAACGTGATCGTGAAATACGTTTGTGGACGGAACTGCTCGATTTTCTTTTCTTGGTCTCTCACTAATGCTAGTGTCGGTGTCTGCACACGGCCTGCTGATAAATTATCCGCGTACTTCACAGTTAAGGCTCTGGTCACATTCAATCCTACCAGCCAGTCCGCTTTTGCCCGGGCAAGAGCAGATTCATACAATGCATCATATTCTTTCGCAGGTCTTAGTTGCTTGAATCCAGTTTTGATTGCTTTATCTGTTTGAGAAGAGATCCATAACCGCTTCACTGGTTTATTGAAATGCACATACTCTAAGATCCAGCGAGCAACAAGTTCCCCTTCTCTTCCGGCATCTGTCGCAATGACTGCTTCTGAGACATCTTTTCGCTGAGCCAGCTGCTTGATTGCTTTTAATTGATGTCCTGTTTTAGGAAGTGGTTTGATTCCTAGTTTTTTAGGGATCATTGGCAACGTGTCCATTTGCCAGCTCTGCCATTCCTTATTCAGATCTTCCGGCATTTTCAATCCTAATAAATGACCAAGGGCCCAAGTAACGATCACCTTGGGTCCTTCATAATAATTTTTGTGCTTTTGATTAGCACCAAGCACCTTGCTTAGGTCTTTCGCAACGCTTGGTTTTTCCGCTAGAATTAGTTGTTTCATAAAATTCCTTTCTGCTTTCTACTGTGATGGGCTGATGATTTTTCAACAACGCAAGTCCCTTGTATTGCTGTAAATCATCGTCACACTCTTCACACCAGCGCTCATCTCCGTCATTCCAAAAGGCGCTGAGAAAGTTACTTTTTGCATTGATATATTCATAATTTTGATGGATTTCGTTCCATTGTTTTTCGTACGCTTGTCGTGCTTCTTCGAAAGACTCGAATGTTTCTTCTTCTTCAATATCTTCTTCCCAGTCTTCAAAAAACCACCAAGGCTCATTGTCCCCGAACATGGTAATTACTTGATACATACTCGTGCTCCTTCTTTCAGCTTTTCTAGACTCATCTTAGTCACTTTTCAAGAAAGTTGCAAGAATTTTCTCTTATAAAAGGGTCATTTAATGAACATCTTAAAATTGTTACAAATGAATCTGATTGTTTAAGGCAAAGTAGCGATAAAGTCATTGATCATCCAAAAATAGCTGTCTTCTGGATCGATTGTTGGTTCTTTTGTAAAGTATCCTAAAAAACGTAAGGAAAGATAACCGTGGATCATACTACGAAGTTCCCTGCTTCGATGAACTTTTTCTTCTTTCGTTAATTGAAAAGCCTCAAATATCTGCAAAATGATCTGATTCGTTTCATGGATTCCATCTAATAAAACAGCTTCATTGGTATGCGGTACACTGATCAGTAACTCATACACTGCTTGATTTGAAAAAGCAAAGGATCGATAAGTTTCTGCATAGATCTGCAGTGCTTCCTGACCACTTTTTCCCACAAGAGCCCGTCGCAGCTGGTCATTAAGTTCCTGCAGAAGTTTCGCTGTTAGCGCTGTTTTGACATCACGAATATTTTTGAAATGGTTATACAGCGAGGGAGCCTTGATATCCAAGCGTTTGGCTAAATGCTGAAAGGTTATTTGCTGAACATCCATCTCTTCTGCTAGTTCTCGAAAGCAGTCGATGATTTTCTCTTGAGACAGATTTCTTTTTTTCATTTCCATGTTTCCTCTCATAAAATAAATCCTTCACTCTTTCAGTTTACCACGAAAAAGAAAGAGAAAAAAGAGACTTTCATTGATAAACTACATATTGTAGTTTATAATAAAGAGCTGTAGATGAAAATTTTCAGAAAGAAGGAGTCTAATTGGCTGCAAGAATAAAGGAAAAATTATTTAGGAAAAGAGAAACTTGGGAACAAAACTTGTTTGTCTTATGGTTTGGAACATTTATGGCTGGTATCGGATTTAGTTTAGTCATGCCTTTTATGTCACTTTACATAGATACGTTAGGTAATTATAGTACGTCACAATTGAACTTTTGGAGCGGATTGACTTTTTCATCTACTTTCTTGGTGACTACGCTTATCTCTCCTTGGTGGGGAAAATTAGCCGACCAAAAAGGAAGAAAATTGATGCTGTTGCGTGCTTCATTAGGAATGGCAATCGTCATTTCTTTGATGGGTTGCGTGACTAGTGTGTATCAATTAGTCGCATTGCGTCTGCTTCAAGGGATTTTTTCTGGTTATATCAGTAATGCCACTGCCCTTGTCGCAACTGGGACGCCAAAAGAAAAAAGTGGTCAAGTTCTTGGAACCTTAGCAACTGGTTCTGTTACAGGAACATTACTTGGACCGCTTCTTGGCGGGATCTCTGCTTCAGCGTTTGGCTATCGCCCTACCTTTTTCATTACAGGGATCATCTTATTTTTCGTCTTCTTGTTGAGTCTGTTTTTCGTCCATGAAAAATTTGTCCCAGTGAAAAAAGAAAACATGGTTTCTGCCAAACAGATTTTCAAAGACTTGAAATATCCACACGTCGTCATCGGTATGTTCGTCACAACGATGATCATCCAAGCATCCAACAATTCCATTAGTCCAATCATCAGTCTGTACATTCGCCAATTGCTGCATGGACATGGGAATGTTACGTTGATCAGCGGAATCATTGCTTCGATACCTGGGATTGCCACTTTGATAGCCGCTCCAAGATTTGGTCGCTTAGGTGACAAGATTGGGAGTGAAAGAATACTTGCGATTGGTTTGGGTTTTGCGATTCTGGTTTATATCCCAATGGCATTCGTCACGAATGTTTGGCAATTAGCTGCCTTACGTTTTTTGATTGGTATCTCTGATGCTTGTCTGCTCCCTGCTGTCCAAGCATTGATCACAAAATATTCGCCTCATCAAGCTGCTGGACGGATCTTCAGTTATAACCAATCTTTCCAAGCAACTGGTAACGTAGTAGGGCCTATGATCGGCTCCAGTGTTTCCAGTGCATTTGGTTATCGTGGCGTCTTTCTTTCGACTTCTCTTCTTGTTTTGGTCAACTTCTTGCTTGTACGACACAATACACAAGAGATCCATCAGCAAGAAACTGCAGAAGAAAAAGCTTCAGGAGTCTCCATAGCTTCAGGGTACTCTCCTTCTCATAGACAATAAGCGTAAATGAAAAACACTGCTTGAACAGTTGTCACAGACTGTCCTTGCAGTGTTTTTGTTTAGGCCTGTTTTTTCAAGAACTCAGATAAGAGGAATAATCCCTTTTCCAAGGTTTCTTTTTTACAACAGTAACCTAGTCGGGCATGCTTCGGTAAATCAAAGGCACTTCCTGGTACTAATAGTACTCCTGTTTCTTCTAATAAATTGATACAAAATGTCTGGTCATCTTCTTCGATGGCTAATTTAATGAAAGAAGTAGAGACGTAATTGGGAGCGACAAGTTCAACTTTCGGTTCATTGGCTACCCATTGTTTTAAAATCACAAGGTTCTCTGTAATGATCTTTTTGTTTCGCGCCAATATTTTTTCTTTATTCTTCAATGCATGTACAGCAAGATCATCTGACAGGACTCCGCCGCAAATCATCGTGTAGTCTCGATACTTTCGAAAAACTTCTGCCAACTCAGGTCCAGTAGCTGTCCAGCCAATACGAATACCTGGAATGGAGTAGGTTTTGGATAGGGAATTGGTTGCTATACCTTTTTCATAGACATCTACGATCGACAAGAATTCACCTTTATCCGTTAAAGGCGCATATACTTCATCTATCAATACATATGCATCTACTGTACGAGCAATTTCTGCGATTTTTTCTAAAGTTTTCCGATCTAGCAATGTGCCTGTAGGATTGTTTGCACTATTCAAACAGATGATTTTTGTTTCAGGTTTGACTAAGGCTTCTAGCTGTTCTAAATCAAACTGCCAATCTTCTTCTTCCTTCAAATGAACAAAGTCAACAGCGGCACCTAAAGATTTGGGGATGTCATATAATTGCTGATAAGTAGGAAGCATCGAAACAACATGGTCTCCTGCTTCCACTAACGCGTATAGAGCTAAAAGATTAGCACCAGTCGCTCCATTCGTTTGTAAGATGTTTTCCGGATCGACGGTTTGATAAAGAGAAGCGACTTCTTGTTTGAAAACATCTGATCCTTCGATCCAGCCATAGTCCAATGGTTCGTTTTTGCGTTTTTCGAAAAATTCACTTACGCTAGTCCCATCTAAGCCAACGAGTTCGTCTAATGTCAATGCTTCGATCGAGCTTTGTGCAATATCATATACCGCTTTCTTTTCCCATTTATTTAGCCATTCTTCTACACCGAAATTTGCGATTTTCATGTTTCTTTCCCCCTTATATCTTGATCCAGCCTACAGCAAGCAACCCGATTGAAAGCAGTGCGGCCACACAAATCAGCCCAATCATTACTTTTTCTTTTCCCGTAATTTGATGTTTGGTTTCACGACAAGCGATCCAGTAGAAGCAAAAACCAGGAAGATAGGCAATACTACATAAAAGGACATAAGAAAATCCTGCTAAAATGATGCCCATCAATTCAAAAACTACAGCAATCCCACCGATCACTACTTGTTTTTTGATTCCTTCTTTTAAAGAAAACTGGACTTGATAGATCCCGACAAGTAGATAACAAATCAAAATTGCCGCTGTACATAAAGAATAGGCAAATTGATAGGCATAATCAGTAACTAAGAAAGTCAATAAGAATAGATTAGTCAAGATTGCAGTAACAACTAACGAATAAGTTGGGGCATTTTTTTTATTCGTTTTTCCCCAACCTTTCGGCAACAGACCGTCTCGAGCCATCAACATCGTTGTTTCTGCTGGGAGCATCGTCCAAGACAACCAAGAACCAATGATCGAAATAATCAAGCCGATATTGATCAGCGCTGCTCCCCAATTTCCCACGATTCCTTTTAAAATATTTGCCATAGCAGGTTGTGAAATAGTTGCTAACTCTTCTTGAGATAAGACGCCGTATGGCAAGATCGAAGCAAGGATATAGATAAACAATAAACAAAGCAGACCAATGATCGATGCTTGCTGGGCTTCTGAACGTTTCTTCGCGCGGTTGGCTAAAACACTTGCGCCTTCGATCCCTACAAAGACCCACATCATAACCATCAAACAACCTTTAATCTGCAACCAGATCGTTCCTTGCTGCCCTGTTCCATTCACTAGATTATCAGATACGTTACCCCAAAAATCAGCAGTGAATATATTCACTTTAAATGCGATAAATACAAATATTAAAAATAGGAATAATGGCACTAATTTACAGATCGTCACGATTGTATTGATGACGCTCGCTCCTTCAACTCCATTGTTTACTAATAAAGTCAGACCCCAAATAAAAATACTTGCAAATAAAATAGAAGGAACATTTTGTCCACCTTTGAATATCGGGAAAAATTCTCCCATGGCGCTCATCAGCATCGTTGCAAAAGCAACATTTCCCAGCCACGCAGACAACCAGTAACCCCAACCACTGATGAAGCCACCTAATTTACCAAATGAAGCTTCCGCGTAACCGAAAATACCACCATCTAGATCTGGACGTTTTTCTCCTAAATGATTCAGCGATAATACCAAAGCTAAAATACCAATCCCAACGATTATCCATGAAAGGATCGCTGGCCCTGGAGCTGCAGAACTAGCCAGATCACTTGTGATCCCAAACACACCGCTTCCGATTGACGAACTGACAACCAGAGCAACCAGTCCCCATTTGCTAATACCCGTCGATTTCTTTTCCATTTCCATCACCCTCACTTATAAAATTGAACAAATCACTTGCAAAAGATTCCCTTCTATTTTGCAACTGCTCTTGCTTAACAAAAAGCAACTTTATTCATATTATTGGATATTATGAACTTTTTACACAAGTATTTCAAGTATAAAATGAATAAAAATTAATTTTATTGCAAAAAAACAGCTATGCTATCCAAAAGAAAAGGTGTTTCTTTTGTTAGCCATAGCTGTTTTGATTCATTTAATATCGCTTAAACGTATTGTAAAACTTTTGTTTCTTGATATGCGTGGTCGATCAAACCACCACCCAGACATTCCATTCCATCATAAAATACAACTGCTTGTCCAGGAGTGATTGCACGTACAGGTTCGTCGAATACGACTTCTGCACGATTATCATCCAATAAGCGAACTGTCACAGGAACGTCTTGCTGACGATAACGGAATTTCGCTGTACACTTGAATTCTTTTGGCATTGGTTCATTCGTCGTAAAGTGGATTTCACTTGCATCCAAGCTTGTGGCATACAATGCAGGATGATGGAACCCTTGCCCCACATATAATGTGTTTGTCGCTAGATCTTTTCCTACAACAAACCAGGGTTCTTGCGAATCTCCTCCGCCACCGATCCCTAGTCCTTGACGTTGACCAATCGTATAATACATCAAGCCAGCATGTTGTCCTTTGACTTCACCATCAAGAGTGACCATATTTCCTTTTTTTGCTGGCAGATAGTTGCTCAAAAATTGTTTGAAGTTCTTTTCACCAATAAAGCAGATTCCCGTTGAATCTTTTTTCTTAGCAGTCGCAAGGCCTGCGCGTTCAGCAATTGCCCGTACTTCTGATTTTTCCATGCCGCCTAGAGGGAACATCGTTTTTGAAAGCTGTTCTTGTGATAATTGGCTAAGGAAGTAAGTTTGATCTTTATTATTGTCTACTCCACGAAGCATGTGGACCACGCCGTTTTCATCGCGAGTGACTTGCGCATAATGTCCAGTAGCTACATAATCGGCGCCAAGATCCATTGCATAATCCAAGAATGCTTTGAATTTGATTTCTTTGTTGCACATCACGTCTGGGTTAGGTGTACGTCCTGCGCGGTATTCGGCTAGGAAATATTCAAATACACGATCCCAATATTCTTTTTCAAAATTCACAGAGTAATAAGGAATCCCGATTTGAGCAGCTACTTTCGCTACATCCTTATAATCTTCCGTGGCCGTGCATACACCGTTTTCGTCCGTGTCATCCCAATTTTTCATGAATATTCCGATCACGTCGTATCCTTGTTCCTTTAACAAAAGTGCTGTTACAGATGAGTCGACACCGCCGCTCATCCCTACGACAACGCGTGTTTTGCTGTTGTCTGTCATGATATCACCATCATTTCAATTAGATTCTGAAACATCTACGAGTTGAAGGTCGCAACTTTTCAGTATTTTACATTATACGTCATATTTCTGAAAATTTCATCCCTTAATTATCAAGTCGTAAAAATACTGTTCTACTGGACCTATTCAGTACACAAACATGATAGTCAACCAAAAAATCACTCATCTTTTGAGCATTCGATATAAAAAATTGGCATACTCATAAAAAGGGCCAGCCTTTCGGCAATAAGGAATAATTTTATAAATTGTGAAAAACTATTTTTCAAAATTGCTTCTTATCGCTTAAAGCTGCACGTCTCATTTACAACCTTTTCTTTTTAGATGTTATGAGTTGCTCAGATAAGTGATTTTGTTTACTCTAAGAAAAAAGGGAGGCAAAAGATACATGAATTACTTTATCAGTGATATGCACTTTTTCCATGAACGCTTATTAGGAAAAAACGACTTTGCTCCGCGGCTCTTTGCAAATGTGGATGAAATGAACCAACAGTTGATCACTAGCTGGAATGCAGTAATAAAAGAAACCGACCATGTTTATCATCTAGGCGACCTTGCTATGCATCCGCAATATGAAAAAGCAAATGCAGAAATTTTGGAACTGGTCACTCAACTGCAAGGAACAATCCACTTGATCAAAGGGAACCATGACAGTCGCGCTTTTTTCCGTTATTTAGAAAAAAATGATCCTAGGCTTACTGACGGAAGTCCCAAATTTTATTTTTATGATGTAGGTGCCATCGTTAAATTCGACCATCAACAATATTACTTGACTCATTATCCGATGTTGCTCGGGCCTAACGACACTATCCGCAATCTTCATGGACATATCCATCATTACAGCGTACCTATCGAGAACGATGTCAATGTAGGCGTAGACGCACCGGAAAGAGAACTCTTAAAGGAAAAACTACCATTTGGCACTCCGTTATCTGAGCAACAAATCAAAGAAATCTATGAAGCAAAGAGGAAGTACGATAGGTCGTGAAAAAACTGCCCTATATCAAGTATTAAACAAATAAAGATAATTACTCATATTTTTCATTTGAGTAGGCTTATTGCCACAGGAACATTAGGATCAGAAATGGAGTTGTAACAAGACTTCTGTCACAACTCCATTCCATACTATTCGTCTTTTTGCTCATGGTGTTCTTTTACCAGTTTTTTCTGTAATTCTTTATCATAATTTCGGGCAGCTGACGTTAAAAATAAAACGATTCCGCATAATAAAATCCCGATTCCGGAAAACAAGAACATTTTTTCTACCCCTAAACGATCAGCTAATGGTCCTGCAAATAATAATCCAATTGGACCTGCCAGGTTCATCAAAGAGTTGAAGTTCCCTAAGACACGACCTAAAACATTCGATTCATAACTCTGCTGGATCATTGCCATCAGCAGTGTATTGAAATATGGCGTTGCACAACCTGCTCCTGCATTCAAGATAAGAAAGTACAAGAACCCTTGACTATCGTTTGGAACCAATCCGCTTGCACCGATCGTCAGGCCCATAATGATGTAGGCTATAATAATAGGTTTCATTCGGTCTTTCCATGTTCCTATAAAACTGATCAGTGCACCGCCTAAGAGCATTCCGACTGCGTAGACTACTTCCACTGCTCCCGCCTGTCCAACGGAACCACCAAAGTAATCTAGCGTCATCAATGGATACAGACTGATTGCTGGCATGAACAACAGCATCACAAATGCACCATTGATCGTTATGTACCATAACCCTTTATTATCCATCAATTGCTGCAGCCCAAATTTTGCATCTTTAAAAATAGTAAGCGGAACTTCCAATATTTCAGGAGAAACTTTTGGGATCTTCACAAAAATCAATAAGCCGACACCAAAAACTGCCCCCAATACATCTAATAAAATAAGGTAATTGACAGGAACGACTGAAAACAAAGCCGCACCTAGAGCTGGCGCAATGATGAAATTCGCTGATTGGACCATTCCTAACTGTCCATTCGTCCTTGTTATGTGAGAAGATGGAACGATTGTCGGCATAATCGACTGGATCGTTGGCATTTGGAATGTTTGTGCGACCGAACGCATAAACAAAGACACAAAAACTAGCCAAATCGGGAAGGATTCTGAAATCGTTCCGACTACTGCTAAAATAAGCGCGAAAATCGCTACAATAATATCCGTGACAATCAAAAGAGCTTTTTTATCCCAGCGATCCACTAGCGGTCCTACAAATGGGCTTAGTAAAACCATGGGAATCATTCCTAGTAAAGTAGCAAAACTCAAAATTGTCGCCGAACCGGTTTCTCTTGTCAAATACCAGATGATCGCATATTGGACGACCATACTAGTGATTCCTGACAAAAACTGTCCCGATAAAAAGAACAAATAATTTCTCTTCCAATTCGTTAAAACGACCGACTGTTCATTTTCCATAAACATCCCTCTTTTCTTTTTCATTTTGTATAGCGTTTGCACAACAATCATTATACGGGATTCTTTTTTCAAAAAATACCTTTTTCCCTAAATAACAATCGTTTCAATTTAAATTTCTTTACTTAGAAACAATAAATCAGCAAAATATTAAAAATAACAACATGTGTTAAATTTAAAAATAAAAAAGACAACTAATTTGCGTCGTCCTTACAAAGTTAGTCATCTAACAATAGGCCGTTTCAAAACTAGTTGTCTTTTTATATCCACAGATCATTCGACTTTTTCGAATAACCCACGGCTAATCATCCCATCCATCAGAAAATAAAATTTATCTTGGCTCATTTTCTGTTTTGGATCTTTGAAAATATTGACTGCTTTCAATCCATTTGCTGTAGTGATCGACATTTTCAATGTTTGAATATCTTTTGATACAGTGATTTTTAATTTGAATCCTTCTTTGCTTTGCGGCGTGGCATCTAATGGTCGGATCAATTGATAATTGCCTCCGTTTGTTTCTGTAAATCCATTATCGCGCAATGTATATCTTTTTGCATCAGGATGCAAACGATAGCTAATTGGTGCGCCCAGTATCGTTGCTGTTGTTTCAAATGCCATGATTTTCACCTCGATAAAATTAGTTTCTCTTTATTATAAAAGTTTATCCTGATTTTTACTAGGTTTTTCAGTTAAGTTCCCTAAAAAATGAAGGCGTTCTCTCAGACATCTGTTCATATAAGAATGACTTCACTAGTTATTTTTTGACAGCACGAACTAATTGATCAAGGAAATACTGGATGTCGTCTTCGGTATTTCCCAAACCAAAGCTGATACGGATGGATTCTTTTAGTATCGGTGTATCTTCTCCATACATTGCTTCCAATACGTGTGAAGGCTCGATATTTCCTGCTGTACAAGCTGAACCAGTAGAAATAGCGACCCCATTAAGATCAAGCTTCATCAGTAGCAAATCATTTGCTTCGCCAATTAAGCGAAGATTCAACACATGAGGGAGTTTATTCGTTAAATCACCATTTACTTGATAAGGGATTTCGTTTGCTTCTAATGTATCAAGAATCAATTGCTGGAATCCTTTATATTTGTTGTTACGTGCTTCACGTTCTTCAGGTGACAGCAGTTCAACTGCTTTTGCCATACCCCAGATCCCTGCTAAATTTTCTGTACCTGCACGCCGCTTTTCTTCCTGCTCCCCGCCTAAAAGCAATGCAGGGATATTTACTCCGTCTCGTTTATATAAGAAACCGACGCCTTTTGGCCCATTGATTTTATGAGCAGAGATACTTAATAAATCGATTCCTAATTCTTCTGGATGGATCGTTTGGTTTCCGTACGCTTGTACCGCATCTGTATGGAAATAAGCTGGATGATCTGCTAAAAGTTCACCGATTTCTTTGATTGGCATCAAATTTCCGATTTCATTGTTCCCGTACATCACAGAGACCAAGATCGTATCTTCTCGTAACGCTTTTTTGACCTCTTCGATCGACAGATTCCCTTTTTCATCTACAGGCAGATATGTAACGTCAAACCCCTTTGTCTCTAAATATTTCATGGTATTAAGAACAGCAGGATGTTCGATAGCTGTAGTGATTAGATGTCTGCCTTCTTTTTGACGCGAGAACGCTGTTTCTAAGATAGCTGTATTATCCCCTTCTGTTCCCCCACTGTTAAAGATGATCTCGTGAGGTTTTGCTTGCAGACTGTCTGCAATGATTTGTCTTGCTGTTTCCAATTTTTCATGCGCGTGGCGACCAAATCCATGTATGCTTGAAGGATTTCCAAACGTGTCTTGCATGATTGCCGTCATCGCTTCAATTACTTGTGGATGCATGGGGGTAGTTGCCGCATGATCCAGATAAATAGTTTTCACTTCATTCATCCCTTCCAAATTATTGCTAGGCACATTCTAGCATAAAATAGCGAACAAACCAAAGAAGAGCTCATTTTTGTCTAGAGGACGTTTCATGGGCATAGAAAAAAGGAGCTGTGACAAAAGTCTTGTCGCAGCTCCTTGAAGCTGCTCACTTCTGTCACAACTTCTTTCCCTCTTTTTTTTGTTTATTCGAATTCTTTTTCTTCCAGACGGAATAACGGACTCATCGGTGTATTTTCATGGATGCGTTTGACCGCTTCACCCATTAATTCTGAACATGTAACGATTGTTAAGTTTTCTGGATGACGATTTTCTTCTGTGAAAACAGAATCAGTGATACAAATATCTTTGATTGGTGCATTGTCTAAAATACTTTTCGCATGATCGGACAATAATCCATGTGACGCACAGGCATATACTTCTTTTGCGCCGTTTTCTTTTAATACATTTGCTGCTCGTGCAAGCGTTGCTCCTGTGTTCAAGATATCATCTACCATGATACATGTCTTTCCTTGAACATCACCGATCACATAACCACCCTCAGTTGAAGCATCATCTGCATGATCTACGATGGCTAATGTGCTGTTCAAATATTCTGAAAGACTACGTGCACGCTGAACACCGCTGTTTTTTGGCGAAACAACTACGATGTCATCTCCCGTCAGACCTAATTGACGGTAATAATGAGCAAACAACGGCATCGTAAATAAATTATCTACAGGAATATCAAAGAATCCTTGTACTTGAACCGTGTGCAGATCTAAAGTCAGTACTCGAGTTGCCCCTGCTTCTTCGATCAAGTTAGCGATCAATTTCGCAGTGATCGGTTCATGAGGTTTCGCCGTGCGGTCTTGCCTAGCATACCCATAGTAAGGCAATACGACATTGATCGTTTTCGCACTTGCTCGCTTCATTGCATCGATCATGATCAGTAGTTCCATATAGTAGTCATTGACAGGTGCATTCGTTGATTGAACGATATACACATGATCCCCTCGAATACTTTCTTCGATATTGATGGAAATCTCGCCATCACTAAATTGCTTCACGACGCTTTTACCTAATTCTGTTCCGAACACTTTCGCGATTTTTTCAGCTAATGGACGGTTGCCATTCAAACTAAAAATCTTCAACGTGTCATCCTGATACTTATTACTCATGTAGTCCTCCCCAAAACTTCTCTATTCTTCGATAGTTTAACATATTTTTCCAAGATTTTCTGTTAATTTCAGCAAATTCTTAAGGAAGTGAAACTGTTCCGTTACTCCAACTGGCAGGAATGACTTTATGATAATCGCCCCAGTTGTCGTGTACTTTGTAATAACGTTCTCCTGTTTCAGTTTCAAAATAAGCGTACGCTGTCACCCAATGATTGCCATATGTACTGCCAAGTACTTTCAAAATACCAATCATCACAGGTTTGCCTTCACGTATACGTTTTGTAGCTCGCTGCCATGAACCTAGAAGAGTTGCTCGTGCACGCTCATGATTGCCATTCTTCTTTAAAAAACTAGAAATCCCTGTACTAACCTGAAAAGGAATCGTAGGAAGTCCTAGTGGTTGGATCTGGCTACGCAATGCCTTCGTCAAAACCAACGAATCAGCCGTATTTTTCTTGCGAATCTCATTTGGAAGCATCCACCCCTTACGATAGTCTTGATAATAGGCAAGGAGAACTGCTGCCGCGTAAGTACCACAAAGATAGCCTGAGGGGGTAGCCCATTTCTTATACCTCAAAAAACGTTCTTCTGGCAATCCCACCCAGCAATTTGCGAGTTCCTTTCCTGACCTTTTTTCTTCGATCAAAACGGGAATATCTTCTTTTCTGTTGATCCATCTAGATAACTCGATTGGCTCTTCATTGATCAGCTTCCATTTTTTACAAGAAAGACCCTCTTGATAAGTATATTTTGCTGGAGAATATTCTACCGGATGTCCTGATTGATCGATAATCACATAACTTTGATCTTCAAAAACCAGAGCTAAAAAAAGCAATTTACTTTTTCTTGACTGCAGCTGCTGAGTGCTGGCTAATTTTTTAATTTTTTTATCTACTTTGAAATATAAAGGTTTATCCACTACTTGATTCAGTTGGGATCGCCTCCTTTTTTTCATTATAAGTGAAGGATTGAAAAAAACAAATCAGTTTGATTGTTCGAATTTTCAATTTTTTATGTTCTATTTGTTAATTCCTTCATTTTGTAAGATAATGGGCACACGAAACAAAAAAGGAGCGATCGATGAATGAACAAAGAACGATTGAAACAAGATTTCTATGAAGCAGTCAATGAAGAATGGCAAAAAACAGCAAAAATCCCTGCAGATAAACCAGCTACAGGCGGTTTCCAAGATTTAGTTGACGGGATCGACCAACTTTTGATGGGAGAAACAGACGATCTGCTTGCCCATCCAGAAAAAGTGTCTTCAGAAAAAATGAAACATTTCCTTGCATATTATCAACTGGCAAACGATTATGACCGAAGAAATGAGTTGCATGCTCAACCGCTTCAACCTATAATCGAAAAAGTTGAATCATTGCAGTCTTTCGACGAATTGAATAAGCAATTTCCAGAATGGCTGTTGGATACATTACCATTGCCATTTAATCTGGATGTAGATGCAGATATGAAGAATGCGCAAACGAACGCCTTCTTTGCTTATCCGCCTTCTTTATTCCTTCCAGATAAGACGTATTATGCATCAGACCATCCCAACGGTGCACAACTAATAGGCGTTTTCTTTGATATGGCTGTTCAGTTATTAGAGCTTGCCGGCAAAGAAAAAAGTCAGGCAGAAGCAATCACGGAACAAGCAGTGCAATTTGATAAATTGATTGCTCCTCATGTAAAAAGTGCAGAAGAAAACGCAGATTACAGCAAAATGTATAATCCGCAATCTTTTGATACATTTATTAAATACACAGATAAACTGGACTTGAAAAAACTTGTCACGGGTTTGATTGGGACAACTCCAGATAAAGTGATCGTAACTGATCCAGTGTACTTCGATCATTTGAATGACATCCTGACAGAAGCTCATTTTCCGTTATTCAAAAGCTGGATGATCATTAAAACAGTACGTTCTCTTAGTGGTTATCTATCAGAAGAATTCCGCCAAGTCAGCGGAATCTATTCTCGCGTATTGTCTGGAACAGACGAAGCAATGCCTCAGAAAAAAGCAGCGTATTACCTTGCCTCTGGACAATTCGATCAAGTAGTTGGCGATTACTACGGAAAAAAATATTTTGGCGAAGCTGCTAAAAAAGACGTAGAACAAATGGTGAAAAAAATGATCGCCGTTTATAAAAAACGTCTAGAAGAAAATGACTGGCTTGGGGATGCAACAAAAGAAAAAGCCGTCATAAAATTAAATAACTTAGGTATCCAAGTAGGCTACCCCGATAAGATCCCAGCATTATTCGACCAGTTCAAAACAGTACCTGCAGATCAGGGTGGTACTTTGCTTTCAAATACTCTTGTTTTCAGCAAACTCACATTAAAAGATCGTTTCAGCAAATGGAACAAACCAGTGGATCGTTCAGAATGGGAAATGAGTGCTGACACGGTCAATGCTTATTATCATCCATTTCGGAATGTGATCGTCTTTCCGGCAGCGATCCTTCAAGCACCATTTTACAGTCTAGAACAATCAAGCTCTGCTAATTATGGTGGAATCGGAGCTGTTATCGCTCATGAGATTTCCCATGCATTTGATAATAACGGCGCTTTATTTGACGAATATGGCAACTTGAACAACTGGTGGACAGAAGAAGATCTTACACAATTTCAAAACAAAGCACAAGCAATGATCGAAGAATTCGATGGTCTGCCTTTTGCTGACGGAAAAGTAAACGGAAAATTAACCGTTTCGGAAAATATTGCTGATGCAGGCGGTCTAAGCTGTGCATTGGAAGCAGCAAAAACGGAATCAGATCTTTCTATCGAGGAATTCTTTGTCAATTGGGCAACGATTTGGCGTACAAAAGCAAAAAAAGAATACCAACAACTTTTACTGCAAATCGATGTCCATGCCCCTGCTAAACTCCGAGCAAACGTGCAACCAAAAAACCTTGACGAATTCTATGAAACATTTGGTATCACGGAACAAGACGCTATGTATCTAGCGCCAGAAAAAAGAGTGCGAATCTGGTAAGAGGTTGTGCCAGAAGTGGTCAGCTTCAAGAAATAAGAAGGAATTTGGGAAAATCGCTTCTCAAATTTTTGTGACATTTCGGCTTATTTTTCGAAGAAGTTACTTCTGGAATACCATGTATTAGAGGTTGTGAAAAAGCTGCTTAGTTTCAAGTAGTAAGAAAAATTTTGTGAAAATGGCTTTCCACATTTTTGCATAAATTTGACTTACTACCGAGAAACTGGCTTTTGAACACCGTTTATCGAGAGGTTGTGAAATCAGCGTCCTGACCTGAGTATTAGAGAAAAAAACGGAAAAATAGTTCCTCATATTTTGCCGTTTGTTGAGCTAATACCGAGGGTCAGCTGATTGAACACCGTTTAGTGGAGAGATTGTGAAAAAGCTGTCCTGCATCAAGTAATAAGAACAGCCAATCAAAAGCAGCAAGGAGAACCTCATCTATAAAAAGATAGAGGGAAGTGAGACATCTATTGGTCTCATTTCCTTCTATTTTTACTTTCCTCAGTCAATTGTTTTACATCATAAAAGGAGAAATTCCACTTATTTTTTTCGCTGTTTCATGACATAAACAACTACACCGATTAACAAAATTCCTCCAGCTAATGCTAGCAACGGGTTATTAAATTCTCCCGTTTTTGGGAGTCCTTGAGTGCCATTTTTTTCACTTTCTTTTGCTGTCCTATCCGGATGAGAAGGTTTTCCATTTGGTTTTCCATTTGGTGATTCATTTCCTGGATTTTCTCTTTCTGGTTTGTCATTTCCCGGGGGCACATCGGCAGTTTCTCGCACAGTGATCGCTTTTTGCTGGGTAACAGATTCTGTATGAGCAGACCATTTTTCCCCATCAAATATTTCCGAACGATAAGTGACTTCTAGCGTATATTCTCCTTTTGAAGGTGCTGAAAAAATAGCGGTATGATTAGAAAATTGAGCACTTGACTGTGTTTCAACGATTTGGATCTTTTCTGGGAAATAACGCATATCTTCAAAGACAGGCGTTCCTTGATTTGGTGTGAAAGTTGACACAAAAACTGTAAAAGGCTTCAGTTCAATGATATTTCCTTCTGCATTCTCCGCCACACCATTTGCTTCTTGTATAATAATCGGATTATTTTGTTCAT
Source organism: Enterococcus faecium (assembly GCF_029023785.1). Lineage (NCBI taxonomy): Bacteria > Bacillati > Bacillota > Bacilli > Lactobacillales > Enterococcaceae > Enterococcus > Enterococcus faecium. Next base: position 506,946 of record NZ_CP118955.1, on the reverse strand, counting down.
TTGGTTTTGTCTGATTTGGTTCTTGTACGATTGCATACTCTGGATATTCCGAAGACGGTGAGGTTTCTCCGTCAAAAATAGCACCTACAGATAATGGAAGACCATCCACTCTTTCCTTTTCTGTTTGACGATTCCCCGGTTTAATCTGCATCAGTCCATGAACATGGATACTTCCATTTTCATAGCGCGTAACAGGCTGCTGACCTTCTTTCGAACATGTATTTAGAGACTCGATCCAATCTTTTGATATGGTATGTCCAAGAGTATTTTCTGATTGTTTCTCTCGTTCATTCCAATAGTAGTTCAACGAGTGGTAGATTTGATCTTCGTTTTGATTCAATGGGCGGATCTGCTCTCTCATCTCAAGATTCTCTGTTCGGAAAGATAAGATACCAGAAGCATGGTAGTCTGTGTTTCCTGCTGAAGAGGTATAAAGAGCCACATTATATGAACCGTTATTAAAACTTGTACTGCTATTGACGATAATATCTGTTCCGCTATTGGAATCGATTCCTTTCGCAAGATTTTCGAAAGACAAACTATTGATCAATTCATGAGGGCCCGTTAAAGAAGAACCGCCCATTTTGAATCCATTACCGTTACCTTCTCCCTCAATTCCTGGTACCCAGCCGTTTCGATAAGCAACTGAGTTTTTGATGATTACTTTTCCGATCGAACCTGTTTCATTTTTAGCAAAAAGGTCCCAACCGTCATCTGCATTATGATACGCGATACAACCGTCAAATACATTTCCTTCTCCTATTGTCAGTTTGGCCGCAAATCCATCGGCATCTTCAAATCCTGGATCGGCATTTTCAAAAGATGTACAGTTCTTGACTAAGTTATGCGCGGGCCATGCTTCGAAAGGATCATTTGAGCTACCGCTGATTTGGATTCCTGTATTTCCATTCCGATAAGCATGAATCTCTTCGATCAAATTATGATTTCCAGAAATCTGTAATCCTTTTTGCATAGCTGCACTATTTGTAATGTCAAACCCTCGTAAACCCCAGTAGTGACTGAACAGTGTCATCCCATTTCCAGTTCCTTTAAAATCAAGTACAGGACGCTTGTTTTCTGGATTTTTCTCTGCAATCAACTGAATCGGGTTTTCTCTTGTCCCGTTAACGCCTTTTGGAATCGTCAATCCTCTTTCGAAGGAATAAGTTCCAGGCGCCATGACGATTGTCTGCCCAGCATATGCGTATCTCAATGCTTGTGTCAGAGATAATGGATTTTGTCTGCTTCCGTTTCCTGCATCTGACCCTTCTGGTGTTACATAAACTGTCGAATATTTAGGTTTACGGTAGTCCACTGTATGAAGAATCTCTTTTGTTTCATAACTAGTCATCTCTACGTATTCTTCTGGCGGATAGTTTTTATCTGGCGTAAAACTGAAAGTAAATTCGTTCGTTCCTTCCATCAGTTTTGTCTGATAATCAAATTCCCGATTCGCAGTGATAGCCAAGTTTTTTGCGTTCTTAAGCACCTCTCCTGTTGCTTTATTTTTAATTGTCAATAATCCGTCAGCATTTGCTCTAAAGGACATAGTATGATCTTGGTTTCCTGAATGATTACTAGAGGTCACAGTGTAAATCGGATCAATCAAGCGAGTAGGTCTTTCTTGCCCAGGAGGATCTGTCGCAGGATCTGAGTAAGCAACTTCGATTCCTTCTACCTTGATCGTCATATTCCTTGCTGCAGCAAATCCTGCATAAATAACCGATTCATCTGAAGCGTATAATTTTTCCCAGTCATACATGATGTCAGAAGCCATTTCTTCTCCTGTTTCAGGATCGTAATAATATGCCTCTAAACCAGTATTCGTTTTTTTCATCTCTACGTCCAGTTTAGTAATCGAGTTCGTGGCCGGAAACAGATTCCCATGACCGTTTCCGAATATATTATAAGAACCTGTTTCTTTTTCCAAGAACCCTGCTGAAGTCTCTAAAGGTGTTGTTTCCACTGAGACACTCCCAGGAGCTGGCGCAGCTTGCGGATCTTCAGATGATATTCCTGTGATTGCCCGTGTCCCCAATCCAAGTCGCATCGTATATTTGCTGCCGCTCGTGTTGACCACTTCTTGTCTATCCGAGTCCCAGACATATTCGATCCGACTGCCTAGTATGGCAAATGAATTTGAATAAAATGCCTGCCCAAACAAATGATTTTTTGGTACTGCGTCTCTTACCATTAAAGCAAATCCTTCTTGGGCATTCGTATAGGTCCAAGATTCTATTTCGATCGTCGCCCGCATCCTAAAGTTGATGTCTTTGGGGATTGCTTGATAATAATAGGTCATTCCATCTGATCCGCTTGACTGGAATTTTCCGCCGTTATTCGTGGAAGAGAGCCGCACGCCGTCTTCTAATGGTTCAATGGCATACCTACTAGCACTTGTGCTTTCTCCGAAAACAGCCCCTTTCCACTCTTCATTTGCTTCTTCAGATTGCTTTTTTGTCTTTTCATTTTCTGATTCTTTCATCATAGGATCATTTCCTTCTTCCGTATCCATATCTTCACTAGTTCTTGGTACTTCCTCCATTGTTGACATCCCTTCAATGTTCACGTGTGCATTTTCTTCGTTCACAGACTGTTGTTCGTTAGCAGCAACTTCAACGACAGAAATTAAAACCGGGGTACTGAGCATAAGGAGATTCATCATTAGCGCACTGTATTTTATACGTTTTTTTAACAAGTGTATTCCTCCCGTAACAAATTAGAAAGCGTTTACTTAAAGTATTACCTAATTTATTTTTACTGTCAATAAAAAACAAAATTATAATAAGTGTATTTTATAAAAAGAAAAAATATAACTTAAGTTGTTGATAATAAAGAGATTTATTAACGTAAAAAGAATAAGTTTTTTTAAAATAACGTATAAAAAAGAGCATAAAACAAAGTTGTTTGTTTTATGCTCTTCTTTTATTATTTTGTGCTTTTTATTTTATCAAATCACTTTGTTTTTTTATAAAATTTCTGCGCCTAGTGTGGACTCAAAATGTCTCAATGCCCATTCATGTCCAACGGGATCGAAACTTGCCACGGCATCTTTGAAAATATGGAGTTTGTATCCTAGATTATACGCATCGACTGCTGTATGCAACACACAGATATCTGTACATACGCCGGTCAAATAAATATCTGTGATCTGGCGTTCTCGCAAACGGATGTCTAGATCTGTTCCACTAAAAGCGGAATAATGCCGTTTGTCTATCCAATAAACATTTTCCTCTTGCTCATAGTCTTGGTATAAACTTTTTAAAGAGCCGTACAATTCCCGTCCACCCGTTCCTATCACATTATGCGGAGGAAATAAGCGGTTCTCCGGATGAAAGGAATCTTTTGGATCATGCGCATCAATGGCAAAAACGACAAAATCCTTTTGATCAATAAACTTCTTTGTATGAGCAGTCAGCTTTTTTTCAATTACTTGTCCTGCTGTCCCAGTAGTCAGCTTTCCATCCTCTGCAACAAAATCATATGTGTAGTCAATCGAGATCAATGCGTTCATCTTAGTCCTCCTTATACGAGATGTTTGACAAATTCGATCACCATTTCTGCTGATCGTTTGCCTGCGTCTTCGATAAATTCGTCAAAGCTTTGTGTCGCCGAGTGATCTGCTGTGTCGCTCATTGCACGTACGATCAAAAATGGGATATTGAACTGACGAGCTGTTTGTCCAACAGCGGCTCCTTCCATTTCGCAAGCTAATGCTTCAGGGAAATTCGTTAAGATTTCTTTGATTTTATCTGGCGAGTCGACAAATGTATCACCTGTAACGATCAATCCTTCTTTTGCGTTCAAATTCGTTGCTTTTGCTGCTTTAACCATTTCACTGCGCAAATATGTGCTTGCTTCATAATATAGAGGCATTCCTGGTAATTGTCCTGGTTTGTAGCCAAATCCTGTTGCATCTGCATCAAAATAAGCTACTTTGTCTGATATAACGATGTCACCTACTTGTAAGCCTTCACCGATTCCGCCAGCTGAACCTGTATTGATCACCATGTTCACGCCGTATTGTTGGATCAACAGACTTGTGGTAATAGATGCTAAGACTTTTCCTATACCGGAACGTACGACGATCACTTCGTGGTTACCTAATGAACCTGAAATAAATAAAGCGCCTGCGCGTTCCCATGATAATGGTTCGCTTAGGTTCTCTCTCAAAATTTTTACTTCTTCTTCCATTGCGCCGATAATACCGATTTTCATCTTTTTAATTCCTTCTTTCTATATAAATGCGATTGCTAAAAAAACCACACATAACATTAGGATAACAATAATAAGAGATTTCATCAAAAAAGAGTTCCATTTGGTCGTCTTTTCCCGTTCGCTGATCCTTGTTTTCGTGATTGGTTTATTCTTTTTGCTTTCTTTACGATAAAAGCTGGCAATCTTTTTTTCTTCTTGCTGATAAGCTGTTTCTGCTTTTCGCTGTTTTTTTAATGACTCGCTTGCTTGTGCTTGTTGTCGCTTGCGAAGTTCGCTTCGCGTAATAAGCGGTCCTTTGGCCATAAGCCGATCCCTCTACTTTCCTTTGGTCAATAGTTCCCAGTATTGAATCGCATAAATCGTCTTTGCATCACAAATCAACTGATCTTTCATCGCTTGTTGCGCCTCTTCAAGAGTTAGATGATACAACTCCAGTACTTCGTCTTCATCTTGTGCTAAAGGATTCTCGACCTTCTCTACCCCTTGTGCATGATAAATATGAAGGACTTCATTTGCAAAACCTGGTGAAAGATACATCGAAGTAAGATGGCTCAGCGACTTCGCACGATAGCCAGTTTCTTCTTCTAATTCTCTAGCTGCTGTCATTTCGGGATTTTGTCCTTCTCCTGGATCGATTTTTCCAGCTGGAATCTCCAAAATCACTTTTTCTAAAGGTTTTCGAAATTGTTTGACAAGAAGCAGACGATCTTGTTCGTCAAAAGCAATGATCCCGACACCGCCAGGATGAAATACCAGTTCTCTCTTCGAAGTTCCTCCATCTGGCAAACGAACTTCGTCTACAGCAACATCAATAATTTTTCCGCTATAGATTTCTTTGCGACTGATTGTTTTTTCTTCAAATTGCTCATTGTTCAGCATATCTTCTCCTGCTTTCTTTGTAATCATAACTGCTTTTTTTTCATTTTTCAATTTTTCTCAAAAACTCCTTATTAGTTTACCATAGATAAACCTTAGATTTTCTCTAAATATAGAAAATCCTTCTTTAGTCCGATACTCTTTCTAGTAGTCCGTATGCTAAAATAAGTATGTAATCGAATAACGAAAAGAATTCAATACTCAACGATAAATGACATGGAGGGTTTATTATGATAAAACGAAATTGGCCGTGGCTTCTAGCATTGGTCTTGCTATTTCTCTTTGTCCGAAACAATAGTTTTTCTTTTGTTCTAGGACTTTTATTGATAGGTGTAGTTTTAGTTTTGTGGGGACTCTTTGGTTCGCGCAGGAAAAAGGGAAAACAAGAAGAAATTCCTGCACTGACTGACGAACTTGAAACTCACTATGAAAAAAGCGGTATGACAGCGAATGAAATTTCATTTTTTCGACAAACAATGAATCAAACAAAAAATGAGATCAATCAATTGCAAATGAATATGCAGCAGACAGCCAAACTTAAAGCAATCGATCTCCGCCATGATCCAGTCAAAGCAGCGAAAGCTTTATTCAAAGAATTGGTGAAAGAACCAAACCGACTGCATGAAGCAAGTCAGTTTCTTTATACGCATCTGCCGAATCTAGTTGATTTGACAAATAAGTATAATGAGATCAATGACCATGAGATCAAAAACAAACAGACCTATGAAAAACTAGAAGAAAGCGCGCAGATCATCGACCAGCTGTCAGCTTTAATCGCACAAGATTATCAAAAATTCGTTGCTGAGGATCTAGATGATATCGACGTAGAGATATCTGTTGCGAAACAGAGCTTAAAGCGTGATAATAAATATGAACCAGAACAAAAGGATTAACTCTTTTGTTCATAAAAGAAGACTCGGAACATTCAGATGATGTCTGGCTGTTTCGAGTACTTTTTCTAAAGTAGAGACATTCATGTAAGAATCGAGAACAGATTCAACAAGGAGGAATTTTTTATGGATCATAAACCGACTGAAACAAAAGATGTTACACCAGTTAACGATACACTTGAAGATTTATTGAACAACCCGTTTTCAACTCCAACAGATACGCTGACCACTTCACAACAAGCGGAGATTGATCAGCTCCAAGAGCAACAGACAGCTGCTCGTTTAATTGACAAACTACCGGCGGAACGCCAAGAACAAGCTAAACAGCTAGCAGCAAAAATCGATGCTAATGATGCACAGTCTGTCATCAGCTACGGATCGGCTGCCCAAGCAAAATTAAGTGAATTCTCACAATCGATGTTGAATCATGTGCAAGCACAAGATATTGGTCCTGTAGGAGATTCCTTAACTGAACTGATGTATCGTCTCCAAGAAGCCAATCCTGACGAACTGCGTGCCGGAGAAGGGAACATCTTCCAGCGTGTCTTCGGGAAGGTCAAACAATCGATCTATGAAGTGACAGCAAAATATCAAAAGATTGGTGCACAAATTGACAAGATTTCAGTGAAATTAGATAAAGAAAAAGACGGTCTGCTAAAAGATAATCTGATGTTAGAACAGCTTTACCAGAAAAACAAAGACTACTTTGATGCACTGAATATTTATATCGCTGCTGGAGAATTGAAAATGGAAGAACTTCAAACAACGATCATTCCAGAAGCGATGAAAAGAGCAGAAGAAACTGGCGATCAGATGGATGTTCAGATTGCCAATGATTACACGCAATTCCTAGATCGTCTGGATAAACGTACGCATGATCTTCGCTTAGCTAGACAGATCACGATCCAGCAAGCACCACAAATCCGTTTGATCCAAAACACAAATCAGGCCTTGGCTGAAAAGATCCAAGCATCTATCGCTACAGCCATTCCGCTGTGGAAAAACCAAGTCGTGATCGCATTGACCTTGCTTCGTCAAAAAGATGCAGTAACTGCTCAACGCCAAGTCTCTGAAACAACAAACGACTTATTGAAGAAAAATTCAGAAATGCTGAAAATCTCAGCCATCGAAACAGCGAAAGAAAATGAACGTGGAATCGTGGATATCGAGACCCTTCAAACCACTCAAAATGATTTGATCGAAACAATCCAAGAGACATTGCGTATCCAAAAAGAAGGAAAAGAAAAACGTCGTCATGCAGAAGTAGAGCTTGGACACATGGAAGAAGATCTGAAACAAAAACTGTTGGATTTAACCCAATAGATCACCTTTCGCTTGTTACTAAAACAAACGCCCAACAACAGTTTATTACAACTGTTGATGGGCGTTTTTCTTATCTTTCTTCTAACTTCTCCATTGGAGTCTATTTCTCATTCATCTTGCTGTGTCCATAGCCATAGCCAAAATAAATGATCAGTCCAATAACCATTACGATACCGAACACGATCCATGTCACAGTTTGCAGACGAAGCATCAATACAATACAAGTCAAGATGGAGACGATTGGCAATAGCGGAACGAATGGCACTTTGAATTCTCCAGCTTTTGGTTTGCCAAACATTTTTCTCAACTTCAGTAAGCCTAGACTAACAAGCATCAAATAGGCGAGCGCCATGATATTCGTTAGTTCCGCTAATACATTCAATGGGAAAAATCCGGCAAAGAATACAGCTGCCACACCAGCGGCATAAGTCGCTTTTTTCGGTGTACGATGCTTTTGATCGATTTCTGTCATAAACTTAGGAAGTAAGCCATCCTTGCTGACAGCAAACAGTAAACGAGCAAGTGAATACATCATCGAGATCGTTACCGTCAGTAGCGTTAAAATTGCCCCTACAGCGATCACCGCGCCCACTGTTCCATGTCCTACATACCTCATTGCAAAAGCCACTGGGTCATTGACTCCTAGTTCAGTATACGGAACGATTCCTGTCAAGATCAGCGTCACGATGATGTAAAGGACAGTAGCAATCAGTATCGAACCAATGATTCCTCTTGGCACATCTTTTTGCGGGTTTTTGACTTCCTCGGCTGCCATTGCAACGGCATCAAATCCCAAGAAAGCAAAAAACACAAGAGCTGCACCATCTAGCACACCGGAAAAACCAAAAGGCATGAATGGCTGCCAGTTATCAGGTTTAACGAAAAATATTCCTACAATGATAAACAACGCGATGATACCAAATTTGACATATACCATGGCATTATTCAAACGTAATGCTTTCTTGGCTTCAAGCGACACGATGTAAGTGACGAATATCACTACGAGCACCGCAATCAAGTCAATGTATGTACCATTTTCCGGATTGTACCCGCCAGTTAATGCTTGTGGAAGTTCGGCCCCTAAACTTTTCAAAAAACCTTGCATATAGCCAGACCATCCGGAAGCAACAGAGGAAACCGCTAGTAAAAATTCCCCGATCAACAACCACCCTGTCAGCCAGGCAGCAAATTCACCAAATACAACATACAGATAGGCATATGGCCCACCAATCACTGGCACTCGCGAAGCAAATTCTGCGAAACTTAGTCCAGACAAAATGACAACGATTGCAGCTAAGACAAATGAAAGTGACAGTGCTGGACCAGCATTTTGATTGGCCGCAACCCCTGTCACCACAAATATTCCCGTACCGATGATCGCACCAATTCCAAGCATGATCAAATCAGACGTTTTTAGTTCTTTTTTCATCTCACTCGTATGATTGAGATTGATCTCTTTCTTACGAAACAAATCCATTGAAGTTCCTCCCCATTTTAGGTTGGAAAACAGCGATTAAACTGTTTTCATATACCCTAAAAGGATACCACCTAAAATGACTAAAAGGCAACCAACAATAACATAAATGAGCTCTTTTTTCGTTTTTCTTTCGCCAAGGATGAAAATCCCACCTAAAGTAGAGATAATGATCCCCATTTGTGAAAGTGAGAAGCCAACAGCTAAACCAAGTGATTTGACTGTTAGAAGCATGCAGATGTTTCCTAAGCCCCATAATAATCCACAGATCATGTTTTTCCACACAAACTGATCGACTTTAACTTTACGGAAAGCAAAGAAGCTTGCGCCTAAGATCATTCCGATACTTTGAGGTAAGATAATTGACATCGCATCCAAATTCGCCCAGTTGACGATGATGGTATATACACCATAACCAATCGTAGAGAAGATCAATGCTCTAAAACCCTTACCAAAATCAAGCATTTTATTATCTGTATCTATTTTTCCTTCGTCATCTTGTCGGGCAGTCAAATACGCACCGCTTACAAGAAGAGCTAAAGCAATAATACCGTATACATAATCTTTCGTTTGTGTCCATTCATGGAAGAAAACGGCTCCCGCAATCGTATTCAAAATTAATTGAAAACCAGTAGACAATGGTAGCCCTACAGAAACACCCATGTACTTCATTCCATGGAACTGTCCATTTTGTCCAACACTCCAAGCTAAGCCGGATAAAAATCCGATCAAGAAAATCCAAGGGGTGATTACAGGACTAACAACGAAAAAGACAACTAAAGAAAACAGAAATGCACCGATCGTCATTCCTAGTGTTTGTTGATTGGCATCGCCACCAATTTTACCACTTACTAAACCAATACTACCCCATGCCAACATAGGGACTAATGCTATTAAAATTTCCATAACCAATCTCCTTTTATTTCACATGATAAGAAACTTATCAGCGAAAACGTTAACAACACAAGCACTTTTTTTCGTTTCTAACGATTTTCTAACGTTTTTCATTATAAAAATTTAAGATTGGGAAAAATAAAGTCATTGTTGTCCCTTTTCCTTCAGTTGATTCAGCCGTCAAATGGATACCTAATTTTTCGGCCAGATTTTTTGCTAAATAAAGTCCTAATCCTGTTGAATGTGTTTTGCTAAGTCGACCATTTCTCCCAGTAAATCCCTTATCAAAGATCCGTTTCAAGTCTTCCGCTGGGATACCGATCCCTGAATCTTTAACTGAAAGGCTGACTCCTTGCGCTTCCTTTTCTATGCTCACAATGATGTTTCCGTGATCCGGCGTATATTTGATGGCATTACTAAGCAATTGGTTGAAGATAAAAGCGATCCATTTAGCATCGGTCAAAACAGTATGATCCTCACCAACGATCTCGTAGCGAATATTTTTTTGGATAAAATAATTTGCCTGACTGCGTATCACAGGCTGAATGATTCCTTTTAGTCCATATTCTTGGATGAGGTAGTCCCGCGAGAAACTGTCGAGTCTTGCATAATACAAAACTTGTTCTACGTATTCATCGATTTTTGATAATTCATTTTCTAGTAATGTATACTTTTGATCGTCAATATCGAACTCGATCGAACGAACTAGCAATTTAGAAGCGGAAAGTGGCACTTTGATTTCATGGACCCATGAGTCAATATAATCTTTTTGGTCTTGTTGATTACTGATTGCTGATTGCATTACTTCTTGGTGTTCACGGATCAGCTGATTGATATATTCTTCTACCAGTTTTTCTTCTTCTGTCCTCCCACCACTCAAATAATTTTGCAAAGGGGAAGTTTTTTGTATGTCGGCTAATTTTCCCCACCATCTTCTCTTGCTCAAGTAACCACCCAGCAGATAAAAAATCAGAAAGACGCCCTCAATCAAAGCTAAATAAGCAATTGTGCTCAAATCAACTTTGATGTTTGGCGCCAGCCACATCACAAAGATCGTCAATGCAATAAAAAACAGCCATCCCAAGATCAATGTCCACTGATCTTTCAAATATTTAAAAAAATTCATCTTAACCGCTCATCCTTTCAGGGAACGATATATCCCTGTCCTACTTTTGTTTCGATATATCCTTGGATACCTGCCTGTTCGATTTTTCGGCGTAACCGATTGATGTTGACTGTCAATGTATTGTCATCTACAAATCGTTCGTCATCCCACAGTGCTCGCAGCAATTTTTCCCGACTTAAGATCTTTCCATTGTGCTTCATCAAAATAAATAATAGACGATATTCATTTTTGCTCAAATCAATGATCTCTCCGTTGATTTCCATACTTCCGTTGTCAACATTCAACGTAATGCCATTGTGGCTCATCATTTCACTAGATAATTCTGTGTAGTTGTAAGAACGGCGAAGTAATGCATTGATTTTTGCAATCAGTACATCGATTTGGAAATGTTTTGTCACAAAATCATCTGCCCCCATGTTCATAGCCATGATCATATCCATATTCGTATTCCTGCTGGAGATAAAAATGATCGGTACTTTCGATACTTCACGTATTTTTTGACACCAATAATAGCCATCCAAAACGGGAAGATTAATATCTAGTAATACAAGCTGTGGTTCTTCTCTTTCAAAGTCTGAGAACACTTGATTGAAATCGGTCGTTCCAAAGGTTTCAAATTGCCATTTCTCAAGTTCCTCCATGATCAATTGTCGAATGATCTCTTCGTCTTCGACTACCATGATTTTTGCCATAAAAAATCCCTCCATCTTTCTTCTTGCTACTACAATATCAAAGAAGCCCTTGTGAAACAAGTTGGCTTACCTGGAAAATGTCATTTTAGCAAACGTTAAAAAAAACTGGAAATATGCGATTTAATCGCGTTTGTCTCTTCCAAGCAGCTTAAATTTATTATGTTATTCTTAATAATTGGTCTATTATCTGTTATTTTTCTTTCGTTGTTTTTGTCTTTTAAATTTTCGATAACACCAATAACCGAAAAGCGTTAGCACTAGCAATATACCTAGAAGGAGTATAAGTAATCGATAAAGATGGTATTTTTTTGTCTGTTCTATCTTTGAAGAGACTTCTTCTGTAAAGGGAACTCGTCTTCCTGTCACTAGTAATCGGTGAGTGTTCACGGTGTAAGGTGTACAAGTGATAAGTGTGACTAGATCCTGCTTTTCTCTAATTGCTAATGTATTTGTTTTTGTTGGAAGGACAACAATTTTCTCAACGACTTCATAAGCGAGCATCCGACCATACACTTCAAGATAGAATCGGTCATCTTGCTCCATTTCTTCAAGATCCGTAAAGAGTTTTTTCTCAGCAATACCGCTATGGGCGGTAATCACGGAATGTGTACTCTCTCCTCCAGTTGGAAAAGAGGTGCCTTGCAGGACTGTCGCTCCTCTATCTAACAAAAGATCATTCGTTTCATCAAATAAAGGCAAGCTAACATTGATTTTCGGAATATAGATGGCTCCGATCATATGTTGTTCGTAATATTCTTTTCCTGGATTTTGGACATTTCTAACCGCTTGCTCAAAAGGATCTTTGACTTGTCCCATTCCTGGGATTACTGATGTATGAGCAAGCGTCTGATTTTTCTTTTCATGCACTGCTAATTGTTGCTCATGTTTTTCTTCTTTATCGCGTTCAAGCTGCTTTTGATAATTCTCGATCCTTCTTTGATCCAAATAATTGCTGAGAGCATCTGCTAAAAATGGATATGTAAAAACTGCAGCTCCGGCAAGAAACATCACTGCCATAAATAATTGTAATAAAAGACTGATTTGGGTTTGAGGTCTATTACCTATTTTCTTTTTCATTTTCTTCACCTTCTTATTTAAAAAAACTGCAGCAACCTTTATAAAACCGATTGCTGCAGCTTATTTTTGTTGCTTATACTTCAGACTTCATTTTAGATTTACGGTACCAGCTGTACGCTCCAATCATCAAACTTATTCCGATTAGTAAGAATGCCAAGAGCCCGTTCCCACCAGTAGCAGGAAGTGACCCGCGTTTCATATTCGGTACTCTTTCTGGCCCTGGATTTTCTACTCCTACGATCTGAATTTCTTCATTATAGCTTCCATAAGAGATGATAAATTCAGTAAAGGCTGCCTCACCTGTTGGAAGTACATAACCTTCTGGCGCCATGGTCTCTTTCATTTGATAGGTTCCATAATCTAACCCTTGAACCTCAAAGTATCCATTTCCATCTGCGACAAATTCTGTTGCTTGTCCGCTTGTTGCCCACTCAATTCTATCTGCTCCTGATTCATAAACAGCTAAAGGCGACTCCCCTTTATAAAATATTGCGTATTCAGAACGGTCTTCATTCCACAATTCGAATCTTGCATCTTTAAGCAATTCACTGCTTGATGCATCATATTTTTCAAACTTTCTTCCACCTGTTGTGACTTTCTCTGGCGGCTCTACTCCTTCTTCATAATCAAATTCATCATTTCGTCCGATTTCAATAACCGCTGTGTTGTTATGGAAATCATCCGCTTCTAGTTCTGTGGAAACCTTCAAATTATACGTGATCGTTAAATCTCCTCCACGTGCATCTGCTAATCTACCTAAAGTATCTACTTTGGCTACTCCATTTTCTTCTGTCAAAATCGTCACGACAAACCCGTTGCTTACTACTTCTACTATATAATCTTGTCCTTTTGTTAAAATCGTCTCGCCGGCTCGCACTTCTATTTCCTGATCATAATAAGTTAGACCAACTGTAGGCGTATCTGTGATTTTGTAATTTTTGATAACAGCGCTTCCGTTTTCAAGGACAGAATCGATGAAATAAGGAATAGGTGCTGTGATCGTGTAAGAAGCCGTTTTTCCTCTTTCTAGATCAATATAAGAAATCGTTTCTTGTTCTCCAGCTTCATTAATAATCGTTACTTGTCTAAGGTCGCTTTCCTCTACATTCATCTGTTTATCTGCTTCTCTGATTTCGTTTTTCGGATACAAATGCACATCTGTATTGTATGTGTCTTTCCATGTAGAACCATCCCACACGCCATCCACCATATCAGGCATCATCACTGGCATCATAACAACCATTGGAGACGCGATTCTGGAAATATGAGCTGGCGAATAAGTTTCTAAGAAAAGATAGACTTTATCTCTAGAAGAAGGTGCTTCTTCCGTCACTTGGACGGTAGAGAATACCGCTTCTCCAGCTTCATTCGTTGTTTGTTTGTCAATACTTGTCAGTCGATATTTTAAAAACCAACTTTCTGTGTGCCGTTTTTGAATCCATTCAATCGCTTCGGCAGAATTAAGACCGTCTTCTCGTTCCGGTGTTAAAGGATTATCTCGAATCAAATCGTAATATACTTCCGTTACGTCAAACAAATCAAAATCGACTCCTGGAATATTTTCTTCACCAAAATCCGTAGAAACCAATCCGCTATTCGGTCGTTCTTCCGGAACAGATGAGAAACCTTTTTTGTGTAATGTAATCGTCACTTCACTTGGTTTTTGTGCGACTTCTTTGGCTTTGACTAGTTTTCCGTTCCCGAAAATCCCTATTCCCGCAGTAACGAGTAACAGTACACTCATTCCCGTGACAATCATTTTTTTATTCATTTTTTTCTCCCCGTTCTTTTTTTATTAATAAAACAGCACCTAACAATAAAAGAATTCCTAGTAAAGAAATCAACGTTCTTGCTTCATTCGTTTGCGGGAATACGGACCATTTTCCTGATTGACCTGGATTGCTTGGACCACTCGGCTCTTTCGGTTTGTCCGTTGTTTCTTTTACGGTCTCGTTATAAACACGTGGTGTTGCGGATTCATAGGCAGAGACTGGAACTTTCCCGGATTCTAATTCATCCATCTCCTGTCCGTTAACTACTACATATTGTGGTTGGCCTTTTGCATCCACCCAAAATTCAGGGATGATGACCTCGATTCTCTTACTTGCTTCATCCATCTCGTAACCTTCCACACCTTTTAATTCTTCAAAATAATAGGTGCCAGAAGGCAAGAAACGTTGTCCTGTCGTAACAAGGCCCTCTTTATCCGAAATGAATTTGCTTACATTTTTGTCATTCAAAGGATCATTGTCTGCTGGTTTGATCCATTGATTTTTCAAGTCATTAGCAGGAGCCATATCTAAATAATATTTCCCCCCTTCTATCATCTGATATAGAGCAAAAACAGCACCTTCTAATGGTTTTCCTTTTTCAGTTGTTCCTCTTTGACGTCCATACTTGAAGAAGTATGGATCTCTTAGATAACCGACATTTTTAGGATAGATATGAATCTCTTGCAGTTCCTCGCTTGATTCTGTCGGGTGATAAATTGGCAAAATAGCAGCAATTGGGATAGCTGTCTGATCGATATCAACATCCAATCCAACTTCTGGATCAATCGATTCTTCGAAAATCAAATAAACTGCATCCCGATCTTGGTTTTTCTTAGGTGCTTTGATACGTGCAATCCCGTCTCCTAATCCGCCAACCGTATCTTTCCCAGTTGTTACCGAAGTCCCTATTTGGACAAGCCTTTCTTCTGTGATTAGCTGACGGATATTGTTTCTGTTCGTTTCAGCGATTTGCTGGACGAATTCTTTAGGAGTCATGTTTTCAGCAGCTTTTTTTTCATGATAATAATCGGTCATGTCGTAAATGGCAAATGTCGCTCCATTTAGTGGCACCGTCTGTGAAATGATATCTGCTGTTTCCCCTGCTTCCTCAGAGATAGCCAAGCCATCATTTTCATGGTATTCAAATTGATCGTTATAATCGATATCTCGAATCATCCGTTTATGCAACACGAATTCCACGACATCTTCCCCTGATTCTTCTGCCGACATCGCCTGTGGAAGAAGGACTGCTGCAAGCGGTAGTAAAACAAGTAATTGAAGCATCAAACACAACAGCTTTTTCATTACCTTGCTCCCTCCTTTTTAGATTGTCTGACAAACAAACCATAGGCTGCTCCTGCAAGCGCCATGAAGAATGCAGCAAGCAGGATATAGAATAATCGTCCGGATCCTCCTGTAGCAGGCAACGGATTTTCAGGATCGTTCCCGACACTAAGCTGTAATCTGATTCGATTTGTCTCCAAAAGTTCATATTCTAACTCTTGCTGTAGATCAGGCGTCTCTGCTTCTTCGTTTGGATAATACGAAATCTCAACTTTTAGTGTACCCGCTTCTTTTCCTGGAACTACCCGATCATTTTCTATGTCAGGTTCTTCTCGATAACTAATTTCTAAAATAAAGTAACCTGGAAGTTTTCTATAGCTGTCAGGTGACTTCACTTCCTTGATCCGATAGACCCCTTCCAACAAGTCTGAAGCATTGAATAGGGAAGAATCGTTTGGATCTGGTGCCAAGCCTCCCTCGATGATTTCATACTCTCCTGCACTATTTTGTTTCTCAATTGAAAATTCTGCGCCTTCAAGACGTCGGCTATTCATACTGTCAATTTTCAAAAGTTCCAAATCGATTGGCGCTAGTTCATCTTCTAAGGTTACTTGTAGTACACCATCGATGATTTCATAGCCTTCCGGCAAGGGAGCAGTTTCGTCTTCGATGACCGTATCTTCAATGATAAACTTACCTTCTTCATTCAGTGCAAACTGGAACACTTGATCAGATAGCCGATACCCATTTGGTGCGACAGATTCCGAGACCTCATATTCACCAATAGACAGATGCAGAGGTTGGTCGTAATTTAAATCGACATACTTTTCTACTCCTACGGCACGAGAATAGAAGTATCCGATCCCAGGCAAACGTTTCGATTCTTCTGGTTCTAACGGATTACCAGTGTATGCTCGATACAGCGGGAAGGAAGAATCCCCCACTTTCCTGATATCGAAACCTGCACCATCTAATGTATGGCCTTCATGGTCTAATTTTCTAACTCGGATCTCCCGATAATCAAACGTATTGTAAGCAGTGAATGCTACCCATAAACGATCCTCTTCATCTGTTGTATACGTGAGATATTGCCAATTTTCTTCACCTGTTTGCTTGAGTTGGATAGTCCCTATAGCATTATCGTAAAGTCGCAAGATCCATGTGTCATTTTCATCAGGTTCTTTGAAACCTTCTGGGTTCTGGCTCTCAATGATTTTGTATTCTGCATAGTTGGTAGTTTCTTCACTATCCTTATAAACAAATGAATCTGGCTCTCCGATTGGATGAATAACTTTCTCACCATCCACGATTACATATTTCCCGTCTTCATCTACTGAATAGAACGTGAGTCTCCCTTTCTCTTCCTCTACTTCGTTCACACCAGAAAGCCCTTTCGCTACTGGATATCCGATTTCCAGTCCGTTACCATCTGTTTCATAAAGTTCAAACTCTGCGCCATTGATTGGCATATTACTGCCTTCAATTAGTTTATTGATATTCATGTGGATTGGCTTGAATTCATTTCGCATTTCCAGTTTGACATACAACTCATCATACTCTGTGCCTTCTATGTTAGGCTCTTGTACAACAGAAAGCTTGTGATATTCTCCTTCATAATAGGAATTCGGATCTTTACCTTCCGGTCCGCCGACTCTCGAACCAGATGTATATTCATCTACAAGCTCGTAGTGACCTAACATCTCATCTTCGTTGGCTGCATATTTTTTGATTTGGAATTGATACGTCTCATATACTAACTGATAACGTGGTGGTCCAGCGATCTCTCTGATCCAAAATATGTCGCTGACTGCTCCAGTTTCATCTCCTAAAATCGGCATCTTCGTTTCAAAGATCGCTATTCCGTCCGTGGTAGTTTTACTTGTTTCGATTGGTTCGGCTTCCCCACTCTCTGGATTTTGGTCATATAATGCAAATTCGACTCCAGCCAACGGCTCGCCATTTTGACCCTTCTTGCTGACTTGGAAATTACGGCCTTTATGTTCGTAACGAATGGAAGAAGATGGGAAATACATCCGTCCAGTAGTGATATCATTCTCATAATCCTCCAGGTTCTGAATATAGGCCATATTGTTCACTGTGTAAAAATTTCCGTCTTGAGCTCCCGCATCAAGTTTTACTTGGTACTTGATCCTGACCATTTCCCCTTCACCTAAAGAAATCGGAGAAAATTTATAAGCTTGGTTTTCCCGTCCGACATACGTTGTCGGAGTCGCCACTACTTCTGGTGGGGCTTGTCCATGACGTTCTTCATCCCATATTTCTGGCTCTTGGTACTTCATGCCGTTTTCTCCTGGATCTAGATGGTAAAACTGAATATCTGCCGATCTGCCAGCTCCAAATGGTGAGACATTAAAACCAGTTTCATCATAAAGTGTGGCTTGCTGGATCGTTCTCTTGAAGGTAGAAGAGATATCCTCCAAGGCTGTAACAATGTCATTCTTGTTGTTCGCATTGTAATATCGCGGTGTTACGCCATCTTCTTCTAAATCAGCAATATTTTTCAATACATTTCGTCCAATAGCATCTAGTCGTTGTCTCCCGCTAACGTTTCCATCGATTCCTAAACCAATGGAGAAGATACTTGGCGGGTTCTCTTGATACTTGTTTTTCAGCCAATGATGATAAGCAACTGTGTTGATCGCAGATGACTTTTCTTGCGAAGTAGGACTGCCATTCGTATTGTTATTAGAAGAACCATCACCAACCCAGTGAGTCGCTTTATTATCTCCTTCTTTTACCTCTCCATAACGATAGTGTACATTTACTTCATCTTCTGGACGGTTAAAGTCAGATGCATAGGTAACTGGATGAGTAAACCCTGCATTAGAAGTATTCCCAGAAAACTCCTCAAAATTTCTGAACAAAACGTCATTATCTTCAGCAATCTTATCTTCCATCACAGTCCAGTTGCTCCAAGCTCCATTAGTGCTCGTACGATAACTTGACTGAATCGGTGCATAACTGAAGGTCGGTGTCCCATCTCCCACAACGATTAGGATTTTTTCTGGATTTCTATTTTCTCCGCCATTGTCTTTATACAATGTTTCATAGCCATTTTTAAGCCCTAGTGTAAGCGGAGTTCCTCCGATTGGTGTACGATTTAATGCTGTATTCTCACTTCCCGTCAAACGATTGATATCATTTGTCAATGGAAAGATGTCCGAACTGATTTGCTCATGGTTATTGATAGCTGTACTATTATGGTAAAAATTCACCATACCGATTCGAATATCCAGACTCGGGTCAGAGAGCAGATCTTTACTCATTTCGTTTACTGCCTCAATCAACGCAGCATTTTTAGTTTGACTATTGGTCCCAGCGGTTAATTCACTCATACTCGCTGACTTATCTAGAACAAAAACGATATCGATTGGACTGATTTCCTTTTTCTCGCCCCCGATGACATCTAGATAGACATTGTAAAGGGTTGTTGCATCTTCAGGATGTAGATCAGATGCTGTGCTGCTTGGCAGAACAGGTTCTACCCATTTTTTGATGTACGCCCCGTTATAATCCAAGTAACTGTTTTCAAAATTCCGTTCATTTCCCCAAAGCTGAACGGTTTGAGCTGGAACGTTTCTATCTTCTTCGCCTGCAGTTGATCCATTATTAGTAGCATAGTCGTAATTTCGCCAGTTCGCTCCCCCGTTTGTATAATCACTATCATCGATCAAGTTCTCTCCGTCATATGGCGAGCCTTTGTCTCCTTGATAGCGTTCATTGCTTTGTGTCCAATTTCCTAACACTTTTGTATAGTCATTCGTTGTAAATTTCGGGTAGCGATGCTGTTCGTTTTCAACTTCTCCGCTAGGATAGATATATTCATAGGGGTCTTGCGTAGCTGTTGGCCCAAGACGCTCCAAAATACCGTTGAATAACTGGCGTTGAATGCGCTGGAGTGCTTGACCGCTGGGTACGATTGGTTCGTCCAGCTTTTCCATCTCATTTTCTTCGCTACGTTGAATTTCAGCGGAATCTTCTGTATCAGTTTCATTTTCTTGTAATTCTTGGTTATCTATTCTTTCATCAACCACCACTTGAAGAGGTAGTTCCCCTTCGTTCACATCGGGGATCTTTTCTGTTTCAAAAATCAATGTGCCGGTTTCTGCTTCTTTTGAATAAACTTTTCCGACATACCATTCTTGACCATCGATCGTCTCGACTTTTAGGTCTTCTCCATCTTCATCATAGGAGGATAGACCTGTTCCACGAACGTTTTTTACGGTACCAATCCCGGCGGCTGCCGCATCGATTGCTAAACGTATTCTACCTTCATTGGCACTTTCCTTTTTTTCAAAAGCCAGATGCCATTCAAGGGTTTCTTCTTTTTCAATATACTTCCCTTCAATTTTTGCATAGTCCTCATCTAAGAATACCTCATCCTCCTTTGTTTCTGTTGACTCAGCAGCTACATCCAGGGTCGTCATATGATAGACTGACTGGAAATATGGTCCAAATAGCAAACTGACAGTTACTAACTGCAAAAGCTTCAATTTTAACCCTTTCACATCCTTATACTCCTTTCAAAAATATTTGTCTTCTTTCACAACAATCAACAAAACAATGCCCATCTAATTATAATTTAATTTAATTTTAATTTTAAATCAAATGATATCCTTTTTAGTTAAAAAACACCAATTATACAACATTTATTATTAAAATTAAATTATAAAATTTTATAACGTTCTCATTTAACAAAACTTAAGTTATTAAGACAAATGAATAAACAACTACGCTTTCCTCGAAACAAAAAAATAAAGCACAAATGCGCATTTACGCACTCATGCTTTATTCGTACAATTAATTCAGATAACGGCAGCGCATAGGATGCCAATAACACTTCCTAAAATAGCTCCTCCTAAAATGTCAGTAGGATAATGTAAAAGTAAAAAAATCCTCGAATAAGCGATCAAACAAGCAAATAAAAAGGCTAATATTCCTGCAACTGGACTTAATTCGAACAACGCAGCTACTGATAAAAAGGCTAGCGCTGTATGTCCTGAAGGAAAAGAAGAAGTCTTCGGTTTACTTGTGTAAAGGACAAGCCGACGATTTTTTTCATAAGGTCTTTTCCGTCTTGTCGTTTTTTTGATAAAAAGCAAACCAACAAAAAAATAGATCAAACTGCCGATAAGAATGGCTAGACCATATTCTCTAGTATCAGGTATCAAGACTAAAACAGCAGCAAGGAGTAACCAAATAAAACCACCATTAGAGATATTACTGATAAATTTCAAAAAATTGATTTTTCGACTATCCGTTTTCCGTTGCTTGGCGAACTTGTTGATAATACTATCATCGATTTTAGCAATCAAACGCAACATGTTATTCCTCCTTTTTAAGAACCTTTTCTTGCGTACGATGGATAAAAAGCAGGACTTGAAAATAAAACAAGAAACTGAAACCTAATAAAGCAAAATAGATTGGTCCTGCAAACCAGAATGCGACAAGAAGGATCAACGTGCCTGCCAAATAGAAAAGCGCGCTTTTGAAATCATTAAAAAACAAGAAAAATGCAGTAATCCAAGAAGCTTCTTTTTGTTCCAGTTGAAGCAAGATTTTGTAACTAAAGAGAAGCGCGCTTAATAGAAGCAAAAACAACGTAGTATACATCAATGTATAGCCAATTCCCCCACCCCAATAGCGGAAAATCTGATAATCGATCAATAGAAGAAGAAAATAAACACTTGCTAAACTATCTTGCTTTCCATAAAGAGAGAAGTTCTCACGAAACTTTTTCCAGAATAGTGAACCGAGCTTTTTCTCTTCATTTTTTTTGTAATGATAAATCATATACAGAACTGTTCGACTTGCAGTTCCTAATGTGAAAACAGGCAAGACGCACAGGAACCATAGTAGCTGTAAATGGATAAGACGTGGAATCCATTCAATGATTTCTAAGAAATAATCATTGGCTTTTTTACCAATCGATCGATTCATCATCCTTTTGAACCTCCTGTCAAATCCATCCCTTCAATGAAATAACGTTGTGCAAAAAAGAACAGCAAAATCGTCGGGATCAAGACAAGTGTTGCTCCTGCCATCAGATAATTCCATTGTGTCGTTGCTTGGTTCTGAAAAACTTGCAAGCCAATCTGTAACGTGTATTTTTCTTGATCTTGGATATATAACAGAGGACCTAAGAAATCATTCCAAGCTGCGTTGAAGGAATTGATCGCAATGGTAATCAAGGCAGGTTTCGTCAATGGAAGCATCAAATGACTCCAAATATACAAATGATTCGCTCCGTCGATTTCAGCAGCTTCGATCAATTCATTATTGATCGATAAGTAAAATTGACGCATCAGAAATATATTGAACGCATTGCCGAAGAACGATGGAACGATCAGGGGCAAATAAGTACCTACCCAGCCGATCTTGGAGAATAATACATATTGAGGGATCATCGTTACAAACCCCGGGATCATCATCGTAGAAAGAACCAAAGCAAACATCAGCTTTTTCCCAGGAAAATCAAGCTTCGCAAATCCATAAGCAATAAAAGAATTTGAAAGGACATTACCGATCACTACTAGCACAGTGATGAATAATGTATTTCTTGCATAGCGCCAAAAAGGAAAGGCGGCAATCGTATCCAGATAGTTTTCCCATACGATTTTTTCTGGGAAAAAGGTCGGAGGATAACGAACGATTTCTTCCATTGGTTTCAATGAAGTAAACACCATCCAAAGCAATGGAATGATCAAAATGATTCCTATTACTGTCATGAGGACATAACTTAGTATTTTTTTTGTTTGCCGATTCACACTGGTCTTTTTGAAATAATCCATCATTTGCCGTCACCTCCAGAATAATAGACCCACTTAGGTGCAAGCTTCAAATTGACAAACGTCAGAACCAACACGATCAGAAACAGGATCATTGACATAGCCATCGCATAACCCATATCAAAAGCTACGAACGCCTTGTTCCACATATGCAGATTATAAAAAAGCAAAGAATTTGCAGGTCCGCCTGTTCCATTTTTCGTCATGACATAAGCTTCTTGAAAAATTTGGAAAGAACCGATCGTAGAGGTGATCACATCGTAAAAAATAATAGGAGTGATTAATGGCAAAGTAATACTTTTGAACTTTCCCCAAACGCCTGCTCCATCGATTTCTGCTGATTCATATAAAGATCTAGGAACATTTTGTAATGTAGCTAAGTAAAGTAGCATTGCTCCTCCAGAACTCCATATTTTCATCAAAATCAACGCAGGTTTCGTCCATTGTGGATCAAACAGCCAAGCTGGTCCAGGGATATGGAACCAGCCCAGAAATGTGTTGATCAATCCTGCAGATGGAGAAAGCAGCTGCATCCATAAGATGTAGACTGCTACTCCTGATAAGACTGCCGGTAAATAGAAAGCTGTACGGAATACACTGATTCCTTTGATTTTTTGATTGAGTACTGTGGCTAAAAACACACTGAAAATCGTCGTCAGCGGTACATTGAAGATGACGAAATAAACGGTGTTGTATAACGATTTCCAAAATAAATCATCGTGAACGAACATTCTTTTGAAATTTGCTAGACCAATGAAATTCATCTTGGATGTCAAATTATAATCGGTGAAACTACCAATAACTGAAAAAAGCATAGGCCCTAGCATAAATACCAAGAACCCGATAATAAAAGGCGAGATAAATAAATAGGCCCATCTTGCTTCTTTTTTCTTTCGGATAGATAAACGCTTCAAATTTTCTTGCCTCCTCTGTACCTAGACAGTCAAAAATGGATTATTGATTTTGCTTGACTAAGTTTTCTACTGCTTTTTGTGCATCTGCCAATCCTTCTTTTGGTGATTTTGTTCCTAAAAGAATCTGGTCAATCTGTTCATTCACTAATGTCGTGTAATCCGGAGCATCTAAAGGAACTGGTGTGATCACCGTATTTTTAAAGTTTTCGTCCGCCATTTGATAGATCATTTTTCCTTTATCCGTTAGGTTGTCATTATTCACTAAATTCTCATTGGCTGTCTTGCTCGCCATGATATCAAAACTTTTTTCGCCGAATTTTTCTTGTACTTCTGGAGAAGAAAGATATTTGATGAATTCATAAGAGGCCTCAGGATCTTTTGCTCCGTATGGTACTTCCAAGACGAATCCGCCACCCCACGACCAATGGCCTGAACCTTCTTCTTTTTCTGGGAGCTGCATCACGCCAAAATCAAAATCATCCGGTGCATTTTCCATCAAACTAGAGTAATAATTGATATTTTGGGCACGCATGGCTACTAATCCGGAAATAAATGGATCAGATACACCAGACCCAAATTCGGCTTCTAATTTATTGATCGTATTTTTCCCATAATAATCTTGCCAGTCTTGGATCCACTCCAAGGCTTCCACTTTATTTTTAGTATCAATCTTGACTTTTTCATCTTTGTCAAACCAACTAGTCCCGTTATCTGCGTTTAGCGCCCATACATCAGCCCCTAAATTCCATAATGGATAAAAACCGATGCGTGTAAATTCTTTTCCTTCTTTTTTATCTAGTTTACGTGCTGTTTCTTCTAATTCATCCCAAGTTGTCGGTAGATCTTGTTCACTGATTCCAGCTTCTTTAAATAACTTTTTATTATAAAAAATGACTTGTGTATATGTATTGAATGGGATCGCATAAGGATCACCTTCATATTCTACTGTATCCCAAAGCTGCGGATAAAAATCCTTAGAAGTGTCTTTTTCTACATATTTGGAGAGATTAGTTGCTTGCTGTGCTTCTGCTCTTTGGGCAACGGAATTTATGTCCTGTACAATAACATCGGGTGCATTTCCAGCTGTTATTGCAGATAAAGATTTAGTCCAGATGTCACCCCATGGCTGATACTTATAATTTACATGGATCTCGTTTTGTGATTGATTGAAATCCTCAATGATTTCTTCGATAGCTTCTTTTCGTGCACCGGATCCCCAAAAGGACCAGAAATCAATATTTTTTCTTCCATCACTTGTTTTTTCAGAAGAATTTGCTGCACTTGAACTGGCATCGCTTGCATTACTTGATCCGCATCCTCCTAATAAAAACAATGCTGAACTTGCCAGCAACCCTGTAAACAATAATTTTTTCATATTTTACCTCCAAATTTTAATGTAACCGATGTCGGTTTTAATATAACGATATCATTTTGTTCTGAAAATAACAATTTATAAGGTATGATTCTAAAAAAATTATTAATGATACCAATACTTTATATAATTCGCAAGCGTTTTCTTTGAATTTTTTAATCTTTCGTAGCAGAATGAGAATGTATTAAAAATAGATTAGGAGGAATTTTGATGTTTAGACACCAGAAAGAATTGCAGTTTGAAGCAAAACCAGATCGTCCGAATCCATTAATCGCGAAATATCTGCAGGAGCTGATCGGCGGCCAATATGGCGAGATGAGTGTAGCTATGCAGTACCTGTTCCAAGGCTGGAGCTGCCGAGGAGAAGAAAAATATAAAGATATGCTGATGGACATTGCAACAGAAGAAATCGGCCACGTGGAAATGTTGGCGACAATGGTTGCTCGTTTATTAGAGGGTGCGCCTGTTGAAGATCAAGAAGCAGCGATGCAAAAAGATCCAACAATCGGTGCCATTATCTCTGGAATGAATCCACAGCACGCGATCGTAGCTGGCTTAGGACCTCGTCCTGCTGACAGCGTGGGCAATCCATGGAGCGGTGCCTATATCATTGCGAGTGGCAACTTGTTAGCAGACTTTAGAGCTAATTTAAATGCCGAATCACAAGGAAGACTTCAAGTAGCACGTATTTACGAAATGATCGATGATCGTGGCGTAAAAGATATGCTGTCTGTTCTCCTTGCAAGAGATAGCTATCATCAAAATCTATGGGAATGTGCAGTGAAAGAATTAGAAGAAAAAGAAGGTTCAATCTTAGTCCCAAGTACTTTCCCGCGTGACAAAGAACGAAAAGACATTGCTTATGACTTCTATAACTTCTCAGAGGGAGACCAAAGTAGTGAAGGTTCTTGGGCTAGTGGCAAAGCACTGGATGGCGAAGGCGAATATCAATGGTTGAAAGAACCTAAGATCGAAGGCGCTGCACCAAAATTAGAACCAGTAACACCAAAAATGTATGGGACACCTCCATTCAAGAAATAAATATCTACCCGTAGAAACACCCGTTTTTTGTTCCACACGCTTTGTGAGCAAAACTGACTAAAGTCATTAATCATAACCACCCTTCAAAAGGGTGGTTTTCTCTAGAGCTATAAGCTCAAATCACCGGCCAGCGCCTAAAGACGCTGGCTTTCATATTTTATGTTCAAGCCATATTGCCTTTGCCAGTTTTGCCCACCTCTTAAAAGGTTTATGTACTACTCCTTAGCCCTTAAAAGGATCGTCTTACTCTCGTACACTCAGCTTATCTAACGCACTATCATGTTTTTCTTGTTCTTGAATGTACTTTTTGATGGTCGCTTCATTTTGTCCTACTTTTGTCACATAGTATCCTTCCACCCAAAAGTGTCGATACCCAAATTTATATTTTAGATTTGCACAATCTCTTGATGATCTCCTGAATATTGGCTCGATATTGATTATAAATTATTTTTCTTCTATACTTTGGTGTGAATACAATGTGGTATTTACACATCTACTTTGTACGGGCTAAACTATTTCCCTTTATTGCTCCACCCGCATAGCAAGTGGTTTTGTATTTCAATCGCTCGGCGCGCTCAATTAGGTCTAAAGACAATAAATCTAAAAACCCGCTGCTTCACTGACAGAAACAACGGGTTTTCAGAAAAAAATGAAATGAAAAAGATCTCTTACGGCAATCTATTTTATTTTTTTGATTTTTTATAAATGGAAAATGCTTCAAGAAGTCCAAGAAATAAAGCCGTATAAAAACCAGAACCTATGAAATCTTTATTTATTAGATATTCAACAGAAATCCCGATAACACTAGCCAACAATATATTTATCAGAAGTGTAAAATAAGGATGCTTTTTATAGAATAGAACTAGTGTTGTTTTCATAGACTCTCCTTTCTTCATATTTCCAATTAATCACAAATTCACGGCATTACTAGAAAAATTAAAGGGGCGCAGAAGTGGAAAAATACTCTTCGACTTTCCCTACAAACCAGGCCATCTTGTGTTTAATAACTATACCAAATCTAAGGTACCTCTAAATCTAAATTCCATTTGTGGCGGTGACCTCCAATTTTTAACTCTTCTATCTCCCATCCAGTATACATAACCTTGATACTTCGACCACTTATATATCGAACACACAAATACCTATCCATTGCAGGAGTACTACCTAACTTAGTTGCTACTTGCATCTAAATAACAGCTGAAAAGATAGGACTTACTCTTAGTAAAGTATCTGAACTATTAATTTTTAAACTATCATTTTTATCCTCAACTACATGCACATCTGTTGCAACTTCACTTTCTGTCTCATCCAGATAAATGATTAAGGAATCGGGAATTGCAATATCTTCAGCTGACGCTGGAATAGTTGAGCTAAATTAGTCATCATATCTTTATTATAAAATAACCAACAGCAAAAAATACAATGAAAAACAAACTTGGAACTAATGTATCATTAATAAATGTTGAAAAATTCAGCAACTCATTACTGTATGATTTTAGCAGCCCAACCAACATATACCCTATAAAAGCTAATAAGATGGTTAGGAATCCTTTAGAATTTTTACTCATTCATAGACACTTCCTTAAATAACTTTTATTATAGAAGGTATTGTAAATAATAATATTGACAAAAAGTGACTCAAAATAAAAAAAACCTTACATTATACTGGAATGAACTGTATTGATAGTGTACCTAAAAGCTCTACTGACATAAGATCGTGTAATCGGTAAAGTAATTTTATTAATTATACGGGATGTAATCAATTAGAGAATAAACTAATCATAAAAGGTACTTTTACATTCATAATTGTCGCTTTGAGATTCTACTTTGGTTCACTATCTGACCCAATTGCACATTTTCGATCATTACAAGTATTGGTGTCGTTAGAACAACTAAATAAAAACTAGCGGTAGATTTTTCAGAATCTATGCTAATTTCTGTATGGATGTTCCAGTGATGGCAAATTTCTCTTTTCATTGTTTTTCTTGTCGCATGATATGCCTTTTTGTGTTATTCAGTTAAACTATAGAAATTCTTTCCTAGACAGATCTTGATCCCAAATTTTACGTTTTTGAGCATCGATATAGTTTAAAATGACATTACTCATATCTAAAGAGTTTAGATTTTTTAGGACTAAAACTGTCAGTTGTTCTTTTTCTTCTTTCTGTTAAAGTATTGTCGCGACTTTTCGTATACGTTAAGATATGTCGTGAAAAAACAAGTTTTGTGACACAAAAAAACGAATGACTTGAGGAAATCACCTCAATCATTCGTTTAAAATGCTATATATTCTTTAGTTTAAGATACGGAAATTAATGCCATCGACCACACTAGTAGAATGAACGACATTTACTTGGCCTTTTTTTAATTTCGTTATGTTTAGCATATAAAAATATTATAGAGTTTACTTACAATGCTTAAAACATATACTGTATAATCTGATCAATTTTAGCCATGTCTTGCAATGGTAAGTTTTCTATTTTTTTGAGTTTTCGTTCCTTAAAATCAAGAGATTTTAATTGTGTAATAATTACTTGTCCTTTTATATCTAGCTCTTCAGGTAATGAGTAACGTGTCGGTAAATTCTTTATAGTGGAAGTAATTGGACATATGACCGAAAACATTGTTTTACGGTTAAATTCATAACGAGAGACGACTAGTCCTGGTCGTCTTTTTTGAATTTCTTTTCCTACGGAGGGATCAAAATCAATCCATACAATATCACCTTTTTTAGGAATATAAATTCTTTCTTCTGACACTATAAAATTTCTCTCCCTTCAGGAGTTAAATCTTCCCATTCGTCTTTCTCATAATACTCGGCCTCTTCCCCACCACTAAATGGATCTTCAATTTTTGGAACTAACGTAATTGTTCCATCATCAGAATACACAACGATATATTCTTGGTTTTCTGAAGGTTTCTTTCCGTTATCAGAAGGTAAAGTTACCACTACAGAACTTCCTTGTAATCTAGATTTTGTAACAAGCATTATCATCACTCCCTTAATAAAAGTATACTATATAACACTAAGTAACGCAAAATTCCCCTTTGTAAACTATCTAGAAAATTGTTTTGTTTAAAGTATATCTTATTGGATATAAATAGAAATAAATTGTAGCCAGTTCATTTTTTCTTTAACTAAAAAAATAATCCAAGAAACATTGAACCTATGGATCCAAAAGCTACCCAAATACTATAGCTAACCCCCCGCTACCTTCAATTTTGCAGATAAAACGCTTTGGGAGAAAATTTCAAAGACAACAGGCCATCCTATCATGCCCGATTATAAACAAAAAGCTGGCTATTCCTTTTGCTCTGACAAATTTCAATTGGGAAAGTTCACGAAACTAGCAGGTGAAGAAGTTTCAACTGTTCGGATCAAAGAATGCCCGCTTCAAATAGAAACATTGGTTCAACGAATTTCAACTAGACAAGACTTTGCTATTGTAGAACGTGAGATCGTAGCTATTTTTGTAGAAGAAGGGATTTTACATGATCCAACTCATATCAATGTGGATAAATGGCAACCTCTTATCTATAAATTCAGAGAATATACAACTGCCAACCAGTCGTTAACTTTGAATTTTAGATTCCAAGAATTCAAAGAGTCATAATGATAAACATCGTTAGGTATAAATAAAAAAGACTCGCAGCACGAGTAAAAAACAAATAGAAGCTATACATTAGAAAGGTCGACTGTGACCCTATAGATGCAGTATATGCAGCTTATGA
Source organism: Enterococcus faecium (assembly GCF_029023785.1). NCBI lineage: Bacteria > Bacillati > Bacillota > Bacilli > Lactobacillales > Enterococcaceae > Enterococcus > Enterococcus faecium. Next base: position 477,452 of record NZ_CP118955.1, on the reverse strand, counting down.
GCATTTCTTCTGTTCTCTTTGTTTTTGGGATCTGTGCTGAAGTCTTTTTCGTTTTTTGCCGCTCTTTCTTTGAAAAATCGATTATGTTATACCTTCTCCATTACTAATTCAGGCATCTGCTGAGTAATGATTTTTCGCGCAAAAGAAATATCTGTTACCCAAGGTTCGATTTGTTCTTCAGTCAAGACAAGCGGCATTCGGTCATGGATTGGTGCGACTGTGCGGTTAGGTTCAGTAGTCATTATGATTGATTCTGCCATTTTTTCATCCTGATGGCTACGATAAAAACCGCCAATATACACTATTTTTTCCTTATTTGAAAACATAAATTTGTCTTTTTCTTCATTCCACTCATAAAAGCCACTCATTGGGAAAACACAACGATTTTGCAAAAATGGTTGATGAAAGGTCTTTTTTTCTTCTACTGTCTCTGCACGGGCATTAATCATCAATTGTCCTTTTTTAAATCCGGTAAATCCCCACTTCATGATTTCCGGAGTGAGGATGTTTTCTTCCTCTTTTCTTAACGTCACAACAAGATTTGACGGAAAAACTTCTCCAGCTGCTAATTCTGCTGCCTGCTTCGGTTGTTTCGTCTGGGCTTCTCGATAATAATTCTGAAGGAGCTCTGACTCTAGATCAAAAAAATAACGACCACACATCCTAATCCCTCCCAATCTTTTTTTCTATCATACACTGCAACAAGAAGTTCGCACCAACAAAACGCTTTCAATTTTTGTAGAACTAAAAAAGTTGTGACAAGTGACAAACTCTCCAGTGAATGGTATTCTCCTGCCAACTCCTCGGTCACAAGTCACAATATTCAACAAACATGAGAAGCTGCTTTTTGAAATTGTTCCTTGTGACTCGGAGTGAAACGGCAGGCTTACGACCTCTGGGTAAACGGTGTTCAAAAGCTTGCATCTGCGGTAATAAGCCCAACCAAACGAAAAATATGAGCAGCTATTTTTATTTGGCTGTTCTTATTACTTGATGCAGGGCAGCTTTTTCACAACCTCTCCACTAAACGGTGTTCAATCAGCTAACCTTCGGTATTAGCTCAAAAAACGGCAAAATATGAGGAACTATTTTGCCGTTTGTTTCTCTAATACTCAGGTCAAAGCGCTGATTTCACAACCTCTAATACACGGTGTTCCAGAAGTAGCTTCTTCGAAAAATAAGCCGAAATTTCACAAAAATTTGAGAAGCAATTTTCGTAAATTCCTTCTTATTTCTTGAAGCTGACCACTTCTGTCACAACCTCTAATTATTAAAGAACCTTTTGCGAAGTTAACAATCTTTCTTTGATCAATTGAAAATTCTGCCTAAGTAGTGATAGATCCTGTGTGACTTTCAACAATAAGATACTTCCCTGGATTTCAGCAATCAACGCTTTGGCTTGACGGTCTGCTTCTTCATCGGACAGTTTTTCTTCAGAAAGTGCCAGGATATTTTGTTTCGTATACTTGACCCATTGATTGACTAATTCTAGTAGCAACAGACGGTATTCTTCATCCACTGTACTCAACTCAATAATCAAATTACCTACAGGACAGCCATGATAAGTGATCTGTGTCTCATGATCAGCGAAAATCCAGTCCAACATTTCTTCTAATGCTTCTTCTGGCTGTTTTCCAGCATTTAAGATGTCTTCGAACAATTCTGTCTGCCATACGTCCATATGCGCATGGATCACCGCTAGACAAACTTCTTTTTTTGAAGAAAAGTAATAATAAAATTGACCTTTTCCTGTATCAGAAGCTGCTAGAATATCTCGGATTGACGTTTCATGATAGCCTTTTTTATAAATAAGATCTTTGGTCGCTTCCAAGATCTTTTCCTTTGTTTTCAATGATATTCTCCTTTTTCATTTCTCATAGTCCTATATTATACAGTAAATTCATCATTTTTTCTTCTTAATCGTTTAAAAAAGACTGTGCCAAATTATCTGACACAGCCCTCACTATAAAACTGTTCTCATATAGCTAGATGTTCATTGATTCAAGAACTGCGAGGACAAAAGCAATTCCTATCTTATGATAGTTGCTCTAATACTTCCTCTGTTGTCATCACTTGATCTGCAATAAAGCCAAAGTTCGTCAACGCTGCATCCATTGCTTCTTGGCCAGGAGCACCAATTGCATCTGTCGCTACCACAACATTGAATCCACTCTCTATCAATTCACGCATATGGGAATCGCTACACAAGTTTCCGTTCATTCCACCAAGAATTACTGTGTCGATTCCATTTTTTCTCAATTGGAGCGCCAAATCATTGCTTTCTGGTCCAAAGATTTTATGAGGAGAGCTGATGATCGTATTTTCATCCAAATAAGGTTTCAATTCTTCGATAAAATCGGCTCCTGAACCTTCTTCCACTGATTCATATTGACTTTTTCTAGCAAACATCTGCTGCTCAAGCATCATATGTTCTCCTGCACCGCCAAATTGCCATTTATGGTCATGTGGGTAAAAATAATGAGGAGAAATAAAGAGTTTGTATCCTTTTTCTTTTGCTTGTTTTACCATTTCAATCATATTTTCGATCGTATTGTATTTTTCTAAGATATCTTTTGTCAAACCAAAGCCACCGCCTGCTGGTTTCAAGAACTCGACTTGCGGGTCAGTGAGAACTACTGCTGTATTTTTATTATTGAACATGGTGGATTCTCCATTCGTTATTTATTTTAATACATCATTTAGAGCTTCACTCATTGTCGGATGAGAATAGATTTGATCTCTCAATAACGTATAAGGAAGTTTTCCATTCATAGCTAGCGAAATCAAGTTGATGACTTCATGAGAATCTTCCGCATAGATACTTGCCCCTAGAATCAAGTCAGTTTCAGGGTCGACTAAAACTTTGAATACACCTTTAGGATCTTCTAATACTTGTGCTTTAGGGACACCGCTTGTCATATACTTGAATAATTTGTAATTGACGCCTTGTGCTTTGGCTTGTTTTTCTGTTAAACCTACATTGGATAAAGTCGGAGTGATAAATACACTGTAAGGCACAGCTTTCCGGTTATTCGTTGTTCGTTTATTCTCGCCCTTCAACTGATCCATAATGATTCGATAATCATCTAGAGAGATATAAGTGAACTGCAATCCGCCTTTGACGTCTCCAATCGCCCAAATGTTGTCTGCATCTGTACGAAGGTATTCATCCACAGCGATTGCTCCGCGATCTGTTAGTTTAACATCTGTATTTTCTAATCCAAGTGATGCTGTACTTGGTTTTCTTCCAGTTGCAGCCAAAACTTTTGACGCTTGGATTGTTACTTCTTGGCCATCTTCTGTAAAGGTGACGGCAGCTGTTGATTCTTGGTCTGCTACTTGATCTACAGATACACCTAGATGGAATTCGATTCCCGCATTTGTCATGTCTTCTAAAATCATTTGCGCGATATCTTCATCTTCACGTGGAAGAAATTCAGAATGGGCATCAAGAACGACAACTTTAGATCCGTATTCATTGAACATTGATGCAAATTCCAAGCCAATATATCCAGCCCCGATGATCACTAATTTTTCCGGTAATTGTTCCTGATCCATCGCTTGCGTAGAATCAATCAAGTAGCGACTTGTATTCAATCCTTTGATTGGTAAAATGATTGGTTCAGAACCAGTATTGATGAAAATCCGTTCGCCTTCAACAATCACTTTTTCACCATTATTCGTCACTTCGATTTGATGGTTAGAAAGAAAACGTGCTGTACCGTCCATCACTGTCCCAGTTGCCTCATCGCTGATCATATGATAATTTTTGGCGCGAAGCATGCCCGTCAATTTTTCTTTCCGAGCAACAGCCTCTGTAAAGTCGATTCCTCTTTCTCCATTGAAAATCAATGATTTAGAAGGAATACAGCCGATGTTGATACATGTTCCGCCATACATACGTGTTGACTTTTCAACGACTAAAACCGATTCACCTTTTGAAGCTAACGCCTTCGCTAAAGTCTTACCGCCCTTTCCAAAACCGATCACAATATTTTGATATTTTTCCATCATTTTTCCCTCGCTTCTTTTTTACCTACCGATTGGTACAAAAATATGATAACCGATAATTGTCTATTCTCCAAATCATCTGCTTTATTTGTCAAAAAAAACCAGACAAAAAGCGGTCCTTTCACGTTTTTAGTCTGGTTCGATTTCCTTTATTCTTCTAAACAATCGTTACTTCTACATCGATATTTCCTCTAGTTGCTTTGGAGTAAGGGCAGAATTCATGCGCATCTTCTGCAATTTTTTGGGCTTCTTCTTCGCTGATGCCATCGATATGCACTTCTAATACTACACCGATCTGATAGCCGCCATCATCTAAATTATAAAGAGAGACACGTGCTTTTACTGTGGACTCTGCTGTCATTCCTGCTTCTTTGATCATATGTTGTACCGCCCCATTGAAACAAGAAGCATAACCTGCTGCAAATAATTGTTCTGGATTTGTTCCTTCTGCATGGATTCCTGGAGGAGTGATTTTCATATGCATCGAGCCATTTGGTGCCTCGACTTCTCCATTGCGCCCGCCATGGTTGATCATTGCTGTTTCGTATGCTTTTTTCATTGTACTGCTCCTTTCGATTGACCATTTGCTACTTGGCTATAATTATAGTGTATGACAAGTAAGGCGCTTTCTACAAAAATTCTGCTTATTCGAATACCAGAATGCCGTCTTCTACTATTTTTCCAAAAAACAAAAAAATACTACTCGTGAACAACAGCGTCATATTTGTTCCAAAATAAATAGCAATCTTTTCTACATAATCTTTTATATGATTGATTTTAAGATACATATATACCAGAAAGTTGACCCCATAAACCAATACTGTTAAAAAAATAACCATATTCGTTACCATTTTTTCCTCCTTTTGCTGGTCTCCCTACCAGCACTCGATTTAACCATACCACTTTTTTTGCCGTCCAAGCAACTAGCCTTTCAAAAAGACTGGTTTATTCTGCTGTTAATGATTCAAGATCAGAAAAATGTCCGAATAATTTTGCTAATTTTACTAACGCCAACTTGTTCTTTCCGAATTCATCATTTTCTATCTGTAATACTAGTAACGGCTCATGTAAGCTTAAACGGATCAAAAACCAGCCGTTTCCGTATGGCTCTTCTAGATCATATCGAATACCTTCTTCATTTTCCGGGTCGAAATTCATCCCTTTTTCTTCTTCCAACAGTCGCTTCATTTCTTCTAATATCTTGTTTCCTTGTTCGCGTGGTTCATCGCTGAACAATTTTAATCGGATTTCTTGTACTTCTACGGGCTGTTTCAACTCTTTGATTTGTTCATCTAATGTGATACCTTTTCTTTTTAATTCTGGCAAAAGCATCAGGATCTTTGCGATGACATATGCACCATCATCCAGAAAATAGTTTTCCTTGAATGCAGCGTGTCCGCTTGTTTCGATGGCTAGCTGTGTATCTTTCCCAAGACGGTTAAGTTCTAATGCTTTATTGATTACATTTCGATAGCCGGAAATATAACGAACTTGGATGCCTCCTTTTTCTTCAATGAATCTTTGTAGATGAGAAGAAGTAGGGGAATTCGTCACGATTCTTGTTCCTGGATGCTCTTTTAATACGATTGTACTTAATACTGCGATCAAATTATTTCGATTGATCACTGTTCCAGAAGCACTGACAACTGCAGAACGATCCACATCTGTATCGAAAATGATCCCAAGATCTGCTTCATTTGCTAAAACAGCCTGCTTGATACTTTCCATCGCTTCTTTATTATCAGGATTTGGGATATGATTAGGAAATCGGCCATCTGGTTCCAAAAATTGGGAACCTGTTGAATCCGCACCTAAGCTATTCAATACTTTTTCAGCAAAGAATCCACCAGCACCATTTCCGGCATCAACAATGATTTTCCAACCATTTAGTGGTTTGCTTTCTAGTGTTCCAATCCCCTTTTTAATTTTTGTGACTAAATCTTGCGCATAAGGTGTCAAAAGGTCTGCTTTTTCTACGCTTCCAGTTTGTTCGCTTTTTATTTTTTGCTGCTGTGATAGGATAAAAGCAATATCTTCTTTTTCTGCTCCTCCTTCTGAGGTAAAGAATTTTATTCCATTATAATAATAGGGAAGATGGCTAGCAGTCAGCATAACCGCAGCATCGCACGAGAACTGTTCAAATTGAGTGGACATAAACATAGCAGGCGTAGTAGCTAATTCGAAATCGATGACATGTATCCCTTGTTCTTTCAGACTTTGGATCAACGCCTCTTTCAGTGCTGGTCCGCTTATCCTACTGTCATGACCAATCCCAATCGTCCATTTTTTATTTGGATCGGTTGATTTCTTCTTTTTCTTTATCCAGTTTGCTAGTCCCCAGCCGATCTTTTTTACCATGTCTGTCGTCAAGTTTACTTCATATCCTTCAACTGGTAATGCGATTCCTCGAATATCCGATCCATTTTGCAGCGCTTTCATATCTTTCATATAAAAGTCCTCCTCATTTATTCCCTCATTTTTTCCAGCTTTTCTGCAAATCGCTGTGCTTCTTCTTCTGAGCGGCAAATAATAATGAATGTATCTACACCGGCCATCGTTCCGACAACTTCAGGGTAAGCCACTTCATCTAGCCAATTCGTTACCACATCGGCACCATTTCGTTCAGTCAATACGATAACCATGAACTGAACAGACTGGATACGCAAAACCTCGCGTCTAATTGCTGTACGCAAACGTTCTTCATTTAAAGAAACAGATGGCTGGTTAAATAATGTATAGCGTACTATTTTGTTTTCATTTTGACTTTTTACTAACTTCATTTCTCGAATGTCTCGAGAAATCGTTGCTTGAGTCACATCGGCGCCTGCTTCATGCAGCCGCGCAAGCAGCTCTTCCTGTGTCCCAATAGGTTGTTCTGTAATGATCTGGCGGATCAGTGCTTGTCGCTGTTTCTTTTTCATATTAGACACCTCTCAATGTTGATTATAGCAAAAGATAAGTAATATTTCTTCATATTTTGGTATTTTTTACTTTTATTTTTTGTTTTCATTCAGGTTGCTAACCTTTTTCTATTTTAACACGCAAAATCGTCTTCATTTTTTCAGGTGCTGATTTTCTTGGATCGCTGATGTAAATCTCTTTGTGTTCTTTAGAAGCTCTTTCATAGCCTTCTTTTGCGATGAATGCTTCTAATTTCTCAAACGTTGCAGGTTCTTCGGCATAGGGCCCGACGTGTAAGATTTGGGCACAAAGACCTTCTTCCATCTTTTTGAATACTACTTGTTCTTTCAAGTCTTCCGGAAGTTTGCTAGAACGCTGAATGGCTTCTTGTGCTATCGCTTCTGTAACAAAGTCAGGCTGTCGGATCATCAATTGATAAGAAAAATGTTCTTTTTTCATCACTGGTTCATGCAAATACTTTTCTTGCAGTCCCCATTGTCCTTCCAGTGGATAGACAGTATACATCTGATAATCAGGAATCAGCCAATTTTTTTTAGGCGACATGCGTATTGCATAGCTGACTGCATATAGACAGGCTACTCTTCGTTTAAAGTCTTCCTGATTCGGGTCGCCGATCCCTCTGATGCTAAAGAATGGTTTTTTAGGAACCTCTAGTATTTGCGGGCTTTTTTTCATACTATAGCTCTTGTCTTTACGCCATTCAATTTTTTCCATTTTTCTTCCTCCGCGAAATTCCATTTAGTTATTTATTATCATACCTCTTTTTGAGTGACTTGGCTAATCGTGTTGACACTATTTTTCAGTTTGTGCTAGAATAAGTGAAGTAAATAAATCGTACAGATAACACGTTTCGGCGTGTCGAGAGAGAGGCGGTTTCTATTTTTATAATAGAAATCACTCTCTTTTTTTACGAAATTTTTTAGAGGTGATGTAAATGACAAAACAAAAACAGCTGCTTTTAGTACCTGCAGTAATTGCAACAGGGATGATGTCTTTTGCGGGCGTATTGATCGAGACGGCCATGAATGTAACTTTCCCAACTCTTATCAGACAGTTTGATTTAACGACTGCACAAGTCCAATGGGTAACAACGATTTATCTTTTGATGATTTCGATCATTGTTCCGCTGTCTACTTATTTGAATCGCAATTTTAGTCTCAAAAAACTCTTTTTAGCTTCAAATCTGCTTTTCTTGGCAGGTATAATGATCGATTTCTTCTCTCCTACCTTCATGGTCCTATTGTTTGGTCGATTGCTCCAAGGTGCAGCGACAGGTATCGCTCTTCCGTTGATGTTCCATATTATCTTGACATTTGCCCCCCTCAATCGACGAGGCGCGATGATGGGTGTCGGTACTTTGACAACGGCCATTGCTCCAGCAATTGGCCCCACTTATGGAGGCATTATGACTTCACATTTTACATGGAATCATATCTTCCTGTTTCTTGTGCCCGTTTTGATTCTTTCTTTGATTATCGGCTGGTTTGCTATTCCCGAGATGGCAGTACAAAAAAGTGGTTATTTGGATTGGATAAGCGTTTTAGGAATTTGTCTTTTGTTTAGTGGAAGTCTAACATTTTTGAGTACGTTGGGAACAGTTTCCAGCTGGATTGCTTTAATCATCGGCGGTATTGGCTGGTTCCTTTTTTACTATCGAAGTAAAAAAGTGGAGCATCCACTGATCCGACTGTCTATTCTTTCAAATAAAACATTCCGCTTGTTTTTGATTGGCTTCTTAGTTTATCAGTTTTTATTACTTGGTGTATCTTTTGTCTTGCCGAATTTCCTTCAGATCGTTCAAGGAAGTAGTCCTTTTGTCGCTGGATTAGCGATGCTTCCCGGCGCAGCGGTTGGTGCTTTGCTTTCTCCTTTTTCCGGGAAAATGCTGGATCAATATGGTCCGAAGAAGCCAATTTTTGCTGGGCTGATTCTTTCTTTGATTGGTTGGCTAGCATTATTCCTACTCATAGGACACGCTTCAGTGGGTGTATTGATTGCTTGTCATGTGTTTTATATGATCGGTATCGGATTATCTTACAGCAATATGATGACCACCGGAATGAATGCACTGAATGAAGAACTACAAGGAGACGGGAACGCAATGTTCAATACCTTGCAGCAGTTTTCTGGCGCTGTGGCTACTTCATTAGTAGCGGTCATTATCAATTACGTCCAGCATCATACTTCCCATAACTATGAAGTGTCTACTACATTAGGATCAAAAGCAGCATTAGGCGTCTTGTTGCTGTTGCTTCTCGTAAGCTTTGCTCGATTCGCCTATTATCTGTTCTTTGCTAAAAAAGCGTAGATTCCATATACGGCAGGTGTTGCATCTGCCGTTTTTTTGTGTGAAAATGGTTGTTTGTAAAAGGAGGCTTTTTTATGGAAAAAATTGCCATTATCGGTGGCGGGATCATTGGTATGACCCTAGCCAGTTACTTAGATACATCAAAATTCAATGTTGCTTTATTTGATGAAGGGACAGGACAGGCAACTAAAGCTAGCGCTGGGATTATCTCCCCTTGGTTGTCGAAACGCAGAAACAAACAATGGTATCGTCTGGCTAAAGACGGCGCTGCTTTTTTCCCTAAACTTATAAAAGATTTCCAACTTGATCAAACGATTTACGCACAATCAGGGACACTTTTGCTTCGACCTGAAAAAGATTTAGCTGAATTGGCTGTTCTTGCCGAGAAACGAAAAGAAGAAGCGCCAGAAATTGGAAACATCGAATGGCTTTCACCTGAACAGACATCTCAAGCACTTCCGTTATTGAAACCAGCAGTTTCACTGCGTATCAGTGGTGGTGGTCGTCTGGATGGAAAAGCATATTTAGAACATCTTGGTCAGCGTTTAGCACAAAAACAAATGGAGCAGATCCAGGCAAAAGTCACTTTGCATAAGAAGAGCGATTCTTGGCTCATCAAGGGACCGTTTGGAGAATACACAGCTGATCGTGTAATTTTGACACCTGGCCCGGCACTTAAGCCTTTATTACAAGAATTAGGCTATGCTGCAGATATACGTCCGCAAAAAGGGCAGCTCTTAGCATTTCAGACATCTTATAAGATGAGTCAAGACTGGCCTGTTGCTATGCTTGACGGAGAAGCTGATTTCATTCCTTTCATGGATGGAAAGATCCTTTTAGGTGCTACCCATGAAAACGATCAAGGCTGGGATTTGGCTCCTACTAGCGAAGCTTATAAGGGATTGACTAAGAGTACAGAACAGTTCTTGACTGATCCAGATCAGATAAAAAACTGGCCATACGAGTTCCGTGTAGGTACCCGTGCTTATACGTCAGATTTTTCCCCATTTTTTGGCGTACTGCCAGATGATCCAAGCTTACTGGCTGCTAGCGGTCTAGGCTCTTCTGGCTTGACCACAGGTCCTTATATCGGCTATCTATTAGCCAACTTCTTAAATACTGGTCATTGGTCTACGGAAGATTATCAAAAGGACATCTCCACCTATATTACGAAAAATCCATCATAGAAAAACAGCTTTTTCAAGTAAGGATCCCGAGCGATATTGCGCATGGATTACTTCTTGAAAAAGCTGTTATTTTAGTTCAATTTCTGAATCAAATTCTCCAAACTTTCTTTTGCTTCATCTAGCAAGAGATCTTTTCCTATCTGAGCTTCAATGAATCGTAAACGAATATCAAGTCGTTGTTTCACCAGATTTTTATAGGACGTATCCTCAAAAGAAACAGGAAAATCTGGTATAGGTAAATAGTGGATGTCTTCAAATGGACCAAACGACTTGAATTCTGCCGTTTGTTGCACGATTCTTTCAACGATTGACAATGTCGTTTCAGGTTTGATTTTTTTATCATCGAAATATCCAGTATTCAGGACATAGCAGGCTGTTTGCTGTTTCAAAAACAACTCTCGAAAAGCTTGATAGTCTTCCCTAAGAGGATAGACACGGAAAGGATTAGCAAATGGTTCAATGACTAGCTCATCTAGCTGTCTTTTTGTAGTGATATTTTCCGCGTCTGATCGTTTTGTTGCTAATGTTGCACCAAAAGACGCTGCTAAAACTGGGTCATTGATCTTGATAATTGGCGGAAGCGAATCATCTTTCATGATCCAAAAAACAGCATCGATCTTTTCGCTAAGATGATCGACTCGGTCGGGTGTCGCATAACGTGATTTGACTGTCCGCCCATTTCCGTTTCGTATATCTCCTGTTACTAGGACTTTTTCTCCTTTACTTGTACATGTCACGCCCACATTCTGACAAGTAAGGAAAGAAGAAATGGCCGGATCATCAGACGGATAGTCTTGTGTTTTATCAAAGTAAGAAGGTTCCAAGGCAGTAGCAAAACCATTTTTTCGAGAAATAACGAAAGCATCGTCATGCAAGATCGAAACAGAGTGACCTTCCGTATGTTTTGCTAAGGTAATCGTTGATTTTCCAGAACCGGACAACCCAAATACAGCCATCGTATAGGTCTGGTCATTACTAGCATATTGTTTCATCCCACCGTGGCAGGCAATAAAGCCATTGCGATTTCCCAATGCCCAAGCAAGCGTCAAAGTCGCTTTTTTTAATTCTCCAAAGTAACGTAATCCTAGCACAGCCGCTGTATTATGGAGAGCATCAAACAAAATGAGTCCATTTGGAAATGTTTCATGTGTCCATTCGGGATCACAAAAGATATAAAGATCTCCCTCATCAAAGGAAACAGACTTTTGATAAGTCTCTAAGATCTTCGAATTCGCTGGCTGAAAATTCAGCAAATAAGAATACAAATTGTTCTCAAATCCTTCTGGAATCAGCAAATGACTTTGCACAGAAAATTCTTCAGATAGGCCAACGATTACTTTTGTATGGTAAAACTGGCGCTTGCGACTTTGATACACAGCTTCTCTTAAAATTTTCTCGTATTTGCTTTGTTCCTTGTCTAAGTCCTCAAAGATCCGCCGAGCACTTGCTGTTCTTCCCACAATGCTTCCATCATTGAATACTAGTGTCCTAACATCAGCTGGTAAATCTAGTTCTTCAGCATGTGAGATTGTTAAATCTGTGATGATCGTTCCTGGACTCCCTTTTGCTAGTTGATAAGCTGTCTTCCTGTCAAAAACTTCATGAACATTATTACCGTAAAATGTCGTTTCTACAATCGATCGAATACTGGATAACAGTGGATTTCCACTTGTGATTTCGTTTAATTCGAGACTCTCTTTTGTACTCATGGCTCCTCCTCATTCCCTAAACAAAAAAACGTTTTCTTTATTATACATTATTCGAGTTTTTATTTGTACTGCTGCGCTGTGGGAAGCAAACGAGTTATTTTTCACACAAAAAAACCGAGAACTTGAATAAACAAGTTTCTCGGTTTCATCATTTTCCTTTTATCGGCTTAGTACCAGCCGTTTGCTAACCAGAATGTTTTAGCAGCATCCCATGAACCATAACGAGATGTTACATATTGTTCTGCTACACGTTCTTGATTGGCAGCTGAATAGTCGCCGTTTAAGTATGAAGCATCTAATTGATAACGGCCGATGTAACGTCCGTTAGTAGCTGTGTATGAACCGCCTGATTCTTTTTGTGCGATCCATTCTTTTGCAGAGCTTGAAGTTGGCGCTGTTGCAGCAGCTGGGGCAGCAGGAGCTACTTCAACTGTTTCAACAGGTGCAACGTATGTATGTTCTTGCGTTGCTGTTTCAGTTGTAGATGCTGTATTTTCTGTTGTTTTGTTTTCTGTTGTTGCTGAAGAATCATTTGAAGTTGGGATTGTTAATTGTTCACCAACATAAATGCGGTTGATGTTTGCGATCGAATTTTTTTCAGCAATTGCATCGATCATTGAGTTGTCTCCTGCAAATTTTTGTGAGATCTTAGATAATGAATCACCTGATTTTACTGTATAAACTTCATCAGCGTGAGCATTTGTAGTTCCTACAAACATTGCAGTAGCACCAGCAGCAAAAGTTGTACCTAAAACAATTTTCTTAAATGAATTCATATTAAACTCCTTTTTTTCTCCGTTTTTTATTCTTTCGACGCTATTAACTTTATCATTTAGAAATATTTCATAGGTAAAAGAAACATGACATTTAATGACAAAATAACGAATTATTTAATATTTGTAACATTTAAACAAATATTTTTTTGATACAAAACCATAAAAGCCTTGTTGTATAAGCAAAGTAATCGTTTTTCTATGTTTTTTTATTTTTGAATGAAAAACGCAGATTCTGTAACATTCACTGCAATAATCCATAAAAAAAAGCAAAAAAATTTTTGATTTTTATCAAATTCTCTTAAAAAAATGTAAAAAATACAAAAAAACCAGTAATTGTTACAACAATTACTGGACAAAAACTTTGAATAATGTTAACTATTTTTTTATTTTAACTTTCTCCGCAATAATTTCTGGGCATGTTCCAATTCGTTTATAACGACTTCTTCTGTTTCTTTAGCTAATATTTCATCTAATACATCAAGCCATTTTTCCGGTTCTTTTGTTCCTAGACGTCCAATAGCCCAAGCTGCTGTTCCTCTGATGACAGGGCGGACATCTGTTAAACATTCTGAAATCTCAGGCAATGCCGTTCGATCACCTAGATTAGCTAAAGCAATCAATGCGTTTCTCTGCAAAGGTTTCTTCCCACGCCATGAACCAGCTAAATGCCCAAATTGCTGTTTGAAGTCTTTATTAGACATCGAAAGCATTGGCTTTAATTTTGGATATACTTCGTCTACTTTTGGTTCCATCTCTTCATGAAAATGAAAATCTTTTCCTTGATTGTAAGGGCAGACTAACTGGCAGATATCACATCCATAAATGACATTTCGCATTTTTTTACGATATTCTTCCGGCATCATCCCTTTTGTCTGAGTTTGATAAGACAAACATCGCTGGGCATTCATTCTTCCGTCACCAAGCAATGCTTTTGTCGGACAAGCAGTCACGCAGCGCATACAGTCACCGCAACCAAATTCTCCTGGTTTATCAGGCTCAAATACAATATTAGTAACGATCTCACCAAGATAGACAAATGAACCGAACTCTTCAGTGATCAACAATCCGTTTCGTCCAATAAATCCTAAACCAGCTCGCTGTGCTACAGCGACATCGATCAGTTCTCCAGTATCTACTTGCGGAGCTAGACGCCATTCCTCTTCTTTTTGCCATTTTTCTGCTCTTGTTTGGATGAATTCGATCAATCGGTTCAAACGGTCTCTGAGTATATCATGGTAATCGATCCCCCAAGAAGCACGAGCAAACTGCCCGCGTTTTTCATCCCTAGGCACTTCTTCATGGATCCTAGTAGGATACGCAAGTGCAATGGAAATGATCGATTTCGGCTGATCAAATGTCATTTCTGGATAAAGACGCTCATCGATATTTGGATGTTCAAAGCCAGAAGTATGGCCAGCTGCTTTTTGTTCTTCCAACGATTCTTTTAATGAATCAAAAGGTTCCGCCGTGGTGAACCCGATTTTGTCAATTCCTAATCGTTTGCTTTCTTGTATGATTTCTTCTTTTAATGTCATGGTCTTCCTCGCTTGCTGTTAACGGCTGTATAACCCATAATATAGTTTTTCTTTTTTCAGCTGGACAAACTGGATCTGCTGATCGGCAATCTTCTTTTCTTCCATCCATTTTTTTCTTGCAGCAAATACTTCCCAATAATTTGTTGAAATTAATTTTCTTTTGTTATCTAATGCATTAAAAAAATTCAATGAAACTGGTTTTGTACTTAACAGTTCATGGAGCCTTACCTCTTCCCATGGCGAAAACTCAGACAGATCGCGGGAATACAATACTTCTTCATAGAGATTTTTTTGCTGTGTGTACGTGAATGTTTGCGGGATTTTCCCAGGCCTAGCAATTTCTACTAGACGATTATAAAACATATTCATTAATTTGCTGTTGGCAATAAATTGACTTTTATAATAGGCCGACTGGATCTTTTTGATTACTCCTTCTGCTTTGATGACTGAAAATAATGCAGGCCATGCTTTGACGGTTATTTCGTCGTTTTGTTTAACTAATACGCCAGGTGTGAAGCCGACTGGAGAAAGGAACACAAAATAACCGATACCGGTATTTTCATCTAAAGGCTGAAATTCATCAAACAACCATTTGCCTATGTACAGCTCTTCATCTGGTTCTGTTGTCTCATTTTGATTTGCTATGAATAATTTAGCTAATTCTGCTTCAAGAAATTGAAGGTCTTGATCCTTGTCGGTATTTTCCTGCTGGCTGATCAATCGAAAGACTTCTTCTTTAATCGTATATTTATCTTTACGTGTAAAATTCATAGCCACACCTTCCTTCCTTACTCTAACTATAACGGAATTTCTTCAAAAAAGGTATCTGTACGACGAAAAACAGCATAATTTTTTTTCATATCTCTTATAAAAAATGCAAGGTCTGCTCCTCAAGCTAGACCTTGCACTTTTCAGCTTTCTTTTGTTTGTGACAAACCTTCATGGATCGTTTCAATATTCCATTTCATCATCTGATAGTAAGAATCTCCTTGTTCTCCTTCTTTTGCTATGGAATCAGTGAACAGTTTATCATAGATTTTCAAACCCGTTTCTTTTGCTACCCGTTCCATGCTTCTTGAGTCTACACTGGTTTCCACGAATAAAACCGGTACTTCTTTTGCTCTTATCTGATCAATGATCGCTTTCATTTGATCAGGCGTACCTTGACTTTCTGTATTGATCTCCCATATATAAGCTGCTGGCAAATCATATGCTCGTGAAAAATACTTGAATGCCCCTTCACTTGTTACTAATAATTTTTTGTTCTCTTCGATAGAAGCAAAACTTTCCTTCGCTTGTGTATCTAATTCTTTTAGTTTTTCCACATATGCTTCTGCATTTTTTTTATAGAGTGTCGCATTTTCTGCATCTTTTTCAGAGAATATACGTGCGATTTCCTCCACATATTTTATTCCGTTAGATAGGTCTAGCCAAGCATGGGGATCTGCTTTTGTATGTTCTTCACCGCTAGTTAAATAAAGAGGTTCTACATTTTTGCTAACTGCAAAATAATCTTTTCCTTCTTCTTTTTTAGCCGTTTCCATCAAGTTATCGAACCAGCTGTTACCTGTTTCAAGATTCAAACCGTTGTATAAAATAACATCTGCATCACTTGCCTTTTTGATGTCTTCTGGTAGTACTTCATATTCATGCGGATCTGTTCCGACTGGTACGATACTGTGGATATCTATTTGATCTGTTCCGACCTCTTTTGCCATGTCCGCCAAGATCGAATTGGTAGCCACGACTGACAACTTTTCTTTACTTCCTTCATCCGCTTGGTCAGAAGCCTGCTTTCCGCAACCGGCTAATACCAAGAAACTAACTGCCAAGATTAAAAAGAGTGATTTTTTTGTTTTCATCTATCTGCTTCCTTTCTGAAATAAAATTCCTTTTGTTGGAGAAAATAAAAAAGCAAGGATAAAAAATGCGGTACATGCTAACACGATCGTAGCTCCTGATGGCCAATTGTAACTATAACTGAAAAACACACCGACAACTGCACTTAGCATACCGATTCCTGCAGCTGTAATGATCATTTTCAGTAAATGGTTCGTTAGCAAGTAAGCCGTGGCGGCTGGTGTGATCAACATGGCAATCACCAAGATTGTTCCTACTGTCTGTAAACTGACTACAGCCACTAATGTCAAAAAGAACATCAAAAGATAATGGATCAGCGATGTGTTCAGCCCATAAGCTTTTGCCATTGTCGGATCGAATGATGTGATCTTCAATTCTTTATAAAAGAAAAAGACAAATATCAAGACGATTCCACTAACGAGTGCTGTCAGCAACAAATCGCTTTCCCTAACAGCTAAGACATTCCCAAATAAAATATGATACAAATCTGTCGCACTCTGGGCATATGAAATCAAGATAATCCCTAATGCAAAAAAGGAGCTAAAGACAATTCCAATCGCTGTATCATTTTTCAATCGGCTCCGCTGAGTCACGAAACCAATCACTGCTGCTGTTAGCATCCCAAAAGCAGTGGCTCCAAAGATGTAACTAAAACCAAACATATAAGAAATGGCTACACCTGGAAGAACTGCGTGAGAGATAGCGTCTCCCATCAAAGACATCCCTCGTAAAATAATAAAAGAACCGATGACTCCAGAAGCAAGTCCTACAAGCATGGAAGTGACCAAAGCGTATTGCAGGAATTGATAATTCATTAATCCATCAATAAAGGATTGGATCATTTTTTCTCTCCTCCTTTTACTAAATGTCTGATGATCTCACCATAGGCCAATTGAAGGTTCTTCGATGTAAAGACTTCTTGTACTGGACCGGAAGCGATCAGCTGTTTATTTAAAAGAATAACCTCATCGAAATATTCTTCTACTTTATGAAGATCATGATGGACGATCAAAATCGTTTTTCCTGAATTCTTCAATTCCTGCAAGATGTCAAAGATCTTTCGTTCACTTAACGCATCAATCCCTACGAATGGTTCATCTAAAAAGATCCATTCTGCTCCTTGGGCTAGAGCTCTTGCAATAAAAACTCTCTGAAGCTGTCCACCCGATAGTTCGCTGATCTGTCTTTTGGCATATTCTTCCATCCCTACTTTTTTCAAAGCTTGTCTTGCACGTTCTTTTTCTTTTTTCCCAGGTCTTTGTCCAATTCGTAAAGATGGATATGTTCCTAAAAGTACAACGCCTAATACATCAATTGGAAAGGAAAGATCCAATTCACTTCGCTGTTCCACGTAGGCTATTTTTTTACGGACTGAGTTTACCGGCTGTCCAGAAAAGGTGACTTTACCAGTAGTAGCTGGTATCAACTCTAGCAAAGATTTCATAAATGTTGATTTTCCTGCACCGTTTGGTCCGATAATACCGGTAATTTTTTGTGGATTTATCGTCAAGTTGATAGTTTTCAAAACAGTTTTCCCTTGATAAGCGGCTGAAAGGTCTTGAATTACAATGGCCGTACGTTCCAAATCTTACACTCCTTTTTAGGTTTACCTAACTTTTTATTTAAATATAGTTTAACTAAAATGGAAAGCATTTTCAAGTAGAATGATGAAAAAGTTTTTTTCGAATTTTCCTCGCATTTTATGAAAATTTTCTGTAGAATCACATCAAGAGTTCAATAAGGCTAACCTAATAATGAAAAACATGTGTTGAAACGTTTGATTATTTTTTCTTGTTGACTCAACAACGAAAGGAGTTTTTGTATGGAAGAAAAAAAGTTAACTCGAAGTCTTAGTGCCCGTCATATCCAAATGATCGCACTAGGTGGAACGATCGGTGTCGGTCTGTTTATGGGTGCCTCCTCAACCATACGTTGGACAGGGCCCTCAGTGATGGGAGCCTATGCGATTGCAGGATTCTTTTTGTATTTGATTATGCGTGCTTTAGGCGAAATGCTTTACGTTGATCCTTCGACTGGTTCTTTTGCAAATTACGCGAGCGAGTACATCCATCCTGTGGCTGGCTACTTGACCGCTTGGAGTAATATTTTTCAATATATTGTCGTAGGAATAAGTGAAGTGATTGCTGTAGGATCTTATATGAATTATTGGTGGCCTGATTTGCCGGCAATTATTCCCGGAATCATTGTCGTCTTGTTTCTTATGCTGGCAAATCTTATTTCTGTCAAGGCGTTTGGCGAATTAGAATTTTGGTTTTCGATCATCAAAGTCATAACGATCATTTTGATGATCATTGCAGGTCTTGGGGTAATCTTATTTGGATTTGGTAATCATGGTCAGGCAGTAGGGATTTCAAATCTTTGGAAAAATGGTGGATTCTTCACTGGAGGCGTCAAAGGATTTTTCTTTGCATTATCGATCGTTGTTGCTTCCTATCAAGGAATCGAACTGATCGGAATGACTGCTGGTGAAGCAGAGAATCCTAAAAAGACGATCATTGAAGCTGTCCAGTCCACTATCGGTCGAATCTTGATTTTTTATATTGGTGCTATTTTTATCATTGTGAGTATCTATCCGTGGAATCAATTGAGTGAGATTGGTTCACCTTTTGTACAAACTTTTTCTAAAGTCGGCATTACATTTGCTGCAGGACTGATTAATTTTGTCGTGATTACAGCGGCATTATCAGGTTGCAATTCAGGGATTTTCAGCGCAAGTCGTATGGTCTATACACTTGCCATAAATGGAAAGATGTCTAAAAAATTTCTGAAACTATCTCGTCACGGTGCGCCTTTTTATCCTGTCGTAGCAATCTCAGGTGGAATCTTAATTGGTCTGATCTTAAATTATCTTCTACCAATGTTCATCAACCAGTCAGAAAATATTTTCGTTTTCGTATACAGCTCAAGTATTTTGCCTGGTATGGTTCCTTGGGTAGTGATTTTGATCAGCGAGATTCGCTTCAAAAAGAAGCACGCAGATAAAATGCATGATCATCCTTTTAAAATGCCACTATCTCCTTATACGAATTATGTGACACTTGCTTTTTTAGCTATCGTATTGATTTTCATGTTTATCAATCCTGAAACGAGAATCTCATTGATTATTGGACTCGTTTTCTTGCTTTACATGACGATCCATTACTTTGTACGCGAAAAAAGAACCGGAAAATAAAAAAAGAACGAAGCTTCACCTTAGTGGAAGCTTCGTTCTTTTTTATTGCTTTTATCAATTCAATTTTAGCGTCTCACCGGGAGTCAGGAAATAATTCTCCATGCTCATCCCATTCAGCGACAAGATCGTTTCTACTGGTACGCCAGTTCGTTCGGCTATTTGATTTGGACCTTCTCCTTCCAAAACTACGGTTGTCGCAGCCTGTGAAGTCGCGCTGTTGGTATTAGTTTCAGAGGAATCTGTTGTGTCTTGTGTTGTTCGAGCTTGCATTTCAGAAGCTTCTACCGACTCTGCTGTCTCAGAATCAGAAGATGTTGTGTCTTGTGTGCTTGTTGACTCTGCTTGAAGAGAGGCGCTAGTCTGCAAATAAATATCGGAAATCTTAGCGACATGATTCGTATAATTAGCCGATAATTGATTGATCAAAGTATCTAAGTCTACACCGTCTTTATTTTCTGCTGCCTGATACGCTGCACGTAATTTTCTGATCCCTTCGTCGGAGATTGCTTGAAGCTCACGTGCTTTTTGGTTAGCAACTGCTGATAAACCAGCTATTCCCTCTTGATTTCCCTGAATTTCTGTCTGGTATTCTTCAATCAATGCAGGCGTCTTTTCTTCGATCTTTTTCGAATAATCATTTACGATTGCTTGAAGTTGCTCTGGCAAACCATTTGCTGTTTTTTCTTCAGAAGTTTGTGTCTCTTTTGTTTTAGTTGATGACTCACTTGTTTGTTTCGTCTCTGTTTTCTTTGTCGTTGTTTCCGTTATGGTCGTACTTTTCGCTTCTGACGAATTTTTTCCATGAAAATATAGACCCGCAACTCCTCCTGCTATGATCAAAAACACGGCAACTGCTGCCCCAATCATGATCATCCGCTTACGAGCTGCCTGTTTTTGCTGTCTTCTTCGGGTCATCCGAACATTTTCTCCCCACTCATTTTCATCATACATTTTTTTCACCACCAATTTTTATGTATAATAGCGTTATCAAACGCTTCATATTCTTATTGTAGCAAATAATTGTCGCTGTGCACATTTTTATCTTTGTTATTTATAAGAAAATTTCACCAGTTGAGATGATTCCAAGATTGTCCGTCGATTTCTCCTTGCAGCTGCATTGTTCGTTCGTCTATCTCAGCCATCAGTTTCTTTATTTCATATAAGAGCGCACGGTCTTGATATTCTGATTTTTCGCTTAATTCATCTAATTGTTGGATCAGCCAATCATTTGTCATAATGAAGTTCCTTTCATTTCTTGCAGTGTAAAGGTCAAGTCTTCGATCTGCTCTTTTGCCTCAGTCAGTGCTTCTACGATATATGCTTGTTTTTCAGATTCTTCTTCCTGCATTTTCTGATTTTCCTGTACTCTTTGAATAAACCAGTCAATCCGCTGAGTCAGCGATGGTTTGCCTTCCAATGAGAGATACTGCTGATAAGCAATTAGCTTCTCCCAACGTTTTTCCTGGGATAAATACATAAATTGTGCTAAAACGAATGGCGGAAGATAGGTCATATGGAATTTATTTGCGATTCGCTGATACGGCCTCAAAAATTCGGAAATCGTATATTCTTCTTTTCCTCCAGCTTGGTATTCTTTTTCCGCCACACCTGTTGTCAATACGATTCCTAGTTCTTTCCCTTTTAATACATGTGCTGCTCGTTCCAAGACATTATCTTGCCAAATTTTTAAATGAGCAGGAGAACTATACCAGTAAAACGGAAACTGGAAAATGATCCGATCATGCTGGGCCAAGAGCTGTAGTTCAGTCTCTATATCTATTTTTCCGTCTGGATAACTTGATTCCAAATGATGCCAAGTAGCTGGTAAACCAGCAGAAGCTTCTTTGAAAAATTGCTGATTTAAAGATTCTTCGATCGTTGGATGGCTAATGATGATAAGTGTACGCATCCCTTTTCCTCCTTTTTAGTCTTCGCTTTACAGTGTAGCATAACCGCCACAAGTTTCTTTTGCCGATGCTTGTCATTTTAACCAGACTAATCAGGTTGTCCAAGAAACTGCGGTTTGTTTTTCCAACTGTTTTTTCAAGGTATCCAAAGCAATATTCTTAAAATTTTCGTTTTTCATACGTTTACGATAGTTCGTAGCCGTTTCTCCGGTACTCTTTTTGAACATTCGGCTAAATACGACTAGACTATTGAACCCTACTTGATAGGCAATACTTTCCACGGATTCATCCGTCAGAGAAAGAAGAAACGCCCCTCGATTGATCCGTACCCCGATCAAATATTCCTTGATACTGGTACCCATATGATTTTTGAATACTCGCGACAAATGGCTCCGATTGACCGCTAAATGCTGGGCGATTTCCTCAACAGACAATTTTTCAGCATAATGTGCCTCGATGTATTTGACTGTTTCAACAGCTAAAGAGGAATGAACCTTTTGTACACCACCGCTGACCTTTCCGCCATCTTTTAAAAGGACTGATAAAAAACGGTAGGTTAATGCTGTTAACTGTAATTCATTTTCCAAGGTTTCTTCCGTATCTTTCATGCATTCTAAAATAATGTCGATATATTTTTGTATGTCAGAAGAGACCATCGTGTATTGGTCTTCTCTGAAAAGCGACTGCCGAATGATTTCTTCTGCAGCACTCCCACCAAATGAAAGCCAGCAATACATCCACGGATCTTCTCCATCTGATAAGTAAAACGTCGAGTCTCCTGGACGAATCAAGAACAGATCACCTTTTTTCAATTGGAATTGTTGATTTTTCACATGATAAGATCCTTTGCCTTCCATCACGACATGCAGGATGTAATCATTGCGAATAGCAGGACCAAAAGAATGAAACGGCATCGTTTTAGAGAAACCACAAAAATCAAAATACAATTCTTTTTCTACTTGTTGATGTTCCTTTTTTAAAAAAATCGATTGCTCCACGTCTATCCCTCCTTACTCCTTTAGTATAATGCAACAAAAAGTTAAATAAAAGTCACAGAAATATATTAAAAAGGAAGCGATTTCTTGTTAAGTTTAAGTCATTAAAAGATCTTTGTTATTCGTTGTAACCGGTTTACTTAGTATTATATATTGAACAGGAGAGGAATACAGATTATGAAAAGCAAAATGATCCAACGTGTGTCCTACGCTTTAGGCGCTTTTGGACACGACACATTCTATGTTACATTAAGCACTTATTTTATGGTATTCGTGACAAGCCAGATGTTCGCAGGAACAGATAAGGCAACGAATGCAAAAATGATTGCTACAGTTACAAGCTTAGTTGTAGGTATCCGCTTAGTTGAAATTATTTTTGATCCTTTGATTGGTGGCATCATCGATAATACTCGTACAAAATACGGTAAATTCAAACCATGGTTAGTTATCGGCGGCGTTGTTAGTTCCGTACTCTTGGTAGCAATCTTTACCAATTTCTTTGGCTTAGCTACTCATAATACGACTTTATTTATCATATTATTTGCAATCGTTTTCATCTTATTGGATAGTTTTTATTCATTTAAGGATATCGCTTTTTGGTCAATGATTCCAGCTTTGAGTACGGAAACAAAGGAACGTGAAAAATTTGCTACGTTTGCTCGTTTCGGCTCTTCTCTAGGTGCAAATGGTACTACTCTAGTCGTTGTCCCTATCGTTACTTTCTTTACCTATCTTGTTACTCATAAACATATTGAAGGCGCTTCAGGCTGGTTCTGGTTCGGTGTGATTGCTGCTGTTATTTCAGGCGGTACTGCGATTATCACTGCCTTGGGCACAAAAGAAGTCGATACTGCGATCCGTCAGCAAAATGAAAAAGCTGGGATCAAAGATGTGTTCAAAGCAGTTGCTCAAAATGATCAGTTGATGTGGCTTGCCCTTGCTTATATCGCTTATGCGATTGCCAATGTAGCAACAACTGCCGTATTATTCTACTTCTTCAAATATGTACTTGGCCAACCAACTGAATTTTGGATCGTTGGTCTAGTTGCTGCCTTACTTGGTTTAGTAGCTGTTCCACTATTCCCAATGCTTACACGCGTCATCTCTCGTCGCTACGTTTACCTTGGAGGGATCGCAATGATGATTTCTTCTTACTTTTTCTTTACGATCGCAGGTTCAAGTTTGCCAATCGTTATCATCGGGCTAGTATTGTTCTACTTCCCTCAACAATTGATTTTCTTATCCGCTTTGATGACGATCACAGACTCTGTTGAATATGGTCAATGGAAAAATGGTATCCGTAACGAAGCTGTTACTCTATCAATTCGCCCTTTACTAGATAAAATCGCTGGTGCTTTGTCTAACGGGATCGTAGGGTTTGTCGCTATCGCTTCTGGGATGACTGGTAATGCTACTGCTGCTGATATCACTGCTCATGGCGTAACGACTTTCAAAGCTTATGCATTCTATGCTCCTGCTGCTTTGATGATTTTCTCCGCTATTATTTTTGCTTGGAAGATTACATTGACAGAGAAAAAACATGCACAAATCGTTGAGGAATTGGAAAACAAATTGGCTCCAGCTGATACAATGGAAGATGAACTTCACGATGCAGTAGTTCCTTCCCATTAAGAAAGGATCTTGAAAATGAAGATTACAGAAAAAGATTTTGGCCAAGGTTATCACTTGATAACCTTGGAGAACAAAAACAAGCTAGCACTTTCTATCTCTGATTTAGGTGCTAGAATCGTCAGTTTAAAATCAAATGATCGAGAATTAGTTTTGGGATTTGACACCGCTGAAGAATATATCGAAAAAGATCCGTATATCGGTGCTTCTATCGGTCGCACCGCAGGGAGAATCGAAAATGGCCGCTTTTCTCTCAATGGAAAAACTTACCAATTAGCCACAGATCCAAAAACTGGACATAATCTGCATGGTGGTGCTCCTGGATTTGAATTAAAAAAATGGTCTTATGTCATTTTGAATGGCGAAAATGAAGCTTCTGTCATTTTTACTACTACAAGTCCCGACGGAGAACATGGTTTTCCAGGTACAATGGATGTGGAAATCCGCTATACTTTGACAAAAGATAATATCTGGCGAGTGACCTCTCGCGGCACCAGTGACCAAGATACTTTATTCAATCCGACAAATCATGTTTACTTCAACTTGACGGGAGATGCTTCTCAGTCAATCGATCAACATGAGCTTTGGCTCAATAGCGAAGCTTATGCTCCTTTGCGAACAGATAGTATTCCTATAGGGGTAAAAGAAAATGCTGCAGGAAGTGCTTTCGATTTTCAAATACCTAAAAAATTAGCGTCCGTTTTTGCTAGTGATTTGGATCAAAAAAATCTTGTTGACGGAATCGATCATCCATTTTTCTTAAAAGAAACCGGCTTGGGTAAAGAAGCCGCTCGCTTGACTAGCCCCGATAAAAGAATCCAAGTAGGTATTGCTACAGATGCTTCTAGTGTGGTTATTTTCACTGCAAATTTCGGCACAGAAACACCAGAAATGCGCAACCGAAAACTGGCACATCACGGTGGCATCACATTTGAGACTCAAACAGCTCCAGGTGCAGAGCGCTTCTCAGCATTTGGTTCGATTCATTTAAAAGCCGGATCAGTATTTGAAACAGTGACAGAATTCAAAATCAAAACAAGAAAGGAATAACTCATCATGGAAATCAAAAGAAGCTTAAACACAAAATTTGCCGAAACATTCGGACCTAAAAAAACTACACAATACTTCTCACCAGGACGCATCAATTTGATTGGTGAACACACAGATTACAATGGAGGCCATGTCTTCCCCGCTTCCATCACTTATGGAACGCAAGGTGTAGCAGCACCTCGAGACGATAATAAAATATTAGTTTATTCCACAAACTTTGACGATATCGGTGTCATTAGTTTTACTTTAGATGAGCTAGAATATGATAAAAAAGCAAACTGGGCAAATTACGTAAAAGGAATGGTCCTTAAATTAAAAGAAGCTGGACACTCAATCGATCATGGGTTTGAGTTGTTAGTGGAAGGAACAATCCCTAATGGTGCAGGACTTTCCAGTAGCGCTTCATTAGAATTATTAGTAGGTGTTGTATTAGAAGATCTGTTTGATTTAAAAACAGATCGCTTGGAACTAGTCCAAACAGGTAAAAAAGTAGAAAATGAATTCATCGGTGTCAATTCAGGTATCATGGATCAGTTTGCCATCGGCTTCGGTGAGCTAGATCATGCAATCTTATTAGATACAAATACGCTGAAATACGAAATGGTTCCAGTGAAACTAGATGGTTATGCAATCGTCATCATGAATACGAATAAGCGGCGGGAATTGGCAGATTCAAAATACAATGAACGCCGTAGCGAATGCGAAGAAGCCTTGGCACGTTTGCAAAAAACTTTGCCTATCTCTTCTTTAGGAGACTTAGATGAAGAAGAATTTGAATCAACTATTGACCAAATCGGCGATGATACATTGATACGCAGAGCTCGCCATGCCGTTTCTGAAAATCAGCGGACTTTGAAGGCAAAAGCTGAATTAGAAGCTGGGAACTTAGAAGCATTTGGTCAACTGTTAAATGATTCTCACCACTCTCTTCGCTATGATTATGAAGTAACTGGGATCGAATTAGATACACTAGTAGATGCTGCTCAAAAACAAGAAGGTGTCTTAGGTGCACGAATGACAGGAGCTGGATTTGGTGGCTGTGCGATTGCTCTTGTCAAAGAAGAAAATATACCTGCCTTCAAAAACAATGTCTATGATGAATACATGAAAGTTGTCGGCTATGCTCCGGAATTTTATGTTGCACACATTGGAAATGGGACAACAAAGATCGATCCAGAAGCTGTTCATGTTTGATAAAAAAATCAACGATCTCAGCTAAAAACAAATAGATAAAAATAACCTCTCAGCAATTTCCAAATGTGAGCCTTTTGCTCGTATTTGAAAATTGCTGTTTTTTATTGACACGGAAAGAGAACGTGTGTTCTAATTGTGTTGAAGAGGTGATTGTTATGTGGGCGAATCAAAATCCGGTATTTGTTTATGAAAAAGAACCTTCAAGAGATATTTTATGTATTGACTGCAAATCTTTTTACGCCTCCGTAGAGTGCGTTGAAAAGGATCTTGATCCCCTTACAACTAAATTAGTAGTCATGTCCTATCCGTCCGATTCGACAGAAACACGGGGTAGCGGATTAATCTTGGCTTCCAGTCCTGCAGCAAAAAAAGCTTACGGCATCACCAATATCAGCCGTGCCAGAGATCTTCCCTTCCCCTATCCAAGTGATTTATATATTGTTGCCCCAAGGATGGCCTATTATATGGAAAAGAACAGAGAAATCAATTCTATCTATAAAAAATATGCAGACGAAGCGAACCATCATGTCTATTCCGTCGATGAAAGCTTCCTTGATGTAACAAATAGCATGGCACTCTTTGGTAAAACAAATGCGTACGACATGGCTAAACTGATCCATAAAGATGTGTTTGAGCAGACCGGAATCTACACGACTATAGGAATTGGCGATAACCCGCTACTTGCTAAACTAGCCTTAGACAATGGCTCAAAAGACGGAAAGCAAATGTTTGCTGAATGGCGTTATGAAGATGTACCAGAAAAGTTATGGAAAATCTCAGATATCACTGACTTTTGGGGAATCGGCAAACGAACAGCAAAACGTCTGAAACAAATGGGTATACATTCTGTTTATGATTTAGCTCACGCGGATTATTATCACTTGAAAAGCAAGCTAGGGGTCATCGGTACTCAGCTTTATGCCCATGCTTGGGGCATCGATCGAAGTTTTTTGGGACAAGAATATACACCAAAATCAAAAAGTATCGGAAATAGTCAAATCCTAGATAGAGATTATACAAGACGAGAAGAAATCGAGATCGTTATCAAAGAAATGGCCGACCAAGTCGGCACTCGCTTGAGACGATCTGCAGCAAAAACACAAGTAGTCAGCTTATGGGTAGGATACTCTTTAGGCTATCTTGATCCAAATGGCAAGACCGGGTTTCACCAGCAAATGAAAATCGAAGCGACAAATGCTAGCAGAGATCTAGCAGATGCTTTATTGACCATTTTCCACCAGCATTACCACTACCAGGATATTCGGCGTGTAGGCGTGAACTGTTCCGACCTCGTATACGCGACAGGTTTACAGCTTAACCTTTTTGAAGATCCTGAAAAGCAGATAAATGAAGCGAAAGTTGATTTTGTTGTCGATACGATTAGAAAAAAATACGGCTTTCAATCAATCATCCATGCGCATAGTCTCTTGCAAGGAGGACGCGCCATCGCACGTAGTTCTCTCGTTGGCGGGCATGCAGGTGGTATGAGTGGATTAGAAGGTGGAAAAGATGAGACGGACAGCAAAAAAATTCATTGACTATAACGAGTATCGAGATCGGCCATTTGGATTAAAATGGGGGACTGCTTTTGCGATGGAAGAACTAGTCAACGGTATCAAAAAAAATGAAGAAGAAGCACGCAAACAGCCTCTTCCTAAACAACAAATGACATTGCAAGAAATCGATAGTATACTGACAGAAGCCTTTTTATCTCGTAAAGCAGTAATCATTCAGCTCAATTTAAAAGATGAATTTGGAAGACTCTTGGATGAGGTCGAAGGGCACTTCATTGGTGAAGCCTATGAAGATTACTTTATGATTGACCATCAGCCGATATTGTGGGAAGACGTACGGTATATTGAGTTAAAGGAAACAAAAAAATGGTTTGTGACATGAGAGGTTGTGACAGAAGTGATCAACTTCAAAAAATAAGAAAGGATTTTTCGAAAATTGCTTCTTAAATTTTTGTGGAATTTTGGCTTATTTTTCGAAGAAGCAACTTCTGGAACAACGTATATTAGATATCAGAGGTTGTGAAAAAGTCGCTTAGTTTTGAGTAACAAGCCAAGGCGCTGATTTCACAACCTCTGTCTATCTATCCATCTATTCGGTAAGATTCATGCATGACGTCTTCTTTATTTAGTATGTAGAGCCCTTTTTCTTCTGACCATTCAACATAAATCAGCTGTTTTACATCTGCATAGCCTTCTTTCTTCAAGTTCTCCATAAGCCATGCTTCAGTCAATTGATTGGACTGAAGCACTTTATGCTGAATTTGCCCTTCATCTACAAGCAGGATCGATAAAGCTTTGTCTTCATCTGATTTTTTCAATACACTCATTTGACCGGCATTCTCTAGGATAACATGTTTGGCATTTTCAAGAGAAAAGCATTCTTGCTGTCTTAAGATTGCTCGCAACTGCTCCATCTCGATATGGTTATTTGTCAACTCTGTCATGTTGATGACGCCGTCTTTGATTAGAACAGATGGCTCGCCTTTGACCCAACGATTGACCTTTTCATTTTTTTGGACGATACGTTCGATACCATAAATCATTACTGCCCAAAGCGCAATGTCCATGTAGGACATGCCCTACATGGACATTGTCATCATAGGTTGATTCTTCTAAGATCCCACCTAAAACAAGCGTATAGACTAAATCAAACGGTGTGATTTCTGACATGGATTTCTTCCCAAGCAAACGTACCACTAATAATAAACCGATCAACCCGAACACCAGTTTCATTGTAATTGAAAAAATCATTTTTTCTCCCCCTAACTATCTGTTAATTAAATTATATATGCTTTCTCACGAACACGCATGGAATATACAAGGAAGAAATGTATCCTTTTACTAAAAAAAGGACTGTGACACTGTAGTGACCCCCAAAAGTTAGACTTTTTTGGAGTGGAGAAATCCACTCCTTTTTTTTATGCTCTAAAATGATATTTTTACACAACCGTTACGGTTGTTTTACGAAATTGGACGAGACTTTGCCAGTTTAATTTCTGTTTTATCCGTTCATTATTGTAGTAATAGATATAGCTATCGATGGCTGATTTTAATTCCTCGAAACAGTTATAAACTTTCCCGTGAAAAATCTCTTGTTTTAATAAGCCAAAAAAATTCTCCATAAGTGAATTATCTAAGCAGTTCCCTTTCCGAGACATGCTTTGAAAGATTTTGTACTCCTTCAATTTGTTTCTATAAGCTTTCATTTGATACGCCCAACCTTGATCTGAGTGAAACGTACGACGATAGGGACAATCGTTAGTGGTCTGGATAGCTTCCTCCAAACCTTCCATTACCGCTAATGCATTGGGCTTTTCAGAGATACGATAGGATAAAATCTCACTATTGAACATATCCATAAAAGGATCTAGATACAATTTCTTTTGACGGATAATGCCTTTGGCATCCACTTCATGGTATTTAAATTCAGTTGTATCCGTCGTGATTTTCTGATGGCAGATACTGGTGTAGAAACGACGATGGATCCGATTTTTGGCTACTGCTCCAACTTTTCCTCGATAAGAATTGTAGCGACGTGATTTACGCGTGTATGCCGTTACTTTTATTCCTAGCTTCTTGATCAAGCGCTGAACTTTCTTTTTATTGATAGAGAAACCGCGGTTTCTTAGTTCATTGGTCATCCGTAAACAGCCATAATCCTTGTGCTTCTCCCGAATTTTAAGCATTTCCGCTTCAATCTCTTGATCTGGATTTTTACGGTCCAATCGCCTTTGCCATCCAAATAATCATGAACGATCTTTAATTTAAGTTCAAAAGTATATTTAACCATAAAAAATACCGACCTCCAAAAGTTAGATTTTTTGGTCTAACTTTTGGGGGTCGGTACACAAATCGTGTCACAGTCCCTTTTTTGAAAATAAACGGTGTTCAAAAGCTTGCATCTGCGGTAATAAGTCCAGCCAAGTTAAAAACATAAGAAGCTGTTTTTACTTGGCTGTTCTTATTACTTGATGCAAGGCAGCTTTTTCACAACCTCTTTTCAAATATTTCGTTTTCTTATTCTACAAATGGTTCTTCTCCTAACGCTTGTTGAGCGGCTAGATTCAACATGCTCCATTGTCGGTCAAAGCCTGGCTGGAAGAAGAAGTCAGCTTCTGCTAGTTCTTCTAAAGTCAGTTTGTTTTGGATCGCTAGTGCCAATACATTTCCTTGACCTGTAACATCATAGGTAGATAATACTGCTCCTCCTAGCAATTGATGGGTCATTGGATCCGAGAATAATTGGATGGACACTTTTGGATTTCCTTGTTCTTCTGGTACATATTTTGGTCGTAACGTATCTTCATAATAAGACACTCGTACATCTACTCCTGCTTTTGCTGCTGTAAAGCTATTCAATCCGCTTGCTGCAAAATGATAGTCAAAGACACTTAATGCAGAGGAACCTACGACTCCGCCGAACGGTTTGTTTGGTACTTCTTCAAAAAGATGTTTTACTACATAACGTGCTTCTCTACGTGCAACAGTCGCTAAAGCGATCGGCATTTTTTTGCGTGCTGGGATAGAATAAGCAAGTGTAGCATCTCCTACTGCATACACATCTGGAAGATTCGTTTGCAAGTATTCATTTGTTTGGATCCAGCCACGTTCATCTAAGTCGACGATCCCTTTTAACCATTCTGTATTTGCCTTCACACCGGCAGCTTGAATGACTAGATCTGCTGGGATTTCTTTTTCACTTGTTTTGATTGCCTCAACTTTTCCGTTACCAGTAAAAGCTTCGATTTTTGCATTTGTCAAAACTTCAATACCGTTTTCATTTAGGTGTTGTTCTAAAATATCTGTCATCTCAGCATCTAAATAAGTGCCTAAAGGTCTATCGATCACATCAAGCAATACGACTTCTTTCCCAGCTTTTCGGCTTGCTTCTGCTGCTTCGATCCCAATGTAACCCGCACCTACGACAGCGATTTTTTTAATAGCCGGATCATTTAATTTTTCTTTGATTTTGGTTGCCCAATTGTATCCACGCATCAAGTAGACATTTTCTAGATCTGCTCCTGGTACTGGCAGATTGTTTGGTTTGACACCAGAACTCAAAATCAATTTGTCATAAGGATATTCTTTTGTTTCGTTATCTGATGCGCTAGTAACCGTTACTGTTTTTTTATCGGCATCGATCGTTTTTACTTCGTGATTATTTAAAATATGAACATTGGATTGCGGAAAGTTTTCTGGTCTGAAATTACGTACATCATTTACATCTGTTACCTTGTCTTCTAAATACAGCTCCATACCACATGACATGAAGGAAATATAGTCTCCTGCTTCAAATAGCGTGATATCTACATTTTCACCGTATCGTGTCAATAGTTCCAAGATCGATTGATGCCCTCCATGAGATGCACCTACAATGACAACTTTGATTTTTTCCATTGATGAAACCTCCTTGAATATTCTTTTAAAATCATTCTAAACAATTTAAACTTAACATTACATTAGTTATGAATCAAAAGAAACGCGTTCATTTGAACTAAATTTAAAAAACAATCGTCTCCTTGCAGAATATACCGCAAAATTAACGATTGTTTTTTTGATAAAATCTATGAATCACTGTTCTGTTAAAAAGTCTTTGATCCGTTTGCAGGCCTCATGTAATTTTTCCATGCTGCTAGCATAAGAAATCCGGATATAACCTTCTCCTTCTGGGCCAAATGCAATTCCTGGGATACACGCAACTTTTGCCTGTTCCGCTAATTCTACACAAAACTGCCAAGAGTCAGTTTGAATGGCAGCTGGGAGTTTGCAAAACAAGTAAAATGCACCGTTTGGCTGGGTCACTTCAAATCCTAAAGGCGCCAATTGCTGGACCAGATAGTCTCTTCGTGTTTGATATTGCTCTTTCATATTCTCGCTATCTTTCACCCCATTTATTAGCGCTTCAGCCGCAGCTTTTTGCGACATCGTTGTAGCGGCAGTCACCAGATATTGATGGACTTTAATTAGTTCGTCAATAAGGGCTTTTTGAGCAAAAATAAAGCCCACTCGCCAACCAGTCATCGCATGTGACTTGGATAACCCGCTTATCACGATTGTTTGTTCTGGAAGATAAGTAGCTATGGACATATGCGTTCCACTATAAGTCAATTCAGCATATACTTCATCACTTATAACAAATACCGGATATTTTTTTAAAACCTCAGCGATTGCTTTCAATTGTTTTGCAGACAATGTCGTCCCAGTAGGATTGTTAGGATAGTTTAAAATGACTGCTTTGACAGCTGATCCATATTGTTCAAATGCTCGTTCAAATTGTTCCGGCTGACAGACAAACCCTGTGTCAGAAGTATCTATCGGGATCAATTCAGCACCAGCTAGTTCCACTAATGGCTGATATCCTGAATAAGCAGGCGCTGGAATAAGAACCTTGTCTCCTTCTTCCAAAACAGATAACAACGCAGAGGCAATCGCTTCCGTTGCACCAACTGTCGTCAAAACTTCCGTTTGCGGATCATAAGTTAATCCATAACGCTGTTGCTGAAATATACAAGCCGCTTCCCGCAGTTCCTCTAATCCTCTCATTCCGGTATAGTGAGAAAAGTCTTCTTCAATCGCTGCTATTCCTGCTTGCTTGACATGTTCAGGAGTTGGAAAATCCGGTTCTCCCAGGGTGAGTTTGATCACATCTGGTATCGACGATATTTGCTGATCGAATTGTCGTATTTTTGATACTTCTATTCTAGAAAGCCTAGGACTAAATCGATTGGATAAATTCATCATTATTTACTCGCTCCTCTTTTGAACTGCTATCGATTTTTACAAGAAGATTTTCTGTAAAAAGAATCGTTTTGTACCATTCTACACCATTTTCTAAAACATCCATATCAAAATCGAACGTCGGATCATGTAAAGCAGGGGTATCACCGACACCTAAAAAGAAAAATACACATGGATATTGTTGCGTATATATGCCAAAATCTTCGGCTTGAAGAACTGGAGCATCTAATTCATGTAGTTTGTTTGAATCTAACAGTGCTGCATATAAGCCTCTATGGTTGATTACAGCTGGATAGCCGTCATTATAGCGAAAAGAAATAGTAGCTGTAGAGTGAAACTGTTCTGCTAAATGGTCTAATCCCCTCTTCAAATAATTTTGCATATCTGAACTGTAAGAACGGATACTTCCGGATACAATAACTTCTCCAGCTAAAACATTTCGGATCGTTCCACCTTGGATTTGGCCAAATTTCATTAGATGATTCCACTCTGCCGGTAATTGCCGGTCAAAATCATAAACATTCTTCAAAAATCGTACAGCTGCCTCCAGACTATCGATTCCTTTTTCACTAGAAGCAATATGTGCAGACTGGCCTTTAATGATAATGTCTGTTTCACTGCTTTGTGCCATCAAAGGTCCTGGTCGAGAGAAAACTTCTCCCTTAGCTAGTCCAGGCCATAGATGAAAGCCAAATATTGCTTGTACTTCATATTTATCCAACAATCCTGACTGAATAACGCTTTGTGCGCCACCGGAAATTTCTTCTGATGGCTGATAGATCAGTACTACATTATAAATAAGATCCTCAATGTGTTTAGTTATAAAGTCAGTCAACCCTAAAAGCATCGCCATATGTCCGTCATGACCACATGCATGCATATAACCTTCATGCTTAGAAGCAAAAGAGAGATTCGTTTCTTCTTTGACTGGCAGTGCATCGATATCTGTTCGAAAAGCAATCGTTTCTTCTTGCTGATTATCAAAATAAAGGAGTAGTCCTGTTTCGCCGATTTCATGGATAACGGCCCCGCTGTTTTTTACTTGTTCATATAAATATTTTTTTGTCTTGAATTCATGAAACCCGATTTCAGGAATTTGATGGAGTGCCATTCGATATTCTTTCAGCATCCGTATTCACCATCCCTTCATAGATACCCTTCACTACTGTTTCATATTGATTATTCGGTACACCGATGATCAGATTCAACTCCTGTGCTCCTTGTGATAAGATCGATGTGCGAATTTCTAATTTGTTCAATATCGATAACACTTTCCCAGATAATCCAATCAATTCTTTATGCGGACCCCCAACGACAGAGATCAAAGCTAAGTCTTCGATCACGACGATTTCTTCCACGCCAAGTGTTTCTTTTAATTCTTTCGTGATGAGAAATAACTTATCGGCAATCGCTTCTGCTGAGACGATCACTCCGATATTGTCGATCCCTGAAGGAATATGTTCGATTGATATCTCATGTTTAGCAAAAATGCTCATTGCTTTCCAGATAAACCCGATTTCATCGGACATATGACGTTTGAATAAAGTGATGGAAAGAAAATCCTTGCGTCCAGCTATTCCTGTCAGTCCATTTTCCTTTTCTATTTCGTGATTCGATATTTTTGTCCCTTGAGCGAAAGGATCATTGGTATTTTTTATTTGGATGGGGATATCAGCCTCTTGAACTGGGAAAACAGCTGCTTCATGAAGAACGTTAGCCCCCATATAAGCCATCTCTCTCAGTTCTCTAAAAGAGATTTCCTCGATGATTTTAGGATGATCGATGATTCGCGGATCAGCCATCATGATTCCTGAAACATCCGTCCAATTCTCATAACTTTCCGCTTGCAACATCTTCGCCAGTATCGCGCCGGTAATGTCGCTTCCCCCACGGCCCAATAATTTTTCTTTTCCTGCAGGGTTCGCCCCGTAAAACCCTGGAACAACCATTTTCGGATATCTTTTAAATGCTTTTGTGATTTCCTGTGCTGTTTTTTCCTGATCGATTTTCCCATCATAGTCAAAGAAAATCAGGTCTTTTGCGTCAATAAACTGGTAACCAAGATACTCAGCCATCAGTTGAGCAGTCAGATATTCACCTCTACTTACTAAATAATCTTCAGTTATCTTTTCGTCTTCCAGTTGTTTCTGTATGCGTGCTAGTTCATCTTCAATAGGTAACTGCAGGGCAAGAACATCTCTTACTTGAATGAAACGATCACAAATCCTTTTCCAAAGGGGTGTCCAATCAACATGATGCTGAAGGTAAGCATAAATCAAATAAAGTAAGTCTGTTACTTTGTCATCATCTGACGTACGTTTGCCTAAAGCAGAAACAACGATCACTTGGCGATTGGGATCTGAAAGAACAATTGTACGGACTTTTTTGAATTGCTCTTCATGAGACATCGATGTTCCGCCGAATTTCGCTACTTTCAGCGTATTACTCATCTTGCCACCTCCGCTATTTTCTGCATTAAAGCTGCAGCAATCTGTACGGCATTCGCAGCGGCTCCTTTGCGTATGTTATCGGCAGTCGTATAGAACAACAATCCGTTCTCTAAAGAAGTGTCTTTTCTGATCCTCCCAACATAAACCATATCTGTTCCTCTAGCAAGAATGCTCGTCGGATATTTATGTGCTGCTAGATCATCTTCTAATTGAATCCCTGGAAACTGGCTGAGACACTCTCTAATTTCTTCCGTCGTAAACTCTTTTTGCAGTTGAACTGCCACAGAGACTCCATGTCCATTTTCGATTGGCACACGTACGCAGGTTGCTGATACTGGCAAAGCAGGCTGATGCAGAATCTTACGGGTCTCATTTATCATTTTCTGTTCTTCTTTTGTATACCCATTTTCCAAAGGCTGATCGATTTCCGGAATCACCGTTTGGCTAATATTATAAGGATACAAAACTGGTTCCTCGTCATTTTGCGTACGATGAAGATCTTCAATGCCTTTTTGCCCGGAACCAGAAACTGCTTGATAGGTCGAATAATTGACTCGCTGGATACCAAAGGCTTCTTGTAAAGCTTTAAGCGGAAGTACCGCTTGAATGGTTGAACAATTTGGATTTGCAATCAGCCGATTCAATGTATAGTCTTCCAGATTGACCTCTGGAACGATTAATGGAATATCCGAATCTTCCCGCCATGCTGAGGAATTATCTATGACAAATAGTCCCTGACTTCGTGCGATTGGCGCAAACTCTTTGGATACAGAAGCACCTGCAGAAAATAGCGCTAAATCATATCCTTCAAATGAAGTTTCTGTCAATTCCTGTACAGTGTGTTTCTTTTTCTTGAATACACAAACTTTACCGGCTGAACGTTTTGAAGCTAATAATTTCAATCGTCCTACTGGAAAATCATATTCTTCTAACACTTTGAGCATCGTTTGGCCGACTAATCCGGTTGCCCCCACAATACAGGTATCTATTTCGCGCATTTTTCTCCATCTCCTCTATAATTCGCGTAACGCAGCAATCAATGCTGTATTTTCTTTTGTCTGATCATCACTTATTTTTAATACACGTGCAGGTATTCCACCGACAACAGTTTCTGCTGCCACATCTTCTAAAACCACTGCTCCTGCTGCCACGACTGCATCTTTTCCGATATGGACACCTTCAACAATCACTGCATTCGCACCTACCAGTACGCCGTCTTCTACGATAACCGGTTTGGCCGATGCTGGTTCGATCACACCTGCTAAGACAGCTCCTGCACCAATATGGCAGTTTTTGCCCACTGTCGCTCGTCCACCTAAGACAGCACCCATATCAATCATCGTGTTTTCACCGATTACTGCACCAATATTGATAATCGCTCCCATCATGATCACGGCATTGTTGCCGATTGACACTTGATCTCTGATAATAGCACCTGGTTCGATACGAGCATTAATTTTTTTAATATCTAGCAAAGGAACTGCGCTGTATCTTGCAGCAGTTTCGATTTCGATTTCAATGATTTTTTCTGATTCAGCTTCTAAAACCGGAGCAATCGTCTCATAGTCACCAAAAACAACGAAGCTGCTTCCTTCACCAAAAACTTTACTTTCTTTAAATTCGATTGGCTCGGTTACATTCAGATAGACTTTCACAGGCGTCTTTTTAGATGCCGTTTGAATGTAGCGGATGATTTCTTGAGCTTCCACGTTTTTTACACCCCTTTGTCCATTAATAAATCTTCTAATTTGTAATAACCTGGTGACTGATCTTTCAACCAGTCCGCTGCTTCTACTGCGCCTGCAGCAAAGATTCGATTAGAAAAAGATTCATGTTTGATCGTAAATATTTCATCAGTAGCAGCAAACAATACATCATGTTCACCAGGTAAAGAACCTGCACGAATACTGTGTACACCAATTTGGTTTTCTTCTCTTTTTTTCCCTTGCCAGTTGTATACGGGCTGCAGCTTTTGCACTTCTTGGATTGTTTGAAGCAGCATATTTGCAGTACCAGATGGTGCATCTTTTTTACGACTATGATGTTTTTCAATCAGTTCGATCTGCCAGCCTTGCAACATTGCAGCTGCTTGCTTGATTAGTTGATTCATCACCATGATGCCGAACGAAAAATTAGCACTATACATCACAGGTACATGTTTGGCATGTTCTTTTATTTCTTGGAACTGTGATTGTGTATAACCTGTCGTGCCAATGACTAACGGAAGTTGATATGATAAGCTATACGAAAGGATTTTCTCTAAATTATCTGGATGAGAAAAATCAATAAGCAGTTCTGGCAGTTCCGTAAAAGCAAGCGTAGTTGCTTCTTTAGGTGCCGTCCGTAAAAGAAGGACCGTATCTCCTCTTTCTTGTGCAACTTCTTCGACTCTATTTCCCATCTGTCCACTGCCAATCAGTCCGATTTTCATTTTTCAACCGTCCTTTCTTTTAACAAAAGCTGAGCTAATTGTTTCTTTTTCTCTTTTGAAAGAGAAACTAAAGGCAGGCGTAGAGGTCCGGAAGGTAAGTCTAATAATGACATGGCTGCTTTGACAGGAATAGGATTGGTCTCACTGAACAAGGCATGGATCAGTTCAAGTGCATTTAATTGCTTTTCTTTTGCTTGCTGCCATCTTCCGTCCTGCGTATCTTTTACTAATTCATGGACTATTTTAGGTTGGATATTCGCCCATACACTTATTACACCGCTTCCTCCTACACTCATTACTGGTAGGATCAAATCATCATTTCCACTGTAAAGGAAGAATTCTTCTCCAATCAACCGAGCGGCATCCATCACATAAGCCATATCTCCTGAGGCTTCTTTCAAACCAATGATATTAGGATGTTCTGCTAAATTTACTAATACATGGATTGGAATCGACATGCCTGTTCTAGAAGGAACATTATACAAAATAAGCGGAATCGGTGAGGCTTCTGCAATTGCTGTAAAATGAGCAGCTAGTCCTGCATCACTTGTTTTGTTGTAGTAAGGGGTGATGACCAAAAGTGCGTCTGCCCCCAAAGAAGCAAAATGCTTCGCTTTTTCAATCGTTTCTTTCGTATTATTCGTTCCAGCTCCTGCAATCACCGGCACACGGCCAGCCACTTTCTTTACTGTCAGTTGAAGGATCTGCTCCTCCTCAGATTGTGTGAGCGTAGAAGATTCTCCTGTTGTACCTAAAACTAATAATCCATCTGTTTGTTCATCTAAATGGAATTGGATCAATTTTTCCAAACCAGCATAATCTACTGATCCCTCTTCATTCATCGGCGTGATCAGCGCCACGATCGAACCTTTTATCATCTTCATTCCTCCAATATTCTTGTCCATTCATGAACTGCTGGGCCAGCCATTTGTATCGCATCCTCACCAGAGATCATCAAGTCTCCTTGTTCCAAGTGAACAACTACCTGATCTGCTGAAATTTTCCCAGTTTCCTTAGCAACCACATAAGAGGCACAGCAACCTGTACCGCAAGCAAGTGTCCAACCTACTCCTCTTTCATAGGTACGGACGATCAATTCTTGTTCATTGACTACTTCTACAAAGTTGACATTGGTTTTTTCTTTGAACAAAGGATGATGACAGATCAGTTCACCTCTTTTTCTCCAGACTTCCTCACGCGCATTTTCAACAAAAACAACGGTATGAATCGTTCCTAAAAATAAACTAGTGATCGTTACTTTTTCACCATTGATCTCTATTTCCTGGTTTTTTATTGGATAAGTTTGATTAGCTTTGATTTTTTCCGGAGAATCATCTGGCACTCCCATATCTACGCTGCAATAAAAAGGTGAGGGATCCAACACCGTAATTTTTCTTGTGCCTGCTAATGTCTCTACGTTGAATTCCTGTTCATTCATCATGTTCTGATCATTTACGTATCGAGCAAAACAGCGAATGCCATTTCCGCACATCGGCGCGCGGCTGCCATCTTTGTTGTAATAGATCATTTCCAACGGATCGATTTTTACGGCGATCAATCCGTCTGTATCATATTTTTCTTTTGTGCATAAAGAAGCGGCTAATTGACTATAATCTGTGTCTTCTGCGTAATCTAATAAGATAAAATCATTTCCGCAGCCATTATATTTATGAAGGATCATAGGAAACTTCCCCCCTTAGTAGATCAGAAAATGCTTGTCTGCGAACAATCAGTCTTGATTGGCCATTATTGACAAAAACAACTGCTGGTCGTGTCGCTCGATTGTAGTTGCTGCTCATCGAGTATCCATAAGCTCCCGTGGAATAAACAGCTAAAAGATCACCCGATTCTGCTTTCGGCAAATAAGCTTCTTTAATTACCACATCGCCTGATTCACACATTTTTCCTGCAATCGTCACTTTCTCTGTTTTTTCTTCCGACAGTTTTGCTGCTAAATCACAATCGTATTCTGCCTGATACAGAGCTGGACGGATATTATCTGTCATCCCGCCATCTACAAAGTAATATTTTTTATGTGGTGTCTTTTTGATGAAACCAATCGTGTATAGTGTTGTACCAGCTTCTCCAACAATACTTCTACCCGGTTCGATCAGTAATTGACGAATGGTCAGTTTTCGTTTTTCCAAAGCTTCTTCCGTATATTCAATCAGTTTTTTTAGTGCCTCTTCGACTGGGATCGGCTGATCATTTTGTGTATAACGAATCCCAAACCCTCCGCCAAGATTCAAGGAAAGAGGTTGGTCAAAATCGGTTAAGTAATTCGTCAATTTGTCGATTTCAGCTAACCAAGCAGTAACATCAAAAATTTGTGACCCGATATGAGCATGAAATCCTTCTAACTCTAGATAGCTGCTTTCTTTTATCAACTGAAGGGCTTGTTGGCACTCTTTACTTTCATAGCTCATGCCGAATTTTGAATCAATATGCGCAGTGACGATATATTCATGAGTATGTGCTTCTACTCCGACATTCAACCGAAGCATGATACAGATTTTTTTTAAATAGCGTTGGCTTAATTCTGCTAATAATTCAACTTCCATCAAAT
The DNA here is from genome assembly GCF_029023785.1 of Enterococcus faecium. Taxonomy (NCBI): domain Bacteria; kingdom Bacillati; phylum Bacillota; class Bacilli; order Lactobacillales; family Enterococcaceae; genus Enterococcus; species Enterococcus faecium. Next base: position 436,977 of record NZ_CP118955.1, on the reverse strand, counting down.
TATCGGCAACAATATGCAACAAATCATTTTCAAGTGCATAGATCAGTTCCTCTGGCGTCTTGTTGTTACCATGGAAGTAGATAGTATCTCTAGGAAAATCAGCTTGCAAAGCGGTATAGATTTCCCCACCACTGACAACATCTAGCCCGAATCCATATTCACGAACTAAATGCAGCATCTCAATCGTTTGGAATGCTTTAGAGGCGTAAAGCACTTTTGTATCAAAACGTTTCGATACAAAGCCTCGCTTGAATGACAGCATCGTTTGTCTCATCTTTTCTTCATCATACACATACAGAGGTGTCTTATACTTTTCTGCCAATGTGCTTGCTGTGACTCCGCCAATTATCAATTCTGTCATTTTTTCATTCCTCTTTTCACTTTTTTTCCGTTTTTATTGGAATTTCATTTGATAAAGATTTGAATTTTATTGGAATAATATTAAACAAAATTTTCTGAATTGTCTAGTATATTTCGAAATATTTTTTTAAAAATAAGAATAAAAATGGTTATAAAAACAAAATACCCGAACTATTAGAAGCTATTTATACATAAAAACATAAATTCAACACTATTTAGTGATGAAAAAATATTTTCGCTTCAATATAGTTCGGAATAGTTCGGATATTTTCAATTTTATGAATCATTTCAATTTCTTCATAAATAAGTGCAGTTTCTTCTTTCTCTAGCTTTTGCCATTCATCTTTCAAAATATAAATAAAATCAAATACTTTTTTATTTTTCAATTTGCTGATTCCACAAAAAACCTCTTGAAAGGCAGATCCGATGATCTGCCTTTCAAGAGGTCAAGCTCTGTTTTCAAATTCTTATCAATCCGTTAGCGAATTATTTTGACGCACGTTTTACATAAGAACCTTCTGCTGTATTGATTTCCAACAATTCATCTGTTTCGATGAAGTCAGGAACATTGACTACTAAGCCAGTTTCCATTGTCGCTGGCTTACCTGAACCAGTGACTGTTGCACCTTTGATGGAAGGTTGTGTTTCCACAACACGTAATACGACAGTTGTTGGTAATTGAACGCCGATGACTTCGCTACCGAAAAATTGGATTTTTACTTCCATGTTTTCTAGGATATATTTCATTTCTTCTTCTACTGTTTCTACAGGAATTTCATATTGCTCATATGTTTCCAAATCCATGAAGAAAGCTGTATCATCCATCGTGTACAAATATTGTACAGGTTTTGTGTCGATATGTGCTTTTTCAAATTTTTCTTCTGGTCTGAACGTTGTGTCGTATGTTGCACCTGAACGGACATCTTTCAGTTTCATACGCATAACTGTATTTCCTTTACCAGGTTTATGGTGGCTTGCATCCAGAACTTTAATCAGTTTGCCGTCTTGTACGAAAGTCATACCGGCTCTTAAATCACTTGCTGAGATCATTATTTTTGCTCCTTCTTTTCTTTATCATAATCAACTTTATTGTATCAGACAACCGGCCAGAAAACTAGAGTATTCTCTATCTTTTAAGGTCTCATGCCTATTTGTCAGAAAAATAAACACGGGTAAACGATGCTATCGAAATATTTTTTTCTTTCAAGCCTTTGACTTTTATTTTTTTTCATGCTATCGTTAATAAAAATTTTACTTGGAGGGATACACATGACAGTCAGCAACCAAAAACAATTGAATCGTTGCTGTTGTATGGTGCATAAAAGCAGCATACTATTTGTCATGTCTATTAATTGCCCTTCATAGAATGAGTACCAGGTAACTTATCTTTTTATCTACTCAATTTTTCTCTATGTCTTTCAAGGAGCTGATTTAATAGTCAGCTCCTTTTTTTATTATCTTTTTTTAGGAGGCCCACATGATTATCTCGACAATTACAGAAGCTATTGGTTCCACACCGCTTTATCGCTTTGACAATCAGCACTATTCTATGCCTAAAGGTTCTGCTATTTATGCAAAACTAGAATATTTAAATCCTGGAGGAAGTATCAAAGATAGATTGGGCAGTTATTTGATCAAAGAAGGATTTGCCCAAGGAAAAATCAATGAAAAAACGACGATCATCGAACCAACTGCCGGAAATACAGGAATTGGGATCGCTCTGGCCGCACTCACATACAAATTAAGAACGGTTTTTGTTGTTCCAGAGAAGTTTAGCTTAGAAAAACAACAATTGATGAAAGCATTGGGAGCAAAGATCATCCATTCTCCTAGTGAGCAAGGAATCATCGGTGCCATCAGCAAAAGTAAAAAACTTGCAGAGGAGATATCAAACAGCTATCTGCCTCTTCAATTTGAAAATAAAGATAATCCTGCTGCTTACTATCATACGTTAGGGCCAGAAATCTTTCATGAAATCAAAGAAAATATCCATAGTTTTGTAGCAGGAATTGGGAGTGGTGGAACCTTTGCTGGAACTTCTACCTTTTTGAAAGAAAAATATCCCGACATTCGAATAATCGGTGTAGAACCAGAGGGCTCTGTGTTAAATGGTGGTGATCCAGCCCCTCACGAAATTGAGGGTATCGGTGTAGAATTCATTCCGCCGTTTCTTTCTCCCCTTTCAATCAATCAGATCGAGACAATCTCTGATGTAGAAGGGTTTAACTATACTAGGCAGTTAGCACGAGAACAAGGACTATTAGTTGGAAGTTCGAGTGGTGCGGCTTTTGCAGCAGCATTAAGAGAAATTCGTCGTTTACCACCTGGTCATCGTGTCGTTACGATTTTTCCAGACGCAGCAGACCGCTATTTATCAAAAAACATTTACTTATAGGAGGAAAGAAACATGCACATTCAAACAAAATTGATCCACGGAGGCATCAGTGAAGATCCCACAACAGGAGCTGTCAGTGTACCTATTTATCAAACATCCACTTATCGGCAAGATGGCGTCGGCCAGCCTAAACAATATGAATATTCAAGATCTGGTAATCCTACTCGTTTTGCATTGGAAGAACTGATTGCTGATTTGGAAGGCGGTGTTCGAGGATTCGCTTTTTCTTCTGGTCTTTCTGGGATTCATGCCGTTTTTTCTCTTTTTCAAGCTGGCGATCATATCTTATTAGGAGATGATGTCTATGGAGGAACATTCCGTCTATTTGACAAAGTTCTTACTAAAAATGGTCTCGAGTACACGATCATAGATACGAGTAATCTTGATAAAATAGAACAATCCATCAAACCCAATACAAAAGCACTTTATCTTGAAACACCTAGCAATCCGCTTCTAAAGATTACTGATTTAGAAAAAAGTGCCACTCTGGCTCATCAACATGGATTGATAGTTATTGCTGACAATACATTTGCTACTCCTTATTTTCAAAGACCTTTAGATCTCGGTTCTGATATCGTTGTCCATAGCGGTACCAAATATCTAGGCGGACACAGCGATGTAGTAGCTGGTTTAGTGACTTCTAACCATAAAGATCTAGCCGATCAGATCGGATTTTACCAAAATGCTATCGGAGCCGTACTTGGTCCCCAAGATAGCTGGTTACTTCAGCGCGGAATCAAGACACTAAGTGTTCGTATGGAGGAACATCAAAAAAATGCTTTTGTGGTAGCTGATTTTCTATTTTCTCATCCAGCAGTAGAAAAGGTCTACTATCCAGGATTACCCGATCATGAACTCCATGGAGTTGCTAAGCAGCAGATGAGCGGCTTTAGCGGAATGATTTCTTTTACTTTAAAAAATGAAGAATCTGCTATTCCATTTGTTGAATCACTCCAACTATTTACTTTAGCAGAAAGTTTAGGTGGCGTAGAAAGTTTAGTGGAAATTCCTTCTGTCATGACTCATGCGTCTATTCCAAAAGAAAAACGAGAAGAGGCTGGCATAAAGGACGGCTTGATCCGTCTTTCTGTAGGAATTGAGTATGGTCAGGATCTCATAAACGATTTAGCTCAGGCATTTGACAGAATCAAGAACTAGAAGTCCCAATAAACGACTTAGCAGAAAAATCTAAAAAATATTTCAGATTGCTACACCTTGGAAACGATAAGTGTTAGAATCAAGTAGAAAGACGTTTTTGTAAATTTCACTAAATAATTCTTTAGTGAAAAGCATCAAAACGAATGAACAAACAGATAGGAGTCTTACAAATGAGAATGAATGTCGAAAGTTTTAATCTTGACCATACAAAAGTCAAAGCACCTTATGTACGTGTAGCTGATCGAAAAACGGGTGCGCATGGCGATGTCATCATTAAATACGACGTCCGCTTTAAACAACCAAATAAAGAACACATGGACATGCCAAGTCTACATTCACTTGAGCACTTGACTGCCGAACTAATCCGCAATCACGCAGATTACATCGTAGACTGGTCTCCAATGGGATGCCAAACAGGCTTTTACTTGACTGTATTGAATCATGAAAGCTACGAAGACATTTTAGATGTTCTTGAAGCAACAATGAAAGATGTTCTTGAAGCTACTGAAGTACCTGCAAGCAATGAAACACAATGTGGCTGGGCTGCCAGCCATACACTAGAAG